>DASUZK010000001.1:0-45072 GCA_036376915.1 Solirubrobacterales bacterium
GAATACAACCCCTTCCTCGACCCGAAGGCGGCCCTGAAGCGGCGCAACGAGGTGCTGCTGGTGATGAACGAACAGGGCTACATCACCGGCGACGAATACCTCGAGGCGAAAACCCGCGGCCTCGGCCTCGACCCGGGCGACAAGTACCAGGTGATCAAGGACCCGTTCCTCTTCGACCTGGTGCAGAGCGAACTGATCGAACGCTACGGGATCAACACGGTGCGCAAAGGCGGTCTCAAGGCCTACACGACGATCGAGCCCGACCTGCAGGAAAAGGCCGAATACGCGGTCGAGAACTACTGCTCCGTCTGTTACGCGGAAGGCGGGCCGGCGGCCGGCCTGGCCTCGGTCGACCCGGACACCGGGGCGATCGTCGCCCTCGCCTCGACCGAAGGCTACGCCGACGAAAGCCAGTTCAACTACGCCTGGCAGGCGCACCGCCAGCCGGGCTCCTCGTTCAAGACGTTTGTCCTCGCCACCGCGATCAAGCAGGGCATCGACCCCGACAGCACCTACTACGACGGGACGTCGCCCATGACCCTGGAGATCCCCGGCGGCGGTCCCGACTGGGTTGTCAACAACTCCGAGCCGGGCGGCGGCACGATGTCGCTTGCCTCCGCCACCTGGCACTCGGTCAACGTGATCTTTGCCCAGCTCGACCTCGACGTCGGCCCTGAAGAAGTGACCAAGACGGCGGAAGAAATGGGGATCACCTCGGAGCTGGAATCGGTCCCGGCCGAGGGGATCGGCGGTCTCGCCGTCGGCGTCACGCCGCTGGAGATGGCCGACGCCTACGCGACGCTGGCCAACGGGGGGGTCCACCACGACGCGACGGCGATCGACCGGGTCGAGTTCCCTGACGGCAAGGTCGACGAAACCGATCCCGACGATGGCGAGCGGGTGATGAGCGAGGGCGAGGCCTACGAAGTGACGAGGCTGCTCGAGGGCGTGATCACGCAGGGCACCGGCGCCGGCTACACCTACATGGGCTGCTCGGCGGCGGCCGGCAAGACCGGTACCTCGGAGGACACCTCAGACGCCTGGTTCGTCGGCTACACGCCGCTCTACTCGACCGCGGTCTGGGTCGGGCACCCCCAGTCGCGCGAACCGACCGGCTACGGCGGTCCCACCGCGGGGCCGATCTGGCGCTATTACATGGAATCTGCCGTGGCCGGCAACTGCCCCGAATTCCCGCAGCCCTCCAGCCTCCCAGAGCTCTCCGGCCTCGACAGCGAACACACCTCGTCGTCGGGCTACTCCGACGAATACGAGTACGACGAAGAAGAAACGACCGACGAGCCGTCGAAGAAAGACGAGGGCGGCGGTCAGGGGCCCGACCCCGAGCCCGAAGCGGATCCCGAGCCGGCACCCGAACCCGCTCCGGAACCGGCGCCCGAACCGGCTCCCGCACCACCTCCCTCGGTCGGCGGCGGCATCGCCAGCCCGCGCTGAGCGCATGACGGGCGATCGAGGCTCGGGCAAGCTAGGAAACGCCGGGCCTCGGCTCCTTGCGACCGACGACGGCATCCTTGACCTCGCGCACGTCGCGCCCGATCGCGTCGAGCCGCTCGAGGACCGCCTGCTCGAAGGACTCGCCGCCGCCGACCCTCCCCGCCGCATGCAGGAGCTCGGCGGTCTCGACCTCGAGGGCCTTGGCGATGCGCTCGATCACCTCGTCCGGGGGAGGCCCCTGACTGCCTAGCTCCACGCGAGAGAGGTTGGATGCTGACATCGGGATGCGCTTGGCGAGCTGGTCCAGGGTGTAGCCGCGGTCCCGGCGCAGCTTACGCAGCAACGCACCGAGGGCAAGAGCACGGTTGGCCTCGCTCTTTCCTCTCGGGTTGGCCATGGGCCAACCTTCCTTCGAGCATAAACACGCGGTCCCCTTGCCGTTTCCCGCAAACCAGTAGATAGCCCGTAAGTCCGGTATCGTGCCGCGGCCTGGTCAGCCGAGAACCGGTTGTCAGCCTCGACTGGCCAGGCGTTCTCTCGGTCCGGTCCGCCGTCTCGGGCTCGGGCCCCCTCTGAGACGCGGCGAATTCCCCTGGCACCCGCCGGGAGCATTGCCCGCCCCGGTCTTTCCGACTTTGCCGATCAACATTGTGCTAGGGTGCCCGTTTCCTTTTAGAACTAAGTCAGTCAAAAAACTAAATCAGTCAACAAAGAGAGGATTCCTTTTCTATGCGGAACGCTCGCAAGGCAAACCGGTGGCGCAGCATCAATGCCAGTCTTCTAGTCGCGCTCTTCGCGCTGGCGGCGGCGATCGTCGTTGCGGGCTGCGGAGGCAGCGATGACAGCTCGGCGACCGGTTCGTCCTCGGGCGGCAAGCTCGACGTCGTCGGCTACTCGACCCCGGAGGCCGTCTACGAGGAAGCTCTCGAGCCTGGCTTCGAGGCCACCCCGGAGGGGGCGGACGTCAGCTTCAGCAACTCCTTCGGCGCCTCCGGCGACCAGAGCCGCGCGGTCGAGGCCGGCCAGCCCGCTTCCGTCGTCCACTTCGCCCAGGGCGGCGACATGATCCGTCTGGTCGAATCCGGACAGGTCGCAGCGGACTGGGACAAGCAGGAATACGACGGCATCGCCCAGGACTCGGTGATGGTGCTCACGGTCCGCAAGGGCAACCCGGAGGGCCTCGAGTCGATCGAGGATCTGCTCACCAAGGACGTCGAGATCATCACTCCCAACCCGTTCAGCTCCGGGGCCGCTCGCTGGAACATCATGGCGATCTACGGCTCGCAGCTGCACGCGGGCAAATCTCCCGAAGAAGCGCTCGCCGCCGTCAAGACCGTGCTCGAGAAGACCGTGGTCCAGCCGGGCAGCGCCCGCGACGCGCTCGCCGCTTTCACTCAGGGCGAGGGCGACGTGCTGCTCGGTTACGAGAACGAGGCGATCAAGGCCCAGGACGAGGGTGAGGACGTCGACTACGTGATCCCGCCCTCGACGATCCTGATCGAGACCCCGATCGCGGTCACCAAAGACGCACCGGAGGCAGCTCAGGCTTTCCTCGATTACATCTGGTCGGACGCCGGCCAGGAACTCTGGGCCGAGAACGGCTACCGCCCGGTCAACCCCGACCTGGTCGACCCGAAGCAGTTCCCGACCCCCAAGGATCTGTTCACGATCGATGAGTTCGGTGGCTGGGAAAAAGTCAACGACGAGTTCTTCGATGACGAAACCGGCTCCGTAGCCGAGATCGAGAAGGAACTCGGAGTCTCGACGAGCGGCTGATGGACGCTCACCCGGCAAGCGTCCCACCCGTATCCGCAGCACCCCGGGCAGGCATCCGCCTGCCCGGGCTCGGTGCCGGTCTCGGCAGAGGCCTGATCGTCCTCTACTTGTCGCTGATGGTGATGCTGCCGCTGGCGGCGGTGGTCGACAGCTCGCTCTCCAGCGGGCTCGACGCCTTCTGGAGATCGGTCACCGGCGAGCAGGCGATGGCGGCGCTCAAACTGACCGTGGTCTGCTCGTTGATCGTGGTCGCGATCAACGCTTTCTTCGGCACTGTCATCGCCTGGGTGCTGGTCCGCGACGAGTTCCCTGGCAAGGCGGCTGTCAACGCCCTGATCGACTTGCCCTTCGCGCTGCCGACCATCGTCGCCGGCCTCACGCTGCTGACGCTCTACGGGTCGGATAGCCCGATCGGGCTCAACGTCGCCTTTACCCGGGTCGCGGTGGTGATGGCACTCGCCTTCATCACCCTGCCCTTCGTCGTCCGTTCGGTGCAGCCGCTGCTGATGGAGATGGACCGCGAGATGGAGGAGGCATCGACGTCGCTCGGCGCCGGCGGCTTCACCACCTTCCGCCGCGTCATCTTCCCCAACCTGATGCCGGGCATCATCGCCGGCGTCATGCTCGCCTTCGCGCGGGCGCTCGGCGAGTACGGCTCGTTGATCCTGATCTCCGGCAACATCCCCTTCGACACCGAGGTCTCCTCGGTCTTCATCCGCAGCCAGATCGAGTCCGGCAACGTCCCCGGTGCCTCGGCGGTCTCGGTAGTCCTGCTGGCGCTCTCGGTGCTGATGCTGATTTTGGTCAGCCTGTTCGCCCGCTCGGGGCCGCGTGGTGAGAAGGGGCTCCTGGCTCGCACCGTCAGCCGTGTCATCGGCCGCTCTCAGGGAGTGGGTGGAGGATGACCCCTACCGCTTCAGCCAAGTGGGGCCTTCGCGGCCTCGCGTTCGGGTACCTCGGCCTGCTGCTGCTGGCGCCCGTCGCGATGATCTTCTACAAGACCTTCGAGCACGGGCTAGGGCCACCGGTAGAAGCGATGACCTCGCCGGAGGCGCTCCACTCGATCCAGCTCACCCTGCTGATGGTCGCCGTCGCGGTACCGCTGAACACGATCTTCGGCGTCGGCTGCGCGCTGCTGCTCGTCCGCCACAAGTGGAAGTGCAACGCGGTGATCGACGCGATCATCAACCTCCCCTTCGCGATCTCTCCGATCGTGGTCGGCCTGGCGCTGTTCCTGCTCTACGGCAACGACGGCTGGTTCGGCCCCACAATGGCGGAATGGGGCATAACGGTCCTCTTCGACTGGCCGGCGATGGTCCTCGCCAGCATCTTCGTCTCGCTGCCCTTCGTGGTGCGGGAGACGGTGCCGGTGCTTCAGGAGATCGGGACCGAGCAGGAGCAGGCCGCCTCCACCCTCGGCGCCAACGGGTGGCAGACCTTCTGGCGGATCACCCTGCCCGCGATCCGCTGGGGCGTCGCCTACGGCGTTGTCCTCACCACCGCTCGTGTGCTCGGCGAGTTCGGCGCGGTGACGATCGTCTCGGGCAGGATCTCGGGTGAGACCGAGACCCTGCCGCTGTTCGTCGGCAGGGCCTTCGAGCAGTTCAACGAGGAAGCCGCTTACGCGGGCGCGATCGTCCTCGCCCTGCTCGCTCTGACCACGCTGCTGCTGATGAGCGTCGGTGGCCGCAAGGCAAAGGCGAGCGGTGGCTCGCTCCCCGCCGCCGAGCTGGCGGTTTCAACTTCCAACCAGAAGGAGGGTTCCTGATGGGAATCGCAGTCGAGGGAGCGTACAAGCGCTTCGGTGACTTTCAGGCTCTGAACGACGTCTCGATCGACGTCTCCGACGGCTCGCTGACGGCGCTGCTCGGGCCCAGCGGCAGCGGCAAGTCGACGCTTTTGCGGGCGATCGCCGGTCTCGAGGAGCTCGATGCCGGCCAGGTCGTGATCAACGGCCGGGACGCCACCGAGACGCCGGCGCAAAAGCGCGAGGTCGGTTTCGTCTTCCAGCACTACGCCGCCTTCAAGCACATGACCGTGTTCGGCAACGTCGCCTTCGGTCTCAAGATCCGCAAGTGGGACAAGGCGAAAACCAGCGATCGCGTGCACGAGCTGCTGCGGCTGGTCCAGCTCGACGGGCTGGCCGAGCGCTACCCCGATCAGCTCTCCGGCGGCCAGCGCCAGCGCATGGCGCTGGCCCGGGCCCTTGCCGTGGAACCGCAGGTGCTGCTGCTCGACGAGCCCTTCGGGGCGCTCGACGCCAAGGTCCGCAAGGACCTGCGCACCTGGCTGCGCCGCCTCCACGACGAGATGCACGTGACGACGATCTTCGTCACCCACGACCAGGAGGAGGCGATGGACGTCGCCGAGCAGCTGGTCGTGATGAACGAGGGCAGGGTGGAGCAGTCGGGCAGCGCCGACGACCTCTACGACCACCCCGCCAACGAGTTCGTGATGAGCTTCGTCGGCGAGGTCAACCGGCTCGGCGAGCACTTCGTGCGACCGCACGACATGTCCGTCGGGCTCGACCGCGACGACGGCGCCGAGGAGGCGATGGTGCAGCGCATCGTCGCCCTCGGCTTCGAGATCCGGGTCGAGTTCGTGCTCGGCGACGGCACCGAGGTCTGGGCCCAGCTGACCCGCGCCGAGCTCCAGAAGCTGGAGCTGCGCGAGGGCCAGATCGTCTACCTGCGGCCCGGGCAGACCAAGAGCTTCAGCGGTGATGTCCCGCCGCCCGAGGGGGGTGGGGCCTCGACTCCCCGCCGCCCAGACGGCGGCGGCGACGCAGAGGTATCTGCAGCCGCCTGAAGGGGTGACGGGACGGGGCGCTCTCTTGCCGGGTAGTGCCCCGTCCCCCACCATCCACATACTCAGCTCACTGCCAGAAAGGCATAGCGTAGGCCGAGGGCAAGGGCAAGGATGCCGAGGCCGCGCCTCAAGAGCCGCTCGGACAGGCGTGTCTGGAGACGAGCCCCGAGGTAGGCGCCGGCCAGGCCGCCGAGCCCCATCCCGGCCCCGATCGCCCAGTCGGGGGCGATGTCGCCATTGGAGCCGAGGCTGAGCAGGGAGTAGACGAGTATCCCCGCGAGGGAGGTGGCGAAGGTCGCAGCCAGGGCCGCGGGGGCGACCTCGAGCACGGAAAAGCCAAGCCCGACGAGGATCGGCGCCAGGATCGAGCCGCCGCCGATTCCGTAGATGCCGCCGATCGCTCCGACCGCCAGGGCGAGGGCGAAGATGCGGCGGCGAAGAGGGCGGCTGGGGGAGCCCGCCGGAGTGGCTGGGCGGGCGAACGCGAGCCAAGCCCCGAGCGGGGTCAGCACGGCGGCGACGACGAGCAGGAAGGCCTCTGTCCCGCTCAGCAGCTCGACCCTGATCACCGCTCCCGCGACGACTCCGGGCAGGGTGCCGAGCATCAACAGGGCGGTCAGCGGTCCGAAGAGCCGCTCCTCCCCGTGAAACCGCAGGAGTGCACCGGGGATCGCGATCAGGTTGTAGACCAGGTTGGTCGGCGTGATCGCCGGGCTGGGCGTGTGCAGGAGGCTGATCTGGACGGGGACGAGGAAGACCGCCCCGGAGACGCCCACCGGCGTCGTCAGGACGGCAATGCAGAAGGCGAGCCCCGCTCCAAGGAAGAAGTCGATCATCGGACCTGATATTGTTGAGTTAGATGGTCAATAAACCCAAGAAAGGAGAGAGCCGGTGAGCCCTGAGCCCAGCCACACCACGTTTGTCTCTCGCGGCAGGTTGAACGGCGTTTTGCGTCAACCGATCGGAGGGGGGCCGGCCGAAGGCAGCAGCACCCAGCCGGGCCGCGAGAGGAAGGACGTCGACGAGCTCGACACCCAGACCTTCGAAGCCCTCTACTACCGCGCCCGCCTGGTTCTCGGCGAGTCCCTGCCGCGCCCCGGGCGCTTCCAGCTCCGCGGCCACTGAGCGCATCCGACATTCACCACACTCCAGTGGGGTCAATGTCGGATGCGCCTGCGAGCCTCGAGTGTCCAGACAACGGACGCTCGAGGCTCGTCGGCGGAGAGCTTGGGCTATTTCTCCGCCTCTGCCGGGACCTCTTCCGGGCGCTCGGGGTAGGCCTGCACGGCCAGGTTCCAGCCTTTCAGCGTGAAGATCGCGTTTTTCGCGCCCGCGTACTGGACCGCGACGACGTGACCGCCCTTTTGAAGGACGGTGGTCAGCGTCACGGTGTTGACGATCGGCGCCGGCGCCGGGGAGGCTGCCGTCACCGGGGCAAAGTTGAGTTTGCCGGTCGCCTGGCCGTCAACCAGGATCTGGATCGGGCAGGCGAGGTCAATGCTTGGTTTCGCCGCGACGCAGGTCGCCGAGCCCGAGAACGTGATCACCGCCGAGGCGTTGCCGGGAGTGGCGAACGCGGTGAAGGCGGTTGGGATGAAGCCCGGCGTCGTCGCTCCGGAGGGACCGAAGACGGCCGTCCCCGCCGCGACCGAGCCGACCGCTGACAGCGGCGCCTCGGCCCGTTTCACGTAGGTGTTCTCGGCGGCTTTCTTCTTGAGATAGAGCGTTGCCGCCTTCTTGTTGGTGACGTAGATATGTCCGGCGCCCTTCTTGGTGACGAAGGGACCGGCGAGTGACGGGGTCACCGCCACCGCGGCGGCCAGCGCCCCGGCCAGCGCGACCACCGTGATGGCGCGGGGCGTGGGGAGTCTTCTTCTGAGCAATTGATCCTCCGTGTCTAGGGCCGCCGAGTGGGACCTTCTTTAGTAAAGAGGTCAATAAAATACAGAAGCTGGTAGGGTCATGTCGAGTTAGCCAATCAAGAAACTCCAGTACCCGGCAGGAAGGATCGAAAACGAGATGAGGATCAAGTCCCTCGCCATCGCGGCGATCGCCCTCGTGGCGCTTGCCGCCCCGGCAACTGCCGGCGCCCAGACCCTGATCGGGTCGGGCTCGGTAGCCATGCAGCCAGTGCTACAGGCTCTGTTCGCCACCTACACCAAGAAGGTCAACAAAAAGGTCCACTTCGTCTACACGGCGAATGGCGGCAACGCCGGAGTCAAGGACGTCCAGAACGGCACCAGCCAGTTCGCGGGCAACGCCCGCACCCCGCTTCCCAGCGATGCCGGGACCACCTACATCAAGATGTTCCTCGACGGGCTCTGCATAGACGTCAACCCGCGCAACAAGCTCAAGAACATCACGATCCAGCAGGTCCACGACATCTACAGGGGCCTGATCACCAACTGGAGCCAGATACCCGGCTCGGGCCTGACCACGACGATCAACCCGGTCGGTCGTGACACCAACGGGGGGACCTACAACTTCTTCCTCCAGGCGGTGCTCAACAACGAATTGCCGTCGTCGAACGTCAACGCGCTGACCGCCGACGGCCTCGTCGCCAACGCGGTCAAGCAGGACCCGAACGCGATCGGCTACGACGGGCTGGCATGGCAGGGCAATGGCCAGAAGACCCTCAAGGTCAACGGCACCATGTGTGAAGCCTCGAAGATCAGCGTCGAGCCGCTCAAGTACCCGCTCTCGCGCTACCTCTTCCTGGTCGTGCCGAGCTCGGGCGTCAGCCCGGCCCTGCAGAAGTTCATCGACTGGGCGCGGCGCAGCCCGCTGGCCGGTGAAGTGATCCTCAAGGCCGGCGCGGTCCCCGCCTTCAACAAGAAGGCCAAGAAGTAGTAGATGGAGGAGGCCTACCCCCCCGAGGAGTACGGCCCCCGGTGGTCGGACCAGCGCGCCGAGCGATTGCTCGGCGCGCTGGTCTGCGCCGTCGTGGTTCTGTTGCTGGCGCTGATCGCCACCGTCCTCTGGCGGGCCTGGCCCTCCTTCGCCCACAACGGGCTGGCCTGGTTCGGCGCCGGCGGCAACGTCGACGACCAGATCAACCGGATCTACCTCTCGGGCCTGGGCGGGCCCGAGGGCTACATCTACACCTTCCATGCCTGGCAGCTGCTCTGGAGCACTTTCCTGATCACCGGCGGGGCGGTGCTGCTCGCCTTCTTCTCCTCGCTCTTCGTCGCCGTCTTCCTGGTCGAGTTCGCGCCCGAGCCGATGAGCAACGTGCTGGCGCCCGTGGTTCGCTTCCTGGCCAGCGTGCCCTCGGTGATCTACGGCCTGCTCGGTGTGCTGCTGGTGGTGCCGTTCATCGGCAACCACCTGGTCACCGAGCCGCAACGGGCCTCGGTCGCCGGGGTGATCTCGCTGAGCGGCTACAGCCTGCTGGCCGCGGTGCTGATCCTCGCCCTGATGATCGCGCCGCTGATGACCTCGATCTTCTCCGACGGCATCCGCTCCGTGCGCCCCGGCTGGCTGGAAGGCTCGCTGGCGCTCGGCGTCAACCGCTGGCGCACGACCTGGAAGATCGCCGTGCGCACGGCCCGCCCGGCGATCGTCGCCGGGACCGTGCTGGCGACCGCGCGAGCGATCGGCGAGGCGGTGATGCTGGCGATGGTCTCCGGCTCGGTGGCCTTCGCCCCAAACCCGGCCGACGGCCTGATCTTCATCTTCGAGCCCTCGCGGCCGCTGGCGCCGACGATCGTCAAGAACATCGACCTGCTGGGCTCCGAGCCGGCAAACAACACGCTCTTCGCGATCGCCGCGGTGTTGCTCTTCTCTGCGGCGACGTTCTCGCTCGCCGGCTGGGTTGCGCGGCGCTCGATGCGCAAATACGGGGCGACCGCCTGATGAGCCCCCCTGTCACAGCGCCTCCTGTGCCTCCAACGCGGGAGAGCTCCCTGCCCCGGCCGGCCAAGGCAGCGGTCGAGGGGAGCGCCACATGGCGCCTCTCCGATCGCATCGGCCTGGCGATCTGCTGGGCCCTGGGACTGCTCTTCTGCGCGATCGCGGTGGCGATCGTCGCCTACCTGTTCGTGCAGGGGATCAAGTACCTGCGCCCCGAGATGCTGTTCACGCCGGCGACGGCGGGCTTCAGCCAGGGCCAGACCGGTGGCTTCTCCGACGCCCTCTTCGGCACGCTGATCGTCGCCACGATGGGCATCGCCATCGCCCTGCCGGTCGGGGTCGGTGTCGCGGTCTGGCTGGTCGAGTACGGCCGCCCCGCCGCCCTGGCGCGGGTCACCGAGTCGACGATCGAGGCGATCGCCGGCATCCCCTCGATCGTGCTCGCCCTCTTCGGCACGGTGATCTTCTCGAGCGCGGCGCTGGGCTTCCTCAGCCGCACGTCCGAAGGCGTGGTCTTCGGACGCTCCTTCTTCGGCGCCTCGGCGATGCTCTCGCTGGTCGCCCTGCCGCTGGTCGTCGCCAGCACCCGCGAGGGCCTCAGCGCGATTCCCCAGCACGTGCGCGAGGCTTCCTACGCGGTCGGCAAGACGAAGATCGCGACGACGCGGCGCATCCTGCTGCCGGCGGCGCGCCCGCAGGTGGCGACCGGGGCGATGCTCGGCCTGGGGCGGATCATCGGCGACACGGCGATCATCGTCGTGCTGCTCGGCGCGACCCAGAACTTCGCTCCCGTCGAAGGTGCCGCCTTCCCCCTCAACTACCTGCGCGGCGCCGGCACGACGCTGACCAACTTCGTCTACGAGGCCTCTCCGACGGGGAACCTCAACCAGCCCGAGAAGGCCTACGCGGCGGCCTTCGTCCTGCTGCTCATGGTGCTGGCGCTGAACGCGGCAGTCGACGTCGTCCACCGCCGCGCCAGAAAGGTAGGAACGTGGAGCTCGTAACCTCTCCTCCGCCGCCGATCAGGCGGCTCGACCCCGAAGGGCCCAGCCCTGCGCGCGCGGTAGTCGTTCCGGCGCCGAGCCACAACGGCAACGCCGCCACCACACCGGGAGGCTTCAGTGGGGCGCGGCGCTCGATCGGCTCCCCCCAGTTCTCGATCCGCCGCATGGAGGTCGACCGGCTCTCCGTCTCCTACGCCGCTCGCGAAGCGGTCAAGTCGGTCTCGCTGCCGATCCGCCAGGGCGAGGTCCTGGCGATGATCGGTCCCTCCGGTTGCGGCAAGACGACCCTGCTGCGTTCGCTCAACCGGCTTACCGAGCTGACCCGGACGGCACGGGTGAGCGGGCGCATCCTGCTCGATGACGTCGACATCGGCCTGATCGAGCCGACCCTGCTGCGCCGCCGGGTGACGATGGTCTTCCAGCAGCCCAACCCGTTTCCGATGAGCGTCTTCGACAACATCGCCTACGTGCTGCGCGAGCAGGGTTCGCGGCGGCAGCGCCGCAGGACGCTCGAGCCGAAGGTGCACAGCGCCCTGGATCGCGCGGGCCTCTTCGAGGAGGTCAAGGACAACCTCGACCATCCGGCGCTGAGGCTCTCCGGCGGGCAGCAGCAGCGGCTCTGCATCGCCCGAGCGCTGGCGGCGGAGCCGGAGGTGCTGCTGCTCGACGAGCCCTGCTCGGCGCTCGACCCGCAGTCGACCCAGGTGATCGAGGACCTGATCGTCCACCTGCGCGACGACGTCGCGGTGGTGATCGTCACCCACAACCTCCAGCAGGCTTACCGAATCGCCGACCACGTCGCCTTCATGTACCTGGGGGACCTGGTCGAGTACGGCGCGGCGACGACGCTCTTCGGCTCGCCGCGCGAGAAGCGAACGCAGGAGTACGTGAGCGGTGCGTTCGGCTAGGCGAGGAACCACATGGCTGGCGCTGCTGGTGGCCTGCGGCCTGCTCTCGCTCGGAGCGCTGCCGGGCTGCGCGACGACGCAGCAGACCGCGGCCAAGAAGCAGGCCGAATCCAAGCGCATCCTCGAAGCGCGCGAGCGCCGGCAGGAGAAGCGATCCAAGTCCGACCAGCAGGAGGGCAAGCAGCGATGAGCGCCGAGACCACACCGACCCCGGCGACGGGAGCCGACCGCCGCTACGAGCCGTGCGAGGAGTGCGGCGCTTCGCTCGACCCGCAGCAGCGCTACTGCGTCCACTGCGCGGCGCGCCGCGGCAACGGCGCCAACCCCTCCTCGCGCTACTTCGCCCTGATGAGCAAGCGCGCCCGCCGGCCGCTGGTCCGCCCGCCGGCGACGAAAGCCGGCTCGGGCAGCCGTGCCGCGGCGGTGGGCTTCTTCGCGCTGCTGCCGATCGCGGTGGCGCTGGGGGTGATGGTCGGCCGCTCGGGCGACGGCGGCAACGACGAGGCGTTGCTGCAGGCGCTGCGCGAACAGGACGCGGCGGTGGCGAGTACCGGGCCGGCTGCGGGCGCGGCGTCGGCCAAGGTGAAAGCCGGCGGTAAGCAGGGAGCTCGAGGCAAAGGCAAGGACGGAGGGAAGGTGGTCGCCCAAACCGACAACGGCGCCGTCCACCAGATCACCGGCTTCGAGGCGACCAAGGAGAAGACCGAAGAAGACACGCGGCTGGTCGAATCGAACGTCAAACAGGCCGGCAAGACCTACATCGAAGCGCAGCAGAACCTGCCCGACGTGATCGTCGTCGGCGGCGATCCCGACTCGGCTCCGGCCCTGCCGACGGGGGCGCAGCCATGAGCCGGCTCGGGCAAGCGGCGCGTCGCTTGGATCCCCGTGCGCGGCCGGGGCGCGCGGTCCCGGCCGCCCAGGGCAAGCCAGCGGCACCGGCCGCGGATCCGCCCGTCAAGCAGGAGGACGCCGAGCTGCGGGCGAAACGCGACCGGCTGCTGGAGAAGTTCACGGTCATGCAGGCCGATCTCGGCGGCGCCTTCTACGAGATGGCGATCCGCGATCACGTGCGGATCGACGTCCTGACCCGCAAGGCGGCCGAGCTGCAGCGGGTCGACGCGGAGCTGCTCTCTCTCGAACGGATGCTCGAGCTCGAACGGGCCGACGCCGCCGGGCTGTGCCCGAGCTGCGGCTCGCCCTACGGCCAGGCCGTGCGCTTCTGCCCGCAGTGCGGGCAGTCGCTGGTATCGGAGGTGGCCGGATGAAGGCCGCGATCGCCGGCATCGCCAAGCGGGCCGCCGCGGCTGCGGCGACGCTGACTGGCAAGCGCTTCGGCCTGCTGGTCGCCTCTTCGCTGGTGGCGACCACGGGGATCGTGGCGGCGGCGCTCACCGGCACCGGCGAAAGCGGCGCCCTGGCAGCGCTCCTGGGGCGCAGCCTTGCCTCCGACAGCACTCCGGTCGCGACCGCGCCGGCCCCGGGTCGATCCTCGCCCGGGGCCGGCTCCTCCGCCTCCGCCCAGGGTGGTGCGGAAGCGGCCGGCGGGCCGCTGGCCTCGCCGGCGCCGATCGCGGCGCCGGCGGCGAGCGGGCCGGTGGCAAAGGAGCCAGCGCCCGAACAGGCTGCGAGCACCCCCGAAGCAGGTCGCATCAAGCACGTCTTCGTCATCTCCCTGACCAGCCCGGGCTACGAGCAGTCCTTCGGCTCCCAGTCGCAGATGCCCTACCTGTCGGGCACGCTGCGCCCGCAGGGACAGCTGTTGAGCGGGTACGCGTTGCTCGACGATTCGGGGCTCGCCAACCAGATCGCGGCGATCAGCGGCCAGCCGCCCAACTCGGCGACGGCGGCCGATTGCCCCACCTACGAGGAGTTTCCGGCGTCGGCCAAGGCGGACGCCAAAGGGGTGGTGGGCGGCACCGGCTGTGCATATCCGGTCGAAACGCTGACGATCGCCGACCAGCTGACCAGCGGACGGTTCAGCTGGCATGCCTACGTGGAGGGCATGGTCGACGAGACGGGAAGCCCTCATAACTGCGTCAATCCCGGCCCTGGCGAAGCCGATGCCGGTGAGCCTGGCGGCTACGTGGCAAGCCAGAACCCGTTCGTCTACTTCCACTCCCTGCTCGACGTCGGCGGTTGTGCGATCAACGACGTGCCGATCGAGGGGCTGAGTGGCGACTTGGCCAAGCTGGAGAAGACGCCGAGCTACTCCTATCTCGCCCCGACCCAGTGTGGCTCCGGAACGGCTGGCAAGTGCCCGGCCGGATCGGCCGAAGGGGCAGCGAGCGCCGACGCCTTCCTCTCGAAGTGGGTGCCGAAGATCCTCGCCTCTCCCGCCTACGAGAAAGACGGCTTGCTGATCGTCACCTTCGCCGCCGCCAACCCGCTGAGCGCCGAAGCGCCTCCGGGCACCGATCCCCTGCGCGTCGGCGCCCTGCTGCTTTCGCGTTTCGTCGCCCCCGGCGCCACCGATGCCGGCGCCTACAACCCCTACTCGTTGCTGCGCTCGACCGAGGAGCTCTTCGGGCTCGAGCCGCTCGCCCTCGCGGCTGCAGCGAAAACCAAGTCCTTCGCAGCGCCCCTACTCGGAGAGAGCACGCGCGGGGATTGAGCCCATCCGATATTGACCCACTTCTAAGTGGGTCAATATCGGATGGGCGCCTGGTTCACGCGATGCGGCGCTCGAAGGTCTTCTCGAGCGCTTGCTCCTCCTCGTCGTCGGCGACGGTCTTGTCGAGGCGGGCGATCGCCTTGCGGCCGTCGAGGCGCAGGGTGGCGACCTGGTTGTCGAAGTAGGGCCCCTCGCGCAGGCGCCAGCGGATACCGGGGTCGGGAGCGCCGGCGAGGCGGGCGAGGCCGCGGGTGGCGGCGGCGAAGGGGCGCGAGAAGCCGGCCCGGATGACCCGGCGCTCCTTCGCGTCGAGCGGGTTGCGGTAGGGCGAGCAGACTGCCTGGTAGACGGCGCTCTCCACACCCGCCTCCGGCCGGAAGGCGACGTCGCAGAGGTAAGCGTGGTGGACGTCGCCTGAGAGCAGCACGATCGAGGCGGGCGGCTTGCCGCGTTTGCCGGAGCCGACCTCTTCGAGCAGCTCGCGCAGGCGCTGGAAGGAGAACTGGAAGGCGGCCCAGTGGTCGAAGTCGACGGCGCGCCGCAGCCGCTCGCTGGCGCGCGCGATCGGCTTGCCCCAGGCGCCGTCGCAGAGGCGCTCGTTCCACGCCTCGAGGTGGTGGAAGCCGGGAGAGAGCAGGTAGGGAACGGTGGTAGCCAGCAGCAGGTGGTCGAAGTCACCGCCGGCGTGATCGACGATCCACTCCCAAACCTCGTCGTCGAACATCGAGCGGCGCTCCGCGGAGAGCACACGGGAGGCGCGCGAGTCGAGGAAGATCGCCCGCACTCCGTCGAGGTCACGGCAGTAGCTCCAGCGCGTGCCGGCAGCCGTCGATTCGATCTCCCGCGCCCAGTTGCGCAGCACCTCGGTTGCGTCGGGGTTGCCCCGCACCTTGGCGTAGACGTCGTTGTCGTCGAGCTCGCGCGGCGAGAGGTTGCCGAGGTGCTGGTAGATCCAGTAGCTGGCGATGCCGTCGACGGCGCGCTCATGCCACCACTCCTTGCGGTCCATCTCTTCATGCCAGGAGCGCGAGATGTTCCAGTCGTCGCTCATGTCGTGGTCGTCCCAGGCCATCGAGACCGAGACGGTCGAGAAGAGCCAGCGGACCATCGGATCGCTCCAGGACTCCTCGTAGAGCCAGGTGTACTCCTCGAAGTCGAGGACGTCTTCACCTGGTGGCTCGCTGACGTCGCGCTTGGCGCGGATCCTCTCCCTCGCCCGCGGGGAGCCCTCGTCGACGTAGACCTGGTCGCCGAGCAGGAAGAGGAGCTCCGGCCACTCGTCGCGCTCTTGGCGGGCCATCTGGGTAGCCAGCACGTGTAGGGCATCGAGCTCATGGCCGGAGTCGTGCTCGTCTTTGGTCAGCGTGTATGGCTTCTCGTGCGGGACGGCCACCCTGCACGAGCCGAAGCAGACGTCAAGCGGCTTGCCGGGTTCTAGCGTGCGTATCGCGCTTGGTGGCAGGTCGTGGTCCCTCGCCGGCCAGGCGGACTCGCCGTCGAGCGCGACCTCGTACTCGTAGAAGCCGCCGGGTTCCAAGCCTTCGATCCTGACGAGGGCGTAGTGGTGTCCCGCGACCCCGAAGGTCCGCTCGCGACGCCCGAGCACCTCGACCTCGCAAGGCTCGTCGGTCTCGACCCAGACCGTCGCCTCGGTTTCCGAGACATAGCGGAGCAGCGGTCCTAGGACGAGGTCCGGCATGGCAATCCCTCTACCCGGAAGCGTGCCCCGTCAGCCCGGCCGACGGCGGCTAGGCCCCGGCCGCGCCTACCTCACCCGCCAGGCACGGCCTGGCGGGTGAGGAGTCGCTGGCGATGATCCGCGCCGGGCCGCGGGGCGCGCGTTTGCTCGCGCCCGTTGGGCTGAGGCCCTCGACGCCGATCACGATCGGCTCCCTCCGTGCAGTCAGATGCCTTCTCCACCACTGGGCCGAATCTAAACGGCGTTGGCCTCCTCGGGCATCCGGGAAAAGCCGAACAGATGTGGGGCAATACACCGATGCCCCCGGCCTTCAGCCACTGGACAATCGGCCGAGGATGGCTTCGGCAAACGGGGATCCCCAGCCTACGCGGTTCCGCGACCGCCGCGATGCCGGGCGCCGGCTGGCCGACCGGTTGCTGCCGCTGGCCGCGGAGGATCCGGTCGTCGTCGGCCTGCCGCGCGGGGGCGTTCCCGTGGCCGTTGAGGTGGCGGCGGCGCTTCATGCGCCACTGGAGATCCTCGCCGTGCGTAAGCTCGGCGCTCCCCACAACCCCGAGTACGGAATCGGGGCGATCGCCGAGGACGGCACCCGCGTCTTCGACGCCGAGGCATTGGCGGTCCTTGGGATCAGCGGTGGCGCGCTCGATTCGATCGTCGATCGCGAGACCACCGAGTTGCGCCGGCGGGTCGCCGCCTACCGCGGAGATCGAGAGGCGATGGAGCTGAGGGACCGCACCGCCGTCGTCGTCGACGACGGCGTCGCCACCGGGGTCACCGACACCGCGGCGCTGCGGGCGATCCGTCGCCAGGGGCCGCGCCGCCTCGTCCTTGCCGTTCCCGTTTGCGCGCCCGACTCGGCCGCGCGGCTGCGCGGAGAGGCCGATGAGGTCGTCTGCCTGACCGAACCGCCGCAGCTCTACGGGGTGGGGCAGTGGTATCGGGACTTCTCGCAGGTGTCCGACCAGGACGTGATCTCGGTGCTCGGTTCACCCGGGAACGCGGCGGCCTGACGCGCGCGTCTGCCCGTCGGGGTTACGCTCTTCGTGCCGGGCCGCCCACGGAAAATCCGTAGCCGAATCGGCGGGTTCCTGCGGATGGACTCGGCTTGTCCCAGACGTAGTGTCATGTCATGGCGGGTCATGACAAGCACGTAGGGAACGGGCATGTAGAGGGTGGGAGGGCGCGGATCTTGATCGCCGGCGCCGGTATCGCCGGCGTCGAGGCTGCGCTGGCCTTGCGGGATCTCGCTGGCGAGCTGGTCGAGGTCGAGATGTGCGACCCGCGACGCGAGTTCGCCTTCCGCCCGTTTGCCGTCGGCGAGCCCTATGGGGCGGCACGGATATTTCGCTACGAGATGGAGGCGCTCGCCGCACGCTGCGGCGCGTCCTTTTACGCCGACGAGATCGTCTCGGTCGAGCCCAGGCAGAGGCTCGCCATAACCCGCGACGGAGAGCGGCTCCCCTACGACTTCCTCCTGCTCGCAACCGGTGTGCGGATGCTCTGGGCCGTGCCAGGCGCCGTCACCTTCTGGGGGGTCGCCGACGAGGGTCAGGTCGGGGACGTCATCGCCGACCTGCGCGCCGGCCGGCTGGGCAGCCTGGTCTTCACGATGCCCGGCGGGCCCAGCTGGGCGCTGCCGCTCTACGAGCTGGCTCTGTTCGCCGCCAGTGAGCTGGCGAAGGCGGGTCGCGGCCGCACCCGGCTCACGGTCGTCACTCCGGAGGACGCTCCGCTGGAGCTCTTCGGCCACCGCGCCGGAGAGCAGATGGGCCAGCTGCTCGAGGAGCGCGGGGTCGAGGTCGTCGCCGGCGCCCACCCGGTCGCCTTCGAGGCCGGTCGGCTGCGGATCGCGCCCGGCGAAGCGGTCGAGGCCGACGCGGTGATCGGCCTGCCGCGCCTGGAGGGCCGTCAAGTCGTGGGGCTGCCCCACGACTCCGAAAGCTTCGTCGGCGTCGACGGGTACGGCAGGGCGATCGGCGCCGATCGCGTCTTCGCCGCCGGTGACGTGACCGCGTTCCCGATCAAGCAGGGTGGGATCGCGACCCAGCAGGCCGACGTCGCGGCTGGTCTGATCGCCCGCGAATGCGGGGCCGACGTTGACCCCGAGCCGTTCGACCCGGTCCTGCGCGGGGTCCTTTGGGCTGGCCGGGAGCCGCGGTACCTCTATGGACGGCCGACCGGCGGCCACGGTGAGACCTCCAGCCTCAGCAAGCGACCGCAGTGGCCCGCGCAGAACGGCAAGGTGATCGGCCGCTACCTGACGTCGTTCCTCGACTCGCTCGCCGACGACAGCGGTCACGCCCCACCGGTCGTCGGCTCGCCGTTGACGTCCTGATTCGGGTCATGATGAGAGAGTGAGCGACGCCATAGTGCAGCGTTTCCGAGCCGCCCGCCGCGATCGTGGGCTGGCGGTCCTGGAGGGCTTCCACGCGCTCAAGCATGCGCTGCGCTTCGGGGCCGAGATCGTCGAGGCGGTTTCCTCCGATCCCGAAGAGCTGGAACGCCTCGCGGCTGAGCTGGCCCCCGACCTGGCGGGTTCGCTGACCGGGCGGGTCGAGCCGGTGAGCGCGGGGGAGATCGAGCGGATGGTCCCCTACGCGCCGCGCACCGGCGCGATAGCGATCGCCCGGCGCCCGTCGGTAGACGTGGCCGCGGTGCTGGGGGACGAGAGGCCTGCGCCGGTGGTCCTGCTCGAGGACCCGCGCACGATGGGCAACATGGGGGCCTGCGTGCGGGTGGCGGCGGCGGCCGACGCCGCGGCAGTCCTCACCACCGGCAGCAATGACCCCTGGCATCCCGAGGCGCTGCGCGGGGCCGCCGGGCTGCACTTCGCCTTGCCGGTGGCGGCCGTCGAAGCCCTGCCCGGTGCGGATCGGCCGCTCGTCGCGATCGACCCCGATGGCGAGGACACCGACCTGCGCGATCTCTCGCCTCGCTCCATCCTCGCCTTCGGCACCGAGCGCTACGGCCTCAGCGACGAGCTGCTCGACCGCGCCGACGCTCGGCTGTCGATCCCGATGCGCGAGGGCGTCTCCAGCCTCAACCTCGCCACCGCGGTCGCCGCAGCGTTGTTTGCCAGGCGCCTCCTGGGATAGCGTGCGCACGACACCAATTCCCCAAACCGAAAGGACCCCCAGTGCCGCTCGCCGACATCAGCTTTGGAGAAGCCCTCCTCGTTGCCTTCGAGGTCTTCTTCTTCGTGATCTGGATCTGGATCCTGATCACGATCCTCACCGACCTCTTCCGCGACCACGAAACCTCCGGTTGGGCCAAGGCCGCCTGGGTCCTCTTCCTGGTCTTCATCCCGTTCCTGACGGCGCTGATCTACCTGATCGCCCGCGGTAACGGCATGCGCGACCGGACGATCAAAGCGCAAGCGGAGGCCAAGCAACACATGGACTCCTACATCCGCGAACAGGCCCACGTCTCGCCCGCCGACGAACTGCACAAGCTGAACGACCTGAAGGAGAAGGGCGCGCTCAGCTCCGAGGAGTTCGACAAGGCCAAGGCGAAACTGCTGGCGTAGTTGTGTAGAGGGATGCCGGTCCCCTCCCCAAAACGCTCGGCGGGAGCCTCGCTTGAGTGTTTTGGGGAGGGGACCGGCATCCCTTCGAAGCTCCTTGAGCTTCGAAGCCCCCTGCCCGAAGCGCCGCCTCGCTCCGGTGCTCTTCCAAGCTTTTAGCTCCTGGGGCTTTTCGCGGCCGGCGTCTTTTTCGAAGCTGGTGTGAGGGCCTTCGGGGGTCCCTCCTCCAGGAACTCCCGCGAAGCGGCCTGGAGGAGGGACCCCCGAAGGCCCGTCGTCGCGCGACCTCCTAAAAATCCTCCAATTTGCGCGATTTGCAACGGAACTTGCAGGTTATTAGCAACTCCTAACAATTTTTCGGCGACTTCGCTAGCGTGCGCCGCCGATGCACGCTCCTCTTCGCGGCAACTCATGGCGGCTGCTGCTGCCCGCGGCGCTGCTCTTCGCCCTGCTCTGCGCGGCGGCCTCGGCACCTGCCGAGACGCTCGAAGAGAAGCTGCATGAGACCCAGGGCAAGCTGAGCGAGGTCCGCGAGAGCCAGAGCGCCGTCGCCGCGTCAATCGCCGAGCAGAACAGGGCGATCGACTCGATGATCGGAGAAGTCTCGGCGCTGCGCCAGGAGCAGGCGGCGCTCGAGGCGGAGCTCTCCGCCAAGCAGGCCGAGCTCGACCGGGCTACCGCGAAGCTCGAGGCCGACAAGCGCCACTTGGCGCGAGTGAGGGCCCGCCTGCAGCGCGCGCTCGAGGTGCTGCGCGAGCGCCTCGTCGCGATCTACGAGTCGGGCAGCCCGGACATGGTCAACGTGATCCTCGACTCGGCGAGCTGGGCGGAAGTCACCACCCGCGCCGACTACCTCAACCAGATCCAGGAGTACGACGACTCGGTTGCCGCCCGCGTCAAGGCGCTGCGAGACCAGGCTCGCGCCGCGGTGGAGCGGATGACCGCCGTCCGTCTGCAGATCAAGGCGGCGCGCGACGAGATCGCCGTCAAGGAGCGCGAAGCCGCCGCCGCGCGCCAGCATGCGGAGGTTCGCTTCGCCGAGCTCAAGGCCGCGAAGGCGGAGCGGCAGGCAGCGCTGGACGCCTTGCAGTCGCGTGAGGCAGCGCTCGGCGACAACCTTGCAGCGATCTCAGAACAGCTCGCCGCCAGCGGCGCGCCAGTGCCGACCGGCACCCCTGCACCGCTGACCCCCGGCGAGAGCGCCAACTACATCTCCGAAAGCCAGGCCAGCGTGCCCAGCGGCGCCCCCGCTGCGGTCGCGGCCGCGATCGAAGCCGCCAACTCGATCGCCACCACGCCCTACGTCTGGGGCGGCGGTCACGGCTCCTTCGAATCCTCGGGCTACGACTGCTCCGGCGCGGTCAGCTTCGCCCTCAACGGCGGCGGCTTCCTCTCCAGCCCGCTCGACTCGACCGGCCTCTCGACCTGGGGCGAACCCGGTCCCGGCCGCTGGATCACCGTCTACGCCAACGCCGGTCACGCCTGGGTGATCATCGCCGGCCTCGCCTTCGACACCTCCGGCGGCGCCGGGCCTCGCTGGCACCCCTCGCCGGTCAGCTCGACCGAAGGCTTCATCGCCCGCCACCCACCCGGCTACTAACCCGCCGACGGGACTAAAACCCTCCATATAGGGGCTATTTCAGGCCCGTCGGCCGGCAGGGGGCCAAGTTGCCGCGTTGCCGCGGCTGACGTGGATGACGCCCTCGAAGCCTTCTCGCTGCAGGATCGAGGCAGCCAGGCCGCTGCGCTTGCCCGCCTTGCAGATCGTCGCGATCGGGCGGTCGCGGGGGAGCTCGCCGAGGCGCTCGCGCAGCTGCGCGAAGGGGATGTGGATCGAGCCGGGGACGTGGCCCTCGGCGTACTCGGCCTCGCCGCGGACGTCGAGGACCTGCGTGCCCGAGTCGTCGTCGAGGCGACGCGCCAGCTCCGCCAGGTCGATCGACTCGATCCGCTCCACCGGGCGGTCCTCGGCGCGCCAGGCGGTCATGCCGCCGCCGAGGAAGCCCCGCACCGGGAGGCCTACGGCGGCGAGCAGCTCGGCCGCCTCGAGCTCCTTGCCGTCGGAGGCGGCGACGATCAGCAGCTCGGCGCCGACCGGGACCATCTCGGCGACCTTGGTGGCGAAGCCGGTGTCGTAGGCCGAGGCGCTGATCGAGCCGGGGATGTGCGCCTCGTCGAACTGCTCGTTGGTGCGCGAGTCGATCGCCAGCGCACCGGCGGCGATCGCGGCCTCGAAGCCATGCGGCGTGAGCCGGGTCGGGGCGCTGATCGATTCGACCAGGGGGCCGCGGTTGAGCGAGACGATGTGCTCGACGTTCGGCGGCTTGGCGCCGATCGTGGCGACCGCCTCGTCGACGAACTCGGCCTCGCTGCCGAAGCGGAGCGCCCGGTTGTGGCGGCGCTCGAAGCCGATCGTCGAGGACGTCTTCAGGTCGATCCCGGAGCTGCCGCAGAGCGAGCCGCCCAGGTGCCCGGGCCAGACCTCGGTCTCCTCGGGCAGCGCCAGCAGCCTCTCGTGCAGGGAGCGGAAGATGTCGGCAGCGCCCTCGCGCGGCTCGATCGCCAGGTCGGGCCGGGCGACGTCGCCGACGAATAGCGAGTCGCCGGTCAGCACCGCCCAGGGATCGTCTCCGCGCGCCGCGTCGCGCAGCAGGAACGAGGTGTGCTCGGGACGGTGTCCCGGCGTGTGGATCGCCTCGACTGTCGCTCCATCGCCCAGCTTCAGCGTCCAGCCGTCGGCGAACGCCTCGTGCGGGTACTCCGCCCCGGCCAGCTCGTGGACGTGGATCGTCGCACCGGTCGCGCGGGCAAGCCGGCCATGGCCGGAGACGTGGTCGGCGTGGTTGTGGGTCTCGAGCACGTGCTCGATCCGCACGCCGTGCAGGCGGCTGAGGTGCAGGTAGGAGTCGATATCCCACTGGGGATCGACCACCGCGGCGACCCCCGAGCCGGTGTCGCCGACGAGATAGGAGGCGCAGCCGAGATCCTCGTGGATGATCTGACGGAAGAGCATTTGGTCAGGCGATTTCGGAACGGGTACCGTTTCGCCCTCAGGGTAGCGGCGAGGAAGGAGCGGGATGGCGACCGAGGCAAACACGAATCTGGAGCAGGAGCTGAGTGCTCTGCTGGAGGTGGAGCGCTTCGAGCCCCCCGCCGAGTTCCGCGAGCGCGCGCTGTGGAGCGACCCGGCCGTCTACGAGGACGCGGCGGCGGACCCTGAGGCCTGGTGGCTGCGCCAGGCGACCGAGCTGCTCGAGTGGGCACAGGAGCCGACCCAGGGGCTCGACGAGTCCAACCCGCCCTTCTACAAGTGGTTTGCCGACGGCAGGCTCAACGCCTCGGCGAACTGCCTCGACCGGCACGTCGCGGCCGGGATCGGCGATCGCGTCGCCTACCACTGGCGCGGTGAGGAGGGGGAGGAGCGCGACGTCACCTACGCCGACCTGCTCGCCGACACGCAGCGCTTCGCCAACGCGCTGAAGAGCCTCGGCGTCGGCAAGGGCGACGTGGTCGGGATCTACCTGCCGATGATCCCCGAGGTCGTCGTCGCGATGCTCGCCTGCGCGCGGATCGGCGCCATGCACAACGTCGTCTTCGGCGGCTTCTCGGCGGAGGCCGTGCGCGAGCGGATGGAGTTCTCCGAGGCGAAGGCGCTGGTCACGGTCGACGGCGCCCGCCGCAAGGGCACGACCGCCCCGATCAAGCAGCAAGTCGACGAGCACATGGACGACCTGGAGACGCTGAAGGCGATCGTCGTCGTCCGCCACACCGGCATCGAGTGCCCGATGCGCGAGGGTCGCGACCGCTTCTACGACGAGCTGACGAGCGCCGCGGGCCCGGAGTGCCCGCCGGAGCCGATGGGAGCCGAGGACCCGCTCTTCATCCTCTACACCTCCGGCTCGACCGCCAAGCCGAAGGGGATCCTCCACACCACCGGCGGCTACCTCACCGGCGCCGCCGCCACCCACCGCTACGTCTTCGACCTGAAGCCGGAGGAGGACGTCTACTGGTGCGCGGCCGACGTCGGCTGGGTCACCGGCCACTCCTACATCGTCTACGGGCCGCTGCTCAACGGCGCGACCAGCGTGATGTGGGAGGGGGCGCCCGACTACCCGAGCAAGGGCATCTGGTGGGAGCTGGTCGAGCGCTACGGGGTGACGATCCTCTACACGGCCCCGACCGCGATCCGCACCTTCATCAAGTGGGGCGCCGGGATCCCCGAAGAATCCGATCTCTCCACGCTGCGCCTGCTCGGCTCGGTCGGCGAGCCGATCAACCCCAAGGCCTGGCTCTGGTACCACAAGGTGATCGGCGCGGAAGAGTGCCCGATCGTCGACACCTGGTGGCAGACGGAGACCGGCGCGATCATGATCACGCCGCTGCCGGGCATCACCGCGACCAAGCCGGGCTCGGCGACGACTCCCTTCCCGGGTGTCGAGGCGGAGGTCGTCGACGAGCACGAGGGCGAGCCGGTCGACGGTGGCCAGGGCCTGTTGGTGCTGAAGCGTCCCTGGCCCTCGATGCTGCGCACCCTCTACAAGGAGGAAGAGCGTTTCGTCGAGACCTACTTCTCCCGCTTCGGCAGGGAGACCTACCTGGTCGGCGACGCGGCGCGACGCGACGGCGACGACTACTTCTGGGTGATCGGGCGGATCGACGACGTCGTCAACGTCTCCGGCCACCGGCTCTCCACCGCCGAGGTCGAGTCGGCGATCGTCGCCCACGAGAAGGTCGCCGAGGCGGCGGTGATCGGCCAGTCAGACGAGGACACCGGCCAGGCGATCTGCGCCTTCGTCACCCTGGGGGGCGAGACCGAGCCCAGCGAGGAGCTGATCGAGGAGATCCGCGCCACGGTCGCCGAGCGGATCGGCAAGTTCGCCCGGCCGAAGCGGGTGATCTGGGCCGACGACCTGCCGAAGACGCGCTCGGGCAAGATCATGCGCCGCCTGCTGCGCGACATCGCCGAGGGGAGGGCGCTCGGCGACGTGACGACGCTGCGCGACCCGGACGTGATGGCCGAGCTGGAGCGCCAGATCGCCGCCCAGCGCGACGCCGAGGATTGATCCCTTCTCCCTTCCGGTGCGCCTTATCCCGCCTATGCGGGGGAAAAGCGCACCGGAAAGGCTCAGCGGACGGAGCGTTCGTCGACCATGCGCTGGACGGCGAGCTCGAGCGCCTGCAGCTGTTCCTGAACGCCGCGCAGCTCTCGCAGGGCGATCGCCTCGGCGCTGGCCTCGGCCTCCAGCTCCTCCTCGACCTCTGCGATTTCGGGACTGAGAAAGCGCTGGGCGAAGGCACCGGTGAGCAGGGCGACGAAGCCGATGCCGACGACGAGGATGAAGACCGAGACGATCTCGCCGCCGGTCGTGGTCGGGAAGATGTCGGAGCCGAGCGTGGTCATCGTCGTCACCGCCCAGTAGATCCCGTCCCAGGCGTCGAGGTGCTGGTTCTGTCGCTCGAGCCCGACGAAGAGCGTGCCTCCCCCGACGGCGGTCAGCACCGCCAGCAGCATCGCGTAGTGGAGGCCCTCCAGCGAGAAGACCTCGCGCGTCAGCTGGGCCAGCCGCAGCAGGCGCAGGAGCCGCAGCAGGCGCAGGACCCGCAGGCCTTGCAGGCCGGCCGGCAGGATCGGCGGCGTGAAGACGACGATGACCAGGTCGAGCGGGTTGTGGCGGAGCCACTTCCGCCGGTCCGGCACCACGGCCAGCATCACGACGAGCTCGAGGGCGAAGGCGATCCAAGTCACCCAGTTGAGCGCGATCGCCACGTCCTCCAGCAGCCCGCCCGGCTCGGACTCGGTGATAGCCACCATCGGCAGCGTCAGCGCCGCCGCGATCAGCATCGGCGTGTTGAGCCGTTCGGCGACCCGCGTGCTGCGCGCGTCCATCCCCGGCGCGTAGCGCACGGTCGTCTGCGTGGCCTCTGCCGATTGGGCCTCCATCCGCGCCTACTTCGACGCGCGCGCCCGCGCGCCTACTCGCTCCGGTGCGCTTTATGTGGTCATAGACCGTAAAAGGCGCACCGGAACGAGAGGGTTAGAGCAGCTCGACGGGGCTGCCGTGGTATCCGACCCGGGCGAGGCGGCGGGTCTCGCTGCCGGGCCAGAGCGTCAGCTCGAGGTCGGCCCGGTCGTCGACCGGCTCCATCCGCAGCCAGGCCAGCGGGGCGTCGGCGCTCGCCCTCTCGCCGGCTGCTGTCACGTGCCCGAAGAAGGCCTCACGCTCCTCGTCGCTCAGGTACTGGCTGACGATCGAGTGGTAGAGCACCGTGGCCCGGCCAGGGGTCGGGTCCGCGAGCACTCGCTCGGTCCAGGCGGCCGCGGTCTCGCGCTCGACCGTGACCGGAACCTTCTCGGCCACCGTCAGAGCCGCTTTCATCCGGGCGATCCGCTCGGGCTGGTCGGGCCATACGTAGGAGAGCAGGGTCAGCCGGCCCTCCGCGGTCGAGGCGTCGACCGGGTTGGCGTCGCAGCCGCGGCGCTCGGCGATCTCGACCGCCGCCGGCAGCTCCGGCGCCGTCCCTTCGAGCTCGAACTCGAGTCGTAGGGGGGAGTCGGCCGGGCCCCAGGAGAACCCGTCCGCCCTGTAGGCGAAGCGGTCCCAGCGCAGGTTGAGGCCCGCGCTCGCGCCGACCTCGAGCAGACGGAGGGGCATTCCGGTCTCTGCGGCGACGGTCAGGAACCCGAAGAGGAGGGCGTTGCAGCGGCCGACCTCGTTCGTCTGCACCGGCAGGTCGACCAGCGGGCGCAGCTCCGCGGCGTTGCGCTCGATCGCGTCGCGGAGCGCTCCCCAAGCGCGCATCGCGTCGCGCGCCTCGTAGGCCGCGGCGAGCTCCGGCTCCCGTCCCGTGATCACCATGCGGTTCACCGTTCCAAGCAGGCGCAGCCCGAGCACCGAGAACCGGGGGTCGCCCTCGTGGCCGTGCAAGACCCCCCAGACCGGCCCGCGCGCCTCGACGTCCGCCGCCGCTCGCTCCAACAGCGTCGCGTAGAGGGGCGACCCGATCATCCGGCAGGCCTCGGCCTGCCACTGCAGCTGTTCAGCTATCGACTCCTGTGCTGTTTCGACCACGAGCGAATCCTAGGCCGACCTTCCTCCAGATCCGCTGACTTCGTCTTTTTGGGGCCATATGCGCCGGAAAAGACGAAGTCAGCGGGGAAGATAGTTTGCTAAACTAATTACCAAGGCTAATTAATGACCCAGCAGACTGCCGACATCCAGCTCACCGACTCCGCCGCGCGGTTGCGGATGGCGATCGTGCGTACGGCTCGTCGCCTGCGCCAGGAGGCGGCGGGGGAGGGGGCGGAGCTGACCCCGACGGCGGGGTCGGCGCTGGCGACCGTGGAGCGGCACGGGCCGCTCACGCCCAGCGAGCTGGCAGCGATCGAGCGGATCAAGAGGCCGACCGCGACGCGCACCCTGCGGGTGCTGCTCGAGGCGGGGCTGGTCGACCGCACACCCGATCCCGCCGACGGCCGCAGCTCGCTGGTCAGCGTCAACGCCGCCGGTCGCGAGCGGCTGCGCCGCCTGCGCGGTCGCAAGAACGCCTACCTGGCCCGGCGCATGCGCGACCTTCCCCCCGCCGACGTCGAGGCCCTCGACCGCGCCGCGACGGTTCTCGAGGGCATGCTGGAGGAGCGGGCGTGAGCGCCGGGCTGCGCCGCAGCTTCGACTCCCTCGCCGTGCCCAACTACCGCCGCTACTTCGCGGGCCAGATCGTCTCGATCTCGGGGAACTGGATGCAGATGGTCGCCGAGGTCTGGCTGATCCTCTCGCTGACCGGCAGCGGCCTCGCGGTCGGGGTGACGACGGCCCTGCAGTTCCTCCCGATCCTGCTCTTCGGTGCCTGGGGCGGGGTCCTCGCCGACCGCTTCCCCAAGCGCAGCCTGCTGATGGTGACCCAGGCGCTGATGGCCGTGCCGGCGCTGGTTCTCCTCGCGATCGTCACCGCCGGCTCCGTCGCCCCCTGGATGGTCTTCGTCCTCGTCTTCCTCCGCGGCACGGTGAACGCCGTCGACAACCCGACCAGGCAGAGCTTCGCGATCGAGATGGTCGGCCCGGACCGCGTCGTCAACGCGGTCAGCCTCAACAGCGTCCTGATCCACGCCGGCCGCCTGATCGGGCCGACCCTCGCCGGCCTGCTGATCGTCGGCGCCGGCGTCGAGCCCTGCTTCGCTCTCAATGCCCTCACCTTCTCGGCGATGATCTTCGCGCTCTGGCGGATGGAGCCCGCCGAGCTGGCCACGCCACCGCGGGCGGAGCGCGAGCCGGGCGCCGTCGGGGCTGGCTTGCGCTATGTGCGCCGCACGCCTGAGCTGGCGGTCCCCCTCGGCCTTATGGCCCTCGTCGGCACGCTCGGCCTCAACTTCCAGGTGACGCTGCCGCTGCTCGCCCGCCTCAGCTTCGAGGGCGGTCCCAGCGCCTACGCGGCGCTGGTCTCGGCGATGGGGGCGGGCTCGGTGATCGGGGCGCTGCTCACCGGCGCCCGCGGCCGTGCCGACCGGCGCCTCATCGTCGGCGCCGCCCTCGCCTTCGGCCTGACGGCCCTGTTGGCGGCGCTGATGCCGAGCCTGGCCTGGGAGATCCCGGTGCTGGTGCTGCTCGGCGCCTCCGCCGTCACCTTCGCCGCCGCGATCAACTCCTCGCTGCAGCTCTTCGTCGAGCCGCAGATGCGCGGGCGCGTGATGGCGCTCTACTCGGTCGTCTTCCTCGGCTCGACCCCGATCGGCGCGCCCCTGGTCGGCTGGCTCTCGGAGGCCTACGACCCGCGCGCGGCGCTGCTGCTCGCGGCTTCGGCTGGCATCGCCGCGGCCTGGGCGGGACACGTCATGCTCGCCCGCCGCTCCCCTGCCTAGGGGATCAGCCGATGCCGAGGCGACGCGACCGCTCGACGGCCCGCGCCACGATCTCCTCGCTGCCCGGCACCTCGCCTCCGCGCATCAGCGCCTTTCCGGCGACCACGGTGGTGTCGACGATCGAGCCGCTCGCCGCATAGACGAGACCGGAGTGCAGGTCGCCCAGGCTGAGCTCCGGCGAGCTCGCTCGCAACAGCAGGAAGTCCGCGGGCTCGCCGATCCGAAGCCCATGGCCACCGAGCAAAGGCGCGGCGGCGCCGGTGGCGATGCCCCAGGCCTCCGCGGCTGGAAGGACGGTCGGGTCGCCGGCGGCATGGCGCTGCGCCAGGGCAAAGGCCTTGAGGTCGGAGAGGAGGTCGAGCGAGTCGTTGGACCCCGGGCCGTCGGTGCCGAGGCCGACCGCGACCCCGGCCTTCCGCGCCGCCGGATAGGGAAACACCCCGCCGACCGCGAGCTTCATATTGGCCACCGGATTGGTCACGACGGTGCAGCCGCGGGCGGCGACCAGCTCCAGCTCCTCGCGGTCGAGCCAGACGCCGTGGGCGAGGACGGTGCGCCCGCCGAGCATCCCCAGCCGGTCGAGGTAGGCAGCCGGCCGCACCCCGTGCCGCTCGACGCAGTCCTTCACCTCCTGCTCTGTCTCGGAGAGGTGGATATGGACAACGACCTCGCGCTCGGCGGCCGTCTCCGCGGTCCAGCGCAGCAGCTTCTCGCTGACCGTGTAGATCGCGTGGGGGGCGAGGGCAGCGGCGACGTGCGGCCCAAACCCGCCCAGCTCGTCGAGGTTGTCCAGCGCGGTCTCCTGCATCCCCCCGGTGTTGCCGTCGGTGTCGAAGAGCGGCCCGCCGATCGTCGCCCGCAACCCGGCATCCTCGACCGCGCGGGCGGTGGCGCCGGGATGCCAGTACATGTCCCAGAAGCGGCAGGCCCCGCAGCGGATCATCTCCAGGCAGGCGAGGCGGGCGCCCCAGTAGACGTCCTCGGGCTCTAGCTTCGCCTCCACCGGCCAGACGACCTCACGCAGCCAGCGCATCAGCGGCAGGTCGCCGCCGTAGCCGCGGAAGAGCGTCATCGCGGCGTGGGTGTGCCCGTTCACGAGCGGCGCGACCAGTGGGCCGCCGGCCGCGTCGATCGTCTCGTCGCCGGGCTCCGGCTCGACTCCCGCGCCGAGCGCGACGATCGTCCCGCCCTCGCAGCGCAGCCCGACGGCCGTCCCGTCGAGGACGGCGCCGGTCACGGCAAGTGGCGGTGTCTCAGCCATCGACCAGCCCGGGCAGCACCGCGTCGATCGCGTCGCGGAGCCGGGCTACGTTCGCGGTGCGGTGGCGTTCCATCTCCCCGACGCTGAGCTCCCCGGGACCGACGCCGTTGGCGAGGTTGTCGACGACGCAGACTGCCGCGTAAGAGAGCTCGAGCTCGCCGGCGACTACGCACTCCGAGGCGATCGTCATCCCGACCAGGTCGGCGTGTGCCGCCATCAGCCGGATCTCCGACGGCGTCTCGAAGCGCGGGCCTATCGCCTGCCAGTAGACGCCGCCGTCGCGCAGCTCGGGGGCGTTGGTCTCGCGCCAGGCCGAGAGCACCCGCCGGCGCCACTCGCGATCGAAGCCGGGTGGCCGGTGGGCATTGACGTCGGAGAGCGCGCTGAGGCCCAGATGGAGCGCGATGAAGTCGTCCGGGCAGGTGAAGCTCCCGATCGCCAGCTCGGCGTGCAGCGAGCCGACCGAGCCGATCGCCAGCACCCGGTCGCAGCCCTGCTCGACGAGTGCGAGCATGTTCGCGGTGTGGTCGATGCGGTGGGGAAGCGTGTAGGCGCCGCCACCGTCGTGGCGCTGGAGCACCCGCGCCCCGTGCTCGGCCGCCGCCGCGGCGACGTCCTCCCCCTTGGGCCCCAGGGCGTTGCTGCCCAAAATCACCGCCAGCCGTCCCATGCGGTCGATCCTATGCGGATGACGAGGATTGTCTCGGCGGGCCCCACTCCCTATGGTGAGGGAGTGGCGGATCGTCAGTCGGACAGGGATGAGAGCGAGAGCGAACGACTCGACCGCAACCTCAGCGAGCTCCTCCAGGAGCTACGCGTGGCACTGCCCGGCGTCCAGGTGCTGTTCGCCTTCCTCCTAGCGGTCCCCTTTCAGCAGAACTTCACGAAAATCACACCCTTCCAGGAGAGGGTCTATTTCGCCACCCTGCTCCTCACCGCCATCTCGGCCGTTCTCCTCATCTCCCCGTCCGCCTACCACAGGATGACCTTCCGCATGCAGCAGAAGGACGACCTGATCTTTCTCGCCAACAAGTTGGCGATCGCCGGTCTCGCTTGCCTGGCGCTGGCGATGACCGGGGCGATCATGCTGATCACCGACGTCCTGTTCGGCGGTGCCGCGACGGTCGTCACCAGTGTCGCGACGCTGCTGATGTTCGCGACCTTCTGGTACGCGCTGCCGCTGCGCCGCCGGGTCAGTCTGTCGAAGAGCGAACGACCCTGAAGCGATCGCCCCAGAGGCCGACCATCTCGTCGGCGAGCTGATCCGTGAGGTCCATCTCGGGCGCCTCGTCGAAGAGCATTTCGAGGTCGGCCTCCCAGACGTAGATCTTCAGGTCGAGCGAGACCGCGAGTTCTTCGCTGACGCTCTCCGCGATCAGCGCGTATGCCTCGCGCAGCATCATCACGTTGGTCAGTTTGTCGGCAGCGAAGATCGCCAGCGCCTCCGGGCCGGTCTTGGCCACGCGCCAGCGATGCTCCTGCTTGCGCTCCTCGTAGGCGGAAATCGTCTCGTCTTCGGTCAGCGCATCGACCAGGTCTCCCACCGTGTCGCCGAAGCGCTGCCGCACCTCCGCCGCGCTGGTCTCGCTCTTCTCGACCACGTCGTGCAGCAGCGCGGCGGCCAGCACCTCGTCGCGGTATCGACGCTCGAGCAGGAGCTCGGCCACCGCGACCGGATGCTCGATGTAGGGACGACCGTCGCTGCCACGGCGAAGCTGGCCCGCGTGGGCCTGACGCGCGAGCTCCAGCGCGTCCCTGACCAGGTCCGATCTCTCGACCGCCGCGTCGATTCCCGGAGTCGACGACATAGCGTCGCAGGGTAGCGCGGTCCTGTAAACCGGCTGTTTTCTGACACTTAGGTTGCAGGGGCGGGGCTGGCGGCCCTCGCGGGCAGCTCGTACTCCGTGCCCTCCGCGGCGAGCTCCATGCCGCCCTCGGCTCCGCCGGCCTGCATCCAGCGCTCCCGGGCGGCTAGGCCCAGGGCATCGAGCTGGGCGTCGGTGTGCATCGGGTCGTGGTGGAAGAGGAGCGTGCGGTCGGCGTTTGCGCGGCGGGCGAAGGAAACCGCGTGAGAGAGCGAGGAATGGCCCCAGCCGATGTGGTCTGGGTACTCCGCATCTGTGTACTGCCCGTCGTGGATCAGCAGCGAGGCGTTGCGCGCCAGGCCCAGGCCGGAGATCCAGTCCTCCTCGAGCGCGTCGATGTCGGCGCCGAGCGCCGGCTCGTGGTCCGGGATGTAGGCGAGCGAGGAATCGCCGTCGTCGATCCGGTAGCCGAGCGTCGGCCCGCGATGGGCGACGGAAGCGGCGCGGATCCGCGCCGGGCCGATCTCCCACTCGGCCTCCGGGCAGTGCCGGAAGGAGACGTCGCAGGGTAGCTCGCGGACCTCAACCGGCGAGAGCGGGGCCGAGATGTAGCGGGCGATGCGGTCGCGCAGCGAGGCCTCGGGCGAGGCGGGCCCCCAGATCACGATCTCGGTCTGAGCGCGGAAGGCCGGAGCGAAGAAGACCAGCCCCTGGATGTGGTCGAGGTGGAGGTGTGTGAGCAGGATGTGCAGCCGGGCGGGCTCGGCCGCAAGGGCAAGGCCGAGGCCGCGGATGCCCGTGCCGGCGTCGAGCGCCAGCATCGAGCCGTCGGAGAGGGTGACGCCCACGCAGGAGGTGTTGCCTCCATAGCGGATCGTCTCCGGCCCCGGGGAGGGGATCGACCCGCGCGTGCCCCAGAGCTTGACCTTCATCTCAGCGTTCCGCTCCGTTGCTCGACCCGGCGGGCCAGAACACCGCTATCGCGCCCTGCGAGCCGTGTGCGGTGAGAATCGGAAAGGCCGAGGCCTCGACCCGGCGGCGGACACCGTCGACCGAGCTGATCTCGAAATCGGCGTGCGCGGGCCTTCCGTTGCGGACCGCGACCACTAGGGGCAGCTCTTCGTAGGGGATCGGCTCGCCACTCTCGTCGAAGGGGCCGAAGAGCGACCCCCACTCCTCCGGCCCGACCGTCCCCAGCTCCTCGAAGCGCTTGCCGAGCAACAGCCCAGCGGCCTCGTTGTAGAAGACGAGGAGACCGCCCTCGTCGACCAGAAAGGCCGGCGTCGAGAGCGCAGACATCAGGTTGCGAGCGAGAATCAGCTCGAGTGGCTTCTGCGTCACAGTTGACACTTTAGATAGTTGGGATTGGCACAGCCGAAGATGATTGCGCGCGGAGGTGCGCGGAAACGGACGTTTACCTTCGACTGCCGGGGCCCCCGACTACGTGACATCCATCACTTTGACGTGGCTTTGCGGAAGAGGGGTGGGGATCGAGTACGGTCCGCCCTCGATGGAGGCCACGGTGCGAACAGACGATGGCGCTCGGCTCGGCCCGCCCCCGGGGGAGCCCAGCCCGATGTACAAGACGGCGATGGCGGCATGCCGGCCGGCGTCGCTGTGGGGCCGGCTCCAAGTCGAGGGGCTCGAGGCGCTGCCCGAGAGTGGGCCAGTGCTGGTGGTCGGCAATCACGACAGCCATTGGGACCCGGTGACGGTTGGCGTCGCCGCCATCCGCCGGCGTCAGATCAAGGCGCTGGCGAAATCGGATCTCTGGAAGGTGCGTGGCCTAGGCCCGGTTCTCGACGGCATGGGTCAGATACCGATCGAGCGGGGCGCGGGGGACGCGGACGCCTTGGCGCACGCGATCGAGGAACTTCGTCGTGGCGCCTGCATCGGCGTCTTCCCGGAGGGGACACGCTCACGCGGAAAGGTGCTGCGGGCGCGCAGCGGCGTCGGCCGCCTCGCGCTCGAGGTGCCTGAGGCAAAGCTCGTCTGCGTAGCGATCGAGGGCACGACCGGCTACACGCGCTTCCCCCGCCGTCCGCGGGTGAGCACTCGCTTCTTCGAGCCCGCCGGCGGCCAGGCCCAGCCTGGTGAGCAGCCCACCGAGCTGGCGGCCCGGCTGCTCGCCGAGATTCGCCAGCTCGTTCCGCCGGCCGGACCCGGCCGTGGGCGCTCTCAGCCTCAGCCGTCCTCCTAGAGTTTTCCGATCTTGAAGATCTTGGTGCCGCAGTCGGGGCAAGTACCTTGGATTGCCGGGCGACCGTTCTTCATCGTCACCTGCTTGGCGTCTTTGATCTCGACCTTCTTGCGCTCCTTGACGCAGTAACCCTCGGGCATCGGAGACTCCTTTCACTGCCTAGCCGGCAGAGCTCGCGACGTTCGCGAGATCGAATTGCGGCGAATGTAACGCAGTGAGGGGACGAGAACCGCAATTTCGTGCGAATCCGCACGAATGGTCTACTGAGCGGCGCCCTCTTGCGGGGGCTCGGCTGGTTGGTCGAGCTCGCCCTGCTGCTGCAGCCGCGGCATCACGCCGCCACTTGTGCCCCCCTGGTCGGCTGTAGAGTCGCCGGCGGAACCCTGGGGGGCGACCGTGCCATTCCCGCCGGTGTCCGGTTCGCTCCGCAGAGCTTCGACTTCGCCCCGCAGGGCCTTGACTTCGGTTTCCAGCTGGGTGACGTCGCCTTCGGCGGTTTCGGCCCCGCCCGCGGCCAGCTCGTCCTGCACCGCCTGGAGGTCGGCCTCGCTCACCGCGTCGTCATGAGCATCGATCGCGAGATAGATGCCGGTGCCGGCGCCGCCGATGGCGATCGCGACGAGGACCAGGAAGACGCGCGTGCGCATGGTGAGCTTGCGCTCCACCACCCCGATCCACGCCCGCAGCCCGTCCAGTGACATCGCCACTAACTTAGAGCAGGCCGCCGATCGATTACCCTGCGGCCCGCACTTCCAGACCCCAGCCCAAGGAGATATCCCGCATGCCCGAGGCAGTCATCGTCGACACCGTCCGCACCCCGATCGGCCGCGCCTTCAAGGGCTCGCTCGCCCAGCTGCGCCCTGACGAGACGGCGGCCTACGTCGTCGACAAGCTGCTCGAGCGCAACCCGGAGGTCGATCCCGCCTCGGTCGAAGATCTCTTCTGCGGCGCCGGCATGCCGCAGGGCCTGCAGGCCTTCAACATCGGCCGCATCGTCTCGCTGCTCTCCGAGAAGCTGCCGCAGGAGGTCAACGGTGTCACCGTCTCGCGTTACTGCTCCTCCAGCCTCGACGCGATCCGCCATGCAGGCAACGCGATCAAGGCCGGTGAGGGCGACGTCTACATCGCCGCCGGGGTCGAGTGGGTGAGCCGCTACAACGAGCGCACCGAGCCGGCCGGTGCCGACGACCGCAACCCGAGCCTGATCGGCGAGAACGGACAGCCCAACGCCTACATCGACATGGGCCTGACGGCGGTCAACGTCGCCGAACGCTACGAGGTCAGCCGCGCCGACATGGACAAGTTCGCCCAGCGCTCTCAGGAACTGGCCGTGAAATCACAGGAGGATGGCTTCTTCGACCGCGAGATCGTCCCGGTGAAGCTGCCCGACGGCACCGAGGTCGCCAGAGACGACGGCCCGCGCGCCTCCTCGACCCTGGAGAAGCTCTCCGAGCTGCCCGAGGCCTTCGGCGGGGGCGGCGTCACCGCCGGCAACTCCTGCCCGCTCAACGACGGCGCCGCCGGGGTGCTGCTGATGAGCGACACCAAGGCCAAGGAGCTCGGCCTCACCCCGCGCGCCCGCATCGTCACCGCCGCCACCTGGGGCAACGAGCCCGAGTACATGGGCGTCGCCCCGATCGGCGCGATCAAGAAGGTGCTCGACCGGGCCGGGATGACGATGGACGACGTCGACACGGTCGAGCTCAACGAGGCCTTTGCCGCCCAGGTGATCCCGATCATGGACGAGTGCGACATCCCGCTGGAGAAGCTGAACACGCACGGCGGCGCAATCGCCCTCGGCCACCCCTTCGGCATGACCGGCGCCCGCATCATGGGCACCCTGCTCAACGTCTTGGAGACCGACGACCTCCAGGTAGGCATCGAGACGATGTGCGTCGCCGGCGGTCAGGGCAAGGCGATGATCGTCGAAAGGCTCAACTGAGCGCCACTGGCGACTTATGCGTCATATAGACGCATAACTCGCCAAGCAGAGGCAATGGACCTGAAGACCCTCACGTACGAGACCGGCAATCGGGTTGCCCGCCTCACTCTGAACCGGCCGGAGCGGGGAAACGGGATCACGCTGCGGATGCCGGCCGAGATCGCGGCTTGCGTCGAGCGGGCGAATCTCGACCCCGCTGTCCATGTGATCGCCCTGGCCGGCAACGGGACGGGCTTCTGCGGGGGCTATGACCTGGTTGCCTCGGCCGAGGGGGACATGAGCGGCTTGGACGGCGTCGATGCGGCTCCGGGGTCGCCGCTCGACCCGGCGACGATCGCCGCCAATCACGCGCCGGAGTCCAACTGGGACCCTGTCACCGACTTCCAGTTCATGTGGCGCAACGTGCGCGGCTTCATGAGCCTCTTCCACTCCGAGAAGCCGGTGCTCTGCAAGGTGCACGGCTACTGCGTCGCCGGCGGCACCGACATGGCGCTCTGCTCGGACTTGCTGACGATTGCCGCCGACGCCAAGATCGGCTACCCGCCGGCGCGGGTCTGGGGCTCGCCGACGACGGCGCTCTGGGCCGCCCGCGTCGGCCCGATGCGGGCAAAGCGCCTGCTCCTCACCGGCGACTCGCTGACCGGCGAGCAAGCCGAGGAGTGGGGGCTGGCTACGGAGGCGCCGCCCGCCGCTGAGCTGGACGAGCGCTTCGAGGCGCTTCTGGAGCGCGTCGCCCGAATGCCGCTCAACCAGCTGGTGATGATGAAGATGCTCGTCAACCAGAGCCTCTACGCCCAGGGCCTGCACCAGACCCAGCTGCTCGGCACCTTCTTCGACGGCGTCGCCCGCCACACCGAGGAGGGCCACGGCTTCGTCCGGCGCGCCGCGGAAGGGGGCTTCAAGGACGCCGTACGCGAGCGCGACGAGCCCTTCGGCGACTTCGGGCTCGAGGGCTTCGGTGTCTGACCGAGGGCGCTCGATAGCCATCGTCGGCGGCGGCTTCGGCGGCGTCGGCGCCGCCGTGATGCTGAAGCGCGAGGGCTACGAGGACGTCACCGTCTTCGAGAAGGCAGAGCGGGTCGGCGGGGTCTGGCACCACAACACCTATCCCGGCGCCGCCTGCGACATCCCGTCCCATCTCTACGAGTTCTCCTTCGCGCCCAACAGCTGGTCGCGCCGCTTCTCTCCGGGGCCCGAGATCCGCGCCTACATCGAGGGAGTCGCCCGTCGCTTCGGCGTGCTCGACCGGGTGCGCACCCGGACCGAGGTGAAGTCCGCCCGCTGGGACGAGGAGCGCGGCCGCTGGTTGGTGGAGACGAGCGCCGGCCCGCATGAGGCCGATGTCCTCCTCACCGCCTGCGGCCAGCTCTCGGTGCCGAAAGTCCCGCCGCTGCCGGGGCTGAAGAGCTTCGAAGGGCCCGCCTTCCACACCGCGGAGTGGCGCCACGACGTCGCGCTCGGCGGCAAGCGGGTCGCCGTGATCGGCACCGGCTGCAGCGCGATCCAGGTGGTGCCCGCAATCCAGCCCGAAGTGGCCCGGCTCGACGTCTACCAGCGCTCGCCCGGCTGGACCACGCCGAAGAACGACCGCGAGTACTCGTCATTTGAGCGTGCTCTCTACCGTCGCCTGCCTGCCCTGCGCCGCCTCGACCGCGCCTCGGTCTACGCCTTCCACGACCTGGCCGCCGCTGCCTTCACCCGTCACCGCTGGCTGCTGCCACTCTTCCGCACGCTGGGCATGCGCCAGATCAAGACCGCGATCGCCGACCCCGAGCTGCGCCGCAAGGTCACGCCTGCCTACGAGTTCGGTTGCAAGCGGATCATGCTCACCGACGACTGGTACCCGACCCTGACCAAGTCCAATGTCGAGCTGATCGACGCGGGCGTCGAGGCGGTGACGCCGACCGGGATCAGGGACGCGACCGGCGTCGAGCGGGCCGCCGACGCCATCGTCCTCGCCACCGGCTTCGCCAGCCACGACTTCGTCGCCCCGATGGAGATCGCCGGCCGCGAGGGCCGCACCCTGGCCGAGGAGTGGAGCGAGGTGGCGCGCGCCTACCTCGGCCTCGCGGTGCCGGGCTTCCCCAACATGTTCCTGCTCTACGGGCCCAACACGAACGGCGGCAGCGGCTCGGTCGTCAACACGCTCGAGTGCGGCATCGGCCACGTGCTGGCGGCGCTGCGCGAGATGGAGCGCGCCGGCGCGGAGCGGATCGAGGTCCGGTCCGAGGCCGCCGCGGAGTTCGACCGCGAGCTGCGCGCCGCCCTCGCCGAGACCGTCTGGCACAGCGGCTGCACAAACTGGTACGTCGACGAGAACGGCAACGACCCGAGCAACTGGCCCTGGCTCTGGAGCGCGTACCGGCGGCGCACCGCGCAGCTTGCCTCCGGTGCATACTCTCTCGCCCGATGAGCGATAGCCCAGCCGCCAGCGCGCATCCGGCGCTCGAACCCGAGCACGTGCGCAAGTTCCTGCCCGAGAGCTTCCCCGGGGACCTCGGCATCGAGCCGCTGGAGATCGAGGACTCCTTCGCCAGCGGCCGCATCGTCGTCGACAAGCGCCACCTGCACCCCGGCGGCTACGTCCACGGCGGCGTCTGGACCGCTCTCGGCGACACCGTCGCGGCCTGGGCCACCTTCCGCAACATCCCTCCCCGCCATAACTTCACCACGATCGAGCTGAAGCTCAACGTCTTCGCCGCCGGCCTGCTAGGCGACGAGATCGTCGCCACCGCGGTTCCCCTGCACGTCGGCAAGAGCACGGTCGTCATAGAGGTCAAGATCGAGCGACGCCGCGAGGGCTCCGAACCCAAGCTTGCAGCCAACATGATCGTCTCGCAGTTCGTGCTGCCTCCCCGGTAGGTCACCGGCCCTTCAGGTCTCGGCTGGTGCTTCGAGGGCTTCGATCTGGGGGAGGCGCCAGAGAACGCTGGCGATTGTCAGCCCTATCGCCGCGCAGAGCAGAGTCATGAACCACTGAGTTGGTCCGAGCAGCGTCATCTCGAAGAAGTCGCGGACCGGGGCGGCCGCGAGGATCAAGGCGAACAGCGCCCCCAGCCCCGCCACCATCGCCAGCATGTAGCTCTGGATCGCGATGTGCTCACGACCCGGGCCGCGCTCGAGCAAGAGGACGAAGCAGAGGCCGAGCACGATCAGGGTCGTTGTCGCCGCGGTGCGGCCGGCCTCGAGACTGCCGCCGAGGACGGTGTCGACGAGGAAGAAGGAGAGGATCGAGCCGAGCGCCGTCGCCAGGCCCGCCGGCACCGCGAAGGCGGCGAGCGCGCGCAGCAGCCGGCCCCGGTAGAGCGGGCCGTCCGAGGGCGCCAAGGCCAGGACGAAAGAAGGGATTCCGATCGTCAGGAACACTGCCAGGGTGAGGTGGCGGGGGAGGAAGGGGAAGGCGAAGCCGGGGACGGCGACGAGCAGGATCAGCGCCGCCGCGTAGACGGACTTGGTCAGGTAGAGCCGTCCCAGCCGGTGGATGTTGCGGGCGATGCGGCGACCCTCGGCGACCGCCTGTGGCAGGCGCGCGAACTCGTCCTCGAGCAGGACCACGTCGGCCACCCCCTTGGTCACTTGCGCGCCCGAGCCCATCGCCACCGCCAGCCGGGCCTGCTTCAGCGCCGGCACGTCGTTGACCCCGTCGCCGATCATCGCGGTGTAGCGCCCCGAGGTGGCGAGCGCCGCCACCAGGGCCTTCTTCTGCTCCGGCTTGATCCGGCAGAAGACGGTGTTCCGCTGCGCCGCCTCGGCGAGCTCCTGCGGGTCCTCGGGCAGCTCGTCGCCCTCGATCGTGCCGGCATCGGGCGAGACCCCGACCGCCGCCGCGACCGCGGTCACCGTCGCCCGCGCATCGCCGGAGATCAGCTTCAGGTCGACGTCCTCTTCACGCATGAACGCCACCGTTTCCGCCGCATCCGGCCGCAGCGTCTCCTCCAGCACGATGAGGGCGACCGGTGCCATCGGCGGCGCGCCTTGCGATGGGTCCGACGGCAGCGGCTCGCTGGCTTCGCCGAAGGCGACGACCCGCCGACCCGCGGCGGTCTCCCGCTCGAGCACGCGGGCGAGCCCGGGCGGAAGCGCCAGAGCCCCGGCCGTGCCGAGCACGTCGGGGGCGCCGAGCACGTACGTGGTCGAGCCGATCCGCAACCCGCTCCACTTCCACTCCGAGGAGAACGGCACTTCGCCGACGACGCGCTCCGCCTCGCCCGGAAAGCGCTCGCCGATCGCCTCCAGGGTGCGGTTGCGGTCGCCGGCGCTGGCGGCGAAGCGCCCCAGCGCGGCGTGCGCGGCCGCTGGCTCCAGGCCCTCGGCCACCTCGACGCCGAGGAGCCGCAGCTCGCCGTCGGTCAGCGTGCCGGTCTTGTCGACGCAGATCGTGTCGACTGCGGCGAGGCTCTCGGTCGCGCTCATCTGCTGCACCAACGTGTCCTTTTTCGCCAACCGCACCGCCGCGACGGCGAAGGTGACGCTCATCAGCAGCACGAGCCCCTCGGGGATCAGGGTCACCAGGCCGGCGGTGGCCGTCTGCGCCGCCTCGACCAGGTCGATGCTTCGCACCTGGAAGACGAGGAGCAGGGTCAGCGCCAGCGGCACCATCGCGTAGGTGCAGGCGACGATCACCCGGTTCACCTCGTCCTGCAGCGGGGAAGGCGGGTGGCGGAAGGCCCTGGCCTCGCCGGCCAGCTGGCCGGCATAGCTCTCCTCCCGCACGGCGTCGACGGTGTAGTAGCCCGACCCGGAGATGCAGAAGGACCCCGACATCACCCGGTCGCCGGCCTGCTTGCGCACTCCGTCCGCCTCGCCGGTCAGCAGCGACTCGTCCAGCGTCACCCCGCGGCTCTCGATCGTCTCGCCGTCGGCGACGAGCTGGTCGCCGGGCTCGATCCTTATGACGTCGCCGGGCACGACCTCCTCTGCCAGCAGGCTCTGGACCGCGCCGTCGCGGAGGACTTTCGCGTGGGGCGCGACCAGCACCGCCAGCTCGTCCAGCGTTCGCTTGGCCTTCAGCTCCTGGCGGATCCCGATGTAGGAGTTGACGATCGCGATCAGGCCGAAGACCGCGTCGGCGAAGAGGCCCAGGGAGAGGACGAGGACGAAGAAGCCGCCGATGATCGCGTTGAACAGCGTGAAGACGTTGCCGGCGACGATGCTAGAGACCGAGCGCGAGGAGGTCTCGGGCGGCGAGCCGAGCTCGCGCAGCCGCTTCGCTGCCGTCGCGCTGGAGAGTCCCCGCTCGGTTGCCGCATCCGTCATCGGTGCCTATTCAATAGGGTGCGAGCCGGATGGCGTTGAAGCTCGGACTCAACCTCGGTTACTGGGGCATCGGCCCCGCGGGCGAGGACGCCCTCGAGGTCGTCCATGCCGCCGAGGCGGTCGGCTACGAGTCGGTCTGGGCGGCGGAGTCCTACGGCTCCGACGTCGTTAGCGTCCTCGCCTGGCTGGCGGGGCAGACCGAGAAGATCAACCTCGGTGCCGCGATCCTGCAGGTTCCGGCTCGCCCGCCCGCTGCCGCGGCAATGGCCGGGGCGACGATCGACAAGCTCTCCGGGGGCCGCTTCATGTTCGGCTTCGGGCCCTCCGGCCCGCAGGTCTCCGAAGGCTGGTACGGCGTCCCCTACGCCAAGCCCTGGGGGCGCACCCGCGAGTACATCGAAGTCGTGCGCGAGATCGTCGCCCGAGAAGGGCCTGTCGATCACCAGGGCGAGCATTACCAGCTGCCTCTACCCGGCGGCGAGGGAAAGGCGCTCAAGCTCAACTTCCACCCCGAGCGCAACCGGATCCCGGTCTTCGTCGGCGCGATCGGGCGCAAATCGGTCGAGCTGGCGGCTGAGGTCGCCGACGGCTGGATCCCGATCTTCTTCAGCGTCGACGCCTTTCAGGAGACCTGGGGCGAGCACCTGGAGGCCGGCTTCGCCAAAGGCGGGCGGCAGCGCTCCGACCTCGAGGTCTCGCCCTCGCTGCAGGTCGCGATCGACGGCAACCTCGATGCGGCGAAGGCCGTCGTCAAGGCGGGCCTCGTCCTCTACTTCGGTGGCATGGGCAGCCGCAAGACGAACTTCTACGTCGACCTTGCCCACCGCTTCGGCTTCGGCGACGTCGCCGACGAGGTCCAGCGGCGCTTCCAGGACGGCGACCGCGCCGGCGCCTTCGAGGCCGTCCCCGACGAGGTCGTCGAGGCCACCTCGCTGGTCGGCACCGAGGCCGAGGTCGCCGAGCGGGTCGAGCGCTTCCGCGGGGCCGGCATCGACCGTCTCATCGTCTCTCCAGTCCACGCCGAGCGGAGCGAGCAGCTGCACACGTTGGAGCGCCTCGCCGCCCTCATCGGATGACGCACATGGCGCTTCGCATCTCTGCGTCCTCGGTCGCTCGCGTGCGGAGCACGCCACGCTCCCTGCGTCCTTGATCTGCTCGACCATGCGCGCCATCACGTCTCCCGATCCCATAACCTTCCGCGCCGCGTGAAGATCGGAGTACCGAAAGAGACCGCCGAGGGGGAGCGCCGTGTCGCGCTCGTCCCTGACGTAGTCAAGTCCCTCGCCTCGAACGAGAAGGTGCAGGTGCTGGTCGAGTCCGGCGCCGGCGACGCGGCCGGCCATCCCGACTCCCAGTACGCGGAGGCCGGGGCCGACGTAGTCGAGGCCGAGGTTACGTGGGGCGCCGACGTGGTCCTTCGCGTCGCCGCCCCTTCCGCCGCCGAGATCGGTCGCCTCAGCTCCAGCCAGCTCCTGATCGGCCACCTCTCGCCGTGGACGGCGGCCGAGACCAACAACGCGCTGGCCCAGGCCGGCGTCACCAGCTTCGCGATGGAGGCGATTCCGCGCACCACGCGCGCCCAGGCGATGGATGCGCTCTCCTCGCAGGCCGCGGCCGCCGGTTACGCGGCGACCCTGATCTCCGCCCGCGAGTCGGGCCGCTTCTTCGGCATGATGACCACCGCCGCCGGCACGGTCCCCCCGGCCAAGGTGCTGGTGCTCGGCGCCGGCGTCGCGGGCCTGCAGGCCGTGGCCACGGCCAAGCGGCTCGGCGCGATCGTCACCGGCTTCGACATCCGCCGCGCCGCCTGGGAGCAGATCGCCTCGCTCGGCGGCCGCCCGCTCGAACTGGACTTCATTCCCGACGCCGAGGGCGAGGGCGGCTACGCCCGCCCGCTCACCGACGAGGAGAACGCCCAGGTGCGCGACGCGCTCGGTGAGAACGCCGCCAAGCAGGACGTGATCGTCACCACCGCCGCGATCCCCGGCCGCCCGGCGCCGCTGCTGATCACCGCCGAGGCGGTGCGCGGCATGCAGCCCGGCTCGGTGATCGTCGACCTCGCCGCGGAGACCGGCGGCAACTGCGAGCTGACCGAGGCGGGGCAGACGGTGGTCGAGAACGGCGTCAAGGTGATCGGCCCGCGCAACCTCGCCAGCGAGATGCCCCGGCCGGCGTCGCAGCTCTACGCCAAGAACCTGGAGAACCTGCTCGGCCTGATCGTGAGCGAGGAGGGCGAGCTGAGCCTCGACTTCGAGGACGACATCGTCGCCGCCGCCTGCATCACCCACGGCGGCGAGATCAAGAACGAGAGGGCGGCAAAGTAGATGGACCTGATGACCGAGATCACGATCTTCGTCCTCGCCGCCTTCGTCGGCTTCGAGGTGATCTCGAAGGTGCCGACCACCCTGCACACGCCGCTGATGTCGCAGACCAACGCGATCCACGGCATCGTCATGCTCGGCGGCCTGATCGTCGTCGGCTTCGCCAACGACGGCCTCGAGTACACGATCGGCACGATCGCGATCGCCTTCGGCGCGATCAACATCGTCGGCGGCTTCATGGTCACCGACCGGATGCTCGGCATGTTCTCCAAAAAGCCGAAACCCAAGGCGGACGCCGAGGCGAAGCCCGGGGGCGGTAAATGAGCCTCCTCGCCGTGCTCGAGCCGGGCGGCGACGCCGTCACCGCGCTCTACATCGTCGCCTTCTCGCTCTTCATCATCGGGGTGCGGCGCGGCACCCACCCGACGACCGCGAAGCAGGGCAACCTGGTCGCCGCCGCGGGCATGGCGATCGCGGTGGTCGCGACGCTGCTGCTCGACGGCATCGGCAACTGGGGTCTGATCGCGCTCGGGCTCGGCATCGGCACCGCCGTCGGCGTGATCGCCTCGATTCGGGTCCAGATGACCGAGATGCCGCAGATGGTCGCGCTTTACAACGGTGTCGGCGGTGGGGCCGTCGCCCTGATCGCCTGGTCGGAGATCCGCCACGGGATCTCGCTCGGGCACGAGATCCCGCTCGACGAGCTGATCCCGGTCCTCTTCGCCGCGGTCGTCGGCTCGGTCTCCTTCTGGGGCTCCAACATCGCCTTCGCCAAGCTCCAGGACCTGATCCCGACCCGGCCCCTCGCCGTCCCCGGCCAGCAGGTGATCAACGCCGTGCTGCTGATCGGCATCGTCGCCGCCTGCGTCAACATCGCGATCAACAACGACGATCCCAACCAGGCGATCTTCATCGCGATCCTGCTCGCGGCGGGGCTGCTCGGGAACCTGGTCGTCCTGCCGATCGGCGGCGCCGACATGCCGGTCGTGATCTCGCTGCTCAACGCCTTCACCGGCCTCTCCGCCGCCGCCGCCGGTTTCGCCCTCGACAACGTCGCGCTGATCGTCGCCGGCACCCTGGTCGGCTCCTCGGGAACGATCCTGACCATGGAGATGGCGACCGCGATGAACCGCTCGGTCGGCAACGTCCTCTTCGCCGGCTTCGGCGGCGCTCCCGCGGGTGGCGCCGCCGGCAGCACCGAGGAACGCCCGCACACCTCGATCGGCGCCCAGGACGCGGCGATCAAGCTCGCCTACGCCGACTCGGTCGTGATCGTCCCCGGCTACGGCCTCGCCGTCGCCCAGGCCCAGCACGCGATCAAAGAGGTCGGCGACGAGCTGGAGAGTCGTGGCGTCACGGTCAGCTACGCGATCCACCCGGTTGCCGGCCGCATGCCCGGGCACATGAACGTCCTCCTCGCCGAGGCCGACGTGCCCTACGAGCAGCTGAAGGAGATGGAGGAGATCAACCCGGAGATGCCGCGAACCGACGTCGCGGTCATCGTCGGCGCCAACGACGTCACCAACCCGGCGGCCAAGAACGACCCCGACAGCCCGATTGCCGGCATGCCGATCATCGAAGTCGACCAGGCCCAGCAGGTGATCGTGATCAAGCGCTCGCTCAGCCCCGGCTTCGCCGGCATCGACAACGACCTCTTCTACGAACCGAACACCTCGATGCTGTTCGACGACGCGAAAAAAGCCGCGGCCGAGATCGCCGCAGAGATCCAGAATCTCTAACTCTCCACACCTCGGTGCGCAAGTTGGCGCACCGGACACACACGTGTAGCGCCGGCGCGCC
>DASUZK010000002.1:0-14283 GCA_036376915.1 Solirubrobacterales bacterium
CCCGGCCCTCTTCGCGCGCTCCAAGGGGCTCGTGCGGCCGGACTACTCTCCTAGCTGATGTATGACCGCGCGAAGATCTGGGTCGAGGGTGGGGCCGGTGGCAATGGCTGCATCAGCTTTCGCCGTGAGGCTCATGTGCCGCGAGGTGGCCCGGACGGTGGAGACGGCGGGCATGGCGGGGATGTGGTGCTTGTTTGCGACTCGTCGAAGCGCGACCTCGCTGCGCTGAAGGGGAGCAAGCACTTTCGCGGTGGCCGAGGGAAGCACGGGGAAGGATCAAACCGGCACGGGGGGCGGGGGGACGAGAAGGAGATCCAGGTGCCTGCCGGGACGCAGGCCGAATCGGTCGACGGGAGCTTGGTCGATTTGGTCGAGGCGGGGCAACGGGCGGTTGTGGCTCACGGGGGGCGTGGGGGGCATGGGAACAAGCGGTTTGCGAACTCGACGCGGCAGGCGCCGCGGTTTGCCGAGACGGGGACGGGCGGGGAGGAGGGATGGATCGAGCTGCGGCTGAAGCTGCTCGCGGACGTGGGTCTGATCGGGCTGCCGAACGCGGGGAAGTCTTCATTGCTCGGGCGGTTGACGCGGGCGGCTCCGAAGGTCGCCGACTACCCGTTCACGACTCTGTCGCCGGTGCTGGGGACGATCGAGAGCGACGAGCGGCAGGCGATCGTCGCCGACATCCCGGGCCTGATCGAAGGGGCGGCGGAGGGTGCCGGATTGGGGCACGAGTTCCTCGCCCACGTCGAGCGCTGCGCGGTGCTCGTGCACCTGGTCGAGCTGACGCCCCTGGAAGGCGATCCCGAGGCGAACTACGACGCGGTCCGGTCGGAGCTCTCTTCCTACGGCGCGGGGCTGGACCGGCTGCCGGAGCTGGTCGTGCTCTCGAAGCGCGATCTCCTCCCCGAGGACGAGGTCGAGGCGGCGCTGGTCGAGTGGCGGCAACGGATTGGGGAGGACGGCCTCGGTGTGCTCTCGGTTTCCTCGGCTACGGGCGAGGGCCTGGAGGAGCTGCGTGCCCAAATCCTGTCGTCGCTGCCTGAGACGCTCCCGGCCCGACCGGACAGGGGTCCCGAGCAGCCGGCCGAATTCGAGGCCGAGCACCGCGTCTACCGGCCGGCGGGCGAGGGCGGGTACTCGGTGCGGCGTGAGGACGACGGCGCCTACCGCGTCACCGGTCGCGGCGTCGAGCTGCTCTTCGAGCGCCACGACGTCAAGAACGAAGAGGCGCTCGCCTACCTCGAGCAGCGCCTCAACGAGATCGGGGTCATCGCCGCCCTGCGCGCCGCCGGCTTCGAGCCCGGCGACGACGTCCGCGTGGGCGAGCACGAGTTCGAGCTGTATCCGTGAGGCACCCGGTCCCCTTGGCCGCAAGCTTTTGGACGGGTCCGCGGCTCATACACTTGAGCGGCTATGACCCTGGTCGTAAAGCTTGGCTCCTCGATCGTCGCTGCGGACGACGGTTCGCTGCGCACGGATGTCCTCGATTCGGTCTGCGCGCAGGTAGCGGCTCTGGAGAAAGGCGGGGAGCGGGTGGTGATGGTTACCTCCGGGGCAATCGCACGTGGCATGCGGTTGATGGAGCTGCCGGTGCGGCCGCGCTCGATGGACGAGCTGCAGGCGGCCTCGGCGGTCGGGCAGGGCGACCTCTTTCGAGCCTACGAGGGCCGACTCGCCCAGCACGGCACCCGCGCCGCCCAAGTGCTGCTTACGGCAGCTGACATCGGCGCCCGCACGAACTACCTGAACGCGCGCCAGACACTTCGGCGATTGATCGAGTGGGGGGTGGTGCCGGTCGTCAACGAGAACGACACCACGGCCACCGACGAGATCACCTTCGGCGACAACGACTTCCTCGCCGCCCAGGTGGCGATCCTCCTCGATGCCCGTCTGCTGGTCCTGCTGACCAACACGGATGGCCTGCACACCGCCGATCCAGCGATCGACCAGAGCGCGGAGCTGATTGAGGAGGTCGCCGATTTCTCCCAGCTCGATGGGCTCGAAATCGGTGACCGCACCTCAGCCTTCGGCTCCGGGGGCATGCGGAGCAAGGTTGCGGCTGCGGAGATGGCAAGCGAGTCGGGGATCCCGGCCGTGATCTGCAACGGCACGAGTGGGGGTGCGCTAGTCGCGTCTGCTGGGGACGAGCCCGTTGGCACGCGCTTCGCAGCGAACGCTACGAAAACCTCAGGCTTCAAGCTCTGGCTCAAGTACGCGAAGCCCTCGCGGGGCAAGTTGCTGGTTGACGATGGCGCTGCCCGCGTGCTTCGCGAGGCGGGCTCCAGCTTGCTCCCGGTCGGAGTCACGGCTGTCGAGGGAGGCTTTCAAGCAGGGGATGCGGTCGAGGTGACCGCTGATGGCGTGCTCGTTGGCAAGGGAATCTCGGACTACTCCTCGACCGAGCTCTCGCGCGTTATGGGAATGAAGAGCTCGCAGGTGCAAGAGCTTCTCCCGCATGTCACCGATGAGGTCATCCACCGGGATCGGTTCGTGCTGGCCTGAGGCTCGGAGCGTTGAGAGGGCCGGGAGGCCCCTCCTAAAACGCTCGGCGGGAGCCTCGCTTGAGTGTTTTGGGAGGGGCCTCCCGGCCCTCACGGCTACCCTTAGCGGTTCATGGCTGTGACGACGAAAACGGTTGAAGAGAGCTGCGTAGCTGCCCGCCGCGCTGCGCGCGAGCTGGCGAGCGCCCCGACCGCGACCAAGGACGCCGCGCTGGAGGCGGTTGCGCGCCTGCTGCGCGAGCGAACTGGGGAGATCCTCGATGCCAATGCCGCTGATCTCGCCGACGAGCGGGCTACGGGGCTTACGCAGGCGCTGCGGGATCGGCTGACGCTCACCGAGGAGCGGGTTGCCGCGATGGCCGAAGGGGTCAGGACGGTTGCGGCGCTTGAAGACCCAGTGGGGGACGAGCTGGAGCGGAAGAGGCTGATCAGCGGATTGGACTTGCGCAAGGTCCGGGTGCCGCTGGGCGTGGTGGCCGTGGTCTACGAGGCGCGGCCCAACGTGACGATCGATTGCGCGGCGCTGACCATCAAGAGCGGGAACGCGATCGTGCTGCGGGGGTCGAGCTACGCGGAGCGATCCAACGGCGCGCTTGCGGCGGTGGTCCGCGAGGCGCTTGCGGACGCCGAGCTGCCCGAGGACGCCGCGCTGCTGATTGCCGGTGGCGGTCGTGAGGGCCTGGCAGAGCTGGCGACCCAGGAAGGCTTGGTCGACCTACTGATCCCGCGGGGGGGAGAAGGCCTCAAGAACGCCCTCAAGAACGTGGCGACGGTGCCGGTGATCTACGCGGCCGCGGGTAACTGCCACGTCTATGTGCACGCCGACGCCGATCTGGAGATGGCGCGGCGGATCGCCTACAACGCCAAGGTGCAGCGGCCGGGTGTCTGCAACGCAGCGGAGACACTGCTGGTCGATGCGGCCGTGGCCGTGGACTTCCTCCCGGGCGCGTTGCGCGATCTCCACGAGGCAGGGGTCGAGCTGGTCGGTGACGAGCGGACGCGAGAGCTCGCGGGTGACATCGAGGTCGGCGTTGCCTCCCATGCCGACTGGAGCACCGAGTATCTGGACCTGAAGATGGTGGTGGGCGTCGTCGATTCCCTGGATGAGGCGGTGGACCACATCAATAGCCACGGCACCAGTCACTCGGAGGCGATCGTGACCGCCTCCCCCGAGGCCTCCGAGCGCTTCAGCGCCCTCGTCGACGCCGCGGTCGTTTACACCAACGCCTCGACTCGCTTCACCGACGGCTTCGAGTTCGGGATGGGGGCCGAGATCGGCAACTCGACCCAGAAGCTGCCCGCGCGCGGGCCGATCGGGCTGCGCGAGCTGACGACCTACAAGTACGTCGTCCGCGGCGACGGCCAAGTACGTGAGTAGCTCCTCCGCCGGCGGCATCGGCGTCCTCGGGTCCGCTTTCAACCCCCCGCATCTCGGCCATCTCGCCCTCGCCCAGGAGGCGCTGTGGCAGCTCGGCCTCGAGGAGGTCGTCCTGGTCCCGACCGGGGAGGCGCCACACAAGCGGATCGCCGACGATCCCGGTCGTGAGCTGCGACTGGCGATGACCCGCCTTGCCGCCGCCGACGACTCGCGCTTCTCGGTCTCCACGCTCGAGGTCGAGCGCGACGGGCCGTCCTATACGTATGAGACCTTGGAGCTGCTTGCGGAAGAACGTGGCGACAGGGAGCTGGTCTTCGTGATGGGGGCGGACGCCGCGGTCGGGCTGGAGAGCTGGCGCGAGCCTGGCCGGGTGACCGAGCTGGCCCGCCTCGCGGTCGCCCGGCGCGCGGGGATCTCCGAGGCCGAGGTCGCCGCCGTGATGCGCAGCCTCGGCGCCGAGGGCGGGGCGACGATGCTGGAGATGCCCCAGTTCGGCGTTTCCTCCTCCTCGGTTCGGGAGCGGGCCGCCGCCGGGAGGCCGCTGCGCTACCTGGTGCCCGAGTCGGTAGCGCGGTTCATCGAAGAGAAGGAGATCTACCGGTGACCGGGGCCCAGGGCGAGCCCGGAGGCTCCGAGGTGCTGGCGCTGCGCCTCGCCGGGTTGGCCGATTCCAAAGCGGCGACCGAGATCGTCGCCCTCGACATGCGCAAGCTCGTCGCCTACACGGACTTCCTGGTCATCTGCACGGCGCGCAACGAGCGCCAGGCACGGGCGATCGCCGACGAGGTGAAGTTGCGCCTGAAGGGGGAGGGCGGTCTGCTGCCGACGGGTGCCGACGTGGCGGAGGCCGCCGGCTGGATCGTCCTCGACTATCTCGGCTGTGTCCTGCACGTGTTCACCGAGGAGGCGCGGCAGCGCTACCAGCTCGAGGATCTCTGGCGCGAGGCGCCGCGAGTCGACCTGCAGGCTTCGCAGGATGGCGTCCGAGGGCCTCTTTACGGTGCCGCGCATGGGTGACTTCAGGAGGGCGCTCTTCGGCTACCGCCGCGCCGACGTGGATGCGGCGCTGGCGGCGCGAGATGCACGGTGTCGGACGCTCGAGCGCGACGCCGAGGATGCGCTCGAGGGCTGGCGTGGTGCCACCGATGCCGCTGCGCGTGCCGAGGAGGAGCTCTCGTCGCTCTCAGCCATGGTGATCGAGCGCGAGCGCGAGATCCGTGGCCTGCGCGAGCAGCTCAGCGTGGCCGACGAGCGGCACGACCGCCGCATAGCCGCGCTGGAGTCGGTCTCCTCGAGGCTGGAGGAGATCCAGTCCCAGGCCCGTGGCCAGGCGACCCGGATCCGGATGAAGGCCCTGCGCGAGGCGGTCGAGGTGGGCCGGCGGGCCCAGGAGCTGACCGAGGCCCAGGCGGGTGTCCCCGGGGGCGCGACCAGCGACGCTGGCGACGCCGTGGAACGCGCCACCAAGGGCCTTTACGAGGGCATCGTCAGGGTCGAGATCGGCCCCTTCGACGATTTCTCTCAGCTCGTCGGCTTCGAGGATGCCGCGGGTCAGATCGACGCGACTTCGGAGATCTCGGTCGAGCGCTTCTCCGAGGGCCGCGCGACCATCTCGATGCATCTCGACGAACCGGTTGAGCTCCTGCGCGAGCTGGAGGAGCGCTCCCCCCTCGACTTCCGGGTCCGCCGCACGGCAGAGGACAACCTGATCCTCGACGTGGACGACGACCCGGGCTCCGAGCAGCGCGCCGCCTGAGCTGCCCGCAACCCGGCGCGACTGCCGCTACCCGGCGCGACTAACCCAAACCTCCCGCCGCTACCCTTCGTCCCTCCGGCGCCCTGGCGGAGTGGTTACGCAGCGGCCTGCAAAGCCGTTTACACCGGTTCGATTCCGGTGGGCGCCTCTCGCGTTAACAAGTGGATCTCCACTTGTTAGGCGGTTGAGCGACCCGCGGGGAGGCATCGCGCACTTCTTTTGGGAGCGGGGCGCTTGACTTTTGACATACGTTGTATGTACAGTCTTGATATGGCAACTCCGAAGACCCAGAGGCTCAACCTTCGTATTGAGAAGGACGACGAGACTCTCTTCAAGCAGGCCGCCTTGGTCCATCGGGAGTCCCTGACGCAGTTTCTTGTCGAGAGCGGTCGTGAGCGAGCTGAGCGCCTGCTTGCCGACCGAACCAGCTTTAGCGTCGATTCGGATGCCTGGCAGGAGATTGCCGCCGCGATGGACCAGCCGGCGAAGGCCCGACCCGAGCTTTCCAGGCTTTTTTCGCGGTCCCGCCCTGAATAGGGTCGAGTGCCGCGCTTCCTCGACCCCCAGCCGCTCGGCAACGAGCATCGGATCAACGGATTCGATTGCGGGGTGGGGTCGCTGGGCATCTGGCTCGTCAAGCACGCTCGGGCGGCGGCAGGGGCTGGGTCCGCTCGTACCTACGTCGTTATGGACACCGAGCAAGATCGGGTTGTCGGCTATCACGCGCTATCGCTTGCGTCAATTGAGCACGCCGATGCAACCGACCGGGGGCGCAAGGGCATGCCGCAACACCCGATCCCGGCCATGCTGCTGGCGCGACTGGCGGTTGACAAAACGGTTCAGGGGAAGGGGATCGGGGCCTTCCTTCTGAGAGACGCGATGGGCCGGGCGCTTTCTGTGGCCGAGCAGGCGGGCATGCGCCTACTGCTCGTTCATGCCCTGAACGACCGAGCCCGTGCTTTCTATGAGCACTTCGGTTTCGAGTCCTCACCCAGCGATGCGATGAATTTGCAGCTCCTGGTCAAGGACATTAGGCTCGCACTTGACAGTATGGACTAGGCACGGGTGCGCATCTGGGGGTGGCACGGAGGCGGTGACTTCCCGCGAAGCGGGCTTGGGCTCAGGTGTACATAAGTAGACTGCTCGGGATGAGCGCATTTGGCCGGGGGATGCGTCGGTTGCCCGCTGACCCAAGGTCCGCGCTGGGAGTCTTGGTGGCGTGGCTCTGCGCGGGGGTGTGGGCGGCGCCACCCGCCGGTGCGGCAACCGCCGTATCTGCCCGAGCCCAGGATGCGGTCGCGTTTTGGACGGCCGACCGGATGAAACGGGCGAAGCCACTTGACGTCAGGGTGCTCGCGCGGTCTGTCGAGTCCCGAAAGCGGCCCGCGAGCCTGGAAACAGGCACGCCGCACGTCTTCCCGCGGCTCGGCCCGAGTGGTGGGGCAAGGGTGAGCTCCGTCTCCGAAACTGTGCCCGACCCCACGGTCCCGGTGGCTCGCGAGCATGGCGTCGTCTTCATGGTCACCCCGTTCGGCCTCGGCCGCTGTTCGGGCACTTCGGTCAACGCGCCCAACTTCAGCGTCGTCGTCACGGCGGCGCATTGCATACACACGGGCGGTCGTCGCGGTAGCTGGATCGACTCCCGCTGGGTTTTCGTGCCGGGCTACCGGTACGGGCAGCGCCCGTTCGGGATCTTCCCGGCGAAGTGGATCGACACGACCCGCCTCTGGCGCACGACGGGCAGCGAGAACTACGACGTCGGCGCGGCGGTGGTCTCCCGCAACGCACGCGGTCAGCTCCTCGCCAAGACGGTCGGCGGGACGGGGATCGCCTGGGGGCTCGGGGCGAGGCAGGTCTTCGACATCCACGGCTACTCGGCCGAACGGCCCTTCGACGGCGAAACGCAGAGCGTCTGCACCGACACCCCGTTCCTCGGCCACGACGTGCTCTCGATCCTCTCGCCGGGCCCACTCAACCTCGCCGCCGAGTGCCGGGTCACGGGAGGCGCCTCCGGTGGTGGGTGGACCATCGGCGACGGGATCCTCAACAGCGTCACCGACTACGGCTACACGGACGACCCGGAGACCAACTTCGGTGCTTACTTCGGCAAGGAAGTCGGGCGGCTGTTCATGCGTGCGAGGCGGGTCCAATGACCGCGCCCGGTCGCTGGCTCTGCGCGCTCTTCCTGACGGCGGCCTTCTGCGTCGCTCCGCCCGCGGCTCAGGCCAGCCCACTCGACATACCGGCCGCTGTCCCGGCGAAGTTCCGCGCTCTCGTGAGGGCCCGTGTGCACACGGCAAAGCCGCGGCGATCTTGGGAGTCTCGTTTCGAGCTCGAGACCCGACAGGGCTACGACATCTCCGTGGTCGCGGTCGATGACGTCGTCGGCGTGGCTGTCACCAAGCACCGAGGCTCGGGAGCGGATCCGGGCCGGCTCTTCGAGCTAGGCGCGCCCGTCTCGACCTACATCGCGCGCGGCACGGTGACGCCACGGCGCATCGAGGCCTCATTCGGCAAGTTCGGCAGGATCGCGGTCCGGTTCCGTCCCTCCGGCCGGATCGTGCGGTCGCCCCGCCGTGCTCACTGCAAGGGCCCGGATCGGTTCGCAAACCGTTTCGGGGTCTTCGTCGGCAGGATTCGCTTCAGCGGCGAGCGGCATTACGTTGCCGTTCGTGCTCATCGCGTGAAAGGGTGGGTCCACAGCCCGCTGCGCCTCCATTGCGGCGGGCGGCGGTTTCGCGCGCCCGTGGAGCGATACGCCAGGCCGGTCAGCGACGACCCTGTCTTCCCGTTCGACATCCTGCAGGCCGGCTGGCGAGAACCGCTCGCATCCACAGAGTTTCTCGCCTTCGAGATAGGCGACCGGACCCTCTACCTGGCGCTCACCGAAGAGAGCCTGGGATCGATGGCCGTGGTGCGCTATGCCCTGGCGGTTGGCTCGTCTCGGTCCTTCGCTCAGAACGAAGCTCTTACCTCGGCGACGCTGAGGCCGCCATGGCCATTCGACCACACCGGCTCCTATGCCGCCGCCGCCGATGGAGCGAGGACCTGGGCCGGCCCTCTCTCGGTGTCGTTCCCCGGCGCGCCGGGTGTTCCGCTCGCCGGTCCGCGGTTTTGGGTCAACCTGGACTCCGGCCTGTAGTCGGATAGCTTGACCCGATGCAGATCCGCACCACCGGGATTTCGCTGTCGACCCGAGGCGACGGTCATGTCGTCGACGTCACGGCCGATGTCCAGGGGGCGATCGACCAGGCCGGCGTAGCCGAGGGGCAGGTATGCGCGTTCGTACGGGGGTCGACCGCGGCGATCGCGACGATGGAGTACGAGCCAGGCGGCGTGCAGGACCTGCAGGCGACGCTCGAGCGACTCATCCCCGCCGAAGGCGACTACGAGCACAACCGGCTCAACCACGACTCCAACTCGCACGCGCACCAACGGGCCTCGATCGTCGGTCCCTCGGAGGTCGTGCCGGTGATCGACGGGCGGATGGCGCTCGGTACCTGGCAGCAGTTGGTGCTGATCGACTTCGACGACCGGCCGCGAGAGCGGATCGTCATAGTCCAGGTGCTGGGCTGAAACGGAAAAGGGCCCCCTGAGGGGCCCTTTGTCTCCGCAGGACGTACCACCAAGTTAGACTCTGCTTCCCTGGCTCGTCGGTCCTAAGCTCTGCTTTGAAAACACCGTGTGTCGGGGAAAGTTGCACTCCCTGCATCGGAGCTCGCAGCGGCGAGCTTGAGCTCGGGGCTCCGAATTGCCCGCGCGCCTCATCGCCCCATCCGCCGCTGCTAGATTCAACTTTCCCGGGCGTATAGCTCAGTTGGGAGAGCGCCGCCTCGACAAGGCGGAGGTCACTGGTTCGAGCCCAGTTACGCCCATCGCCCGCTGTGCGGAAGTAGAGGTCGCTGGCGCGCGGCCGGTGGCAGGCGGGAGGTACGAATGCCAGGCATCAGTCTAGGCTCGCGGCCTCGTGTTCGGGACTTATGCAGCCGTGCTGGCCGTCTGCGGCGCCTCGGTGGCGATCGGGCAGGCGGCGCTTGCGCTCTGCGGGGTCCGGCGCTGGTCGTGGCTGGCTCCCACTGTGGGGCTGGCGTTGCTCTGCGCGACCTGCTGGGGGACGGTTCGGTTGCCGGGGGAGGGCGCGGCGTCCGCCGTCTTCGTCTTGGTCCTCTCGGTGGCTTCGGTCGCTTACCTCTGGCGTCGACTCGACGGCGGGGGAGAGGCGCTGCAGGCCGGCGCGCCGGTTGCCCTGCTCGCGCTCCTCGCCACCGCGCTCCCCTTCGTCGCCGAAGGCCACTTCGGCATCCTCGGCACCAGTTTCAACCCGGACATGTCCCAGCACCTGCTGGCGTCCGACCGGCTGGCCGGTGGCGATGGCTCCCAGCTCCTGCGCCAGGGCTATCCGCTCGGCCCCCACGCGATCGCGGTGGCGCTTCACGGCGGCCTCGGCATAGGGCTGGTCCAGGGATTCACCGGTCTGACGATCGCCATCGCGGTTCTCGCATCCCTCACCGCGCTCACGGCCTTTCGCGAGGAGCCGCCGCAACTCCGCATCCCGGCCTCGCTGGTAGTCGGCCTCACCTACATGGTCGCCTCCTACTTCGCCCAGGGCTCCTTCAAGGAGACCATGCAAGCCCTCTTCTTCCTAGCCTTCGTCCTAGCCCTGAGGGAGGCGTCCCGAAATCCCGCCTGGAGCCAGCTCCCCCTCCGCTTCACCCCAGCAGCTCTTCTAGCGGTGGGGTCGGTGTACACCTACAGCTTCGCGGGTCTCATCTGGCTGGTCCCCGCCGCAGCCATCTGGGCGGCAGCGGAGCTCGTCGTTCTCCGGACCGGCATCTCTGCGGGTGGCGTGGATGCGGGGGGGCCGAGAACGGAGGCGCAGCCCCCGCCCGCAGGCCCCCCCGCAGCCGCGACGGGCCCCGCGGCCATCCGCGCTGGGATTTACGCGTCTCTCCTGTTCCTCGTCCTGGTCGCTCCCGAGATCGGCCGGATGATCGACTTCCAGCGGTTCGAGACCTTCGACCCCAACGGCCCCGGCCTCGGCAACCTCTTCGGTCAGATCTCGCCCTTCGAGGCGCTCGGGATCTGGCCTTCTGGTGACTTCCGCCTCAGCCCCGGCGACGGGGCGGTTCCCGCCTTCGGCTACTTCCTCGGCGCCGCCTTCGCCTCGGTCCTGCTCGCATACGGGGCCTTCCTCTGCTGGCGTCGCCGCGAGACGGCCCTCCTCGCCGGCCTCGCTGCCGCGGCCCTCGCCTACGCGGCGGCCAGGGTAGGCGGCACGCCGTACACCGCCGCCAAGGCAATCGAGATCGGCGCCCCCCTGGCGGCCCTGGTCATCGTCCTGCCCCTCCTGCGCCGCCCGGTCGCCTGGCTCTATCTGCTCGGCGCGGCCGGCTGCTCGCTGCTTGCCCTGGCCAACGCCCCGGTCGGACCATCTTCCTACTCGTCGGCCTTGACCGGCCTGCGCGACGATGTCGGTTCCGGACCTACTCTGGTGCTCGCCTCGCGGCAGCTGCTCGAAGACGAACACGGCACGCCATACATCTCCTGGGAGCTGCGTGGCGGCCGCGTCTGCATCGGAGCCGGCGACGGAGCCGGCGCGCAGCTGCCTCCCGGCGTGCGCTACGTCGTCACCGAAGGCCCATCCCGGCGTCCGCCGTTCCCCGGTCTGCGCCTGCGCCGTCTCGCCGCCCTCTACGCCCTCTGGGAACGCACCGTGCCGCTCCGCAGCCGGAGCCCCTGCCCCCTGATAGCCGTCCGCCAAGCCCGCCAAGGCTCCCCTTGAATCGCTGACTTCGTCTTTTTCGGGCCTATTGCCCCGGAAAAGACGAAGTCAGCAGGGGATGGTGGGTGGGGCTTGCGTACGATGGCTGCCGATGGAGGCGGCGACGCAGAAGATCACGGTCAGGCTCCCCGACGGAAAGCCCCTGGAGCTGCCCGGCGATGCCATCGGGGCCGACGCCGCTGCGGCGATCGGGCCGGGGCTGGCTAAGGCTGCTCTCGCGATCCGGGTCGACGGCGAGCTGCGCGACCTCACGGCCGTGCTCCCGGACGGGGCCGAGATCGCGATCCTCACCGACCGCGACCCCGAGGCGCTGGACCTGATCCGCCACGACGCCGCCCACGTCATGGCCGAGGCGGTGCAGGAGCTCTACCCCGGCACCAAGGTGACGATCGGGCCGGCGATCGAGAACGGCTTCTACTACGACTTCGACTTCCCCGCGGACGTCAAGGTCACCGACGCCGACCTGGAGAAGATCGAGGCGGCGATGCGCGCCCACATCGACGCCGACGAGCCCTTCGAGCGCCGCGACGTGCCGGTCGCCGAGGCGATCGAGCTCTTCGAAGGGCAGGGCGAGGACTACAAGGTCGAGCTGATCCGCGACCTCATCACCGGCGAAGGCGTCGAGACCGTCTCGCTCTACCGCAACGGCCCCTTCGAGGATCTCTGCCGTGGCCCTCACGGCCCTTCGACCGGGCGGATCAAGGCGATCAAGCTCAGCTCGCTCGCCGGCGCCTACTGGCGTGGCGACGAGAAGCGCCAGATGCTGACCCGGATCTACGGCACCGCCTTCTTCTCGAAGAAGGACCTCGCCGCCCACCTGGAGCTGATCGAGCAGGCCAAGGCTCGCGACCACCGCCGGCTCGGCCCGCAGCTCGGCATCTTCATGCTGCGCGAAGAGTCGCCCGGGATGCCCTTCTGGCTGCCCAACGGGACCACCCTGCTGCACCTGATCGAGGACCAGGTCCAGGCCCAGCTGCGCAAGCGCGGCTACAGGGAGATCGCCACGCCGCAGGTGCTCGACGAGGAGCTCTGGCACCGCTCCGGGCACTGGGACAACTATCGCGACGACATGTACTTCATGCAGTCCGACGAGAAGCGGCTGGCGCTGCGGCCGATGAACTGCCCGGGAGCCTGCCTCGTCTTCGACTCCGAGCGGCACTCCTACCGCGAGCTGCCGCTACGCCTGGCCGAGTTCGGCCGTGTCTCGCGCAACGAGCGCGAGGGCGTCCTGCACGGCCTGCTCCGCGTTCGCGCCTTCACCCAGGACGACGCCCACGTCTACTGCACCGAGGAGCAGATCGCCGACGAGGTTGCCGACATCTGCGAGGCGATCGACGAGCTCTACGCCCGCTTCGGCTTCGAGGACGTGCGGGTCGAGCTCTCGACCCGGCCGGAGAAGTCGATGGGAAGCGAGGAGCAGTGGGCCAAGGCCGAGGCGGCGCTGACCGAGGCGCTCGAGCGCCAGGGCCGCGAGTACGAGCTCAACCCCGGCGATGGCGCCTTCTACGGGCCGAAGATCGACTTCCACGTCACCGACGCGCTCGGCCGCTCCTGGCAGTGCGGCACCTGCCAGCTCGACTTTCAGATGCCCGAGCGCTTCGACCTCTCCTACGTCGGAGCCGACGACGCGGCCCACCGCCCGGTGATGATCCACCGCGCCCTGCTCGGCTCGATGGAGCGCTTCGCCGGGATCCTGATCGAGCACTACGCGGGCCGCTTCCCGGTCTGGCTGGCGCCGGTGCAGGCGATCGTCCTGCCCGTCTCCGATCGCCACGGCGAGTACGCGGAGCGCGTCGTCGCCGAGCTGCGCGCGACGGGCGTGCGGGTCGAGGTCGACTCCCGCTCGGAGTCGGTCGGCAAGAAGATCCGCGACGCCGAGCTCGGACGTTACCCGTACATGCTCGTCGTCGGCGACCGCGAGGAAGAGGCCGGAGCCGTGGCTGTCCGCTCTCACGAGCAGGGTGAGCTGGGAGGGATGTCGGCGACGGAGCTCGCGGCGCGCATCCAGGCCGAAAGCGAGCCCTCTTGACTCGCACCTTGGCTCGAAGCCGCGCCTCTGTCTATACTCCGGGCACTTGATTGCAGGTACGCAAAAGACCTCGCGCCGCTGAGCGTCCCGTGCCCGCGCCTCTACCTCTCGTCCTCTTGAAGCTCGACGACACTCTTCGATAGTGCCGGTCCCTCGCAGGTTCGACCGGCGCCCACCAGAGCGCGACACGACTCGGATCAACGAGCGGATCCGCGTGCCCAAAGTCCGCCTGATCGGGGCGGACGGTGAGCAGCTCGGCATCGTCGAGATCGCCGATGCGCTCAAACGCGCCCAAGACGCCGACCTCGACCTGGTCGAGGTCGCCCCCGGCTCGAAGCCCCCGGTCACTCGCCTGCTCGACTACTCGAAGTACAAGTACGAGCAGGAGCAGAAGCAGAAGCAGGCGCGCAAGCACCAGCAGCAGGTCAACATCCGCGAGATCAAGCTGCGGCCGAAGATCGCCCAGCACGACTACGAAACCAAGAAGGGCCACGTCGAGCGCTTCCTGCGCCACCAGGACAAGGTCAAGATCACGATCATGTTCCGCGGTCGCGAGCAGGCGCATCCCGAGCGCGGGCGGGCGCTGTTGGAAAAGCTCTACGAGGACCTCGACGGGCTCGCGGTCATCGAGTCGCAGCCACTGCAGGAAGGGCGCAACATGAGCATGTTGCTGGCGCCGGGGAAAGAGGCGGCCAAAGCTGAGACTTCTGAGGCTGAGGCTCCTGAGGCTGAGGAGAAACCGGCTGACGACGCTGCCGCTTAGGGCGGCTGCGGGACGAGGGGGTGAGGGCGTCGGGCACCCCTCCCAAAACGCTCGGCAGGAGCCTCGCTTGAGTG
>DASUZK010000003.1:0-10702 GCA_036376915.1 Solirubrobacterales bacterium
CCCCCCCCCCCCCCCCCCCCCCCCCACCGCCTGGCGCCAGCTGCTCGATGCCGCCGAAACCGCGGGCGAGGAAACCGAAGCTGCCACCCGCAAGGCCTTGGAGGAGGAAGTCGAAGCCGGAATGAAGCGCAGCGCGAAGGACATCGCCGACGAAGCCAAACGCGCCGGCCGCCGCCGCCGCACCGAGGTGCTCGACCTCGGCCTCGAGCTCGCCGGGAGCTGGTACCGGGACCTCGCCGCCGCCACGTCCGGTGCCGAGGAAGTTGTCTTCAACCAGGATCGGGTTGAGGAGCTGAGGGGCCGCGCCGCTTCTCTCGACCCCTCCCACCCTCGCCGGGCGCTGGAGCTGGTCCAGGACACCCGCCGCCGCCTCGACCTCAACGTCTCCGAGGAGCTAGCTCTCGAGGCGCTCTCGTTTCGCCTCGCTGCCGTTTTCGCCTGAGCCGACCTGCTCGCGAGCTTTCTCCAACGCCCGCTCCTGGGCCAGCCGGGTGATCTGCGCCGCCTGGCGCGACATGATCACGCTGAAGTTGAGCGCCAGCCCGAGCAGGAACAGCAGCACGATCGAGAAGAGGGCGACGTTGGTGTCGCGCACGCCCATCGCGTCGGCGACCAGCTCCAGCAGGCCCGGGAAGGCGGCGCCGGCCAGCATCCCCAGCCCGGCGACGAACCAGACGACGCTGTAGCGCTCCTGCAGCTTGTCGCGCCGGATCAGCTCGAGGATCAGGACCATGAAGGCGATCGCCAGGACCGCCGCGATGATTCGCGTCTGCGAGGTGAGGTGGACCTGGGGGCTCTGGGCACCCACTACCGCGAGCACGCTCACTGCCTCGCCTCGGCGCCCCGACGTGGCCGAAACTGCCCGACAAGCAGCACGACCAGGCCCTTGAAGATGAAGAAGGCCGAGCGCACCGGCGTCAGGAACGAGGCCCCGCCCGCCCGCTCCAGCATCCGCACGGGCAGCTCCTCCACGCGCAGGCCTTCCCGCACGGCCAGCTGCAGCGACTCGATCTCGGCGAAGTCGGGCGAGTAGCGCTCGCTGAACAGCGCCATCACCCTCCGGTTCGCCGCCCGCATGCCGCTGGTCGTGTCGGTGAAGCGCTGGCGCGTCGCCAAGGTGAGGAAGAAGCGGAACACGCCGATGCCGATCCGGCGCGAGATCGTCGGCTTGTAGTCGTCGCTCTCGGCCGGGCCGGGGTCGCGGTATCGCGAGCCGATCACCAGGTCGGCGCGGTCGGCGCGAACCTCCCCCAGCAGCCGTGCCACCTCGGCCGGTGGGTGCTGGCCGTCGGCGTCGAGATGGGCGCAGAGCTCATAGCCCTCGCGCAGCGCGTACAGGTAGCCGGTCTGCAGCGCGGCGCCGAGGCCCTGGTTGAAGGGCAGGGAGGCCACGAGGGCCCCCGCGTCGCGCGCCCGCTCGGCCGTGGCGTCGGCCGAGCCGTCGTCGATCACCAGGACGTCGGCTCCGGGCATACAGTCGCGCACGTCCGCGATCACCGCGGCGACCGAGTCCTCCTCGTTCCAGGCAGGGATGAAGACGAGCGTCCGCACCAACCGATTCTCCCACGAAGGCCCGGCGGCCCCAGCCACCCTCCCCCGGTGGAGGGAGAGTTTGTGTTAGTAACTCTTCATGAGACGAATCGGGATGAGGCTGTGGCTCGGCGGCGCGTTCGCCGCCGTTTCGCTGATCACCGCCTTCGCCGTCTACCTCTTCGGCGACGACCAGCGGGCCCTGGTCGTCTCGGTCCTGATCGGCGTTCTCGCCGGCTTCCTCATCGCGGTCGCGATCTCCCATCGCGTCTCGCGCCTCGCCCAGGCGGCGGGGGAGATGGCCTCGGGGTCCTTCGACGTGCCGCTGAGGGTCTCCGGGCCCGACGAGATCGGCGACCTCGCGCGCGCCCTGGAGTCGATGCGCGCCTCGCTCAAGGAGAGCTTCGGCGTGCTCACCGCCGACCGCAACAAGCTCGAGGCGATCTTCGACGGCCTCACCGACGCGGTGATGGTGGTCGACGACGAGGGCCCGGTGCGCTTCTCCAACAGCGCCGCTGTGGAGCTGCTCGATGGTGGGCGGCCGCCGGAGGCGATGCTTCCCCAGCTCCGCCGCGCCGCCGAGTTCGGCTTCGCGGCACACCCCGCGCTGCGGATCGGCGACCGCGCCTACGCGATGCAGGCGCGCGCCCTGCCGGGCGAGCGAGCGGTCCTCGCCGTCGTCCGCGATCGCACCGAAGAGATGCGGCGCGAGTTCGCCGAAGCCGACTTCGTCTCAAACGCGGCCCACGAGCTGCGCAACCCGCTGGCCGGGATCTCCGGCGCGATCGAGGTGCTGCAGAGTGGCGCCAAGGACGACCCCCAGGCGCGCGACCATTTCCTCACCCGCCTCGGCGAGGACGCCGAGCGGATGAACCGCCTCACGCAGTCGCTCCTCACCCTCGCCCGGGTCGAGTCGGTCGGGGCGGGGGAGACCGAGGTGGTCGACGTCTCGGTCGCGATCCGCGACGTCGTCGCCGCGGTCGAGGCGCCCAAGCACATCGATCTCGGGGTCGAGGTCGAGCCCGATTTGGCCGCCAAGGGCGACCCGACCCTGCTCCGCCAGGTGATGATCGGCTTGCTCACGAACGCGTTCAAGAACACGCCACCCCCTGGCACCGTTACGGTTCGCGGCCGCCACCACGGCGACACGGACGTGATCATGGAAGTCATCGACACAGGAACGGGCATCCCCGCGGCGGAGATCGAGCGCGTCTTCGAACGCTTCTACCGCCGCAGCGAGACCCGCAAGCAGGAGGGCTTCGGCCTCGGCCTGGCGATCGCCAGGCGCATGGTCGACGTGATGGGCGGCCAGATCGGCGCCACCTCTACCGAGGGAGAGGGCAGCACCTTCTGGGTCCGCCTCCCCATCGCCCAGCCGAGCCCGACCCCGGTGGCCTGACGATGAGCATCGGACGCATCCTCGTGGCCGACGACGAGCCCTCCGTTCGCGAGTCGGTCGGCTACGCGCTCGCCCAGGACGGCTTCGACGTCGACGTCGCCGAGGACGGCACCGAAGCCGCCGAGAAAGTCAGCGGCGACACCGTCCCCTACGACCTGCTGATCCTCGACATCATGATGCCGGGGCCGAGCGGCCTCGACATCTGCCGCGAGGTGCGCTCGCGCAGCGCCGTGCCGATCATCGTCCTCACCGCCAAGGACGCCGAGGTCGACAAGGTGGTCGGCCTCGAGGTCGGTGCCGACGACTACGTCACCAAGCCCTTCTCCGTCCGCGAGCTGCTCGGCCGCGTGCGCGCCCAGCTGCGCCGCCGCGAGCTCGACCGCGGCCCGCTCAACCAGGCGGTGCGGATCGAAGCCGGCCCGGTGGCGATCGATCTCGTCCGCCACGTGGCGATGGTCCGCGACGTGCCGATCAGCCTCACCCGCTCGGAGTTCCAACTCCTCCGCCTCTTGGTCAGCCGCCCCGGCGAGGTCTTCGCCCGCCGCCAGATCATGGAGGAGCTCTGGCAGACCGAGTTCGACGGCGACGAGCGCGCCTGCGACGTCCACATCTCCAACCTCCGCCAGAAGGTCGAGCGCGACCCCCAGCGCCCCGAACTGGTCGTCACCGTGCGCGGCGTCGGCTACAAGTTCGAAGGCGGGAGCGACGTGCCGGGCATGGTCTAGTCGAGGATCGCGAAGCGCTTGCGGACCGGCTTGGAGGTGTTGGCGGCCAGGTCGGTGGCGCGGAGGACGGCCAGGTAGCGGCCCGGGCGGGCCTTGAAGTGCCTGCCGTGGGCGCCAAGGAAGAAGCGGTTGATGCCGATGAACGTCTTCCACTCTGCGTAGCCGTTGAACTTGCGACCGCCCTTGGGGCGGAGGCGGTAGTACTCGGCTTCGAGCGTGCCGCGCTCGCTGATCTGGGCGGTGGCCGCCGCGCCGCCGCGGCCGTGCAGCTGCTGGCGCTTGACGCTCACCCCGCCCAGGGTCGGCCTCTTCACGTCGAGGTTGAGCGGCGCTTGCGGACCGGGGTCGGAGTCGGGGTTGCCGGGCACGTCCGAGACGGTGACCTCGCCGCGCACGGAGGAGTGCAGCTTGCAAAGGAACGCATAGGTGCCGGGCTGGGAGAACTGCAGCGTGAAGCTATCGCCGAGCTGGTGGCTGGGGGCGTCGGTGGTGGGGTCGGAGTCCCAGCCGAGCGCGTTGGCGGAGGTGCCCGTCACCGAGTGGGCGAGGTCGGGGCCGATCCAGTCCCAGGTCACCTTCTCGTTCAGGTCGATCTCGACCTGGGCGTTCGACCAGGCGAAGTTGGAGATCGAGACCCGGGTGTTGGCACCGTCGGCCGCGGGGGCCGCCAGCAGCGCCATTGCGGTCGCAGCTATCGCCGCATAGCGGATACGACGGCGACCGCCGGCCCTCAGGAGACGACGTACCACCCGTTCATCCCCTGGTGCAGGTGCTGGAAGACGTGGCAGTGGTAGAACCAGCGGCCGGGGTTGTCCTCGACGATCTCGAAGCTGAAGGAGTCTGCCGGGCCGAAGGTCCTGTTGTCGACGATCGTGCCGTCGGGCTCCGTCCAGCGGTGCCCGTGCAGGTGGAAGGTATGGAAGAAGTTGTCGACGCCGTAGACGTGGAACGCGACCCGCTCGCCGACCTTCGCTTCCAGGGTCGGCGTGTTGCCGGCATAGGCCCTGCCGTTGACGCAGTAGTAGGTGTTGCGCAGCCCCGTGGTCGAGGGGTCCCAGGTGTGGAAGGCGAGGAAGAAGTCGCGGTTGGGGCGCGCTTCCCCCGCCTTGCGGATCAACAGGGGGCCGAAGAGGCCGCGGAAGACCGGCAGCGGGTCCATCGGCCCATGGTCGTGGTAGAGCCAGGTCCCCTCGGTTCCCTCGCGGCATTCCCAGACGTAGGTGAAGGTGCGGTCGTGCTGGACGAAGCCGCCGGGGTCGGTCCACTTGCCCTTGTAGGCGCCGTCCATCTCGTTCGAGTAGAAGACCCCGTGCGGGTGAACCGTCACCGGCGCTTTCAGCCTGTTGCGGAAGTGGACGACGACCGTGTCGCCGACCTCGGCCTCGATCAGCGGCCCCGGCACGGTGGCCGGCCCGAGCGGCGCCTCGAAGCCGGGTGAGTAGGGACGGTAGGCATAGGCGTTGAAGGTGCTGTGGCCCTTGACCGGCTCGGCCATCATCTGGTCGCGGTGGGTGGGGACGATGTTCCAGCGCCGCTGCTCGGCGGCGATCCAGTGCTCGCGGACCTGCGCGCTCGCCGTCGCCACCGCGGCGGCCGAGGCCGAGGCGGCGCTGCCGTTTGCGGCCGCGACCCGCGGCGGCACCTCGACGCCGCCGGCCAGCCGGTCGACGTCGATCTGCCCCTGTTCGGTGCTCACCCGCTGGCCCGCCAGCGTGCAGACGAAGGCCGCCCCGGAGAGCCCGAGGAAGGAGCGGCGGTCCAGTGGGCCGGGACTCATCGCCCGCCTACTTCTTCACCGTCACCGTCAGCTTCATCTTGGTCGGGTGGATCGTGCAGATGTAGCGGTAGCTGCCGGGAGTGGGGAAGGCCTTGACGAAGGTGGCGTTGGTCACCGCCGTCGTCTTGGTCGAGTACGTGCCCTTCTTCTGCAGGCCCTTCGGGCCCTGCTTCAGGTGCACGTCGTGGGACTCGACGTTGGTCGCCGCCCACACCCACTTGACCTTGCCGCCCTTGCCGATCGTCACCGCGCTCGGCGCGAAGAAGAAGTCGGCGACTTCGACGAGCTTCGGCTTCGCGGCCCCGGCGGCGGTGCCCGGCGCAGCGAAACCGGCGAGGGCCAGGCAGGAGGCCACGACCGTCGCCCCCCTCCGGACGTCCCTCACGGGCACGCCACCTCTCCCGGCTGGGCCGGCACCTCTACCGGCGTGAAGCTCTCGAACGGCGGGTGGGCCGGCACCCGCCGCACCCAGCTGCACTCCTGGTTCTGCGGAGGGCTCTGCCCGGCATAGCCGAGGATCGTCGCCGGGTCGGTCAGGTCGGTGAGGACGACCTGGATGCCGGCGAAGAGGTTGATGCTCTGCACTCGGTCGGCCAGCACGGAAGGCTGCGGGCAGCCGGGATAGATCTGGCTCAGCGGCACCGAGCCGTTCCCCGGCGCGAAGGTCGAGCCGACGCTGTTGGCGGCCCAGCAGTTGCCACCGCCGGTGGCGTCGCTGAGGAAGTCGTATTCCCCGTTCGGGTCGGCTCCGTCCCGCCCCATCGTGTTTTCGGCGATCTGGTTGTTGATGCTCTTGGCGTCGTTGCCCTCGTTCGCGACGAAGGATTCCCCCGGCCCCGAGAAGGAGGCGATGCCCCACTTGTAGTTGCCGAAGACGTTGTTCTGCCGCACGATGTTGCCGGCGCCGCCGTAGAGGATGATGCCGGTCCCCGTCGGGTAGTTGATGGTCAGGCCGGAGAGCTCACCCAGTCCGGCCGAGACCGTTTTGAAGGACGAGCCGGCGAGGAAGTAGTCGTAGTTGTTCCAGAACACGTTGTTCTGTTCGATGTAGTTCCAGCCGTTCGGCTCGTACCCCTCGCTGTCGAGCGTGTTGGGCACGATCCCGGCGCCGTTGTTGTAGAAGTCGGATTCGACGATCTTCACGTACTTCGAGTTGGTGCCGGAGTAGCCGAGCACGTTTTCGTAGCTGGCTAGGTCGCGCAGGACGGTCCACTTCGGCTTCGCCTGGCATGGCGCCGGCGCGTCCCCGTGGTTGGTCCAGGTGGTGGTGTCGCAGGGCGTTTCGCCGACGTAGAAGGCGGAGTCGCCGTGGCGCCAGCCGCTCGAGTGGAGCATCTTGCCGCCCAGGCAGCCCTTGGCGAAGAGGCCGTAGGAGCGGTTGCCGGAGGCGAGCAGGTTTTCCATCTTGTAGCCGTCGCATTCCTGGCCCGCCTGGGTCGCGGCGTGGATGAAGAAGCCGTTCGATTCGTAGTTGCGCGCCCACAGGTTGCGAATCACGAGGCCGTTCACGTCGACCGCCTCGATCCCGTTCTGGGCCGGCCCCAGCTCGCCCTTGGCGTTCTTGCCTTCGAGAACCTGCTTGTGCGGGTCCTTCTTCAGCCCGACGATCTTCAGCCCGTCGAACTCCTTCTTGCGCAGCCGCCCGTCGAGGACGACGCCCTCCACGTACTTGCCGGGCTTGACCTTGACGATCGCCTGCACCTTGGCGTTCTTCGGCTTGTCCTTGAACGACCCCGCGGCGTTCACGGCCCGCTGGATCGTGTGGAACTTGCAGCCGTGCTTGCAGGCGAGGAAGACCTTGTTCTTGGGCTGCTTCCCTTTGCCCTTCTTGGCCGCCGCGTTGGGGCTGGCCGCCGACTGTGCTGCCGCCATGCAGGTGAGGAGTGCGACTGCGAGGACCGAAACCGCGAATCTGTGCTTCATCTCTCTCCTAGCTCCGTGGGAACGACACGACGTCGCCCGGCCCCCACGGGCCCCCTGCTCAGAAAGACTGTAGCGCCTGGCCGTCCATGATCCAAGGAGCTGGCGCAGTGTGGAGAGCCGACGCCCGGATTTGAACCGGGGACCCCTTCATTACGAGTGAAGTGCTCTACCAGCTGAGCTACGTCGGCGGGTCTGAACATTGTAGGAGCGAGGCGGTGGTGCCGCCCCGCTCCGTCCTGCCCAAAGAGCTCAAGCGCGCGCCCGGCTCGATCTCCGCGCCTCGGCGCAGATCGGGCAGTCGGGCTCCGGGACGACCGGCTCGCGTTCCACCGTCATCGTCCGCAGGTCGTATATGTGGCCGGCGCCCAGCGTCGAGGGACGCGCGAGGCCAGTCAGGTGATGCATCACGTCGAGACCGACCTGGCCGCCGATCAGGCCGCACGCCGGCCCCAGAGTCGCCGCGGGGGAGGTGTGGCCTCGCTGCTGCTCCATCGCCACGTCGAAGAGCGGGTAGGTGCGCCTGTAACCGGCCTCCTGGCAGGCGAAGCACCCGGTCACCCCCGGCACGTACAGCGGCCCGACTCGGGCGACCGGCGGGAAGTGGCTCATCGCGATGAAGGGGACACCGGTCGCGAAGCAGGCCGAGTTGATCCAGTGCTCGATGTCGTGGGCGGGCCAGTCGCAGGCGTCGATCACCATGTCGTAGCCGGCTACAGCCTCTGCCACCGCCGCTTCGCTGTCGAGCTTCTGCACTCGCGCCTCGATCTCGATCGAGGAGTTGAACCCGCTCAGGCGCTCGGCCGCGGCCTCGGCCTTGAAGCGGCCGATGTCGGCCTCGCTGTAGAGAACCTGGCGGTTGAGGTTGCTCAGCTCGACTCGGTCGAAGTCGAGCAGGAGCATCTCCCCGACCCCGCAGCAGGCCAGGTTCAGCGCCGACCAGCCCCCGAGGCCGCCGACGCCAAGGACCGCGACCTTTGAGGTTTCGAGCCTCTCCTGGCACTCGGATGCGGTCGGGCCGGTCGAGATGTCGCTGAAGTAGCGGAGCTGGCGGTCGAAGCGCTCGAAGACCTTCTCGGCGATCCGCTCGTCGTCCGTGGCGTCCTCCACCACTCCCAGCTCCTCGAACTGGGCGAGCAGGTCGCAGACCTCGTCCTCGCCGAACTCCTCGATCAGCTGCTCTCGCGTGCGAGATCCGTCGAGCGCGTCGAGGAGCATCCTGCCGGCCTTGCCGGGCCTCTCGATGTGGATGTCGGTGCCGGCACTCGGCCGCAGTAGGTAGAGGTCGCCGTTGGGCGCATCCAGTTTTTGGGTCGTGCGCTTGATTCGCGGTCGGTCCATCGCGGGTCCTCCTTGTGGCTTGCACCGCTTGAGACCGAGCTAATGCTCAAATTCGTTTCAATTAATTCGTGATGCTTAGGGAAAGATAGACGACTGCTCCCGCCTTCTGGCGAGTCCAGGCTCTATCCGGGGCGCGCCCCTTTGCCATGCCAACGGAGGAGATCGCGCCGCTAGGCGATCGCCAACTCGCGTGCGCGAGCCAGGACGGCGTCGAGCATCTGCTCGGTGAGGCGGCCGGTGAAAGTGTTCTGCTGGCTCGGGTGATAGCAGCCGAGCAGGGCCCAGCGCCCAACGGAGACCTCGGCGCCGTGGCCGAAGCGAGGCCTCGGCCGCGGTGCCTCGCCGTCGAGCGCCCGGATCGCTCGCAGCGCGCCGTCCCAGCCGAAGGCGCCGAGGGCGACGATCGTCCGGCAGCGCTCGAGCAGCGCCAGCTCCCGCTCGAGGTAGGGCAGGCACTCGTCGCGCTCCGCCGGCGTTGGCCGGTTGGCCGGCGGCGCACAGCGGACCACGGCGGTGACGTAGGTGTCGCGCAGCCGCAGCCCGTCGTCGCGGCGCTCCGAGCTCGCCTGGTTGGCGAAGCCCGCTCGGTGCAGCGCCGCGTAGAGCCACTCGCCCGAGCGGTCGCCGGTGAACATGCGGCCGGTGCGGTTGGCGCCGTGGGCGGCGGGAGCGAGGCCGACCAGGGCCACTCGCGCGTCCGGGTCGCCGAAGCCGCTGAGCGGCTTGCCCCAGTACTCCTCGCCGCGGAAGCGGGCGGGCGGGTCGCCGGCGCGCTCCTCGCGCCACTCGACCAGGCGCGGGCAGCGCCGGCAGGCGTGGATCTCGGCGGCCAGTGCCTCGAGATCGCCACCGGAGTGCCTTTGGCTAGGCGGTGTGGGCATTCAGCCGGAACTGAATCATGCCCGGAGGCTGAAGTCGGAGGGGCCCGATCCCGTCAGCATGGGATCGGGCCCATCCGCCTCGTCTAGCGTGTCTTGAAAGTTGAAAGCAGCGGCACGACGGTATCCGTCTTGATGATTTTCACCCTGCCTCACCCCCTTCGCAATCGTCAGCACTTGCGGTTGGGAGTCGCGACCAACCCGTTCGACGCTTTAGACCTTGCTATTACTGGAATTAGTTCCAGTAATCACTGAATTGGTCGCAAAGAGAGGGTTCTGGTTTGCAAATTTGGCTTTGTGTCTAATAGGATGGAGTGCTAGAGGGCCACGAAAACGAATCGGAGGAGTCGCTTTGGCCGCAAAGAGCAAGACCAGGACGAAGAAGCAAGGAAAGACAGGTGTCGACCAGAAGTTGGTCAAGGCTCTGGCGCACCCGCTCAGGGTTGAAATCCTGACCATCCTCAACGAAAGGATGGCGAGCCCCAACGAACTCTCGAAGGAGCTGGAGGAGGGCCTCAGCCAGGTCAGCTACCACGTCAAAGTCCTCAAGGACTTCGACTGCATCGAGATGGTCAAAACCGAGCCGCGTCGTGGGGCTGTCGAGCACTACTACCGAGCGACGTCTCGTGCCTACCTCAGCGATCGCGATTGGACGAATCTGCCCGATTCGGTTAAGCCAGGACTGAGTGCGGCTGGTCTGGACATGATCGTCGAGGACGTCGTCGGCGCCATCAACGGCGGTACGTTCAACAAACGCGACGACGTTCACATCAGCTGGACGCCCGGGGTCGTCGATGAGCAGGGATGGAGCGAATCGTCCGATCTCATCAACGAAACCCTGGAGAGACTCATCAAGATCCACGCTGGGAGCGCCAAGCGTCTGGCCAAGTCCGGCGAGGAGGGCATCCCCGCCGCGGCGGTGCTGATGAACTACGAGGCACCGACGGTGAAGAAGCCACGCGGAGCGGCAAAGTCCAAGGCCGGCAAAGCCAAGTCCAAAAAAGCTTCCAAAAAGGCTTAAGCGACTCCAGTAAACGCGGTACGAGTCCATAAGCTTCGCGCTCTCGATGGGCGCGGAGCTGATGGGAACAGAGGTCGGTAGGAGGCGGCGCGGCGTTACCTGCCGCGCCGC
>DASUZK010000004.1:0-6294 GCA_036376915.1 Solirubrobacterales bacterium
TCTGGACGATGCGCCAGTTCGCCGGCTTCGGCACGGTCGAGGAGACCAACGAGCGCTTCCACTACCTGCTCGACCACGGCCAGACGGGGCTCTCGACCGCCTTCGACATGCCGACCCTGATGGGCTACGACTCCGACCACGTCCGCAGCCTCGGCGAGGTTGGCCGCGAGGGCGTCGCCGTCGACACGCTCGACGACATGGAACAGCTCTTCGACGGCATCCCGCTCGGCGGCGTCACCACCTCGATGACGATCAACGCGCCGGCGGCGATCCTGCTCGCCCTCTACGTCCTCGTCGGCGAGAAGCAGGGCGTGCCGCCGGAGAAGCTCGGCGGCACGATCCAGACCGACATCCTCAAGGAGTACATCGCCCAGAAGGAGTGGTGCTTCCCGATCGAGCCGGCGATGCGGCTGGTCACCGACATGATCGAGTGGTGCACGGAGCACATGCCGCGCTGGCACCCGGTCTCGATCTCCGGCTACCACATCCGCGAGGCTGGCTCGACCGCCCAGCAGGAGCTTGCCTTCACGCTCAAGGACGGCTTCACCTACGTCGAGCGGGCGCTCGAGCGGGGCCTCGACGTCGACGACTTCGCTCCGCGTCTCTCCTTCTTCTTCAACGCCCACATCGACTTCTTCGAGGAGATCGCCAAGTACCGCGCCGCGCGCCGGATCTGGGCGCGCGAGATGAAGGAGACCTACGGCGCCAAGCGCGAGGAGTCGATGCGGCTGCGCTTCCACGCCCAGACCGCCGGCGTCTCGCTGACCGCCCAGCAGCCGCTCAACAACGTCGTCCGCACCTCGCTGGAGGCGCTGGCGGCCGTGCTCGGCGGCACCCAGTCGCTGCACACCAACTCTTTCGACGAGGCGCTGGCGCTGCCGACGGAGGAGGCGGTGCGGGTGGCGCTGCGTACCCAGCAGATCATCGCCTTCGAGTCCGGCGCTCCCAACACCCCGGACCCGCTCGGCGGCTCCTGGTTCGTCGAGAAGCTGACCGACGAGATGGAGGAGGCGGCCTACGGCTACTTCGCCCGTATCGACGAGCTGGGGGGGATGGTCGAGGCGATCCGCCGCAACTTCCCCCAGCGCGAGATCGCCGACGCCGCCTTCACCTACCAGCGTGAGGTCGACGACCGCAAGCGCATCGTCGTCGGCGTCAACGACTTCGCCCAGGAGGGCGAAGAGCCGACCCCGATCCTGCGCATCGACCCGGCCCTGGAGCGCAAGCAGGTCGATCGCCTGGCTGCGACCCGCGCCAAGCGCGACGGCGCCGAAGTCGAAACCGCCCTCGCCGAGCTGAAGCGCGCCGCCGCCACCGACGAGAACCTGATGCCCCCGATCATCGCCGCCGCCCGCGCTCGCGCCACCGAGGGCGAGATGATCGCGGCGATGCAAGAGGTCTTCGGGACCTACACCGAGTCGCCGGTGTTCTAACCCCGACGGTCGCTGGTTCGAATCCAGCCTGGGGCGCTTACTCGGTAGTAGCTGCTAACCCAAAGATGGCGGCTATCGGAACAGGTAGTCCGGCACAGCATCAGGATCGAGTTCGGACGGCTTGGCACCTTCCCAGTCGGCTTTTCGTAGGCCTGCGGCTAGATCCTTTGCGGCCGTATTGAAATCGGCAAACACCGGCGTGATGCGCTGTAGTTCCTCGCTGGTGCGAGCCCGCAGTGCTTCAATGAGCTCTCGGTCTCCTTGGCGCCGCAACGCAAACCCTGCTTTGAAGAGCGCAATTGGTACGAGCCATCCGAGAAGCCACAGAGGTGACTCCTCAAGTGCAAACAGCCCCACCAGAAAAGTCAGTGGCAGCGCAACGGCGAAACGAAGTTCAGCCTCGGCTCGAACTCGTTCGATCTTTTGCCCGGTATCTGGCACCAGCTCATTGAAGCGGGTACCTAGTATGGACATCTCGTTCAAAAGATCTTCCGTGATGGAGAAGGTTGGAATTCGGTACTCCCTTCGCTTGCTTCCTTCTGACGGAAATTCATCTTGTACGTCAAAAACCGCAATGGGCCGCTGGTCTCCTCTTCGTACTAGTTGAAAAGTCGGCTCTGAGTCTTCTGCATGACTTCTCTTGGTTGCCTCCACGGCATCATCGAGAGCACGCCTTCCAGGACTGAGCTCCTGCGCGCACATGCGTTCGATAGATCTGACTTGGTCCCAGTCTTGGAGGGTGGTGTCTAGATGCTGCATAGCTTGGCTCGTGAGAATTCGAATAAACGAAACTGGAACCCAACCTTCTTGGGCATGAAGTAGCCGAGCAAGCTTCCCGTAGTCGTCATCGTAGAAACTGCTGCTAGAGCCGAATTCATCTCCGAACTCTCTTAGAGCCCAGAAGAAGAAGTCAGTGATCAACGTACCGACCAGATAGGCAGCTATGGACGCGACAACCGCTAGGCCGACGGTGCCCACAGAGTCAGCTAGTTCGGCCAGGCGATCATAGGGTTGGGCTGCTCCTGCCTGGGGAGTACGGGGGGCTATCAATAGCCATGCGAATAGAAGCCATAGGTAGCCGGCTATAAGAGGAGCGCGAATCTCGCGCAGCCCGGGGGTGAGAGTGGACAGAAAGCCCATTGCGACAAGTCAACCTAACGCGACGGGACGATGTTTGGACATTGCCGGCGGTTGCCTCGTCAACTTGAGTCGACGTGGATGCCAAAGGTCCGCGTCGGACCTTGTCGAGTCCTTAGGCAGCACCAGAACTCCTTGAAAGGATTCTTGCTGCTTGGGCAGTCTCATTCCAGGTGCCATGGAAGGACACGAGGAGGAACAAATGAGCGACAGCATCAAAGGGGTACTGGCGTTGTTGGCGGTAACGCTTGCGCTTGTCACGGCCGGATGTGGTCAAGGTAGCGGCGGTGAAAGCGGGAGACAGGGCGCAGCGATTGCTGGTTGCCTGGAACCCGAAGAGGTGCGTGAAGAGATCAACCGAATTGCCGAAGGCTTCGAGAGTTCGTCCGAAGAGGTTGAAGCGAAGCAGGAAGCGATCCAAGCCATAGAAGCCGAGGCCTGCTGAGCCGGCTATGCCGACAGGCATGGCCGAATCCATTGAGCCTGCCGATGGGCCTGCCATGATTTCTAGCGATGGAGCAGCCTGCGCACATCAAGGTGAGCGGTGCTCTCGAGGGTGAGTTCATCGTCACCGAGGAGCGCAGCGCCAATGAGTTCGTGATCACTCGCGACACCTCTTGGAAGGCGATGCTCGGCAAGGACGAGCGCGAGGCCACCGAGGAGGAGATCGCCGCTCTAGAGGCAGGGCACGGACCGTTCCTGCCCGCAGACGGCGAAGAGTAGCCCTTGCCATCAGGCGGGGTCACGCCCGCGTCTCACTTGCAACGAGGACCCTTCGCCGACGCACGATGTGAAGCGGTTGGGCCGGAGCCGAAGGCGCTGCAGGAGGTTCGCAGCCGTGTACGAGGTGGCCCACCGGCGCCTGCATGTCGCTTGCCGCAGCGTCAGCGCTAACCTTCCGCCCGCAATGAGCACTGCAACCGCCCGCAAGATCCGCGTCGTCGTCGCCAAGCCCGGCCTGGACGGGCACGACCGCGGCGCCAAGATCATCGCCCGCGCGCTGCGCGACGCGGGGATGGAGGTGATCTACACCGGGCTGCACCAGACGCCGGAGCAGATCGCCGAGACGGTGATCCAGGAGGACGCCGACGCGGTGGGGCTCTCGATCCTCTCCGGGGCCCACATGACGCTGGTGCCGCGGGTGGTCGAGCTGCTTGCCGAGCAGGGGGTCGACGACGTCCTGGTCACGGTCGGGGGGACGATCCCGGCCGAGGACATTCCCGAGCTGAAGAAGCTCGGGGTCTCCGCCGTCTTCACTCCGGGCGCGGGAACCGATGAGATCGTAGAGTTCATCCGCGAGGGCGCCACGGAGCGCCATGAAGCGTGATTTCGCGCACCTAACGTCACATCGTCCGATGCATAGATAGACTGATTGACTGGTCAGTCAACCAGCAACCCAGCTTGAGAACTCAGCCAAGGAGGCTTGAAAGTTGAAGATCTGCGTCCTGGTCAAGGAGGTTCCGGACGCCGCCGTTCAGAAGCGCATCGACCCCAACACGATGCGGCTGGACCGTGGCGGCGAGAAGAACCTGAACCCCTTCGACACCCACGCCATCGAGGCCGCCATGCAGATCAAGGAGGGCGGCGCGATCCCGGTCGAGGAGGTCGTCGCCGTGACGATGGGCCCCGACTCGGCGGTCCGCGCCCTGCACAAGGCGGTAGCCCTCGGAGCCGATCGCTCCGTCCACCTCTCCGACGACGCGCTCGCCGGCTCCGACGTCTGCGCCACCGGCTACTCGCTGGCCAAGGTGCTCGAGTCCGAGAGCCCCGACCTGGTGCTGCTCGGCCAGCAGTCCGATGACGGCGAGTGCTACACGATCGGCGCCGTCGTCGCCGACCACCTGAAGATGCCCTCGCTCACCCAGGTGATCAAGATCGACGTCACCGACGGCAAGCTGCGCTGCGAGCGCCAGGCCGAGTACGGCTACGACACGGTCGAGGTCGAGCTGCCCGCCGTGATCAGCGTCGGCGACGCGATCAACGAGCCGCGCTACCCCAGCCTGAAGGCCATCATGGGGGCGAAGAAGAAGCCCCTCGACGCGAAGGCGACCGGCGACGTCGGCATCGACGGCGGCATGGTCGGCGAGGCCGGCTCGAAGACGAAGGTCCTGGCGCTCAGCGATCCGCCCGCCAAGGAGGCCGGCGAGATCATCGAGGACGAGGACACCAACGAGACGGTCGAAAAGATCGTCGCCTGGCTCGACGAGAGGAAGCTGATCTAGATGGCAGGCATCCTGACCTACGCCCTCCACGACGACGAGGGCAACTTCAACAAGAACTCGCTCGGGGCGATCTCCGAGGCGGCCAAGCTGGCCGGCCAGATCGGCGGCGACGCCGCCGCGCTGGTCGTCGGCGACATCGCCGACGACGCCTGCGCGCAGCTCGGCAACTGGGGCGCGACCAAGGTCTACCGGGCCAAGAGCGTGCCCGAGGGCCTGGCTCAGCCGATCGTCGACGCGATGGCCAAGGTGATCTCCGAGGAGGGCTTCTCCTACGCCCTCTTCGGCGGCGGCCTGCTCGGCTTCGAGATCGGCGCCGGCCTCACCGCCCGCCTCAACGCGGGCGTGACGATGGAGGTCACCAAGGTGAAGGTGGACGGCGGCAAGCTGATCGCCGAGCGCCCGATCCTGCAGGACTCGAAGGTCGCCGACGTCGAGTGCGTGGGCGAGCCGGGGATCATCATCGGCCGCCTCAACGCCTTCGACGCCAACGAGAGCGGCGGCACGGCCGAGGTGGTCGACGTCGAGGTCGAGCTCTCGCCCTGGTCGACCAAGGCGACGATGGTCCAGCGCGGCGAGCAGCGCGGCGCCGACGTCAACATCGAGGACGCCGAGATCCTCGTCGGCGGGGGCCGCGGCCTCGGTGCCGCCGAGGGCTTCAAGCAGTGCGAGGAACTGGCCGAGGCGATGGGCGGGGCGGTTGCCGCCACCCGCGCCGTGGTCGACGCCGGCTGGTACCCCTACGCGGCCCAGATCGGCCAGACCGGCAAGACGGTCGCGCCGAAGCTCTACCTGGCCGCCGGCATCTCCGGCGCGATCCAGCACAAGGTCGGGATGCAGAGCTCGGAGAACATCCTCGCGATCAACAAGGACCAGAACGCGCCGATCTTCGAGTTCTCGGACCTCGGCGTGGTGGGCGACCTGCACAAGATCGTCCCCAAGCTGACGGAAGCCATCAAAGCCAAGAAGGGCTGACGTCTACCGGGGGGCTCCGGCCCCCCGGATGCAGCTCCCCGACGAACGATTGGAGTAAGCGATGCCGGCAGTAGCACCGAGCGAGTTCCCGCCGCCGTTCGACGCGACCGACGCGATCGGCCCGTCGACGGACCCCGCGGACGAGCGGATCGAGGTCGGCATCGCGATAGTGGGCGGCGGGCCCGCCGGGCTCGCCTGCGCCAACAAGATCATGCAGCTGCTCGAGAACGAGCCCGAGCTGACCGAGAAGCTGGGCGAAGTCCCGGTCGCCGTAATCGAGAAGGGCAAGGTCGCCGGCGCGCACCTGCTCTCCGGGGCGAACATGAAGCCCTCGGCGATGGAAGAGCTCTTCCCCGACCTGCCCAAGGAGGAGTGGCCGGTCTTCCAGGAGGTCACCAAGGACGCCGTATACCTGCTGACCAGGAAGCGGGCGCTTCCGCTGAAGCCGATGCCGCCCAACTTCCGCAACCACGGCAACTACGTGACCTCGGTCTCGAAGCTGGGCCGCTTCCTCGCCGACAAGGCGGAGG
>DASUZK010000005.1:0-57678 GCA_036376915.1 Solirubrobacterales bacterium
GTGAACATCACCACGCGGGGGCCCCCGACGCCGGAGCCCCCGGGAATTCTCGTCGCCGCATAGACCGTCCCCGGCTCCACCCCGCCAGCGCCGGTGTAGTTGACCGCCATGCCGCCGACGCCGCCGAGCTGGACTTCTTCGCCGAATTCGAATCCTTCTGCTTTGAGTTCTGCTTCGCTGAGCGGTTTGCAGCTGTCTGTCGGACCGGGGAAGTGGCTTGCGAAGCAGCCGATCTGTTCGTAGGCAGCTTGGGATGAGGGGGCGAAGGAGAGGATGAGAGTGAGGGTCAGCGCGAGTACGCCGGTAACCGCCAGGCCCGCTCCGCGTCCTTTGCCCTCTGCGTGTCCCGTTCTCTTCCCGTGTCCCATTCGCTCCGCCTCTCCCTGTAGGCACTTCAAGTCTTTGTCTTGCCGCCTCCCCCCGGAGGCGGTACCGCTCGGCTGGGCCGCCGCCCCGGGAGCCTCTGGCTCCCGGGGCTTTGGCTTTGCCGTTGTTGCTAGCTACTCGTGCTGGGTGCTCCTATTCGAATTTCGCTACGACGGCGCTGCCTTTGGACATCGTTACCGTGCAGGTGCCGGTACCTGAGCAGCCCGATCCCGACCAGCCGCCGAAGGAGGAGCCTTTGCCCGGGGTGGCGGTCAGTTCGACCACCGTGCCCTCGAAGTAGGTCGCGGTCATCGATGAGCAGGTGGCGCCGCAGTTGATGCCGGCGACGTTGCTCTTCACGGTGCCGTTGCCGCCACCGCTCTTGGTCAGGCCCAGGTTGAACTGGATTACCGGGCTGAATTTGGCCCCGACCGTCTTGTCTGCGCCGAGAGAGCCCAGCGAGCAGGTCAGGCTGGAGCCCGAGTAGTCGCCCGTCCATTCGGTGAAGACGTAGTTTTTGGACGGCGCCGCGCTCAGCGTGACCGAGGTGCCTTCCTTGAAGGACGCAATGGTCTGGGTGCAGTTGCTCAGGCAGAGGACTCCGCCCGGGGAGCTGCTGACCTTGCCGAGGCCCGATCCTTCGCGGTTGACTTTGACGTAATAGGCCGCGGTGAACTTGGCGTTGACCGTCTTTGCTTTGTCCATCGTCACCGTGCACTGGCGACCGTTGACCCCGCCTTTTTCGCAGCCTTTCCAGCTGACGAAGGTGGAGTTGGTACCAGGCGATGCGGTCAGGGTGACTTTCTGGTTGGTTTCGAAGGAGGTTTTGCAAGTGCCGCCGCATGTGATCCCCCCGGGATTGGAGACGACGGTGCCTGTGCCGGTTCCTTCTTTGTCTACTGTGAGTTTGGGGCCGGCGGGACCTTCACCGCAGCCCACCAACCTCGTTTCGTTTTCTCCCGCGATCGGGTTGAAGACTTGTTCTTCTTTCGCCGTGCCCTCGTCGCAGAAGGTGGCGAGTGCTTCGAAGTGGTCTTCGTTTTCGCCCGGGTTGATGGTCTGGAAACGGCATTCGTGCGTGGGGTTCGGTCCGGGGTTTTCAGCGAGTAGGGAGCTGGCGGGACAACCTGTGGTGCCGAATTCGCCGAATTCTCCAAAGAACGGGCCCATCTGCACTTTCCAGCCGCCGAATTCGGAGCCCGGCGCCGGCTGGGCTTCCAACGCGCTGACGAAGGTACCCGATTCTTCCAGCGGTTCGTCAGGGGTGTTTTCGCAGACCCCGCTGGCACTCACGCCGTTGTAGGTGCAGACGATCGGTGGGGTGCCTATGCCTGACCCCGGGCCAGACATGTTTTTTGAAATAACTTCGCCGCTGCCGGGGCCGGTGACGTTCACCTTCATGTTCGCTGCCGCGAACGCCTGCGCCGCCGGGATGAGCATCAAAGCCCCCACCGTGGCGAGCAAGATTGTCAGTCGTCTCACTTAGCTCTCTCCTTTTTTTTCGAGCCCCTGCCGGGCCGCTCCCAGCGGCCTTCGGGTGACCCTGTTTCCCTGAGTAACGTCGGGAGATGCGGAGAGGACGACACTGGCCTCGAGGGCCGCGTCGGGTAGCGAGGCGGTGACAGGAACGAGGGGGAGAACACGGCAAGGCAGTGAGGCAGCGCCTCGCTCGGAACACGATTTCGATCGTGCCCTTGGCTGCTTCGCCCGGTATCTCAACTTCTCTCCCCTCCGCTGCTGCCGTGCCGTTCCCCGGGGGGCCCTGGCCTGACCTCAGCCGAATCGGTTTCCCTGTGTGCCGGTCATTCGGGGTGGATACCCGTGTTTACCGACTGGCCGCAGAGTAGATACTGGTGTTTCTTTTGTCAAGTGCGTGGCTCTTTTGGCTGGAAATAAGCGTATTTTGAGACAGATGGATGGGTTTACAGGTGGCGATCGGCTAGTCTCCGCCGCCATGCTGGAGGGACGCACACCGAGGATCTTTGGCGTGCTCGCAATCGTCGCGACCGCGGCGATTGCGGCGCTGCTGATCGGCTGCGGCGGAGACAGCGACTCGGGCACCGTGGCGGATGTCCCCGGCTGCAATGCGGTCGACGAGCCGGAGCCGAAGGAGGTGAGCCTGGAAGCGCCGAAGCAGACGGTGAAGCCGGGCGAAGAGCTGACCGCTGTCGTCGAGACCAGCTGCGGCAGCTTCGAGATCGTCCTCGACACCGAGCAGGCGCCGAAGACGACCAACTCGTTCGCCTACCTCGCTCGCGAAGGCTTCTACGACGGCCTCGACTTCAACCGGGTGGTGTCCGGCTTCGTTGTCCAGGGCGGCGACCCACTCGTCGGTGGCGACGGAGGCCCGGGCTACACGACCACCGAGCCACCTCCCACCGACACCGCCTACACCAAGGGTGTCGTCGCGATGGCCAAAAGCCTCGACGCGCCGTCGGGCCAGTCCGGCAGCCAGTTCTTCGTCGTCACCAGCCTCGACACCGGGTACCCACCCGAATACGCCCTGCTCGGCAGGGTCGGCAAGGGCTACAAGACGGTCGCCCGGATCGACGAGCTCGGGAGGCCCGACGAAAAGCCCAAGGTCCCGGTCCTGATCGAATCGGTGACGATCGAGAAGGGCTGACTCGCAGTCCAAACCTAGAGCAGCTGCCGGACTCGACTGGAGACGAGTTTCGCTACCGGCGAATTGCTTGGGAGCATGCCTTCATCGAGAACGGTGAGGGCGGTGGCGAGCGTGCGGCGTGCTGCCTCCTCGGCTCGCTCGGCCGGGTGGCGCCAGATCACCGCCTCGCGGACGATGTCCCTCAGGGTCACGTCCGGCAGCGAGACCTGGGCACCGATCGACATCGCCGCCTCCCTGCGGAGCTTGGGCCAGAGCACGGTCGGCACGGTGTCGTAGAGCGGCGCCAGCTCGATCCGCTCGGGGTGCGGGTGCAGGAAGGCGAGGTTCTTGCCGTGGGCGTCGGCGTTGCCGATCAGCACCGTGAAGGCGACTATCTCAACCAGGCGGTCGAGCTGGCCCTCGACGTCACCGGCGTAGCTGTCTATGAGGGCGGCCGCGTCCTTCAACGCTGGACCCCCACTTCGCTCGTACTTGCCACGGCCCTCGCGCTGGGCGGGATCGGTCCCGGTCGCCTGGCAGAGATCCTCCTGGTGGATGCGCGCGATCGAGCCGGCGTCCTCCTCTCGATCGAAGCGGGGAACGATCAGGCAGCGGTGCTCGCCGATGGTCTCGATTTGGGGGTCGATGCTCGTCAGGCCGAGCGCCCGGGCCAGGCGCAGGCATTCCTCCTCGGCCTGGATCAAGCCGGGCCGGCGCGGATCGTCGACCTTGAGGATGTGGGTCGAGGGCCGGCCATGGAGAGGGCGGCCCCAGCCCCGCTCTCCGAGATCGACGAGGAGAAGCTTGTCCTGCAGGCCCGCCAGCGACAGCTCGCTGTCGTCGTGCGCGCCGAGTGGATAGTCGTCGAGGTCGTCGATCGCCTCCTCCAGGCCGGTCTCGCCGTACTCCTCGATGCCGTAATCGCGCTCGGCCGGCTCTTCGGGGGCGATCGCCAGCGCGCCCGCGACGTCGCGCCCGTAGCGCTCGAGCATCCCGAACGTGTCGCTGGCCGCCAGATCGGCCCGGTCGGCCAGCGTTCGCAGTGCGTCGCCCTCGGGCAGCAGGCCCCTGCAGAAGGCGAGGGCCGGCAGGGCGCGTTCGCCGAGCGGCAGGCTGCAGGAGATGACCGGGCTGTTCCGTGGCCATCGGTCGAGCGCTTCGTCGGAGTAGCGGGCTCGAATCGAGCCCCCGGGACCCTCGGTCAGGTCCGCGATTCGGACTCCCTCGAGCCAGACGCCGAGGCTCTCAGCTCTCGCCATCGGCGTCCGGGCGCTCGAAGGTGACCGTGACCGTCGCTCCCATCCTGCGCAGGGCGCGCAACGCCCGCTCGAGCACGAGCTGGGAGGCGCCGGCCTCGAGTCGGGCCAGATAGCCCCGGTCGACCCCGATCTGGCCGGCGAGCCCCGCCTGCGTCAGGCTGCATGCGGAGCGCACTCCCGCGATCGCCCGGCCGAGATCGGCGGGGTTATGCACCGTCCAAGTCGCACGACCTCTTGGAGTTGTTGTATGCATATACGCACAGTATCAGGACTGCAGCCGTTGTGTGCATATTCATATAAATGAGCAACTTGGCACTCTGTAGCAATATTCTTACATCAACAACGTTAGGCACCCCTCGCGGATAGGCTCAATCGATGCGCGTCCTGGTAGTCACCAACTTCGTCCCCGACGCTTCCACCCCGCAACGGGGACGCTGGGTGCGGGATCAGGTGGAGGAGATGCGGAGGCTCGGCGAGGAGGTCGAGGTCTTCTCCTTCCCGCGCGGCCGCCAGCACTACGGCCCCGCCACCCGGCGGCTGCGGCGGATGCTGAAGAGCGAGCGCTTCGACCTGGTCCACGCGCACTACGGGCTGGTGGGTTGGTGTGCGCTGCTGGCGGGCGCGCGACCGCTCGTCGTCAGCTTCCACGGGACCGACGTGCGCCACCCGCTGGTCGGGCCGATGTCGCGCCGGCTTGCCTGGCGGTCGGACCTGGTCGCCGCGGTCTCGCGGGCGCTCTTCTCGGCCGAGGACGGCCGGCCGGGTCTCCCCCCCGTGCCGGGCTCGGCGGTCTTGCCCTGCGGGCCGGACCTCGGGCGCTTCCGGCGGATGCCCCGCGAGGAGGTGCGGAGGCAGCTCGGGCTCGACCCCGCCGGCCGCTACCTGCTCTTCCCCGCCGACCCGGCCAGGCCGGAGAAGCGGCACGACCGCGCCGCCGAGCTGGCGGGCGCCTGCGAGGCCGAGCTGCTCACCGGCGGCTCGATCGACCCCGACGAGATGCCGCTCTGGGTCAACGCCGCCAACGCCGTCCTCGTCACCTCCGACTACGAGGGCTTCGGCCTCGCCTGCGTCGAGGCGCTCGCCTGCGACGTGCCGGTGCTGTCTACGCCAGTGGGGATCGCCCCCCATGTGCTCGCGGGCCTGAAGGGCGCCTTGTGCGCGCCATTCGAGCTCGGCACCTGGACAGCGGCGGCGCGCGCCCTCCTGGAGTCGCCCGACCCCCGTGTCGAGGGCGCCACGCGAGCGACCTCCCTCTCGGCCCACCGCATGGCGGAGCGAACGGTCGTCGCCTACCGCGCCATTCTCGACCGCACCGGGAGCACGAACTAGACGAGCGGCCCGCAGAGCCGCAGGCCAACAGGGCGCAGCGCCCGTCGGACGCGTTTGTCGAACGATGCGACACTGGCGTCGTGCGCAGCCGCAGTGGCGAGGGCAAAGCCGTCGGCGAGACTGATCCCAAGCGCACGAAACCGCGCTGCGCTGCGAGCCATAGCCGCATCCGGCCCGACAACCCGTATGCGCAGCGAGGCGATCGCGTCGACAGCGGCCCGAAGCGTTCCCTCGTCTTCAGCCGGACGGACGAGCGCCTCGGCGTAGTTCACCGCAGAAAGGAGCAGATCGGTCTCATCCTCGGACATCCGCGCGAACGCCACAGCAGCGGCCTCGTGATGCGCATCGCGCCTATCGAGAGCAGCTATGACGACGTCTGTGTCGAGGACGCAAGCGCTCAAGCCCGCTCCTCGGAGCGGAGACGCTCGAGGTAGTCCGGCTCGTACAACCCATCGAAGATCCCGAGCGCGTGGCCGAGGTCGGGCTCGGCGCGGTAGACGACGATGCGGTCAGGTCCCTCTGGCTCGATTCGCACCTGATCGCCAGGCTTCAGCCCAGCAGCCCGAAGGCTCTCGACCGGCAGGGTCACCTGGTGCTTGGGGGAGATTCTCGGCACGCCTTTACTTTAACGTAAAGCGAACTTCGCGAGTCAGGAGTCCACGCCGGGGATCTCGTCGATCGGCAGCTCGCCGTGAAACGACTCCAGCTCTTCCAGGTCGCGCCTGTCCTGGGGTCGCCCTGCGAGCCGCTTGAAGCCGACGATGCTGCGAAGGCCGGCAAAGCGGGCGGGGTGTCCGCCGACTTCTCCCTCGATGGCGTTCCGGGCCACGGTCTCGTAGTCGAGCGGGGGGAGGCCGCCCCGCATGATGTCGAGAATGCCGTGCTTGCTGCGAACGCGAATGTGGTGCGTATCTAGAACGTCTTCGCGGGACAGCGTCTTACCATCGTGGAGACGGGTCGCCTCGATGCGGTCGAGCAGGCGCACGATTGCCTCGTCTGTCTCGGGACCGTCGGGAACGAGAAGGTCACTGTCCTTGGTTGCGCGCAGGAAGCCGTTGGCCATAACGCTGAAACCTCCGATCACCACGTAGCGAAGGCCGACCGCGTTGGCATCGGCGACCACGCCGTCGAGGTCAGGACCAGAAGGCTCGTTCTGGGACATGCCCCGCCTTTATGGTCGAAGCCAGCAGCGAGACCGCCTGCTGAGAGAGCCTCTGGCCCTGGGCGACACGCTCGGAAGGGGTCAGCGCCCGTGCGGTGCATTGGTGGTACTCCCGCTTCTCTGCGTTGAGTCGGGCCCACTCCTCCTCGTTGCCGGGAGCCAGGAGCGTGCGGCGTCGGGTCTCTGAGGCCATATGCAAATGGTACGCCCCGGCGGGGCGTCTCGTAATAGATTGGGCGGGTGAGCACGGGGGATCTCAGCGCGCAGGTCGAGATGGCCAAGAAGCGGCTGGAGGAGGCTGCGGCGGCGGCGAGCACCGCGGAGAGGCGGGTCGCGGCCGAGATAGAGGCGCTGGAGACCGACCTGGAAAAGGAGCGCGCCCGCGCCTCCCGGGCCCTGGAGGAGCTGCGCGCCGCGCACGCCGAGGAGCTGCGCCGCGAGCGCGAGGCCAAGGACCGTGTGATCGCCGAGGCGGAGGGACGCCTCTCCGAGATCGAGGCGCAGGCCGAGGCCGCCGAGAAGCGGATCGAGGAGGCGGAGAAGCGCGCCACCGAGGCCGAGGGCGCGATCGGCGACGAGCGGTCCAGGGCTCGCGAGTCCGCCGCCGCCTGGCTCCGCGGCCAAGTCGAGGCGATCCGGCGAGAGGCAGGACGGCGATAGCGCCGAGTGCCGAGTACGACGTCGCCGTCGTCGGCGGCGGCGCGGCGGGCCTGTGGACGGCGCTGGTCGCGGCCGAGGGCGGCGCGGCGGTCTGCGTCGTCTCCCGCACGCCGCTCTCGCAGAGCGCCAGCTTCTGGGCGCAGGGCGGGCTCGCGGCGGCGCTGGAGCCCGGCGACTCTCCCGCACGACATGCCGCGGACACGATCGCGGCCGGGCGCGGCCTCTGCCGGCCCTCGGCAGTGCAGGTGCTGGTGGACGAGGCGCCCGGTGCGGTGCACGAGCTGCTCCGCCGCGGGGTCGTCTTCGACCGCGACGAGGAGGGCGAGCTGTCCCTCGGACTCGAGGGCGGCCACACCCGGCGGCGAATCGTCCACTCCGGCGGCAGCGCGACAGGCCACGAGATCACTTCGAAGCTGGCGGCGATGGTCGCCGCCGAGCCGCGGATCGAGGTGCTCGAGCGGGCCTCGATGACCGCTCTGTGGAGCGACGGAGAGCGCTGCCACGGAGTGCTGACCGAGGGCGGGCGAGTGGCCGCCGCCGCGACCGTGCTGGCCACCGGCGGTGCCGCGGCGCTGTGGCGGCGCACCTCCAACCCCTGGGGCGCGATCGGCGCCGGGCCGACGATGGCCGCGGCCGCGGGAGCCGACCTCGCCGACCTCGAGTTCTGCCAGTTCCACCCGACCGCGCTCTTCCTGCCCGGCACGCGCTTCGACGGGATGCTGATAACCGAGGCGGTGCGCGGCGAGGGCGCGACCCTGCTCGACGCCTCCGGCCGCCGCTTCACCGACGAGCTCGCCCCGCGCGACGCGGTGACCGCGGCGATCCTCGACCGGCTCGCGGCCGACGGCACCGAGGCGGTCTCGCTCGACCTGCGCGGGCTCGACCCCGCCCGCTTCCCCAACGTCTTCGACTCGCTGGCCGAGGCCGGGCTGCAGCCGAGCGCCGAGCCGGTCCCGGTCGCCCCCGCCGCCCACTACACGATGGGCGGCGTAGCGGTCGACCTCGACGGGCGTTCCTCGCTGCCGGGGCTCTACGCGGTCGGCGAGTGCTCCTGCACCGGCCTGCACGGCGCCAACCGCCTGGCGTCCAACTCGCTCAGCGAGTGCTTCGTCTTCGGCGGTCGCGCGGGGGTGGCGGCACTGGAGGAGAAGCCGGCGCCCAGCCCGCCGCAGCCCGGCGAGTGGCGCTTCCAGCCGCCGACCGAGGCGACCCGCGAAGCGGCCTGGAGCCTGGCCGGCCCGCTGCGCCGCCCCGAGCAGCTGGAGGAGCTGCTCGGGGACCCCTACCCGCTGGCGGCGGCGATCGCCGCCTGCGCGCTGGAGCGGCGCGAGTCCCGCGGCGGCCACCTGCGCGCCGACTTCCCGCACCTGGACCCCGACCTCGACGGCGTCCACATCGTCCGCGGCCCCGGCGGCGAGATCCGCCGCGAGCGCTGGGACTGACGTAGCGTGGACGCATGCTGCTCGGGGTCGACGTAGGCGGGACGTTCACCGACGCCGTCCTCTTCGACGGCGAGCGGGTGCACACGGCGAAGCTGCCGACTACGCCCGAGGACCAGTCGCTGGCCGTGATCGCGGTCGTGGAGGAAGTACTGGGGCTGGCCGGGGCGGCGGGCTCGGAGGTCGAGTCCTTCGCGCACGGGATGACCGTCGGCACCAACGCGCTGCTGGAGGAACGCGGAGCCCGCACGGCACTGGTCGCGACCCGCGGCTTCGCCGACGTGCTCGAGATCGGCCGCCAGGCCCGCCCCCAGCTCTACCGGCTCTGTGCCCCGAAGCCGGCGCCGCTGGTCGAGCCCGGCCTGCGCTTCGAGGCGGAGGAGCGAATCGGGCCCGAGGGCGTGGTCGAGCCGCTCGCGGAGGGTGAGCCAGAGCGGCTGGCGGAGCTGCTGCGCGACCGCGAGGTCGAGTCGGTCGCGGTCTGCCTCCTCTTCTCCTACCTCGACCCGAGCCACGAGCGGCGCATCGCCGAGCACCTGCGGCGCGAGATCCCGGGCCTCCACGTCTCGGCCTCGCACGAGGTGCTGCCTCGCTTCCGCGAGTACGAGCGGACCTCGACGACCGCCATCGACGCCTACCTCTCCCCCCTGCTCGGTCGCTACCTGAGGCGCCTCGGCGAGGCGGCCGAGGCGACGGGCCTGCCGCGGCCCCAGGTGATGCGCTCCTCGGGCGGCCTCGCGAGCGCGGGAGAGGCGGCGCGGGCGGGCGCCTGGAGCGTCCTCTCCGGGCCGGCCGGCGGCGCCGTCGGGGCGAGCCTGCTCGCCCGCGTCTCCGGCGACGGCAACGCTTTGGGACTCGACATGGGCGGCACCTCGTGCGACGTCTGCGTCGTCGATGCGGGTGAGGTCCGCCGCACCGATTCGCGCGAGATCGGCGGCCGGACGATCCAGCTGCCGATGGTCGACGTGCACACGGTCGGCGCCGGCGGCGGCTCGATCGGGTGGCGCGACGCGGGCGGTGCGCTCAGGGTCGGGCCTCGCTCCGCGGGAGCCGACCCCGGGCCCGCCTGCTACGGACGCGGGGGAGTCGAGCCGACGGTCACCGACGCGAACCTCGTGCTCGGCCGCCTCGCTCCCGGCTCCGAGCTGGCGGGCGGGGTCGCCCTCGACGTCGACGCGGCACGGGCAGCCGTCGGCGCTCTCGCCACCGCGCTGGGGATGGGCGAGCTGGAGACGGCCGAGGGGATCGTCCGAGTCGCCAACCAGGAGATGGTGCGGGCGCTGCGGGTGGTGACGGTGGAGCGGGGCGTCGACCCCCGCCGCTTCGCCCTGCTCCCCTTCGGCGGCGCGGGGCCGATGCACGCAGTCGCGATCGCCGCCGAGCTGGGGATCGAGCGTGTCCTCTGCCCGCGCGCCGGCGGCGTGCTCTCGGCGCTCGGCCTCTGCGCGTCGGACCGCCGCCGCGACACGACCCGCACCGTGATGCTGAGCGGCGGCGACCTGACGGCCGAGCGGATCGCCGTCGAGGTCGACGAGTCGATCTCCAACCTCGACGGGGATCTGGAGGGCGCCGAGCCCGAGGTCGTCTACGAGATGCGCTACGCGGGCCAGGCCTTCGAGCTGCCGGTGCCGGGGAGCACCCGTCCCGACCCGGCCGACCTCACCGAGCGCTTCGCCGCGGCCCACGAGGAGCGCTACGGCCACCGCGATCCCGACGGCGAGGTGGTGCTCGTGCACGTCCGCCTGGCGATGGTCTCGCCCGGGCCGCGGCCATGGCTGGTTGCCGCCGAGGCCGGCACGCTCGAGGAGAGCACTCGCGAGGTGCGCTTCGGCGACGAGTGGATGGAGGCCGCGGTGCTGCACGGCGAGCCACCGGCGGGCCTGCGAGCCAACGGCCCGACGGTCTTCGAGCTGCCCGAGGCGACCTTCGTCCTGCCGCCCGGCTGGCGTGCCGAGGTCGACAAGGCCGGGACGATCTGCGCGGAAGCCGGAATTGGCGACTTTGTTCCGCATACAGCAACAAAGTCGCCAGAGGCCCATCCATGACCTCACTCGACCCCGTCACCCTCCAGGTCATGGTCGGTGCCTTGCGCGCCGCCTGCGAGGAGATGGGGGCGGCGCTGATCCGCTCCGCCTACTCGGCCAACATCAAGGAGCGCCACGACTGCTCGACCGCGATCTTCGACGCGCGGGGCGAGCTGGCGATGCAGGCGGAGCACATACCGGTGCATCTCGGCTCGATGCCGGACGCGGTCGCCGCGGTCCTCGAGCTGGAGCAGCAGCCGGGCCGGGATTGGATCCTCAACGACCCCTACCGCGGCGGCACGCACCTGCCCGACGTCACCCTGATCTCCCCCGTCTTCGCCGCCAACGGCCTGCTCGGCTTCGTCGCCTGCCGCGCCCACCACGCCGACGTCGGCGGCACCACGCCCGGAAGCATGCCGGCACGCTCCACCCGGCTGGAGGAAGAGGGGGTCGTGATCCCGCCCACCGTCGCCGACTCCGAAACGCTTCACGAGCTCGCCTCTCGCATGCGGTTTCCTCACCAGCGACTCGCCGACCTGCGCGCGCAGGCGGCCGCCAACCGGATCGGCGCGCTGCGCCTGACAGAGCTGGCCGAGCTCCATGGCGAGCGGCGGCTCCGGGCCGGGATGGAGGAGATCCTCGCCTACGCCGAGCGGCGCACCCGGGCGGCGCTCGGCGCGCTGCCGGACGGCCGCTGGAGCGCCGAGGACCTGCTCGAGGACGACGCGAGCGGGGCGCCTCGCGACGTCGTCCTGAAGGTCGCGGCGACGATCAGCGGCGAGAGCCTCGTTCTCGACTTCACCGGCACCGACCCACAGGTGGAGGGCAACCTCAACTGCCCCCTCTCGGTCACCAAGTCCGCGGCCTTCTTCGCGGTCCGCGTCCTCACCGACCCCGACGCGCCGCCGTCGGCGGGTGCCTACCGGCCGATCGAGGTCGTCGCGCCGCCGGGCTGCCTGCTGAACGCCCGACCGCCCGCCGCGGTAGCCGCCGGCAACGTCGAGACCTCCAGCCGCGCCGCCGACCTCGTCATCGCGGCGCTCGGCGGCGCCCGTCCGGTGCCGGCCCAGGGACAGGGGACGATGAACAACCTGACCCTCGCCGGCGAGGGCTTCACCTACTACGAGACGCTCGGCGGCGGCCAGGGCGCCTGCCCAGACGCGGACGGCCCCAGCGCCATCCACGTGGCGATGTCGAACACGCTCAACACCCCGGTCGAGGCGCTGGAGAGCGAATTCCCCCTGCGCGTGCGGGAGCTGTCGCTGCGCCGCGGCAGCGGCGGCGGCGGGCAGCGTCGAGGCGGTGACGGGATCGTCCGCGAGGTCGAGTCCCTGACTCCGATGCAATTCAGCCTGATCGCCGAGCGCCGCCGCACCGCACCGCGCGGTCGCGAGGGTGGCGACGACGGAGCCGAGGGCCGCAACCTCCGCAACGGCGAGGCATTGCCGGGCAAGGCCGAAGGGGAGCTGGAGCCCGGAGACACGCTCCGGATCGAAACGCCGGGCGGCGGCGGACACGGCCCCGCGGACGAATAGACGTGATCTTCGTCACATATTTTGCGTTCTGAGCCGACTGCTCTAGAATGCGCAATTCGGGCGGCGCTGCTGCCTGGACAGGGTTCGAGGCGTACTCCTCCCGGTCACAGATTCATCGACCTCATAAGGGTAAGACTTCAAATGCCGATCGCTTTCAAGGAATGGGCCGTGACGGTCCGTGCACTCGCCGAGGGCGAGCAGCTGCTGACCCTCCGCAAGGGGGGCATCCGCGAGGAGAACAAGCACTTCGAGCTCGATCACGAGCGCTTCTTCCTCTACCCCACCTTCGACCACCAGCAGAACAACCTGGTGCGGGAGTCACATCACCCCGAGCTGGGTCGTGCGCTCGAGGAGGGTGTCTGGGGCGAGGAGGAACCGCCGGCCAAAGCGCTGATCCAGGACGGCGGCATCGCCCAGCCCGAGCGGGTTCGCCTGCGTGCCTGGGCCGAGGTCACCGACCACATCACGGTCGCCGACCCCCGCATCGTCGACGGCCTCTCCCCCTTCTACGTCTGGACGCCGGACTACGCCGAGAAGCGGCTCAACTGGAAGCGGCGCCACCCCCTGCACGTGCTGCTGCTGCGAGTCCACCGCATCCCCCGGCCGGTCACCGTCAAGGTTCGCGAGGAGTACCACGGTTGCCGTTCCTGGGTCGAGGTCGACCGCGACCTGCCTTTCGAGGGCACCCCGGTGATGGCCGACGAAGAGTTCGACCGCGCTCGCGCCGAGATCCTCGACGTCTGCGGTGCGGCCGAGCCGGTCCTCGCCTAGGCACCCGACGAGCCGTATATCCGTTGCGCCGCGCCCGGAGTAGGGGCGGAGGCGCCGATCCGTGCTGTGCACACGGATCGGCGCCTTGCTTCTCCCGCGGCTCGCGGCTAGGAGACGATGTAGTACGGGTCTAACCCGACTAACGAGAGGTGCACGACTGGGGGGACGCTGGGACAGAGAGAGCCGCTTTCCCCTTCCACCAGTTCTTCTTCGATGTTGATTTCGGTTTCTTTGCCGGTTGTGACTTCTGTTTCCGCGTTTTCCTGTAGGTATTCGCAATCGACTTCGAGGAATTCACCCCCACCACATTTGACTTTGAACCTGCCGCTTAAGAACGTCTCACGACCTTTGTTTAAAGCCGTTCTTAACAAGTCGCCTAAGGCGAGTTGTTCAACCGTAAAGGTGCAGTTGTTGTGGGCTGCAGTCGTGCCGCAGCCGGTGAACGTTAATTGTGTGGTGTGCACCTCTTGCGGGTTCGCTAACGCTAATACGTCGGCTTGCCGTAAGACGTTTAAGCATAAGGCGGTAAAGTCCTCGGTTAAGAACCCGAGGACCGTTCCCGGCCGATTGACGAAGTGGACGGCTTTGAAGTGATTCGCTCCAACGCACGGATCCTGGTGCACTTTGCAGATCGCCGTGCTTCCGTTTGCCATCGCCGTCGACGCGCCGGCAAGCGCCATCGCGATAACCGCCGCCATGGCCGCCAGGCCAAACAACTTGATGAGTCTCATTTCATCTCCCTTCTCGGTGCTGCGCACCGAGGTCTAGATATGCGCGAAGGTCGCCAGCCCACTGCTGGGACCATCGGCTGGCCTATCCGATTTCAGGCGGCCCGTCAAAGAGAATCGCGTGACCAGTCGCGGGGGGCCTTACCCTCACCGGAATCCCCCTGCAGGGAGCTGTGTCCTGAAACAGCGAGTGCACCGATCTGTGCAATGCACAGATCGGTGCATATTCACTCGGACGCACGCTTTGTGCTCAACTCAACTCAAGTCACAATGTATGCCGGGTCTAAGGATTTCAGCTGGAAGTCGAGCATCGCAGTATTGGGACAGGGTGCACTGCCTTCCATCAGTTCCACTTCTTCTTCTTCAACGCTCTTTAAGCTACCTTCGGCTTCTTCGGTTTCGTTGTATTCGAGTTCGGATTCGATACCGGTCTCGTCGTAGGTGCATGCGACGGGCAGTTATCGTGCGCTACCGTGGTACCACAGTTTTCGAAAGTTAATTCTGTGGTAGTGACTTTCAATGGTTCCGGGGCTGTTGCTAAGCCCGACAGCGTATCTTTGGCTAATGAACATAAGACGGTCATGCCGCCGTCTTTCAGCGTGAATACCTCACCAGCTGGGAGCTGGTTGTGCATTTCGGTAACCAAATTTTTGGTTCACACGGGTCTTGATATACTTCGCACACTGCCGTGTTGGTCTGCGCCATCGCGCTTGTTGCGCCACAGGCCCCAAACGCAACGACCGCAATGATCGCCGTGGGGCAATTGCCTTTGCGGGTCTCATTGCATCTCCTTTGTGAGCTCGAGCGAGCTGCTCGACTGTCGGATTTCCAAGCCTCGTGGCCACATGAGGCCTGACTCTTTGTAAATAGTAGGCTCGCGCCATGCCTTGGGTGGAGACCGAATCGCTCAGCTTCACCGCCCGCCACGACAGCGGTGACGCCGCCTTCGCGGAGCGCACGCTCGACCGGATGGAGGAACTGCGGCTGCGGCTCGAGGATCGCTTCGAGCGGGTCCCGGGCGACGTCACGGTCGTCGTCCACACCCACCCGACCCTGCTCTCCCTCGCCCACCCGTTCCTGCCGGCCGCGCGCTGGTCGGCGGCGCCGGCCGGGCGCCGTTACCTGGCCGGCTGGGCGATGGCGACCGAGCTCCACGTCCTCAACGACCCGCACATGGAGCGCCGCGCCGCCGGCGACGACTCGCGCGAAGCGCTGCGCGGCACCGCCGAGCGCCTTTACGCACAGCTCGTGATCGCCGCCAACAACCCCGAGCTGCCGCCCTCCTGGACGCCGCGCCGCTTCGCCCGCTACCTCAGCTGGGCCTGGCTGGTGGAAGGCGGGGCCCAGTACTTCGCCCGTCAGGTCGGGCTCTACCGGGCGGCGGTGATCCGCCGCCTGCGCGAGAGCTCCCGCCCCTCCTTCCCTCCCTCGCGCCGCGACGCGGTGATCCTCGGCGGCACGATCTTCGACCTGCTCGAGACCGAGCGCGGCCCGGATGCCTGCGAGCGACTCGCTCTGCGGCTCCTGCCGGGCGGGGCCACGGCAACGCTGGAAGCCGCCTTCGAAGCACGGATCGGCGACATAGAGACGGCCTGGCGCGGCTACCTGCGCGAGATCGAGCGGCCGGGCCTGGTCTAGTCCGATCCTGGGGCCCCTTCGAGCACTTCGCGGGCCTGCTCGGCTGCCGCCTCCGGCACGAGGATCTGGCGCGGCCCCGCGGCGAGGAACTCCGGGTTGTCGACGGTCCGCTGCACCATGCTCGGGATCCCGTGCTCTCCCAGCAGGCCCTGGATCATCTCCGCCTCCATCTGGTTGAGCGCGTAGGCGACCTTGACCGGGCGCCCGCTGCTACTCGACGACGAGCTCGGCATCGGCGATCTTCATGTCCTTGAGCCAGTAACCCTTGACGTCGGGGGCATCCCGGTCCTCGAGCGAGACGATCACCCAGATCGCGTCGGGCCAGCTGACCGCCTGGTTGACGTCGGTCTGCGAGGGATAGGCGGCGCTCTTGGTGTGCGAGTGGTAGATCGCGAGCAGCTCCTTGCCGTCGCGCTCGATCGCCATCAGTGCGTCGTACTGGCCCTGCGGGTCCATCTCGAAGCGCAGCGGGCTCGCCGCCGCATTGGCCACCGGGATCACGACGCTCGCCTCGTCTGCGCTGCCACCGACCATCCCGCAGCACTCGTTCGGCAGGTCCGCGAGCGCGTGCTCGACCATCTCGTCGATCAGGGCCTGTGCGATCCGCATCAGGGTTTCACCTCGTCCCGCCCGGGACCGCCGAAGAGGTCGTCCTTGCCCTTGCCGCCGCAGATCACGTCCCGGCCCCCGAGACCGAGCACCTCGTCACGCCCCCCGAGGGCGGCGATCACGTCGCGGCGCGGGGTCCCGGTGATCTCGTCCCGTCCATTCGTGCCGACGAACGTCGCTTTGCGACCCAGGCAACGCGTGTGATCCGTGCCGCCGGTCAGCCGGTACAGGGAAGCTCCCTTGGGACCGCAACACGGTTCTCCGAGAGCGACGATCTTTCCCTTCGCCTGAAGGGCGACGACGCCCGCGGGACCGCTGCTCTTCAGCGGCACCGGGGCGCCGCCGCCGAACGTTCGATCGGCGCCGCCGCCGGGTCGCGTCCGGAGGACCGCCGCGCCGCCGTTCCAACCGCTGGCGACGAGCCTGCCCTTCCCGTCTATGACCAGGTCGTCTACTCCCGGCATCGGGATCCGGCTGAACCCGTCCCTCGCGAAGGCCGTGTCGACGGCCCCATCGGGCCGCAGCTTGACCACGTGCCCAGTCGTGGCCACGGTTTCCATGTCCATTTCGAAGACGATGTAAGCGCCGTTGTCGGACGCAAGGGCGGCCGCTTCGACGTTGCCACGCGCGCCCGGCGTGGGAAGAAGGACCTGTCCACTGCCGTTGAGAGCCGGGTCGGGCTGTCCGTTGGCCAGAAGCTGGACGAAGCCGACCCCTTCGCCGGAGAGCGGCGAGCCGCCGCAGCACCGCGAGATAGCGAGCGCGATGCGCCCGTCCGCGCGAAGCAGGAGCTCGGCGGGATGGCTTTGCATCCCCATCGCGACCCGGGTTTCGCCGCCGGCACCGAAACCCGGGTCCCGTTCCCCGTTCGGTAGGTACCTGACGATGCTCAGCTCTTCGAAGGAGCCAACCGCGACGACCACCTTGCCGTCGCCCTGGACCGCCAGGAGGGGCGGGCGGTAGCCATAGCCGAGGAGCGCGCTTGCCTCGCCGGCACCGAGCATCGCTTCCAGGTGACCACCTCGATCGAACCTCGCCAGGACGACCCTACCTTCGTCGAAGGCCGCAACCACGGGCCTGCCGTCGGGGCCGACAGCAAGATCGGCCGGCTCGTATTCGCTCCCATGCACGGCAAGGGCCGAGCCGGGACCGCTGCCGAAGGCGGAATCGCGAACCCCGTCGGGGCTGAACCGTGCCAGAGACCATTCGATCGTGCATTCACCGAACCCCGCACACGGCGCGGCGTTGGCGAAGAGGACGAAGATTTCCCCTCCGGGGCCCAGGGCCATCTTCGGCGGCGCCTGGCTTCGGAACTGAGGGCCCGACGGCCCTCCTTCGACAACGACGCTCCCGTGGTTGCCGAACGAGCTATCCAAAACCCCGGGAGCCGCGGGGGCCGTCGCCGCCCCGAGAGCCAGCAGCGCGCAGGCGGCCAGCGAGCAGGCGCGGGCGATCACCACCAAACGGTGGAATCGAGGTTCTCGATCTCCTCGATCGGCTTGGTGTAGACACCGGAGGAGAGGTACTTCCAGCCGTCGTCGGGGATGAGGAAGACGACGTTGCCGCCCTCGAGCTCACCGGCGATGCGAGAGGCGATCGCGGCGATGGCGCCCGAGGAGACGCCGGCAAAGATGCCCTCCTCCTCGAGCAGCTTCTTGGTCCAGAGGATCGCGTCGCGGTTGGAGACCATGATCTTTCGGTCGAAGAGGGAGATGTCGATGATCGGCGGGATGAAGCCGTCGTCGAGCGAGCGCAGGCCGTCGACCAGCTCGCCCTGCATCGGCTCGGCGGCGACGATGAGCGTCTCGGGGTTTTCCTCCTTGAACCGGCGCCCGTTGCCCATCAGGGTGCCGCCGGTGCCGAGGCCGCCGACGAAGGCGGCCACCTCGTCGAGCTCGTCGAGGATCTCCACCGCGGTGCCGTTGTAGTGGGCGAGCGGGTTGGCCTCGTTGCCGTACTGGTAGGGCATGTAGTACTGAGGGGCCTCGGCCATCTCCAGAGCCACCTCGACCGCGCCGTTGGAGCCCTTGGCCCCCTCGGAGTAGACGATCTCCGCCCCGTACATCTCCAACAGCTGAGTGCGCTCGGCGGTGACGTTGTCGGGCATCACGACCTTGAGCGGGTAGCCCTTGCGCCTGCAGATCATCGCCAGCGAGATGCCGGTGTTGCCCGAGGTCGGCTCGAGGATCGTCTGCCCCGGCTCGATCGCGCCCTCGGCCTCGGCCGCCTCGATCATCGACTTGGCGACGCGGTCCTTGACGGAGCCGGTCGGGTTGCGCCCCTCGAGCTTGGCGTGGATGCGGACGTCGGGGTTGGGAGAGAGCCGCGGCAGCTCTACGAGCGGGGTGTTGCCGATCGACTCGACGACGTCGCCGAAGCGTCCCCCGCAGGGGCGGTTGAGAAGTTCTGACATTGCCCTGGGTCTCCCGTTACTTCAAAAAGTATAGCGCCGGAGCAAAAGCCCGTGGGGATTACGAAGGGTTTTTCAACCGCCGGCCATGGCGGGAAGGATCACGACGGTGTCGCCGTCGGCAACAGCGGTGTCGAGCCCGTCGAGCACCCGCACGTCCTCGTCGTTGAGGTAGACGTTGACGTAGCGGTTGAGCTCGCCCTCCTCGCCGAAGAGCTGCGCGCCGGTGTCGGGGTGCGCGGCCGTGAGGGCCCTCAGCACCTCGCCCACGTCGGAGCCGGCGGCCTCGACCTCGGGCTGGCCGCCCGTCTGCGCCTGCAGGACCTTGGGGATGCGAACCGTCGCCATATCGAGCAGGAAAGCTACCGGCTAGCCGGCGCAGAACGCGTCGTAGTCGGGGAACCTGCCCATCTCGGACTCGGGGATCTCGGCCGCCTCGGGGCCGCAGATCGGGCACTCGGGGTCGCGCCGCACCTTGAGCTCGGTGAAGCGGGTGCCGAGCGCCTCGTAGAGGAGCAGGCGGCCGACGAGCGGCTCGCCGATGCCGATCACGAGCTTCAGCACCTCGTTCGCCTGCAGCGTTCCCATCGTCCCGGCCATCACTCCGAGCACCCCGTTGGCCGAGCAGCTCGGCGCCAGCTCGGCCGGCGGCGGGGTCGGGTAGAGGCAGCGGTAGCAGGGCCCCTCGAAGGGGACGAAGGTCGAGATCTGGCCGTCGAAGCTGAGGATCGAGGCCGAGACCACCGGCTTCCGCAGCCGCACGGAAGCGTCGTTGAGCAGGTAGCGGGTGGGGAAGTTGTCGGCCCCGTCGACGATCACGTCGTAGTCCTCGATGATCCCGAGGATGTTCTCGGCATCGAGGCGCATGCGGTGCTCGACCACCTTCACGTCGGGGTTGAGCGCCTCGATCGCCAGCCGTGCCGACTCGGTCTTCGGGGTGCCGATCCGCTCGGTGTTGTGGATCACCTGCCGCTGCAGGTTTGAGGCGTCGACCACATCGTCGTCGACGAGCCCGATCGTGCCGATGCCGGCGGCGGCGAGGTAGAGGGCGGTCGGCGCGCCGAGCCCGCCGGCCCCGAGCAGAAGCACCTTCGCGTTCAGCATCTTCAGCTGGCCCTCGACCCCGACCTCGGGCAGCAGCGTGTGGCGCGAGTAGCGGTCGCGCTGCTCGGCGCTCATCCCCTCGGTCGCGACCACGGGCAGCCCCTGCTCCTGCCAGAGGAGGATGCCGCCGGCCATCGAGGCGACGTCGGTGTAGCCGAGCGCTTCCATCTGCTCGGCCGCCTTGTAGGAGCGGTTGCCGCTGCGGCAGTAGAGGATCGTGCGCGCCGACTTGTCCGGAGCGGCGGTGGCGATTTCGTCGGTGAGGAGGCCGGGCGGGACGAGCTTGCCGCCCTCGATCCGGGCCTCCTGGAACTCGTGCGGCTCGCGGGTGTCGATCAGGACGACGTCGCCGCCCTCGATCTCCTGCGCCGCCTCGAACGGCTCGATCTCCTCGATCGTCTGGGTCCCCGCGCCGCTTGCCATCGCCATCGCAAATCTCCTAAATCCCGATCAGCTTTACTTCAAAAAGTATAGCGGGCCGCGTCTGGCCGCCCTTCCCCGTAGCATCAGGTGCTTCGCGAGAATGACCGATACCAAGAAGCCCCGCCGCGGAGCGAAGGACGGCAAAAAGCGCAGGAGGAAAGGGAAGCAACGGGAGCCCCTGCGCTTCCGCCCGGCCGCACGCCTCCAGTACCTGCTGAGCGAGCAGCTCGTCTCGGATCCGAACGTCGCGATCCTCGAGTTCATCAAGAACGCCTACGACGCGGACGCGACCGAGGTCTCGATCGAGTTCGACCTCGCCGATGAGCTCAGCGAGAGCTCCCTGGTCATCACCGACAACGGCAGCGGCATGGATCGGGACGGCTTCGAGCGGAACTGGATGCACCCGGGCTTCAGCGAGAAGGTCGACGCCCCACCCACCTCGTTGCACCGGATCCCGGTCGGGGAGAAGGGGCTCGGGCGGCTGGCCGCGGGCCGGCTCGGCGAAACGCTCGACGTGTACAGCCGCACCAAAGCCTCGTCCCCTTGGTTCCACGCTTTCTTCCGCTGGGAGGACTTCAACGACAAGGACAAGCTGCTCGACGAGATCCCGGTCAGCTGGGACGAAGTCGACGCGCCGCCGGTGGACGCGCCGAAGACGGGGACCGTCATCCAGATCAAGGAGCTCTCGCTGGAGTGGGACACCCGGCCCCCAGGTCGACGCCCAAAGGGCCGCGCCGTGACCCGCATCGGACGGCTGCGTCAGGACCTCGAGGTCCTCCTGCTGCCGCTGACCGCGGGCGGCCAGGACTTCACGATCCGGCTCCTCCACAACTCGCCGTTGCCCGAGGACGCGCAAGGCCTCGTGATCGGGGAGGAGCCCGCCCCGGAGGAAGAGGACGACGCGACGCCCGAGAAGGCGCGGGAGGCCGAGACCCCGAGCGCGAAGCGAGCGGCGAGCGCCAAGGGCGCCACGAGTGAGGAGGCACCGGCACCCGAGAAGGCGAACGGCATGGTCCAACCGCCGAAGCTCGAGCTGCTCGACTACGAGTACGAGTTCCAGGTCAAACGGCGAGGCAAGGGCTGGCGCTTGATTCGCACGGTGCGGCGCTCCCCCGAGGTGGCCGAGCAGACCGGCGAGAAGGCGAAGACCGTGACGGAGGTCAAAAGCAGCGAACTGCCGAAGAACCTGGACCTGGCGGCTTGCGGCCCCTTCTCCGGTTCGTTCTATTACGCGCCTAAGTCCAAACAGAGCTTCAAGGCGCTGCGGGCCCCGACCGGCGTTCGCATCTACCGGGATGGCGTTCGGGTTGATCCCTATGGAGAGCCCGGCGACGACTGGCTCGGCGCCAGGGAACGCAAAGCGGTCCGCCAGGGCAAGGCGGCGATCCAGCCGAACGCGCTCTACGGCGCGGTCTCGGTGAGCCGCCGGAACAACCCCAAGTTGAAGCCGCTCGCCAACCGGGAGGGCTTCATCGGCAACGGTGCCCTCGACGCGTTCTTCGCGCTCTCCCGCCTGGAGTTCCAGGAGTTCGGCAACGTGATCGAGCGGGAGCTCTTGATCCCGCGCTGGGAAGCGAACGAAGCGAAAAAAGCGAGCGAAAAAGCGATCAGCAGCCGCCAGTGGGCGGTGGTGATGACGCGGGCCACGGCCCACGCCGTCCGCCAGCCGGTGACCAGCGCCGGCGCGGACCTCCGATCCCTGCGCAAGGTGATCGACGAGGGCAAGGGGATTCCCAAACCGCTGCGAAAACGGCTCCGCGACCTCGAGGAGAACACGAAGCGCCACCTCGAACGCATCGACGGTGCGGTCGGGAAGATGCTCGGCTTCCTCGACGTCGATCCCGACCCGAAGGAGGTCGAGCTCTCAACGCTGGTGGAGGAGGTGATCGCGAGGGCCAAGCCCGACGCCCAGAGCTGCGGAGTCGCGCTCCGCCATGAGAAGCCAGACGCGGACCCGATTCGGCTGCGCACGCCCGTGGGCCTGGTCGAGCACGCGCTCGAGGAGCTGTTGGAGAACGCGATCCAGGCGCCGCGGCCGAACGGTCGCAAGCCCTGGGTCGAGGTGAGAGTCCACGGCGAGGACAAGATACGCGTCGACGTGGCCGACAACGGCGGCGGAATCGACGAGGGGTTGCGAAAGAAGCTCTTCAAGCAGAACGTCAGCCGAACCGGTCGCATCGGCGTCGGGCTCCTGATCAACCGCCAGCTCATGCAGATCGCCCAGGGAGACATCGAGCTCTCCTCGTCGAGCCCCGAGGGCTCCGTCTTCACCCTCGTCTTTCCCTCATGAGCGCTCCGATCACGCTTCTGGTGGAGGACGACGAGGGGGTGGTCGACTCCTACCGCCGCACGTTCGAAGCGGACGGGATCGAGATCGACATCGCGGAAACCTGGGACGAGGCCCTGGGACTCTTCCGGGTCGCCGGCCACCGGCTGGTGATCGCCGACTACAACCTGCCCGGCGACGACCATGGGCTGCGGCTGCTGGTCGAGATGAAGCTCCTGGTCCCGAGCACCCGCCTCATCCTCATCTCCGGCGCCCTGAGCAGGCCCGCCGAGGAGCTGGCGCAGAAAGTCCCCCTGATCGACGACTTCTACCCCAAGACCTCCCGCCTCCCCGACACCCTCGTCGAGCAGGCGAAATCGGCGATCGAGTGGGCGGCCGAAGAGACCGATTGGCAGAAGGTCGGCGAGGAATACCTGACCCCTGGGGACGTGGTCGACTCCGCGCTCGAGGAAATCGACGATGCCCTGCGCGCCGACGTGGCGCAGCGACGAAACCGTGGCTGACCTCGTCTACCTCGACACCAGCGCTCTGCTCCGCTGGGCCGCGGCGGTCGGCGGCTCGACGGAGGACCGGGACAACCGTGGCAAAAGCAAGCTCGACGAGCTCGTCACCGGCCCCCAGGAGCTCGGTGCCTCGCCGATCACGATCGCCGAGTTCACCTCCGTCCTCTACGACTACGTCCGCACCAACGAGCCCTGGGGCTCCTTCTTCGAGCCCGAGGATGCCGACACGTGCACTGAGCGGTTCATGGGCTGGCTGGCGGACGGCACGATCACGATCCGACCCCTGGGGCTGCGGGCGTTCGAGATGGGGATGGCGTACGTGGAGATGGCGGCAACCAAGGGCCGCAGGATGCGCGGCTGGGACGCCATCCACCTCTACGAAGCCGCGCGCTGGGCGCGGGACGCGGGCGAGAAGGTCACGATCGCGACGAGCGACGGCGACTTCAAGAAGATGATCGAGCTCTTCCCGGAGTTCGCCGCCTACCTCGACGTGGTCGACGTCTCGTCTAGCTGAAGCTGGGCCGCATCTGACGCAGGCGCTTGACCCGCTCCTCGATCGGGGGGTGAGTCGAGAAGAGGCCGGCGATGCCCTTGCCGGAGAAGGGCTTGACGATGTAGAGCGGCTCCGCGGCCTGGTTGACCCGCATCGGGATCGCCGCAGCCCCCTGCTCGAGGCGCAGCAGGGCGCTGGCGAGGGACTCCGGGTTGCCGCAGATCTCGGCCCCGCCGGCGTCGGCCGCGTACTCGCGCTGGCGAGAGATGGAGAGCTGGATGATGCTCGCCGCGATCGGCGCCAGCAGCACCAGGGCGAGCGAGGCGACGAGGCTGAGCGGCGACTCGTCGTCGCCGCCGAACCACATCAGCATGTAGGCGAGGTAGGTGATCGCGGCGCCGATCGCGGAGGCGACCGACTGGATCAGGATGTCGCGGTGCTGGATGTGAGCGAGCTCGTGGGCGAGGACGCCGCGCAGCTCGTCCTCGGAGAGGAGCTTGGTGATCCCCTGCGTGACCGCGACCGCGGAGTGCTTGGGGTTGCGCCCGGTCGCGAAGGCGTTCGGCTGCTCCTGGGGAATCATGTAGAGGCGCGGCATCGGCAGGCCGGCACGCGTCGTCAGCTCGCGAACGATCTGGTAGAGCCGCGACGCCTCGGACTCATCGATCGGCTTGGCGCCGCTCATCTTCAGCGCCAATTTGTCGCTGAAGAAGTAGGAGCCGAGGTTGATCAGCAGCGCGATCCCGAGGAAGAGGCCTGCCGTGCTGGGCCCGCCGATCAGGGCGCCGATGACGACCAGCAGCCCGGAGAGGGATGCCAGGAGGATCGTCGTGCGCAGGGTCGCGCCCCAGGTGGACTGCTTGGTGGTGGTCATCGCGTGATTGCTCCTCGGGTCGGTTTGCCTCTCAAGTATGGACACGGCCCGGCGATAGGGCCATAGGGGTCAACCCCTATTCTCGCCCTGTGACGACCCTGATAATCGTCGTGCTGGCCGTCATTGCCGCGGCGCTCGCCGCACGATTGCTCGTCCTGCGTAGCCGGCAGGCCCCTCTCGAGCGGCTGATCGAGGAGATGGAGAAGGTCGACCTGAACCGTCCGGGGGCCGCCCTGCCGGCCTCGATAGACGGCGTCGCCGAGACCGAGGAGGTGGAGCGGATCGAGCTCGCCTTCCTGCGCATGATGCGCCGCCTCGAGGCCGAGCGTCGCAGGGCGGGATCCGCCGCACTGGAGGCGCAAGAGCAGGAGCGGGCACGTGTTGCGCGCGACCTCCACGACGAGGTCAACCAGTCCCTGACCGGGTTGCTCCTGCGGCTGGAGGCGGTGCGCGAGGCAGCGCCCCCCGAGCTGGAGCCGCAGCTGGCGGAGACGAAGGCCCTGGCCAACCAGGCAATGCGCGAGCTGCTCTCGCTGGCGCGCCAGCTGCGGCCCACCGCGCTCGACGACCTCGGCCTCGCGGCGGCGACCGCGGGACAGGTCGAGCAGCTCGCGCGCGGCGAGGTCGAGGCCGAGTTCGCGGCGGAGGGCGACTTCTCCGACCTCGCCGACGACGCCCAGCTGGTCGTCTACCGAGTCGCCCAGGAGGCCCTCTCCAACGCCGCCCGGCACAGCGGCGCCGAGCGGATCTCGGTACAGCTTCGGCGTCGCCCGGACGGCGGTGTGACGCTCGAGGTCGCCGACGACGGGCGCGGCTTCGCCTTCGACGAGTCAGAGGGCGGCCTGGGGATCGGGGGGATGCGGGAGCGGGCGCTGCTGATCGGCGGCGAGCTGACGATCGAGTCGAGACCCGAGCACGGCACCACCGTCCGCCTCACCGTATCCGGCTGACCGCGATGCTTAGTCCGCGAGCGGCCGCCTACCGGTCCTTGTCGTCGAGAGCTGCGGCCAGCGCCTTCGCCACGCGACGGGGTTCGGCCTCGACCTGCCGTTCGGAGAGCGGAAGGACCCTGTAGCCGAGGCGCATCAGCTCCATGGCCCGGCCTCGGTCGTCCTGAAACGCAGCCTTACCGCGGTGATAGATGTAGCTGTCGGTTTCGACCACGAGGCGCGCCTCTCTCCAGAGAAAATCGACGAGGTAGGGACCGATACGAACGTTGACCTCGGGCCGAGGCAGTCGGTGGTGGCGGCAGAGGCGCAGGAAGGTGTCCTCGAGGTCGCTGCGGGTTCGATCGGCTGCGTCTCGTTCGTCGATGGGCAGGCCGAGCACATTCGCCTGCCGGATCGCTCGGCGCAGCTCACGGCGAGTCGCAGTCTCCCTACCGGCTGAAATCGCCAAGCGCAGATCCGCCATCGTCCGTGCAGGCGTGGTAAGCGGGATGGCACGTAGCAGCGTCACTTGGGGGTGTGCGAGGGAGCGCGATCGGTGCACTTGAATGCCATTTCGCCTCGTCCTTCCCCCAACCCCGGGAACGATGAGGTCGACCGCATCGCCCCTATCCGGCAGGAGTCCCCAGAGAACGGCGGCGCTGCGATGACTCACCGCCCCTCCCCAATAGCCCAAGGGAGAATCCTGGCGAGCGGAGCCCCGCCCCGCCGCCAGCACGGCCGCCATGCACCGACCCTCGTGAGAAATCCCGGCATGCCCCACCGCGTAGACGCCCTGGTGAACACGGTGCAGGCGCCCAGCGAGAACACGCGCTCGAGCGGCGTCATCGCTGACTCCACAGCGGCGCAGTTGGACAATCGAAACGACACCATGTTGCCTCTTCGCGAGATCGGCGACCCACGCATCTGGTGTGGCGACTTTTCCGTCCATTTCACGGATAAGCCGCCACACCCATCGTTTCTCCCCCCTGCTGGGAGACTTGGCACATGTTGCGAGTGCTGATCGCAGACGATCACGGCATCGTCCGCTCCGGGATCCGGTTGCTGCTGGAGCGCCAGCCGGACATCGAGGTGGTGGCGGAGGCCGCCGACGGCGCCGAGGCGCGGGACCTGGCGGTACGCGAGCGTCCCGACCTGGCGATCCTCGACGTGAAGATGCCGAAGCTGACCGGACTGCAGGCGACGCGGGAGATCAAGCTCCAGGCGCCGGACGTCTCGGTGCTGATCCTCTCCATGCACGACGACGAGCGCTACCTCTTCGAGGCGCTCAAGGCCGGGGCCTCCGGCTATGTGCTGAAGGCGCAGGCCGACACCGACCTGCTGGCGGCGATCCGGGCGGTCGAGCGCGGCGAGCCGTTCCTCACGCCCGAGGCGCAGCGGACGCTGATCAAGGACGTGCTCGAGCGCGGCTCCAGCGGCGAGGAGGAGCTGACCCCGCGCGAGGAGGAGATCGTCAAGCTCGTCGCCGAGGCGAACACGACGAAGCAGATCGCCGAGATCCTGCACCTCTCCGAGAAGACGGTCGAGAACCACCGCGCCAACGCGATGCGAAAGCTCGGCATGCGCGACCGGGTGGAGCTGGTGCGCTACGCGATCCGCCGCGGCCTGATCGAGCCCTGAGCGCGGCGGCGCAGCGGTATAACCGACTGCTTCAGTAGGATTTAGGTCCATGTTGTTCTCGACCAAAGCCGAGTACGGCGTCCGCCTGATGGTCGAGCTGGGCCGCCAGCCCGGCTCGATGCCGATCTCGCTCAGCGCCGTCGCCGAGGCGGAGCGGCTGCCGCTCTCCTACCTCGAGCACCTGGTGGCGAAACTGCGCAAGGCGGGCCTCGTCACCTCGACCCGGGGTGCGCACGGCGGCTACCGCTTGGCCAAGCCGGCGGAGGAGATCACGATGGACGCGGTCGTCGAGGCGCTGGAAGGGCAGATCGCCCCGATGGAGTGCTTCCACGACTCGCCCGACGGCAAAGTGCTCTGCTCCCACGAGGACGACGGCGACCGCGCCTGCGCGACCAAGCTGCTCTGGACGCGCGTGCAGGGCGGCGTCACCAAAGCCCTGTCGGGCACCACGCTTGCCGAGCTGGTGGAGTTCGCCAGCCCCGGCGCCCTCGGCGATCGTCGGGCCCCGGTCGGCACGGCAGCCTGACGGGCAGACTTCCAAAACCCAGAAACGGAGTGAAATTGGCTGAGCTGGAGATACGCAACCTGCACGTGAGCGCCGAGGGCAAGGAGATCCTCCGGGGCCTCGACCTCGACGTGGAGAAGGGCAAGGTCCACGCCCTGATGGGCCCGAACGGCTCGGGCAAGTCGACCCTTGCCAACGCGATCATGGGCCACCCGGCGCTCGAGGTGACCGAGGGGACGATCACCTTCAAGGGCGAGGACCTGACCGAGGCCGACCCCGACGAGCGCTCGCGCGCCGGCCTCTTCATGGCCTTCCAGTACCCGGTCTCGATCCCGGGCGTATCGGTCAGCAAGTACCTGCGGATGGTGATCAACGCCCACCGCGAGGCCCGCGGCGAGGAGCCGATCAAGATCAAAGACTTCGCCAAGGTCGCCCAGGAGGCGATGGCGCTGGCCAACATCCCGAAAGACTTCTCCAGCCGTTACCTCAACGAGGGCTTCTCCGGCGGCGAGAAGAAGCGGATGGAGCTGCTGCAGCTGGCGCTGTTGCGGCCGGAGGTCGCGGTGCTCGACGAGACCGACTCGGGCCTCGACATCGACGCGCTGCGCACGGTCGCCGAGGGCGTCAACCAGTTCGCCGGTCCCGAGATGGGCGTCCTGATCATCACCCACTACCAGCGCATCCTGCACATGGTCAAGCCCGACTTCGTCCACGTCATGTTCGAGGGGCGAATCGTCAAGGAAGGCGGCCCGGAGCTGGTCGGCACGCTGGAGGAGAAGGGCTATGGCTGGATCCGCGAGGAGGTGGAGGCCGGCGCCTCCGCCTAGAACCGGACCGATGGGGCAGACGACGACCAAGCGCTCCTCTCCCCCGTTCCCGATCGAGAAGGTCCGCGCCGCCTTCCCAGCGCTCGAGCGGGAGGTTCACGGGCGCCCGGTCGCCTACCTCGACAGCGGCGCCAGCTCCCAACGGGTGCTGGCCTCGATCCAGGCTGTCGACCGCTACGAGCGCACCCATCACTCCAACGTCCATCGCGGCTCCCACACGCTCTCGGCCGAGGCGACGGCGGCCTACGAGGGCGCCCGGGCGACGGTCGCCGATCACCTCGGCGCCGCCGACCGGCGCGAGGTCGTCTTCGTCCGCAACGCGACCGAGGCGATCAACCTGGTGGCACGGGCCTGGGGCGACGCCAACCTCGGCGAGGGCGACCGCATCGTGCTCACCGAGATGGAGCACCACTCCAACATCGTCCCCTGGCAGCAACTGGCGGAGCGGACGGGCGCCGAGATCGACTGGGTGCCGGTGGGCGAGGACGGGCTGCTCGACATGAGCGCCTACGAGGCGTTGCTTGGGCGGGGGCCGAAGCTGGTCGCCGTCACACACGTCTCCAACGTGCTCGGCACCGAGACCCCGCTGGCGGAGATCTCGCGGCTAGCCCACCAGGCCGGGGCGCTGGTCCTCGCCGACGGCGCCCAGGCGGCACCGAAGCTGCCGGTCGACGTCGGCGAGCTGGGGGTCGACTTCTACGCCGTCACCGGCCACAAGCTCTACGCGCCAACCGGGATCGGGGCGCTCTGGGGCAGGCTCGACCTGCTGCGGGCGATGCCGCCCTTCCTCGGCGGCGGCTCGATGATCCGCAAGGTGACGCGCGAGAGCACCACCTACGCCAACCCTCCCGCCCGCTTCGAGGCGGGCACGCCGGCGATCGCACAGGCGATCGGAATGGCGTCGGCGCTGCGCTGGCTCGACGGCGTCGGCATGGATGCCGTGCTGGGACACGAGCGCGAGATCACGGAATACGCCCTGGAGCGCCTCGCCGAGGTGCCGGGACTGAGCATCTTCGGCCCCGCCCGCGGCCCCGGGCGAATCGGCCCGGTCTCCTTCGAGCTGGAGGGCGTCCACGCACACGACGTATCCGAGATCCTCGACCGTCATGGCGTCGCCGTGCGCGCCGGCCACCACTGCGCCCAGGTGCTGATGGACCGTCTCGGCATCGCCGCCACCGCCCGGGCCAGCTTCGGCGTCTACACCATGCCCGAGGAGATCGACCGCCTGGTCGAGGGCCTCCACGACGCCCGCAAGGTATTCGGCCTCTGAGCCGAAGCCATCGCCTACTGACCGCGGCGAAGTCGCCAGAATCCGCGCGGGTCCTTGGAGGAGCTGCCGACATGTTCGACGAGGTCGAGGTCCCGGAGCTCCCACAGGTATTTCAATGCCGTGGGTCTTGAAATACCGAGCAGCTCCACCGCCTGGGTCGTCGTCACACGATCACCACGACTGAGGAACTCGACGAATCGCTCCGACCCCCGCGGCAACCGCTCGAGAATGCGTCCGGCGAGCGGATCGGCCAGCAGTGCCACCTGTACAGAAGTCGAGCGCTCTGCGTACACGGGGTCGGGCAGCCCCACCCGACTCATCTCCTCGAACATACGGTCGACCCCCTCGCCCAGCTCCCGGCCATACCCGAGGTCGCTCATCGCCCGTGCGATGCGCGGGTTGCGCGCAAATCGACTGGAGCGGATGCTCTCCGGCCGGACCAATCCAGGCAAGCGCCCAGGGCTTTCGACCTCCAAGCGGTCGTCGAACAGCTCGATTCTCGTGTGGTCGCCACCGGCACTGTAGGAGCGGTGGGTGACGGCGTTGACGATCGCCTCCAACCAGGCAAACTCAGGAATCAGGGTGCTCTCCGAGAAACGCCCCTCTCGCTGAAGACGCATTGCTCGCGGGAGGAGGCTCTCTATGCGCTCCCTGGCCCCCTCCACCTGATGCGGAATCGGACCCTCGAGCCTCTCGTCCTCGATGACATTGGCCCGTGCCCCGCTCTCCCTCGAGGAACCCGCGTAGCGGAGAACTCGCACCGACGCCTCCGGGAACCACCTCTGCGGCTCTCGTCCCAAGACCAGAAGGCCCGCGACGGTAAGTGTCGACGAGCCATCCGCCTCGATCGCCAGCCCCCGGGCGCGGAGGACCTGCTCTAGGCCGACCCTGGGCCTGAGCGTCCGCTCGTACGCTTCAATAAGCGACTCGTCGAGATCGTCGAGGCTCGTGCCCTTGACGGCCGAGCCGTCGAAGATCGAGTCACCCTTGTCGTAGCGCAGCTCTTGGGACTCGATCGTGCCCAGCCTGCGGTTCTCGTCTCCAACCCGGAGGAAGGCCTCCCCCTTGGCGGTCAGATGGACCCGCTGGCTGGCCTCGATCTCGATCAGGACGATCTCGTCCTTCTCACCCCTCGCGTTGCGGCATCGCAGGAGCTCGAATCGGTGTCGCACGGGTGGCTCAGTGAAGTCGAGGGCAGCCTGGCGCCATGCATTGAGGCGATTACTCCCTCCCACCCCCTCGACCTTGCCATCGTGGACGCCGATTACCAGCAACCCACCCTCGGCGTTCGCGAAGCCCGCGATCAGGTCGCCGACGGTGCGGGCATGCACCCGCGCGCTGACCCTCTCGAGCCACTGATCCTCCGGTCGGCGCACCAAGAAGGCCAAGGCATCCTCTTCGGAGAGCAACTCCAGGCCGGCGATGTCCGCTTCTCGCGTCTTCATCGGACCTGAAACCTATCAGATGCATTAAAATCTTTATTGCTCCTGTATAGACAGGCTTGTCTGCTGCCTTTTACCTGCTAATCGTCGGTCAGCAACTACGCACCACATTAAAAAACACAATTAATCGACGACCAAAACCAATCAAATCGCAGCGCCAAGTCGAACCGCTTCGCTAGCGTCTCTCAAGTGGACGAGCTGTACCGAGACCAGATCCTCGAGCATTACAAGCGGCCGCACAACTTCGGCCGCCTGGAGCATCCCGACCTCGAGTTCGAGGACACCAACCCGTTCTGCGGCGACGAGCAGCACGTGACGATCCGGCTCGACGAGGATGGTCGGGTAGCGGAGGTCGCCTTCGACGGCAAGGGCTGCGCGATCTCGACCGCGGCGACCTCGCTGCTCACCGACGAGCTTCTCGGCAAATCGCGCGAGGAGCTGCTGCGGCTGCCGAAGGGCTTCGTCCTCGAGCTGCTCGGGATCGAGATCTCGGCGACGCGGATGAAGTGCGCGATGCTGGGCCTGAAGGTCGTGAAGAGCGCCAGCCTCGGCCAGCCGGCCGAATGGGAGGACGAGGGCGAGGCCGGCGACCCCTCGGAAGCGGCCGCGATCTGACCGCGCCGTTCCGGTGCGCCTTTACCCGTCCATACGGGGCAAAGGCGCACCGGAAGCTTCTAGGCCTTTGGGGGCGCTACATCGCTTCGCTGAGCGCGATCACGGCGAAGCTCGCGCCGTGCGGGTCGGTGAGGATGGAGAAGCGGCCGGCGGGGACTTCCATCGGCGGGACCATGACGCTGCCGCCCCGCTCGGTTGCCTGGGCGACGGTCGCGTCGGCGTCCTCGACCGCGAAGTAGACCTGCCAGTGAGCGGGGACCTCCTCGGGCACGCCCCGTTCGGCCATGTCGAGGATGCCGCCGACCGGGTTGCCGCCGAGGCTGATGGTGGTGTAGGTGCCCGCCTCTCCCATGTCGTTGTCTTCGAAAGACCAGTCGAAGGCCGCACCGTAGAACTCTTTGGCGCCGGCGACGTCGCGGGTGTTGAGCTCGTTCCAGGAGAGCGCGCCGGGCTCGTTGACGAGGGCGGCGCCGTGGAACGCGTTGGGCTGCCAGATCCCGAAGACGGCTCCACTGGGATCGGAGAAGACCGCCATCGTGCCCAGGTCGAGCACTTCCATCGGCTCGGAGATCACGCTGCCGCCCGCAGCCTTCACGGCCTCCGTGGTGGCGTTCGCGTCGGAGACCGAGACGTAGGTGGACCAGACCGTCGGCTGGCCCTCCTGCATGTGCGGCATCATGCCTCCGACCGGCTTGCCGCCCTTCATCGCCTGTCGGTAGCCGCCGGTCTGCTCGGCGGTCTCGGTCTCTGGCACCTCCCAGCCGAAAAGAGCCCCGTAGAACTCGATCGAGGCGTCCAGGTCCGGCGAGGCGTGATCCACCCAGCACGGGGTGCCTGGCTCGTAGCTCGTCCTCTCACTCATGCTGCTCTCCAATCGTCGAGGTCCGTGGTCTGCGATCCTCTCACGTCGCTAAAATCCGACAAGGACACTAGGAATAACGTGACGGAAGGCACAACCACAAGCACGATCAGCGTCTGCCCGGCGGCCGAGCTGCCCCCGGGAGAGATGCGCCTGGTCGAGCACGACGGCCGCAAGATCGGCGTCTTCAACTGCGAGGGCACCCTCTACGCGATCGAGGACCGCTGCTCCCACGACGACGGGCCGCTCGCCGAGGGCGAGTTCGACGCCGCGTCCTGCACGGTCGAGTGCCCGCGCCACGGCTCCCTCTTCGACCTGAGCACCGGCAGGCCGAAGACCCTCCCAGCCTTCGCCCCGGTGCAGACGTTCGCGACAGCCGTCGTGGACGACACGATCACCCTGGAGGTCGACTGACCATGGCTACACCTGAGGTCGTAGCGGAGAAACGAGAGCTCGCCGGCATCAACGCCGATTACAAGGAGAAGTTCGGCTTTCACGACTCCGAGACCGGATACGCCTACAAGGCCCCGAAGGGCCTCAGCCGCGAGGTGGTCGAATCGATCTCCGAGTACAAGGACGAGCCGCAGTGGATGCGGGACTTCCGGCTGAAGGCGCTGGAGCACTTCTACTCGCGCCCGACCCCGACCTGGGGCGGCAACCTCGGCCAGATCGACTTCGACGACATCCACTACTTCGTCCGCGCCTCTGAAAAGAACAGCCGCGACTGGAGCGAGGTCCCCGAGGACATCAAGAACACCTTCGACCGGCTCGGCATCCCCGAGGCGGAGCGCAAATTCCTCTCCGGGGTGGGCGCACAGTACGAGTCCGAGGTGGTCTATCACCAGGTCAACGAGAAGCTCGAGGCCCAGGGCGTGATCTTCACCGACATGGACACGGCGCTGCGCGAGCACGAGGATCTGGTGCGCGAGTACTGGGCGACGATCATCCCGCCCAACGACAACAAGCTGGCGGCGCTCAACTCGGCGGTGTGGTCGGGTGGGTCCTTCGTCTACGTCCCGGCCGGGGTCAAGGTGGAGATGCCCCTGCAGGCCTACTTCCGGATCAACACCGAGAACATGGGCCAGTTCGAGCGCACCCTGATCATCTGCGAGGAGGGCGCCGACGTCCACTACATCGAGGGCTGCACGGCGCCGGTCTACTCGACCGACTCGCTGCACTCCGCGGTGGTCGAGATCTGCGCAAAGCCGAGCTCACGGGTCCGCTACACGACCGTGCAGAACTGGTCGCAGAACGTCTACAACCTGGTCACCAAGCGGGCCGTCGCCCATGAGAAGGCGACGATGGAGTGGGTCGACTGCAACCTCGGCTCGAAACTGACGATGAAGTACCCCTCGATCTACCTGCTCGGGCCCGAAGCCCACGGCGAGATCCTCTCGATCGCCTTCGCCGGCGACGGCCAGCACCAGGACGCCGGCGGCAAGATCATCCACGCCGCTCCGCGCACCTCGTCCTCGATCTTCTCCAAGTCGATCTCCAAGGACGGCGGGCGCAGCACCTACCGCGGCCTGCTCGAGATCGCCGACGGGGCGACCGAGGCCCGCTCCAAGGTCGTCTGCGACGCGCTGCTGCTCGACGAGGACTCGCGCTCGGACACCTACCCGACGATCCGCATCGACGAGAACGACGCCGACGTGGGACACGAGGCCACGGTCTCGAAGATCGGCGACGAGCAGCTCTTCTACCTGCAGAGCCGCGGGCTCGACGAGGAGGAGGCCTCGAAGATGATCGTCAACGGGTTCATCGAGCCGGTCACCAAGGAGCTGCCGATGGAGTACGCGGTCGAGCTCAACCGGCTGATCGAGCTGCAGATGGAGGGCTCGATTGGCTGAGCTCGCGACGCTACCGCCCCTTCCCGACCAGAAGGCGAAGGGGTGGGAATTCACCGACCTCTCAGGCCTCGACCTCGACGCCTACGAGCCAGGAGCGGCGGGAGCCTCGGTGCAGGGCGCCGAGGGCGCGACGGTCGTCTCGCTGGACGAGGCGGCCGAGTCCCATGCGGAGCTCCTCGACGAAGCCCTCGGGTCACTGGTCGACGGGCAGGACCCGTTCGTCGCCCGCAACGACGCCTCCCGGCGCGACGGCGTCCTCGTGCACGTGCCGCACGGGGTCAAGGTCGCCGAGCCGATCCGGATCGAAATTCCGCTCGAGCGCAGCGGCGGCGCCGTCAACTGGCGCACGCTCGTCGTCCTCGAGGAAGGCGCCGAGGCCGAGGTGTGGGAGCACTGGTCCTCGCCCGACGACGACGTCGACGCGCTGCTCAACGCCGTGGTCGAGCTGAGCATCGGCCAGGGAGCCACCCTTCGCTACGCCAACACCCAGGACGTCTCCGAGTCGTCGTGGATCTTCGCCACACAGCGCGCCCAGGTCGAGCGCGACGGGCGGCTCGAGTGGGCCGCGCTCGGATTCGGCTCGGCCCGGGGCAAGGTGCGGATGGAGACCAAGCTGGCCGGAGCCGGCTCCGAAGCGCGGGTGACGGGTGGCTACGCCGGTAGCGCGGGACAGCACCTCGACTACGACACCACGCAGGAGCACGCGGCGCCGAACACCAACTCCGACCTCGCCTTCCGCGGCGTCCTCGCCGCCGGGGCCACCGCGGTTTGGCGCGGGATGATCAAGGTCGATCCCGGGGCCCAGCAGACCGACGCCTTCCAGGAGTGCCGCAACCTGCTGCTCTCGACCGAGGCCCACGCCGACGCGATCCCGGGGCTGGAGATCCTCGCCGACGACGTGCGCTGCACCCACGCGGCGGCGGTCGCCCAGATCGACCGCGACCAGCTCTTCTACCTCACCTCGCGTGGCCTGGGCTCCGCCGAGGCGAAGTCGCTGATCGTCGAAGGGTTCCTCGAGTCGCTTGTGGAACGGCTTGCGGAGGGCCCGGTGCGGGACGAGGTGTCGGCGGCGCTGGAGCGGCGGCTCGCCGAGATCCTCTAACGCTTCAACCGCGGGTCCTGTCACGGGGGAGGGGGGCCTGCGGGCGGGCCACGGTCCGTCCTCGACCCCCCTCCCCCGCGCCACCCGCGGACGGAGCGTCAGTCCACCCCTTGCTCTCTCCAGAGCTGGTTTCGTCCCGACCGGGCCCGCGTTCCAAGAGCTTGGTGCGGATGATCGAGGCTAGGACTATGAGAACGGGCGGTACGTAGAGGACCCAGAGCCAGTGGGTGGCGTGCGCGAGGGGGAGGAGGGCCGCCATTCCAAAAGTATGCCCCCTTGTGTGCACCAAGACCGCTGGCCTTGCGAGCAGCGGCCCCGGTGCACCAAGGGGGTGGGAGAGTCAAAGTGATGGACTCGCTTTTCAGTTAATCAGATGTGAACGGACTTTCATCGGTAGAAATCCGTGTGTAGGGGTGGTGATTCACACCTACTCTCCGCAAAAAGCGGGTTCGTCGCTCAGGAGTTCCCCGCCGAGAGGAGAAAAAGCCCAAAGCAGGTGAAGGACACCATGACCGCGAGCATCCAATATTGCGAACGCGCGGCTTGGCGAAAGTCCCCCCAGTAGGCGATCGCACGGTCGTGGGCAAGGGTCAGGCCCACGACATGCCCGATCACCAGCGCCCCCACCTGGACGTACCAGATCGCGTTGGCGGTGAGGAGGTTGAAGTCGATGCCTCCCGACGCGGTGCCGAAGAGATCGGTCGTCGCCGTGCCGAGGGGATCGGAGAGGAGGTAGGTGAACTGGGCCTGCTCCTGGAAGACGAAGAGGCTGAAGTAGTGGGCGACCAGGTAGGCGAAGGCGATCGGGATCAGGGTGTGAGCAAATCCCGAGCGGAGCTTCGCGAACGGTGGCGCGCCGCGGACCGACTCCATCCCCTTCACGCCGATCGTGTAGATGAGAGCGACGCCGGCGAAGCAGAGCAGCAGGAAGATCGTGTCGGTGAGGCGAAGCGAAGCGGTCAGGCTGAGCCCGGCATCCGCGAACCAGTCGAAGGTCTGTTCGATCGCCCCCTTGAAGGCGCCCTCCTGAGCGCCGTCGAAGCTGGTCGTGGCGATTGAGGCGATCACGACCGCCAGCGAGCCCGGGACCGTCGCCCAGTGCGTCGCCGCGGCCAGCGGCATGCGCCGACCCAGCCTCCCGTCCTTGGCCGCGAACACTCCGAGCTGGGAGAACATCCCGAAGTAGACGGAGAAGACCTCCCCCGTCCCGCACCACTTCTCGACTCCGAACAACGCCATCATCGCCAGCGTGTAGACGGTGTAGAAGAGGGCGGCCGTGGCTGTGGTCTCCGGCGAGACACCGACGGCGACCCCGCCGCTGGTGCCGTAGACGACCTCCATCCAGACGAAGGCCAGGAGGCCGACCGCGGCGGGCCAGCGGCCGAGCGCATCGGGGTAGGCGAGGTGTGCGGGCCGTTGGCCGGCGAGGGCCGTGAACGCGCCGCCGACCCCACGACCGATCGCCCGCCACGGGTTGAAGAGCCTGAAGACGTCCCCGAAGACGACGCTGAACAGGGGAAAGCCGAGCCAGCAGGTGACGAAGACGAAGGTGAGGGCGAAGTTCCGGTCTGGGGCCTCGGTCCCCCGCAGCCCGGCGTAGATCGCGACTCCGAGCAGGAAGACGCCCACCGCCCCGCACAAGGCCTGCACGGGGCGGCCGAGGAGGACGCGCGAGAGGCGCGCGCCGAGCGGGCGCCAGCGGTCCCGCTCGAACCTCGGCGTGCGCCAGGCGACCGAGAGCGCGAAGAACGAGACGATCAGGACGATCGACGCACCCCAGGCGAACAGCCAGGCGGGAATCGGCAGATCCTGCCGCGAGGCCAGCGCATGCGCGACCGGCAGCAGGAACCCGCTCATGGGTTGACGGTCAGCTCCGCGATCGGCTGTTTGCGCTCCTCCAGCTCGGCCTCGAACACACCTTCGATCGTCGCCGGGAAGTCGAAGCGGACCTTGCCGCCGGCCTCGACGTCCTGCATCAGGTCGTAGCCGTGGACGTGAATCTCGTCGCTCACGTCGGATTCCACCTCGAAGCGAATCCGATCGCCCTCGTTGAAGGTCAGCTCGGCGATGCCGCCAACCGGCTTGCCACCTTCGATCACGATGGTTGGGATGGCTGGCTTGCGCTGGGCCTTCTGGTTGCCCGCGGGGGACTGCTCCACCTTGGCCGGAGCGTCGTTCGTGCCCTCGGCTTCTTCACTGGCGCTCTTGCCGTCGTCCTTGAGGACGATCAGCAGTAGGACCGCCACGGCTACGACCGCAATTCCCGCCATCACCCGGGTGGTATTCGATTTCATCGTTTGCTCCTTGCTCGAGCGCGGGCACCCACCCACGCGGCTCCCGCGACCGGGGTCGCTGCACGTTCGTCTCGCTAGGGAGCGATGGGCGGCGGGCGCTGGGCCAGGCCGAAGGCGATCAGGAGACCGCCGCTGGCGGAGTGGAGGGAGGGAGCGCCCGGGCGAGACTGCCTACCCGCGGCACGAGGGCCACGGCGCATCGCGATCCGCTCGGAGAGCCTGACGATCGCCTCGCAACCGGGGTAGACGCCCAGCAACAGCGAGGCGACGAGCAGCAACAGCGGGACAAGCGCGAGCAGGATCTCGAACATCGCTCGGGGGAATCTATCGGAAAGATTCAAGCGCTCCTAAGGCAATAGCTTTCGGCGATGCGCCCGGAGAGGGACAACATCGGGGCACCGGATCTGCCTCCCGGCATCGCCTGGATCGGCGAGAAGCCGAGCTCCATGCCCGCGCTGACCGCGGCGGGGCCGGTCCTGGTCCACTTCTTCGACTACTCCCAGCTGAACAGCGTGAGGACGCTGCCCTATCTGAGCGAGTGGGACCGTCGCTACCGCGAGGCGGGACTGGCCACGATCGGCGTGCAGGCGCCCCGTTTCCCCTTCGGCGCCGACCCGGTGAACGTCGCCGCGGGGATGCGAGACCTCGGCGTCGAGCTCCCGGTCGCAGTGGACGCCGAGCGTGACCTCTGGCACGCCTACGGGTGCGAGGGCTGGCCTAGCCTCTTCCTCTGGACCACCGGCGGCGCGCTCAGCTGGTTTCACTTCGGCGAGGGCGAGTACCTGGCCACGGAGGAGGCGATCCAGGAGGAGCTGCGCCAGCTCGACGCGCTGCAGTCGCTGCCGAAGCCGATGGACTCGCTGCGAGCCACCGACGCGGCCGGCGTCGAGGTCATGCCCCCTACCCCGGAGATCTTCCCGGGAGGCTCATGGGAGCAGCCCTGGGAAGGCGCCGAGCTGGAGTTCGATTACGAGGCGGGCGGCGCCTTCGCCACCGTCGAAGGCGAAGGCACCCTCACCGTCACCCTCGATGGCAGCACCCCTCACCAGCTCCAAATAAACGGAGCTCGCCTGTACAAGCTGGCCGAACACGATCGTCACCAAGCCCACCACCTAAAGCTCGAGCCGTCAGGCGGCCTAAGAATCTGGTCGATCAGCTTCGCGGCAGGACTCCCGTAAGGGAGGGTGGGACCCTCCCCCGCCTAAGCCCGCGCCGCAATCTCCTCCCGAATCTCCTTCGGCAGCATGAACCGCACGTCCTCGTGCACGGTGCGCAGCTCGGAGACCTCCGCGGCGCCCCGCTCGCGGAACAGCTCGACCAGGCGTTCGACCAGCTCCTCGGGAGCGCTGGCGCCCGAGGTGATGCCGACCGTCTCCACTCCCTCGAGCCAACGCTCCTCGACCTGGGTGTGGTTGTCGATCAAGTAGGAGGCGGCACCGTGCTCGCGCGCCACCTCGACCAGGCGGTTGGAGTTGGAGGAGTTGGTCGAGCCGATGACGAGGACCAGGTCGCACTCGCGGGCGAGCTGCTTGACGGCGATCTGGCGATTGGTCGTCGCGTAACAGATGTCGTCGGACTTGGAGCTGACGATCGCCGGGAACTTGGCCCGCAGCGCGGCGATCACCTCGGCGGTCTCGTCGACCGAGAGGGTCGTCTGGGTGATGAAGGCGACTTTCCCGGGATCGGGGACCTCGAGCGCCTCGACCTCGGCGGCGGTTTCGATCAGGACGATCGAGCCCGGCGCCTCGCCGGTGGTGCCTTCGACCTCCTCGTGACCCTCGTGGCCGATCATCACGATCGTGTAGCCCTCGGCGGCGAAACGGCGGGCCGAGACGTGGACCTTGGTAACCAGGGGGCAGGTGGCGTCGATCGTGCGCAGGTTGCGCGCCGCGGCGTTGTCGTGGACCGCCGGGGCCACGCCGTGGGCCGAGAAGACGACCATCTCGCCCTCGGGCACCTCGGTCTCCTCCTCGACGAAGATCGCCCCGCGCTCGGCCAGCTCCTCCACCACGTGCTTGTTGTGGACGATCTCCTTGCGAACGTAGACGGGGGCCCCGTAGAGCTCGAGCGCGCGCTCGACGGCCTGCACCGCTCGGTCGACGCCCGCACAGTAGCCGCGGGGTGCGGCGAGCAGGACCCGTTTCGGGCCCACGATTGCGGCAGAGGGCATAGCTGCAGAGTAGCTAGCCTTGCTGCATGGCAACCCAAGGGCAACACCTCGACCGCCTCACCGCCGTCGACGCCTCGTTCCTGACGAACGAGAGCTCGACGAGCCACATGCACGTCGGCGCGATCCTCGTCTTCGAGGGCCCGCCGCCGAAGTACGTCGACCTGGTCGAGCACGTCCGCGGCCGCCTCAACCAAGTGCCGCGCTTCCGCCAGCGCCTCGTCGTGCCGCCGCTGGAGGCGGGCCGCCCGCTCTGGGCCGACGACGTCAACTTCAACTTGACCTACCACATCCGCCACAGCGCGCTGCCCGAGCCAGGCGGAGAACAGCAGCTGAAGCGCCTCGCCGCCCGCGTCTTCTCGCAGCAGCTGGACCGTTCCAAGCCGCTCTGGGAGCTGTGGTTGGTGCAGGGGCTCGAGCGCGATCGCTTCGCTCTGCTGACCAAGACCCATCACGCGATGGTCGACGGCATCTCCGGCGTCGACATCGGCACCGTGCTCTTCGACCTCGAGCCGGTGCCGGAGCCGGTCGCCAGTGAAGACGGCTGGGTGCCGGCGCCCGAGCCGACCACGGCCCAGCTGATGGCTCGGGGCGCCGTCGACGCCGCGATGGCACCCGTGAAGCTGGTCGAGCGCGCAATCGAGGCGGTGCGCCATCCGGAGTCGGCGGCGCGGCACCTGGGCGAGGCGGTGGAGGGCCTGGGAGAGGTCGTGGGCGCCTTCGCCGACCCGGCGCCCGACGTGCCGCTGAACCAGCCGATCGGCCCGCACCGGCGCTTCACCTGGGCGCGCTCGGAGCTGGCGACCTTCAAGCGGATCAAGGACGCGCTGGGTGGGACCGTCAACGACGTGGTGCTCGCCGTGGTGACAGGGGCGCTGCGAGACTGGCTGCACGGGCGGGGAATACGTACCGAGGGGCTGGAGCTGCGGGCGCTGGTGCCGGTATCGATCCGAACCCAGGACGAGCGCGGCGACCTCGGCAACCGGATCGCGGCGATGCGCGGGCCGCTCCCCGTCTACGTCGAGGACCCGGTGCGGCGGCTGCGCGTGGTGAGCGAGCAGATGGAGGGCCTGAAGCGCTCCAAGCAGGCGCTCGGGGCCGAAGTGATCGCCCGCTTCAACGACTTCGCCCCGCCAACCCTGCTGGCGCAGGCCTCGCGGGTCAACTTCTCGACCCGACTCTTCAACCTGATCGTCACCAACGTGCCGGGGCCCCAGCTGCCTCTCTACGTGCTCGGCCGCGAGCTGGAGGAGGTCTTCCCGGTCGCCTTCCTGCCGCAGAATCACGCGATGGCGGTGGCGATCATGAGCTACAACGGCCGTGTCGGCTTCGGCCTGCTCGCCGACTACGACTCGATGGAGGACGTCGAAGACTTCGCCGCCGGCCTCAACCGCTCTTTGGCCGAGCTGGAGGAGGCGGCGAGCGCCGTCGCCCCCGCCTGACCGTGGCCGCCCTGCTCGTCGCGCTCTTCATCGTCGTCCCGATCGTCGAGCTCTACGTGATCATCCAGATCGGCTCGCTGATCGGAGTCTGGCCGACGATCGCGCTGCTCCTCGCCGACGCCCTGCTCGGCTCGCTGCTGCTGCGCTATCAGGGCCGCGGCGCCTGGCGCCGCTTCAACCTTGCCCTGGCCGAGCGCCGCTTCCCCGGCCGCGAGGTGGCCGACGGCCTCCTGATCGCGATCGGCGGCACCCTCCTGCTCACCCCCGGCTTCGTCACCGACATAGTCGGCCTGATCTTCCTCGTCCCACCGACGCGAGCCATCGTCCGGAGGTTGCTGCGGGGGTACGTCGGCCGGCGCTTCGTGGTCGTGGGCATGCCGGGTTCGAGGGGCCCCACCACCCCAAGGCGCGACTACGACTTCGAGGCAACGGCCGAGGAGGTCGACGCGGACGATCCGCGATTGCCCGAGCCACCCGATCGGTAAGTCGACCGGGTGCAATGCAGCCAGCAGAGGCTCGCGGCGAAGTCCGGCCCAACACCCGCTAGTTCCGCGTAAGCCCAGACCCTCTCATTCGCGACCCTCGCGCCGAGCGCGGCCCATCCCTTGGTCGAGGCCAGAGCCCTGTGCGCGAGGCTCAACGGCCGTCCTCCATTGCCTCTAGGCCTCGGTCGAGCGCCGCGACGCTCGTCGCGCCCTCGGGGACTGGAACGGCTCGAAACGTGGAGGCGGCCAGCTCCAGGCGGAAGGCGGTCCGCCCGCCGCTGTCGAAGGCGGTCACCAGCGGATTGTCCCCCCAGCTGACGAGCCAGCCCCCTCCCTCGAGCGGTCGCGCAGAGCCACAGCAGTGGCTGGTCGTGATCCGAGGCTCGTTCAGCTGGCCGAGGTAGGTCGCGGTGCCCTTCTCCAAGTCGAGGCCGTAGGAGACGACGCGGGGCCGGCGGGGCCGGTCCTTGCCGTTGTCGTAGACGCTGACGTCGCCGTCCTCCTCGACGCGGGCGTCGTGCTGGCCGCCGAACAGCTTGACCGCCGGGTCGCCGACGATCCGCAGCGAGTCGGCCGTCGGGGTGCCGCCCAGCTTCCAGACGATGTCGCCGGTCGAGCGCTCGATGCCGTAGACCGCGTCGGTGTGGCGCATCGACACCACCACTTCGTCCGGCCCCCGTGGCTCGATCGAGTTGATGTGCACGGGGTCGAAGGTGGTCACTCCCCGGGCGCTGTGCTTGGCGTTGCTGAGGACATTGCGCCACCACCGCCCGGTCTCGCCGAGGCCGATCTTCCCGCGTGAGTTCCAGCGCCAGGCCACCTGGCCGTCGGAATCGATTTCCTGGATCTCCCCGAAGACCGCCGAAGCGCTCTTGGGGCCGCCGAAGCGCTTCAGGTTCACCTTCGTGCCGGGAGCGTAGGTGTCGACGAGCACATTCCCGTTGCCCAGCTCTCGGAACTCGTGCCCGTCGATGATCTCCCCCTTCGTCCTCACCACTCGGATCAGCTCTCCGGAGAGCGAGCGGACCTCATGGGCCATGCGCGGATCCAGCCCGTATCCGTCGCCGAACGATCGCGCCCAGACGATGTCGCCGCCGGCCAGGATCTGTGCCCAGAGCGCCCGGGTATCGGGGCTGTACCACCAACGCGGGACACCCTCGTGATCGAAGACGATCACCCAAGGACGAGCGTCCCGCGTGGCCCTGAAGCTGACCACGAACAGGCCGGGATCGATTGGACGCAAGCCCTGAAACCGCCACTTGGGAAAGTCCGCGGGGAGGCACCGCACCTCGTAGGCATGGCGATCGCCGCTCCTGACGACGGTGAGGGTGAAGTCCTCGCCGGGTCGCACGCCGGGATCGACCTGCATGACGCCCGTCCTCGGCTTGGCCGAGCCGACCGCGACCCTCGTCCCGGCCCCTGTGTCGACCCGGATTGCCGCCGCACCGCGGCCGCATCGCGATACGTAGCGGGTTTCAGCGGGATCGAAGTCCGGATAGAGGCCGCCGATCGAGACCGTAGCGGCGGGGTCCGTGCCGCCAGTGGCGCCGCAGCCCCCGATCGCGAATGTCAGCACGGCCGACAGGCCCAGGAGCAAGGCGCCTATCGCCCTGCGGGTCATGCGGCGAGTCGGCCATCGCGGAAGCGAGGATCCCCGCCTAGAACCCAAGCGCGAACTTGGCGTCCTCGGTCATCATCTCCGGGCTCCAGGGGGGGTCGAAGATCATCTTCGGGTGGACGGCGGAGACTCCCGGGAGGTCGCCGACGAACTCCTTCATCTGCTCGGAGACCTGGGGGCCGATCGGGCAGGCCGGGGTGGTCAGGGTGAAGGTGACGAAGACCTCCTCGCCCTCGATCTCGACGTCGTAGACGAGGCCGAGCGAGACGAAGTCGAGCCCCAGCTCGGGGTCGATCACCTCCTCGAGCGCCTCGATGACGTCGTCTTCGGTCAGAACAGCGGTGTCTTCGGCCATGACGGCATCGTAGCCGGACCCCGTGCCGGGCCGGTCACTAGCGGCCGGCTTCGGTCGACACCTCCCGCATCTGGCTAGGCTTCCGGCCCGATGAGCAGCGAGGGACAGATCGTGCGGCGGTCGATCGGGATCGCCTTCTCCGACGGGGGGCTGCTCGCGCTGAGCGCGGTCCGGCCCGAGCGGGCGGGCGGGCACGGCGAAGAGCACGTCGCCGCGGTCCTCTGCGGCGCCGACGGGGCGCCGGTCGAGGTCTCCGAGACGCTGCTCTCGACCGAGTACGGGCCCGACGGGGTGCAGCGGCGGGCGACGCTGGAGCTGTGGCTGGACGACGAGGAGGGCCAGCCGCTGCGGGGCGCCGGCACGCTGATCAACTCCAGCGCGGTGAGCCATCCGGGCCTGAAGGGCCAGATCGCCTTCTTCCGCTGGTCGCTCGAGGGGCGGGAGGGCCTCGGCCACTACGAGGTGGTCCACCGGGATGACTGAGGGCAACGGGATCGACACGATCGTCTCGGACTTCGGCGGGGTGCTGACCACGCCGCTGATCCAGTCGTTCATGGCCTTCCAGGACCAGACCGGGATCTCGTCGGAGACCCTCGGCAAGGGGATGCAGGCCGCTACCGAGGCGAATGGCGAGAACCCGCTCTTCGAGATGGAGCGGGGCGAGATCACCGAGGTCGCCTTCCTCGAACTGCTCACCGACAGCCTCGAGCCGCTGCTCGGCCACCGGCCCGAGATGCACCGCTTCAAAGAGATCTACTTCGAGGCGCTCGAACCGAACCCGGAGATGATCGAGCTGATGCGGGGACTGAAGGCCGAGGGCTACCGGATGGCGATGTTGACGAACAACGTGCGCGAGTGGGAGCCGTTGTGGCGCTCGATGCTGCCGGTCGACGAGATCTTCGAGACCGTCGTCGACTCGGCCTTCGTCGGCTGCCGCAAGCCCGAGTCGCGGATCTACGAGCTGACCCTGGAGCGAATCGCCAAACCCGCCGCCTCCTGCCTCTTCGTCGACGATGTCCTCGTCAACGTCGAAGGCGCCCGCAAGGCCGGCCTGCACGCCGTCCACTTCCAGGACAACGCACAGGCGATCCCGGAGATCCGCGCGGCGCTCTAGGGCAGTGCGTGTGGCGGATCGCCCCTGGTGATCTGGGCACGGAGGCCAATGAGGACGCCGATCGCGGCGACCAGGGCCGCACAGGCCCCCGCCCCTGGAAGGACCCAGGACTTGGCGAAAACAGCCGTCAGGCAGGCGCATAGGACCAAAGCGACGACGCAAAGCGTGATCAGGTTCATGACCCGCTTGCGTTCCTCCCTGAACTCACCGGAGTTTGCCTTGAGTTCGGCGAGCCGCTGATCGAAGAATTCTCGTCGTTCGCGCCCATGCTGTCTTTTGTGCTCGAGCTCTGCGTCGCTCTGCTCCCGGACAACCTCTTTGAGCAGGGTCATCAGGTCCGTGATGCTGTAGTGCCCCTTGACGACGGCGTCCTGGAACTTGGTCCATCGCGCTCTCTCCCGGGGGCTCAGCGCGTCGATCGTCTCCGCGTCCGGGTGCAGGAACGAGGCGACCGAAACCAGCACTTCGATGATGTTGTTGTTGACGTCGTTTCCAGGCTGGATCGAAGGCGGTACGAAACCGCCGGACCGCTTGGGAGTCAGGAGAGAACCCGTCCTCTCAGCAGTCACAGCTTCATCTCCCTCTCCTTCGGTCGCCCTGGGCGGCGATTGCGCCCTACATCAACAGACGAGACAGGAGAGGTCGGACCTGCACGCAGCGCGCTCAGACGATGCGACTGGGGATCCTCTCCGTTTTCGCGGCATCGCGTCCTGGGATTCGCTTTCGGAGGAGCCCGGGCTGAAAGGGAGGCAACCCGTCGTCTCCGCCCAAAAACACAGTTCTCCCAATTTGCCGCCTAGCCAGATTTTGAAAAAATTATAGGAACTACTCTGCCTTTGCAAGGTGCTCGTGCAACCCTCAACCGAACCCGAGAGGGTCGACTGGCACCTTGCTGCCGGGATCCTCTTAGTTGTCCGAGCCGGCGCGGTCCCAGACGTAGAGCTCGACGGCCTCGAGGGCCAGCTCCATCTGGCGCGGCGGTGAGAGGAGGCTGAGGACCAGCTCCAGGGCGTCCTCCTCGGTGACCCCCGCGTCGACGGCCTCCTCGCCGCGGAAGCCGGCGGCCAGCTTCATCGCCTCGCGGCGGTTCTCGCCGAGCGAGCCGAAGGCGCCCATGAGGAAGTCGCGGTTGGGGACCGGGTGGCCGACCTCCAGGGACCCGTGCCAGGCGGCGAGCATCGAGAGGTCGTGCTCGTCGAGCTCGGAGAGGGCCTTGGCGTAGTGGGTCTCGAGCTCGTCGTCGGGAATCTCGTCGACCCAGGCCCGCACGGCCTCGCCGAGCAGCTGCCGGCGGGCCTCACGCCCGATCGAGTCCGCGATAGCGCGGATCGCGTCGGCTGGGTCTACGAAGCAGAGCGCCATCTGCGGTGCAATCTAGAGAGGGCGGTAGACGCCAAACCGGCACTGGGAAACCGCAGTTTGCGGCGCCCGGGCGCCGGGGGCGGACATAGGGTGAGGGCATGGCGCTGAAGCTGATCCAAGGGCCCCCGAACTCGGGCCGGGCCGGCCGCATCAGGAGCGGGCTGATCGCCGTTCTCGAGCACGAACCGGTGCTCGTGGTCCCCACCCTCGACGACGTCTACGCCTTCGAGCGCGAGCTCTGCGCGGGCGGCGCGATCCTCGGCGCGGACGCGATGACCTTCGGCGGCCTGTTCGCCACGGTCGCCGCGGCGGCCGGTGCGCCCCCGGGCGCCGTCCTCACCCCCGCGCAGCGCCTCGGGGCGGTCGCGACGGCGGTGGTCGAGCGGCGAGGAGACATCGGCCCGCTGCGCGGCTCCGCCCCGCGGCCCGGCTTTCCGCTGGCGCTGGAGCACCTGTTCGACGAGCTGCAGGGAGCGGGGCTGGAGCCGGCGGACGTCGAAGCCGCGGCGGGGACGCTCGAGGGCTCGGCGTACCTCGGGGACATCGCGACCCTGTTCGCCGGCTACGTACAAGTGCGCGATCGGCTCGGGATGGTCGATGCCCACGGTGTCGCGCGCGAGGCGATCGGCCTGCTGAGAGCCGACAGCGGGCTCTGGCGGCGGCCGGTCTTCCTCTACGGGCTCGACGACCTGACGCGCAACCAGCTGGACCTGATCGAGGCGCTGACGCCGGCCGTCGACGTAACCGTGGCGCTGCCCTATGAACAGGAGCACTCGGCTCTCGCGGCCCATAGCGCCCCGCTGCTGGAGGCACTCGAGCAGATCGGGGTCGACGCGGTCGAGAAGTGCCCGCCCGACCCCGCCAACACGAGCTCCCCGCTCCTCTTCCACCTCGAGCGGGCCTTCGGCGCGACCGAGCCGGAACGCCGGCCCCCCGACGAGAGCCTCGTCTTCCTACGCTCCGCCGGGGCACGCGGGGAGGCCGAGGCAATCGCCCTCGAGGTCGCGCGCCTGCTCGCCGGGGGGACCGACCCGGAGCAGATCGCGATCGTCGTGCGCGACCCCGCGCGGCGGGGCCCGCTCCTGGCCTCCGTCCTGGAGTCCTGCGGAGTGCCGACGGCGCTCGAGGCGGAGGTCCCCGTCCTGACCACCTCGGTGGGCGGCTCCCTAGCGGCCCTGCTGGAAGCGCTGCTCGGAACCGGCCGGGCGCGGGACCTGCTGCGCTACCTGCGCGGCCCCTCGGGCGTCTCACCGGAACGGGTCGACTGGCTCGAGCGCGGGCTCCGCCGCAACCGGGTCCAGACGGCGGCGGCGGCTCTGCGGCTCTGGGAAGAGAGGCACGGCGAGCCGCCGGGGGACGTCGCCGGGGTCCGCGAGGCGGCGGGCCGACCGGGAGACCTGGCCGCACACCTCGCCGCGCTCGCCACGGCGATGGGCGCCCGCGTCGGCTCGGATCTAGAGATGCGGGCCGCCGGCGCCATCGCCACCACGATGGCCGAGCGCGCCGAGCTCGACGCCCTGGCGCCGCTCCCGGAAGCGACCGCACAGGCGCTGAGCACGATCGCGGTACGCGCCTGGAGCGGGCCGGTCGAGGACCGAGTCAGGATCGCCGACCCGCGACGGGTGCGGGCGGCGCGCTTCGACAACGTGTTCGTCGCCTCTCTGCAGGACGGGGAGTTCCCGCGCGGCGCGGGATACCTCGACCCTTTTCTCAGCGACCGCCAGCGCGAGTCGCTGGCCCTACCCCCTCGACACGACAACCAGGCCGAGGAGCGCTACCTGTTCCACGCCTGCCTGGCGTTGCCGAGGCGACGGCTCTTCCTCTCTCACCGCGACAGCGACGAGAACGGTGCCGCGGAGGCGCCCTCCCCCCTCCTCGACGAGGTCGGGCAACTGCTCGAGCCAGCCGAAGGAGCCGCCCGCGGCAGGGACCTCGCCGACGTCGTCTTCCGCGTCGCCGACTCCCCCTCGGAGACCGAGCTGGCGCGGGCGATCGCCGCCTGGGGGCCGAGTGCCGACTCCGGCCGGCTCCTCGACGTGGCAGGCGCCGAGAGCGAGACCGCCGGCCGGATCGAGGGCCGACTGGAGGCAGCCCGCGGCACGGAGGCGGCGACGCGGGCGCCGGGGCCGCTCACGAATCCGTCCGTCCTCGCCGCGCTCGGCGACGTGCGCGCCTACGGTGGCACCACCCTGGAGGGCTTCGACGTCTGCTCCTACCGCTGGTTCGTCTCGCACGAGCTCTCCCCCCAGCCGCTCGACCCGCCTCCCGACCCGCTAGTCCAGGGCGGCATCGTGCACGCCGCCCTCTGCTCCCTCTACGAGGAGAGGCCGGGCGGCGATGCGCTGCCGCGGCCAGGCTCGCTGGACGCCTGGCTCGCCCGCAGCCGCGAGCTCCTCGCCGAGATCGCGGCGGAGAGAGGCCTTGGCGAGCATCCGACCGAGAGGGCGATGCTCGCCCGCGTCGAGGGCCTGCTCGGCCGCTTCCTCGCCGAAGAGGCCAGCCGCGATACCGGAGGCTTCGAGCCCTGGCTGCTGGAGGAGGGCTTCTCCGAATCCGAGGAGACCGGGCGACCGGCGCTCGAGATCGACGGCTGGCGCCTGCACGGGGCGATCGACCGGGTCGACCGGGCGCCCGACGGGCGCGCCCTCGTCCTCGACTACAAGCTCTCGAGCAAGGTCTCCCCGCGGGAGAAGCTCGAGGAGGAGGCGAAGCTGCAGCTGCAGCTCTACCTGATAGCCGTCGCCGAGCTCTGGGACGCGGACCCGGTCGGTGGCCTCTACCACCCGCTGCGGGGGACCTCCGAGCGCCGGCCGCGGGGGTTCGTGCGCGAGGATGCCACGGCCGAGCTCGGCGGTTACGGGCTCTTCAGGACCGACGAGCTGGACGCCGAGGAGCTGGAGGAGCTGCTCGCCGATACCCGTCGTCGCGCCCGCGAGATCGTCGCCCGGATGCGGGCCGGGCGGATCGATCGCGACCCGGGCCCCCGTCAGGGCCTGCGAGATCACGGCGTTTGCCCGCCGTTCTGCGACTTCGCGCCGATCTGCCGCCGCGACCGGGCACCGGTCGAGCCCGTGGGCGCGGAGGAGGACGAGCTGTGAGCGCCCCGATCGTCACGGTGATCGCCGGTTGTTCGAGTCCGTGGCGATCGGGGCGCGAACGAGAGGTTGTTCGATGAGCGAGCGGCAGCCGACCCCCGAACAGCGAGCCGCGATCGAGGCTACGGGCGCCGAGGTCCTGGTCGAGGCCGGGGCCGGGACCGGCAAGACCGGGGTCATCGTCGATCGCTACTGCCAACTGGCCTGCGAGCGGGAGGTCTCCCCCGACGCGATCCTCGCCTTCACCTTCACCGACAAGGCCGCGGCCGAGCTGCGCCAGCGGATTCGCGCCGAGATCGAGCGCCGTGCCGAGTCGGGCTCGGAGCGCGCTCGCGGGCTGCTGCCCGGGCTCGGCGGTTCCTGGGTGACGACGATTCACGGCTTCTGCAACCGCCTGCTCTCGGCCCACCCCGTGGCGGTCGGCATCGATCCCCGCTTCCGCGTCCTGGACGCCCCGGAGGCCGAGCGGGCGGCTAGCGAGGCGTTCGACGAGGCGCTGGAGGCCTTCCTGGCGGAAGGCGATCGCGATCGCGAGAACACCGTGGCGGCGTTCGACATCGCCGGGTTGCGAGGCATCGTGCTCGGCGCGCACGCCGAGCTGCGCAGCCGCGGCGAAGACGAGCCGCGGCTTCCCGAGCCGCCCGCGCCGGACGTGCCATCGGCTTTGCGACGCGCCGCCGAGGCCGCCGCCGAGACGATCGCGGAGGTGAAGCCCGGCAGCGCCAATCACGGGTTGCTCGAGCGGGCACTGGCTCTCCTGGACGGCGGGCAGGACCTCCCCAGCCTCAGTGAGCTGGCGCCGTTGCGGACGACCAGCAAGGCAAAGCCGATGGCGGCCTACAGGGAGGCGATCGAGGCGGCGGTGAGCCGCGTCGCCGAGGCCGGCGAGGGGGGTCTGGCCTACCGGCACGTCGCCGAGCTCCTGCGACTGTTCTCCGAGCGCTTCGACCTGGCCAAGCAGCGGCGCGCGGGGATCGACTTCGAGGACCTCCAGCTGCTCGCGGCGCGGCTGCTCGAGCGAACCGAGACCGGGGCCTCCTACCGGAGCCGGTTCAGCCATCTCCTCGTCGACGAGTTCCAGGACACCAACCGGCTGCAGCTGCGCCTGATCGAGGCGCTGCGCGGCCCGCAGGCGCAGCTGATGACCGTGGGCGACGAGCTGCAGTCGATCTACGGCTTCAGGCACGCCGACCTCGACGTCTTCCGCGAACGGCGGCGGGCGATCGAGGCAAGCACCGCGGCTGAGGCGATCCCCCTGAGCGGCAACTTCCGCTCCCGCCCAGAGGTGATCGGCGCGGTCAACGCGATCGGACAGCGGCTGCTGGACGACTACGCGCCGCTGCGGGTCGGTGCCGCACCCCGCCATCCGCTGCCGCCGGGAGACGGCCCGGCGGTGGAGGTGCTGCTCACCGGCCGCGAGGGCTGGACCGGCGAGGAGATCCAGCTCGATCCGACGACCGACGCTCGCACGCCGGCCAACCAGCTGGCCGAGGCCCGCTTCCTCGCCTCGCGGCTCCGCGAGCTGGTCGACCAAGGCGTCGAGCGCGGCGCGATGGTCGTGCTGCTGCGGGCCTTCGCCCGCCTCGACGCCCACGAGGACTCCCTGGAACGGGCCGGCCTGCGCCCCTACGTCGTCGGCGGCCGCGGCTACTGGTCCCAGCAGCAGGTTGCCGACGTCTGCGCCCTGCTGGCGACGATCTGCAACCCGCTCGACGACCAGGCGCTGCTCGGGGCGCTCGCCTCGCCCGCCTGCGGAGCTGCACCCGACACGCTCTGGCTGCTGCGAGCGGCGGCGGGCAGGGGCCGGCATCTCTGGCCGGCCGTGGCGCGGGCGGCGGGCGTGGGGGAGGACGAGGGGGTCGACGGGGAGCGGCTCGAGCAGATTCCCGCGGCGGAGCTGTCGCTCCTGCGCATGTTCGTCGAGCGGATCGTCGCGCTGCGCCGTCGTGCCACCTCGCTCTCCCTCGCCGGCCTGATCGACGCCGCGGTGACGGAGACCGGCTACGACCTGGCGGTGCTGATGCGCCCAGCCGGCGAGGCTCGCTTCGCCAACGTGCGCAAGCTGATGCGCCTCGCCGCCGAGTTCGAGGCCAGCGAGGGCCGCGACCTTCGCGGCCTGCTCGACTTCCTCGCGGCACGCGCCGACGCGGACGCCGACGCACAGGCCGCGACTGCGCTGGAGGGCCACGACGGGGTGAGGATCATGACCATCCACAGCGCCAAGGGGCTCGAGTTCGACGTGGTCGCGATCCCCCACCTCTCCCGCGGCCTCCTCCCCCCCGGGCGCACCCCCCTGCTCACCATCGGGCACGAGCCCGAGGCGCCGCGCGTGGGGATGCAACTGCGCCGACTCGGGGCTCGCGGGGTCAACCTCTACGCGCAGCGCGAGCTCGGCGAGGAGGCCCAGAGGCGAAACGCCGAGGAGGAGCTACGGCTCTTCCACGTCGGGGCCACACGTGCCCGCGAACGGTTGCTGCTGAGCGGGGTGGTCAACCCCTCCCCCCCGTCCCGCCAGAGCCCCGGCCTGCCCGTGATCGAGCGGATCGTCGCCGGCTTCGACGTCGACCGCGAGCGCGACTCGAGCATCGAGATCGCGGCTCCCGAGCCGAGGCCGGGCCTGGACGCGTCGTTCCCGCCGTCGGAGATCGCCGTTCGCGTGAACCTCGCCTCGGCGGAGCGGGCGAGGTCCCTGGCCGCGGTGAGGAAGGCGCCGGGCCCCGAGCGGGACGCCGGTGAGGGGCCGGCACCGCTGGTCGCGTCGAGAAAGGCCAGGGCGCCCCGGCGGCCCCTCTCCTACACCGCGATATCCACCGCCGGCGAGGGTCTGGAGGACCGCCTGCTCGCCCAAGGCGACCGGGCGCTTCGGGAAGCGGGCGACGACGAGCATGGCGCGGGGGACGGAGGTGCGGCGCGGGGCAGAGCGGTCCACTCGCTGCTCGAGTGGAGCCAGGCCAACGGGTGGCGCACCCCACCGGCGGAGCTGGTGCGCCGCGTTGCGGCCTCGGGGGAGGCCGGCGGCGAGCGCGGCCTCACCGAGGAGGCCCTGCTGGCGCCGCTGCATGCCTGGCTCGATTCCGGCTTCTTCGCGGAGCGAGTACGGGGTGTCGGTCGCTGTCGTGCCGAGGTGCCGCTGCTGGTCGAAGTCGCCGACACCGTCCTGCGCGGCTCGATCGACCTGCTGGTGGAGGCGAACGGACGCCCGCCGCTGATCGTCGACTACAAGACCGACAGGGTCGACGACCGGGCGAGCGCCGAGCTCGTCGCCCGCTACGAGATCCAGCAGGCCGTATACGCGCTCGCGGTCGCCGAGGCACGACGGGCGGATGAGGTCGAGCTCGCCTACGTCTTCCTGGAGCGACCCGAGGAGCCGGTCCTCGCCAGGTGGGGCCGGGCGGAGATCGAGGCTGGCAAACGCAGGCTCGAGGCTGAGATCACTCGCATCAGAGAGGGTTGATCAGGCTGCGCCGGACTCGGCCGATGAAGCCAGCTTGGTTGCGAGCTCGTCCAGCTTCAGCTCCTTCAGGCCCTCGCCGACGGCGTCCAGCTCTCCGGCGCAGTAGGTGACCAGCTCGCGGCCCTCTTTGCAGAGGTCGAGGGTCTCACGCAGGCCGGCCTGACCGGAGTCGAGGCGGTCGATGATCTGCTCCAGCCTCTCGACCGCGACCTCATAGCTCTCGGGCTCCTCCGTCAATCCCCCTCCTCCTCGATCCTGGCGCCGACGCTGCCGTCGGAGAAGCGCAGTTTGACGCGCCCGGCGGCGGTCGCATCGCGAGCGCTGGCGATCGCCGCCCCGTCGCCTGCCTCGACCAGGGCGTAGCCGCGCTCGAGGGTGCGCTCCGGCTCGTGGGCGCGGAGCGCGACCTCCGCCCGCCGCAATGCCTCTCGGCGCCGCTCCATGTCCGGCCCCGAAGCGCGGCGGCGTGCCCTCTCGAGAACCACGCTGGCGAGGCGGCGCTGGAAGCCGAGCCGCTCGGCGATGCCGCGTTCGGAGGCGGCCCGGATCTCGCGCGTCTTCTGGTTGAGGGCGAGGTGCTCGCGCCGCAGCGCCCTTGCCGGCCCGCGGGCGAGGGCGACGAGATGCGGCGTCCGTGCCCGCACCGCACCGTCGGCCGCACGGCGCAGCGCCGCGGCGCCGCGGTCGAGCGCCCCCCGCGCCGCGCCGCAGTCGAGTGGGACCGCCGCCTCGGCGGCGTGGGTGGGCGTCGAGCAGGCAACCGCGGCGACGTCGTCGATCAGGGTCGAGTCGCGCTCGTGACCGACCGCGCTGACCACCGGCACGCGCAGCATCGCCACCGTGCGGCAGAGGGTCTCGTCGCAGAAGGCCCAGAGGTCGGCGAGGCTGCCGCCGCCGCGGGTGACGACGATCGCCTCCACCTCGGGCTGCGCCGCCAGCCCCTGCACCGCGGCCGCGATCGCTGGGGCGGCATGGCGGTCCTGCACCGGTGCGAAAGCCCAGACCACGGTGCCCCGCCAGCCGCGCCGTTCGAGCCCGGCCAGGAGGTCGCGTCGCGCGGCCCCCGATTCGGCCGTGACCACGCCGATCGTCCTCGGCAGCAGCGGCCGCGCCAGCTGCTTCTGCAGCTCGAAGAGCCCCTCTGCCCCCAACTGCTTGCGCAGGGCGTCCAGCCGCGCCAAGAGGTCGCCTTCGCCGGCGAGTCGAATATCGGTTGCGCGAAAGCTGAAGGACGGCGAGGCCTGGGCGCTGCCGCGGTAGTAGTCCGGGCCGCCGGCGATCACCACTTCGGTGCCGTCGCGGAGGCCCCCCTCGGGTAGCTCGAGCTTCTCCAGCTCGTTGAGCCAAATCGTGCACGGAACCGCCCCCTCGCTATCGCGCAGCTCGAAGTAGGCCTGCGCCTTGCTGCGGCTGAGACCGGTCACCTCGCCGATCAGCGAGACGCGCGCGCGGCGGCGCATCTCCTCCTCGAGCTTGCGGGCGTAGCGCCCGACCGGAAACGGCCCCGGCAGGTCCATGCCCTGAGGCTAACCGCGAAGCCTGACGTCCGTGGCCAAGCAGGTCAAGGACGCAGGGAGCGTGGCGACCGAGGACGCCGACATGCGCAGTGCCACGGACGTCAGGCGTGCCAACGGTTGGCCCACTGCTTGAGCTCGTTGATCGCCGGTCGCAGATCGGCGCCCTTGCGGGTCAGGGAATAGGTGACCTTCACCGGCGTCCCGGGCTCGACCGTGCGCTCGACCAGGCCCTCGCACTCGAGCTCGCGCAGTCGCCGCGAGAGCAGCCGGTCCGAGAGCCTCGGGATCGCCCTCGCCAGCTCGCCGAAGCGCAGCGGCCCGTCGGTGAGGCTGGAGAGGATGACCCCGGTCCAGCGCTTGCCGATCAGCTCTATGGCCGCATGGAAGTGCGGGCAGACGCCGCTCGCGCCCGGACTGAGGTGCTGATCTTGGGTCTCCGACCCGGCCTCCACGTAGTCGCACGAGCTTACCGAACGTAAGTGACGGCCGAGGCCTATCCCTAGCCCGTGCAGGGGCCCGTGTCCACCGTCCCGGTCGCATCTCGAAACGCCGCCGCGACGACCCGATTGGGGACGGCAAAGCCACCCGGGGTCCCAGAGGTGGTCGCGGCGAAGACGGTGCCGAGCACGCGGCCATCCTCGTCGACGAAGGGCCCACCGGAGTTGCCGCTGCGGACGCTGCCGCGCAGGGAGGCGATCGAGCGCGACAGGGGACCGTGACCGTAGGAGTCCTCGGCGATGGTCTCGCGAGTCTCGCCGAGCCGGGCCGGAGAGATCGCGAAAGGGCCGTTCTCCGGGTAGCCGAGCACGGCCCCCCCGGTTCCCGCCTCGGGCTCGGCCGCCATCGGAAGAGCGGGAAGGTCGGCGGCGACGCGGAGGAGCGCGAGGTCGTTGGCGGGGTCGTAGTGGACCGCCACCGCCTCGATCGAGGCACCGTCCAGGGTCGTCACGGTCGTGTCGTCCTCGCCGGCGACGACGTGCGCGTTGGTGGCCACCAGGCCGGGTGCCGCGACCCACCCCGAGCCCTCGATGCCGAGGCCACAGGCGGTTCCCAGCACCCGCACCACCGAGTCGCCGGCACGGAGCACGTCTGGATCGCCGGCGACGGCGGGGTCGGGCGCCGCCACATGGCTCGGCGGAGCGGCAATTGAGGGCGCCGGGTCGACCCGGTTGAGCGCGTTCAGGATCGGGCCTGACGGAGGCAGGACGTCGTTGAGGCTGCGCAGGATCAGGGAGCGCTGGACGTCGGCCCGCAACTGTGCGGTTCCGGGCGCGTGCAGCGCCACGGCGCCGAACACCCAGACCAACCCGAGCGCGACCGAGGCGATCAGCGCCGCCCCGCCCGCCCCGTCGGCGAGGTGCAGCCCCTTGCCGCGGATCAGGCGCGTGCGCAGCCCCAGGGCGAAGCTCTCCAGCGTCACCGCCATGAGCGCGCCGACCAGCAGCGCCCCTAGGGCGGCGCATAGCGGCGCGTAAGGCGACTCCGACCCCTGGCTCAGCAGCAGCGGCCCGATCCGGCTACCGGCAAACGCCCCCAGCCCGAAACCGAGCAGCGTCAGCGTGCCGACGATCAGTCCCTGCCGGTACCCCCACAGGGCCACGGCCACGGTGAAGGCGACGATCGCCCAGTCGAGAACAGTCATGGATCAGATGATGAGCGATGCCCGACCCCTTCACTACCTTTCTCGCAAATGAGCCCTCGTTCACCCGAGGTGGAGCGGCGTCGCCGTCTCGTCACCCGCGCCCTCCCGTTCAGCGTCCTCGCCCTCGTCGCGTTCGTGATCGGCGCGACCGTCGGCAGCTCGGATTCGCCGGAGAAGGAGGCCGCGGAGCGATTCACGCAGGCCTGGGAGCGCAGTGATTTCGCGGCGATGTATAGAGAGCTGAACCGCGGCTCGCAACGCAAGATCGAGCTCAACGACTTCGTCATCGCTTACCGCGAAGCCGCGGAGGCGGCGACCTCCCGCTCGCTGGAGGCGGACGCGCCCGACGATCCCAGCTCGATCGCCGTGCCCGACGACGAAAGCGGGGCAGGGAAGCTGACGGTCGTGCGGGTGCCGATCGCCGTCACGACGGTCGCCTTCGGCCGCGTGGAGTCGGCGCTCGAGCTCTCCTTTGCCGAAGGGGGAATCGCTTGGTCGAAAAGCCTCACCTTCCCCGGCGTGGAGATCACGGAGCACCTGGAAAGCCAGATCGAGCTGGCGCCGCGGGCGCCGATCCTGGCGGGGGACGGCTCGCCCCTAGCCGAGGGCCCCGCCGAAGCCCGCTCCCACCCCCTCGGCAGCTCGGCGATCGACGTGACGGGCGAAGTCGGCACCGCCGAAGAGGACGACGCGGAGAAGCTGGCCCGCCAGGGCTTTCCCCCGGACACGCCGGTCGGCGTGAGCGGCCTCGAGCGGGCCTTCAACGCCAGGCTCGCCGGCAAGCCCGGGGGCGCGCTGCTCGCCGTGGGCGAAGACGGCTCCGCCCGGATCCTCGCCGAGGGCGAGCCCCGGCCCGGCGAGCCGGTGAAGACGACGATCGATCCCGATCTGCAGGAGGCCACCGTCTCGGCCCTGGCCGGGCGCTTCGGCGGCATCGCCGTGCTCGACACCCGCAACGGCGACGTCCGCGCTCTCGCCGGCCAAGCGTTCTCGGCGCCGCAGCCCCCCGGATCCACCTTCAAGACGATCACCACCGTGGCCGCGCTGCAGGAGGGCGCCGTCTCTCTAGACGACGAATTCGAGATCGTCGACGGGGTCGACGTCGGCGGCCGCTTCATCGAAAATGCCAACGGCGAGTACTGCGGCGGGACCTTCCGCGAAGCGTTCGCGGAGTCGTGCAACGCCGACTTCGCACCGCTTGGCCCGAAGATAGGCAACGACGACCTGGTCGCCGCGGCCGAGCGCTTCGGCTTCAACTCGCCGCCGACGCTCTACGCCGAGCGGATCGTCGCCGCGGTGGAACCGCCGATGTCGACGATCCCCGACGACATCGGCGAGGAAGTGGACCTCGGCGTGACGGCGATCGGGCAGGGTGAGGTGCTGGCGACGCCGCTGCAGATGGCGAGCGTGGCGCAGACGATCGCCAACGGCGGCGTGCGTACGCCGACCTCGGTCGTCGCCAACGAGAAGCTGCGGCCCGAGGCCGAGCCGGTACGGGTGATGTCGGCGAAGATCGCCGCGGAGCTGACCGAGCTGATGGTCGGCGTCGTGGCCGGCGGCACCGGCTACGCGGGCGCGATCTCCGAGGCACAGGTGGCGGGCAAGACCGGCACGGCGGAGCTCGGCCCCAAGCCGGGCGAAGAGGAAGCGGAGAAACCCGAGCAGCGCAAGGACGCCTGGTTCATCGCGTTCGCGCCCGCGGAAAAGCCGAGGCTGGCGGTCGGGGTGCTGCTCATAGAAGCCGAAGCAGCAGGCGGGGAAGTCGCAGCGCCGGCCGCTAGTCAGGTTCTTTCTGCTGGGTTGTAGGTGGGGCGGGCGTCGGGGGTGTGCCCTCCCCAAAACGCTCGGCGGGAGCCTCGCTGGAGTGTTTTGGGGAGGGC
>DASUZK010000006.1:0-35152 GCA_036376915.1 Solirubrobacterales bacterium
GGTGCCAAAGGCAAACCCGCCGCGAGGCGGGGGCGCAAAGCTTGCGGGGCTCCCTTGCGGGAGCCGGCCGGGCTACCACCGGGGTCGACAGACACCACGTGGCTTCATGCGACGGGGCTCTGGCGCAAACGATTAGGACCATAGGAGGTCACTAATGTTTCTCCAGAATCTCCGGGCCAAGGTAGGCGCCCGGCTCAACGGCGATAGCGAGGGCGGCTTCACGCTGATCGAGCTTCTCGTCGTCATGCTCATCCTCGGAATCCTGGCCGCGATCGCGCTGCCCGCCTTCTTCAACCAGAAGGACAAGGCTGGCGACGCGAAGGCCAAGGAGTACGCGCACAGCGCCCAGGTCGCGATGGAGACCTACGCGACCGACCACGACGGCACCTACGACGAAGCCGACGAAGCAGCGCTGGAAGCGATCGAGCCGACGCTCAGCAGCGCGGACTTCGAAGTCCTCGAAGCGGAAGGCCAGAACTACGACATCCTCGTCAACTCGACCACCGAAGGCCAGACCTTCAGCGTCGTCAACGAAGGCGGCGAACTGAGCTTCCCCTGCACCGAAATGGGCGAGGGTGGCTGTCCGGAAGTCGAAGGCGCAGGCAACTGGGGCGGCTGATCCCGTCGCCTTGGCCTAGTCAAGCGTGAAGTGCCGAGGGGCGGGCCCGGTGGCCCGCCCCTCGCTCTTTTGGCCAGGCAGGGCGATCCACGCCTAAACGAATGACCGATCGCGACCGATACAGCAACGATGCCGGCTGAACCGACGCCAGCCCCGCGCCGCGCGCCTTTCCCCACCTTCCTCGTGGCGATCTTCTCGATCGCCCTCGTGGCGATCGTCGCCGCTCCGGCGGCCCTTGCCTCTCCGGCGACCTACAAAGGCAGCTCGACGGACGGCGAAGCCGCCTTCTTCGAAACCGACGAGCAGCTCGTTCCCGGCGACACCGACACCAAGCGCGACATCTACATGCGCTCCTACGACGAAGGGGTGGGCGCCTACGTCACCCGCGAGGTCTCGCTCGGCCCGGCCGGCGGCAACGACGCCTACAACGCCACCTTCGAGCAGGTCAGCGCGAATGGGGCGATTGTCTTCTTCTCCACGGCCGAGCGTCTGGTCGAAGCCGACGCCGACCTCCGCGCCGACGTCTACGCGCGCGACCTCGAGCTCGGCACGACGATCCTCGTCAGCCGTGGCGAAGCGGGCTGCCCGCAGGGCTGTGGAAACGGGGCCTTCGACGCCAACTTCGCCCGGGCCAGCGCCGACGGGGGCGAGGCCTTCTTCGTCAGCGACGAGCAGCTCGTCGCCGGCGACACCGACTCCTCCTTCGATGTCTACCGGCGCAAGCTCTCCAACGAGACGACGAGCCTCGCCTCGGCCGGCGGCAACGGCCCCTTCGACGCCTCGCTGCGCGGGATCTCGCCCGACGGCTCCTGGGCCTTCTTCACCACCGCCGAGGCCCTCCTCGGGGCCGATACCGACGGCGCCGTCGACGTCTACGCGCGCGACCTGGACGGCAACGCGACGGCACTGGTCTCACGCGGCGAAGAAAGCTGTCCGGCATGCGGCAACGGCGGCGCCGTGCCCGTCTTCCAGGGCAGCTCCGACGAAGGCACGCGAGCCTTCTTCACCACCAACGAAGCCCTGCTTCCCAGCGACGAAGACACAGCCACCGACGTCTACTCGCGCGATCTGCCGGCCGGGCCGACCAGGCTGATCTCGGGTGGGGGCCCGACGACGCTGACCGCGAGCTTCTCCGCGGCGACGGCCGACGGCGCCCATGTCTTCTTCACCACCGCCGAGCAGCTCCTCGGCGAAGACGCCGACAGCGCCAACGACATCTACGAGTGGGCGGGCGGGACGCTCACCCTGGTCACCACCGCAGCCTGCGTGAGCTCCTGCGGGGCTACCTTCGACGCCGTCAGCGACGACGCCGAGACGGTCGTCTTCAGCACCGCCGAACAGCTCTCGGGTGCGGACACCGACGCCAGCGTCGACGTCTACGCGCAGGAGGTCGGTGGCGGAGCGCCGGCGCTCGCCTCCCGCGCCGACCCGGGTTGCGGGGGTTGCGGCAACGGGGCCGCCGACGCCCGCTTCAACCGGGCTTCCGGCGACGTCTCCCGTGTCGTCTTCACCAGCACCGAGAAGCTCTCGGTTGAAGACCCCGACGGCGAAGACGACATCTACGCTCGCGACCTCGACGGCGAAGCGACGAGCCTGGTCACGACCTCGCCCAGCTACTGCCCGCTGAAAAAAGGCAACTGCGGCGCCACCTTCGTCGACTCCTCTGGCGACGGGCTGCACGTCTTCTTCACCTCCTTCGAGCGCTTCACGCTCGAAGACGGCGACAACGACGTCGACGTCTACGAGCGCTCTCTCGGCGAATCGCCCAGCGAAGACCTGACCCGGCTCGTCTCCGCCGGCAACGCCCCCGACCTAGAGCTGGGCCCGCCCGCTCCGCTGCTCGAAGGCACCACCCCGGAATCCCCCGCCTCCTCGACCACGCCGAAGGTCTTCGGGCAGGCCGAAGCCGGCGCCACGGTCAAGCTCTACACGACTTCCAGCTGCTCAGGGGAACCGGCTGCCCACGGCACCGCGGCGCAGCTCGCCGAACCCGGGATCGGGGTAAGCGTCGCAGCTGGCTCGATCACCAGCTTCTGGGCCACGGCCGAAGCCGAAGGCTTCGTCTCTGCCTGCTCGAGCCCGATCTCCTATATCCAGCAAGGCGGAGGGGAAAATGGCGGAGGCGGAGGCGGAGGCTCGGGCACGAGCTCCGGTGGAACGGCTCCGGCGAGCGGGGCCTCCGGCTCCGGCGACGCCGGCTTCGCCTACGTCGCTCCGCGTACCCGGATCACCTTTGCCCCGGCGGCGAAGACGCGCAGCCGCAACCCCGTCTTCCGATTTGCCGACTCGACCGGCCAGCCCGGAACCAGGTTCCGCTGCAAGGTCGACCGCAAGGCCTGGAAGCCGTGCAGCTCCCCGTTCAAGCTGAAGAAGCTGAGTCGCGGCAAGCACGTGATCAAGGTCAGTGGCGTCAATGCGGCCGGCACCGCGGAGGCCAACCCGGCGACCCGCCGCTTCAAGGTCGTGGCGCCGTGACCGGCGCCCTGCGCAGACGACTTGCCGTCCACGACCGCGAGGCCGGGATGACGCTGGTCGAGCTCCTCGTCGCCACCGCGATGAGCCTTGCCGTCGTCGGCGGCGGCACGGCGATGGTGATCAGCGCCGTGCGCCAGCAGCCGGAGCTGAGCGAGCGGGCGCAGAACGTCACCACGGCCCGCTGGCAGCTGGACCGGATGACCCGGGAGATCCGCAACGGCGTCAGCGTCACCACGTCGTCGCCGAGCGCGGTCTCGTTCGTCGCCCGTGTCAGGCGAACCGTCTGCGGCAGCACGATTCCGTCGAGCTCGTCGACGCCGGCGATCCAGTGCCAGATCTCCTACAGCTGCACGACGACGGGCTGCACGCGCACCGAGCGCGAAGTCGGGGCGACCACGGGAGGGTCGACCTCGACGATCGTCACCGGCATCGACTCCCCGAACGTCTTCTGCTTCGTCCCCAGCGCCGAAGAAGATCCGACCGACTGCGGGCCGGCGAAAGCCGGCACGGCGCCGACCTACGTCGGCGTCACTCTCAACGTCCCCAACCCGAGTGGGCCGAGCGCGCTGACCGTCTCCGACGGCGCCAGCCTACGCACCGCGACCCTCACCGGCTGATGCTCTCCTGGTTCACAGAGCGGGCCGACGGCCGGCGGGGAGAGGCCGGCTTCACGATCATCGAGGTGCTGGTCGCCGCCCTGATCCTGGCGATCGCCTCGATGGCGACCTTCGGCGTGCTCGCCTCGACGGTTCGCAACACCCAGCGGGCCAAGGCGACGCAGGTCGCGATCAACCAGGCCCAGCAGGAGCTGGAGAAGCTGCACAGCCTCTCCTACGACCAACTGGCGCTAACCGTGACCCCGTCGTATGTGAGCAGCACGCTCAACCCCAACCACCGCGTCGTCAACAGCAACGGAACCTTCGCGCTGCAGCGCGATCCGCAGGGGGAATACGCGACGATGGTCGTCAACAAAGAAGAGGGTGTGGTGACGCCGGGACCGATCCCCTTCGAAAGCGGCGACGTCACCGGCAAGCTCTACCGCTACGTGGTCTGGCGCAACGACCCGACCTGTGCGGAGAGCACGGTCGAAGCCGAAGACTTCTGTCCCGGTCCCCAGGACTTCAAGCAGATCGTCGTCGCGGTCAAGCTCGACACGCCGGGCAACCAGTCGGGCGAGCGGGGCTACTACGAGGTCCAGTCCGGGGTCATCGACCCCGACTCCCTGGAGGAAGGGGCCGGTGGCGAAGGCGGAGGCGGGAGCGGTGGCGAAGGCGGGGGAGGCGGCGGGGGCGGCGGAAGCGCTCACACCGGCACCGCGGTCACCGCACAGCAGTTCTTCCTCACCGACACCGCATGCGCAGCCGACGGCTCCACCGAGCGCGAGGAAATCGAAGCCGACCATCTGCTGCACAACACGCTCGGCACCTGCGCCAGCGGGCCGCAGACCGGCTCGACGATTGGCGCGCCGGACGCGCTGCTGCTCGGCGCGCCACCGGACCCCGACCCGGTTGACGACAGCAACCCGTCCCTCTTCGACTATGCCAACGACGGCTACCTGGAGCCGACGCCCGACACCGACAAGGGCGTGCAGATCAAGCGCGACGATACCCCCGGCTGCTTCTACACGCCGACTGGAACCGTCAACCCGCAATCCCAGGCGCACCGATGGGTCAGCGATCCGCTCGCAGACGAATTCACGATGAACGGCAAGGTGACGCTCGAGTTCTACACGCGCACGCTCAACGACGCCCTTTATCACGGCAGGCTCTGCGTCTTCGTCTTCAAGCGCGACACAACCGACTCGACCGACACGATCTTTCACGACAGCTCGACGGGCACCGAATACTGGACCTACACGCCGCAGGGAAACGGCTTCTGGCCGCGAAATTCCTGGACCAAGGTGCGCCTGACCATGGAACTTGCAGGAACGCTGGCAACGAGAACGATCCTCGCCGGCGAAAGGCTTGGGGTGGCCCTCGGCGTCGACCCAGGCGAAACCGACGCAGAAGCGATCCCGGTCATGTACGACCATCCGGACTACCCCACCCGGATCGAGGTCGACACGACGACCCCGATCAACGGCGAAAGCGGGTAGCCGGTGGCCGCCGCCGCGACGATCGCCTTCCTCGGGGGGGCGATCGTCGGCAGCTTCGTGACCGTGGTCGCGCACCGGGTTCCGCGCGGCGAGTCGATCGTCGGGCCGCGCTCGCGCTGTCCCGCCTGTGGCGCTCAGATCGCCGCCTACGACAACCTGCCCGTGGCTTCCTGGGTGATTTTGCGGGGAAAGGCGCGTTGCTGCGGGGTAGCGATCTCGCCGCGCTACCCGCTGACCGAGCTGGCGCTCGGCGCTCTCTATGCGGCGACCGCTCTGGTCCTCTGGGACGAGCCGTGGGAAGTGGCGCTGGGCCTCGTCTTCGTCACCGTGCTGGCGGCGGTGACCCTGACCGACCTCGAGCGGCGGATCATCCCCAACAAGATCCTGATCGTGGCCGCGGCGCTTGCCGTAGCGATTGCCGCCGCCGGCGATCCGGGCAGCCTGCCGGAGCGGGCGATCGCCGCCGCCGCGGCCGGGGGCCTGCTCTTCGCCGCCGCGCTCGCCTATCCGCGCGGGATGGGCCTCGGCGACGTCAAGCTGGCGGCGACGATGGGCCTCTTCCTCGGCCGCAACGTCGCTCCGGCGATCCTCGTCGCCCTGCTCGCGGGCTCGCTGGTGGGCGTGGCGATGATCGCCCGCGACGGTGCCGGCGCACGCAAGAAGGCGATTCCCTTCGGTCCCTTCCTCGCCCTCGGCGGGGTCGTCGGCCTGCTTCTGGGCGACCAGATGGTCGACTGGTACCTGGGCACGTTCTAGGCATCCGCCTCAGACGACCGTCCAGGTTCTCCTAGAAATAAGTAGTTGCAGGGCGAAAGGTCTGCGCCCTTTCTGTCGATCACAAGGGAGTGCGGCAGCGCCGTCAGCGCGTCGCGACCTCAGCCATGCAACTGCAACTGACCAGGAAGAAGAAGACGGGCGGTGTCGTCGGCCTCGAGATCGAGGCGGGCAGCATCGCCGCGACCGAGGTGCAGGGCGCCAACGGCTCGGCCCGGGTCAGCGCATCGGCGATCCAGCCGCTCGAGGCCGGCGTCTTCCATGAGGGCGAGGTGCTCGAGCCGGATCGCCTAGTTGAGGCCCTGAAGGAGCTCTTCTCCCAGCACAAGCTCTCCAAGCGGGTTCGGCTCGGGGTCGGCAACCAGAACGTCGTCGTCCGCACCGTGCGCCTGCCGGCGATCGAGGACCCCAAGGAGATGGACGCGGCGGTTCGCTTCCAGGCCCAGGAGCAGATCCCGATGCCGCTCGACCAGGCCGTGCTCGAGCACCAGGTGGTCGGCGGCGTTCCCGCCGAGGAGGGGGCCAAGCCGCAGGTTGACGTGGTCGTGGTCGCCGCGCGCCGCGAGATGGTCTCCTCCTTCGTGGAGCCGCTGCGCAGCTCCGGCCTGGAGCCCGTCGGCATCGACCTCTCCGCCTTCGCGATGATCCGGGCCCTTGCCGACGCCGGCCTTCCGACCGACGGTGCAGAGTCGGAGCAGCGCCCGAGCGAGGCCGTCCTCTACTGCAACGTCGGCGACGTCACCAACCTCGCCGTGGCGCGAGGGAGGTCGTGCCTGTTCACCCGCGTCTCCCACGCCGGGCTCGAGCCGATCGCCGAGCGGCTCGCCAGCGCTCGCGGACTCAACGCCGAGCACGCCGCCCAGTGGCTCGCCCACGTCGGTGTCGAGCGGCCCGTGGAGGAGATCGAGGGTGACCCGGAGACCGTCGTCGCGGCACGAGCGGCGCTGGAGGAGGGAGTCTCAGCCCTGCTCGACGAGATGCGCCTCTCTCTCGACTACTACGGTGCCCAGGAGAGCGCTCTGCCGGTCGGCAAGATCGTCTTCGGCGGCGCGGGGAGCACGGTCCCCGGCATCGCCCAGCGCATGGAGGAGGGCCTTGGTGTCCCGATCCAGATTGCCCGTCCCACCGCCCTCGCCGCGCTCGGGGACGAGACGGCCGCCCGTCTCACGTTGTCCTACGGCCTCGCCTTGGAGAGCTGAGCCGTGCGTCCGGTCAACCTGATCCCCCCGGAGCAGCGCCGCGGCGATAACACGCCGCTGCGCACGGGCCCCCTTCCCTACGTCCTGATCGGAGCGCTCGCGCTCGTGCTGGTCGGCGTCACCGCCCTGGTCGTCACCGGCAACCAGATCTCCGAACGCAAGGACGAAGTCGCGACGCTGAAGCGCGAAGACGCTGCGGCCACGGCACGCGCCCAGCGCCTCGCCGCCTACACGCAGTTCCAGGCGATGAGCGCCCAGCGGATCGCGACCGTGACCAGCCTCGCCGACAGCCGCTTCGACTGGGAAAGGGTGATGCGCGAACTGGCCCTGGTCCTGCCCAGCGATGTCTGGCTGGTCAGCCTCGACGCGACCGCGACGCCGAGCACCGCCGTCGACGGCGGTGGCGACGGCGGCGAGCTGCGCGGGGCGGCGCAAGGGCCCGCTCTCGCGATCAATGGCTGTGCCCAGGGCCAGGAGGGGGTTGCCGGGTTCGTCGACGCGCTCAAGGACATCGACGGGGTGACCCGCGTCGGCGTCGAGTCCTCCGAGCTCCCCAGCGATAAGGGTGAGGCGGGCAGCGGGCGCGGTGGGGGCGAAGACTGTCGTACCCGCAGCTCGATCGCGAAGTTCAGCATCGTCGTCGCCTTCGACGCGGCGCCGATTCCGCTGGTCGGGTCGGAAGGGGAAACACCGGCCGCGGCGCCCGAGAAAGCGGAAGCCGCTTCCAGCGAAACCGCGGAAGGCTCCGAAGAAAGCTCGGGTGAAGGCTGATGAAGCTCGAGGGCAAATCGAGGAACGCCGTGATCGGGGGCATGCTCGCCGTTGCCGCGATCGCGATCGCCTTCTGGACCCTGGCGCTGAGCCCGAAGCGCGAGGAGGCCAAGGAGCTCGGTGTGCAGGTCGAACAGCTGGAAGGCTCGCTCGCCCAGCACGAAGCGGAAGCGGACGCGGCTGAAGAAGCGCGAAAGAGCTTCCCGGTCTCCTATCGCAAGCTCGTCGTGCTCGGCAAGGCGGTTCCCGGCGACGACGACACCGCCTCGCTCCTGGTCCAGATCAACAGGGTCGCGGACGAGGCCGAAGTGCGGTTCCAAACGCTCAAGCTCAGCCCCGGCTCGGAAGGCGAAGGCGACGCGCCCGCGCCCGTCAGCGCCGCGGGGGAGCCGGTCTCGGCGACCGAGGCGGCCGCCTCGGTGATGCCGCTCGGCGCCCGCATAGGTCCCGCCGGGCTTGCGGTGATGCCGTACACGCTCACCTTCCAGGGCAGCTTCTTCGAGATCGCCGACTTCATCAAGGGGCTCGACTCGCTGGTGAAGACGACGGCTGAGGAAGCTCTGGTGGACGGGCGCCTGATAACCGTCGACGGATTCGCGCTGAGCGAAGACCCGGAAGCGAAATTCCCCGAGCTGCAGGCGACCTTCTCGGTCACCACCTATCTGACCCCACCCGGCCAGGGCATCGCCGGCGGAGCCTCGCCGGCCGGTCCCGAAGCCGCCACGGCGACACCCGTCGCGACCACCACCGGAGGTGCACCGTGAAGCGGCTGAAGGGGCCTGAGCTGAAGATGCCTGACCTGAAGGTCCCCGACTTCCTCAAGGATCTCTACTGGGACCTGCGCGACCGCCACCTGCTGCCGCTGGTCGCCCTCGGCGTCGTCGCTATCGTCGCCGTGCCGTTCCTGCTCGGCGGGGGCTCCGAGGAGCCGGCTCCCCTCCCGGCCGGGGGAGCTGTGGCGAGCGGGGCGGATGATCGCACCGCCGGTGCGAGCCTGACCGTGGTCGAGGCCAAGCCCGGCCTGCGCGACTACCGCAAGCGGCTGAAGGGGCGCAGCGCCACCGACCCCTTCGAGCAGCGCTACACCTCGCCCCAGCTGAAGGGGACGAAGCTGGGGAACGGCGAGGAAAGCGAAACGAGCTCCTCGACCGTCACCTCCACGACCAAGACCACGAAGACGGTCAAGGACGAGGACGGCACGACCACGACCGTGACCACGGACACGACGACCGAGGATCCCCCGGACGGGGCAGGCGCCGAGCCCGAACTGACCCTGTACAGCTTCGCGATCGACGTCCAGATCGTCCGCACCGAAACCAAAGCCGACGGCAGCAAGGAGACGAGCGAGCCGACCGTGCGGCACCGGGTCCTCGCGCCCGCAGCGCTGCCGGGGGAGAAAGCGCAGGTCGTGACCTACATGGGGATCAGCCCCAAGACCCGCAAGCCGCTGCTCCTGATCTCCGACGACGTCACCGCCGTCTTCGGCGAAGGCCACTGCCTCTCGGGCTCCAGCACCTGCCAACTGCTCGAAGTCGAAACGGGCTTGCCCATCACGTTCGTCTACGGCGAGAACGACGTCCGCTACAAGATCAACGTTCTCAAGATCGAACCGGTCACCGCGGGCAAGTACTGATCTGCTCCGCAGCGGTAGTGGGTCAGCCCGAGTCGGGGGCCTCGGCCGCCCCGCTCCAAGCCTCCCCCAACGGCTTGCGGTAGAGCAGGAACACGGGTGCGATGAGAATCAGCAAGGCCTCATCGGCCGGCCCCGGTATCGGCAGCAAGGCAATCCCGGCGGCCCAACGCAGCGGCTTCGGAATCCGGTCGTCTCTCGCAAGTGCCTTCATGGCCCGGATCAGTCGCAGCAGGAAGCCCTTAGCGCCCACCGACCGAATATAGCGTCCAAAACTTCAGTTAGTAAAGCGAGGTCCGCTACACTCGCATGAGCGAGGCAATCGACACAACCGCCTCGCCATCTGATGAGTGCCGCATCCAACTCCCGATGTCCCGTCTGCCGCACGGCTGAAGTCGTTTGCGGCAAGTGGACCCTCCTCGTCATCCGTGACCTGGCAGAGGGCTCGAGCCGCTTCTGCGAGCTGGAGCGCTCGCTTGAGGGGATCAGCCCGCGCACCCTCTCGCTGCGCCTCCGCGCCCTTGAAGAGGAGGGCATCGTCGAGCGTCACACCTTCCCCGAGGTCCCACCCCGGGTCGAGTACGCGCTGACCGAGAAGGGCGAGGCTCTGGTCCCCCTGGTCGAGGACATGCGCCGCTACGGCCGCCGCTGGCTCTCCGGCGACGTCGAGCGCGAGCCAGTCGTCGCCTGAGCGCCGAGTCCGCCAAAACCCGTCTATATGACGGGTTAGCGCGGACTCGCGTAGAACGTCGGTTACGTCGTGCAAGGCTCCGTGCAGGCGCAGGAGCGCCTGGCGCGGGCGGGAAGCGGTGGGCGTGCGTGACCGCATGCTCAACGACCAGCTGACCCGCCTTGCCTCCGAAGCGGCGATCAGCCTCAGCGCGCTCGTCGCCGGGGGGGACCAGATCCCCTTTGACGTCGACGCCGAGAGCGGCGAGGACGCCGCCTTCTACAGCTACCGGCCGCTGACCTCGCGCTTCGTGCGCGAGCGCGAGGGCGAGCTGCGCGAGCTGGAGGCCTTCGGCCCCGCCCGCGACGCGGTCGCCGCCGCCGGCATCGCCGCCGCCTACCTCGAAGCCCGCGGCGAGGCGGTCCCGAGCGATCCCGGCGAGCGCGCCGCGCGGATGCTCTGCGTCTTCCTCGCCTCGCTCTGGGATGGCTGCACCGAACTTTCGCTCGATCACCAGCGGCTGGGCAACGCGCTCGCGGTGCTGGAGGCCGAGACGCGCGGCGCCGAGGAGGCCGACGTGCTGATCGCGCCGCTGGTCGGGCTGCGCATGTCGCTGCCACGCCTACAGCTTCCACACGGCGTTCAGATCGTCCGGGCCGACGCGATCGAGGCGCCAGTCGAGGCGATGCGCAGCGAGGGCATGGGCCGCGCCGCCTGGGAGCCGCAGTTCCTTGCCCTGGCCGAGCAGGACGAGGGCGCCGAGAGCGCCGAAGGCGCGATGCAGCAGCTGCACGAGCTGATCAGCGTCATGCACCTCTTCAAGCCGGGCAGCGTAGGGCTCGGGCCCTACGCGTTCGCCCCGACGGGCGAGGACCGCTGGGCCCGCCTCGCCACCGGCGCCCCCGCCACCCGCCCCGGCGGCTACGAGCTGAGCGAGGAGGAGGCCGTGCGGCTGGCGGAGTTCGCCGCCACGCTGGAGGCGCGCCCCGACCCCGACGGCGCTCTCGCCTGGGGCGTCGCGCGCTTCGAGCTGGGCTGCGGCAGGGGGTCGGCCCTGGAGGGCCTCAGCGACCATCTGCTTGCCCTGCGCGCGGTGCTCGACGGCCACGGGCCGGTCGGCGCCTCGCTGCCGATGCGCGCCTCTGCCCTGCTCGCCTGCGAGGAGCTCGACCGGATCGAGGCCCGCGAGCGGATCGAGGCGGCGCTGGAGCTGGAGCGCTCGCTGATGAACGGCACCCAGTCGCTGCCCGGCCTCGCCATGGCGAGCTGGCTGGAGGAAGGGGTGCGGCGGATCCTGCGCGACGCGGCTCTCGGAGAGCTCGGGGCCGATCTCGGCACCGCCGCCGACGAGACCCTGATCGCGACCGGCCTGCAGGACGGCGACGGCACGATCGTGGAGACGATTTCAGAGTTGGACATACCCGACACGGGAGAGGTGGAGGAGCCAGTGACGTCACATCATCGACTGCATCGCGAGCCAGTAGACGAGCATGACCGCCAGGAGACCCGCATCCTCGAGCCGATCCCCGACGAGGGCGAGATCCAGATCACCGCGACGCCCTGGCTCGACGAGGTCGAGGCTCCCGAGAGCACACTCGACTTCCCCGCGATCGAGGGCGACGTCCAGCATCGCGAGCGGATCGACACCCCGCGCGTGCGCCACCTCTTCCCAGTCCCCGAGAACGCGGACTGGGAGGTCAGCGAGCTGCGCTACGACCACTACGACCGGCACGCCGGCTAAGCGCGGCCGGCTGCGATCTCAATCCTCTCCTCGCTCGAGGCGAACAGGTAGCGGTTGATCTCGGCCAGGCCGGCGAGGTCGTGCACGTCCTCGTCCAGGTAGGGGACGCGGATCACGCCGCTGGTCCGCAGCTCCTTCGCCAGGCGCTCGATGTTGCGGGCGTCGCGCTCGGCGAGTGCCTGGTAGTCGGCGAAGTTCTCGGCGACCCGGCCGGCGAGGTTCTCGTCGAGCAGCTTCTCGGTCAGCTCCGCCTTCAGATCGGCACCGTCGCCGCGCAGGTGCTCGGCCGGGTAGTGGACCTTGTTGACGATGACGCCGCCGAAGGGCAGCTTCGCCTCGACCAGCTTGCGGTGGAAGTAGACGGCCTCGTCGACCGGCTCTCCCTGTGGGCCGCAGACGACGAGGAAGCAGGTACGGCTGTCCGCCAGCAGGCTGTTGACCCGCTTGGCGCGGGCCTGGAAGCCGTCGACCATGCCGCTGAAGGCGTTGAAGAACTCGGCCAGGTCGGCGAGCAGGTCGAAGCCGACGATGCGCTTGAAGACCGAGAGCGCGACCGAGGCGCCGCGGCCGGCGACCTTGGCGGCGAGGCCGGTCGGGCGCATGAAGACGCGCAGCGAGCGGCCTTCGATGAACTGGGTGAGCCGCCGCGGCGCGTCGAGGAAGTCGAGCGCGTTGCGGGTCGGCGGCGTGTCGAGCACGAGCAGGTCGAAACGCCCCTCGGTGTGCAGCTCGAAGAGCTTCTCCATCGCCATGTACTCCTGCGAGCCGGCCAGGGCGCTGGAGATCTGCTGGTAGATGCGGTTGCCGAGGACCCTGTCGCGCGCCTCCTCGTCGGGCGCCTGGCGGGCGACGAGCTCGTCGAAGGTGGCCTTGGCGTCGAGCATCATCGCCCACAGCTCGCCCCTCATCTCGATCCCGTGGCGCTCGAACAGGGCCGGGTCGACCTTCCTGGCCTCGTTGCCCAGCTCCTTCAGGCCGAGCGAGTCGGCGAGCCGCTTCGCCGGGTCGATCGTCAGCACGCAGACCTTCAGCCCGCTCGCGGCCACGCCGGCGGCGATCGCCGCCGAGGTCGTCGTCTTGCCGACCCCGCCCGAGCCGGCGCAGATGCAGATGTCCTTGCGCTCGAGGATCTCTCCGACGTGGGGCATCAGCCGAGCCGCCTCGCCAGCCGCTCCGCCGCCTCGACGCCGAGCTCGGGCTCGAAGAGGAAGGGCAGTGTCTTCACCGGGGCCTCGACCCGGCGGCGCAGGCGGGCGAGCTGGGCGCGCTGCGAGCGGGCGCGGTTGTGCTCGGAGACGGCCGCGCGCGCCGCCGCTCGTGCGGAGCCGTTCTCGCCGCCGGCCAGCTCGGCCAGCCGCTCGGCCTCTTTGGGCGAGAAGCGCTCGGGATAGAGCCCGTTCATATAGACGCGATCGACCGCGACGCCGACCTCGTCGCGGAGGTCGCGCTCCAGCGCCGCCGACTCGTTGACCGGCATCTCCTCCGGCAGAGAGACGATCGCGACGCCGGTGTGCGCGTGGTCGGTGATCAAGCGGTCGAGCTGCTGGGCCTGGGAGTGGATCGGGCCGACGCGGGCGATCGCGGCGAAGGTGCGGGGCGTCTGCAGGAAGCCGATCCCGTGGCCGGTGGCGGGCGCGTCGACGATCACCAGGTCGTACTTGCGCCCCTTCTTCACCTTGCGGTCGAGCTGGGCCAGCTCCCAGATCTTTCCGATCGTCACCAGCTCCTTCAGCCCCGGCGTGGCGGCGGCGAGGTAGTTGAAGATGCGGCTGCGGAAGAGCATGTCGCGCATCGCCCTCACCTTCAGCTGCAGCAGCACGTACTCGCGCATCGACTCGTCGGGGTCGATCGAGATCGACCAGAGGTTCTCCGCCATCTCGACCTCGTGAAAGCCGACTTCGGTGTGCTCGAAGATGCGCGAGGCGTTCTCCTGCGCGGATACCTCGCAGACGATCGTGCGCTTGCCTTCGGCGGCGGCGCGCAGGCCCAGCGCCACCGCGACCGTGGTCTTGCCGACTCCGCCCTTGCCGGTGACGAAGACCAGCCGCTTGTCGAGAAGTTCGGTTACCGGGTGATTCCTAGCAATTTTCGGGAACAGCAGGAAAAGGGAGCAGGCATGCGAATACCCGCGCAATGGGATTCCTGAGCCGTAAGAGCAAGTTCAAGTCCAAGCCTGTCGAGGATCCGCATCCGATCGTGGAGGAGCTGGAGCGTATGGAGGAGGCCGTTCCGGAGGCTCCGGTCGACGACAAGTCTTCAGAGGTATCGGCCGCGGGGCCCGTCACGGCCTCGGGGGGGCCTGCGGGCGGGGGCTCCGCCTCCGTTCTCGGCCCCCCCGAGTCCGCGCCACCCGCGGAGGAGAGGTCCGAGGTTTCGGGATCCGCCGTCGAGCTGGGGGGAACGGCCTCCTCTGCAGCGCAAGCTGAGGTGGCCGAGGACGAGCCGGAGCGGTTCATGCCTCGGGACCTGCTGGCTCCGAGCCGGCATGAGGTCGTGGTCGAGCGGGCTGAGCCTGTGACGCCGGTCAAGCATGCCGAGGTGATTGCTTTCGCGAACCAGAAGGGTGGGGTGGCCAAGACCACTACGACTCTGAATCTGGCTGTGGCGTTTGCCGAGTCGGGGCACCGGGTGCTCTGCGTCGACCTGGATCCGCAGGGGAACCTGACGATGAGCCAGGGGATCGACCCGGACAAGGTGGAAAAGAGCCTCTACGACGTGCTCGTGCACGACATGCCGATCAGCGAGATCATCCAGAAGCGCGAGATCGACATCGCGGTCGCCTCGATCGACCTGGCCGGGGCGGAGATCGCGATGAGCACCAAGATCGGTCGCGAGCGCTCGCTGGAGAAGGCGCTGAAAGAGGTCATCGGCGACTACGACTTCGTCTGCATCGACACGCCGCCCAGCCTCGGGCTGCTGACGATCAATGCGCTGACCGCGGCGAACAAGGTGATCGTCCCGGTGCAGTGCGAGTATCTCTCCATGCGCGGGCTGGTCCAGCTCCAGAACACGCTGAAGATGATTCAGGAGAACCTCAACCCCGACGTTCGGATCGAGGGCATCTTGCCGACCATGCTCGACTCGCGGACGGTCCACGCCAAGGAGGCGGTGGAGATCCTCGAGGAGAACTTCGGCGAGCTCGTCTTCAGGTCCCGCATCCGCAAGACGATCAAATTCGCCGAGGCACCCGTGAAAGGCGCCAGCGTGCTCAAGTACGATTCCGCCAGCAGTGCCGCTAACTACTACCGGGAGTTGGCCAAGGAGGTTCTGGCACATGAGTCGTCGCAATAAGCGGGCCAGCATGCGTGAGGGGCCTCTTTCCGATCTTTTCCGGTCGACTTCCGATGACGAGGGCGGTCGGCCGGCGGGTCCTGTCGCGGGGCAGGACTCCTCGTCCTCGCAGGCTGCGGGCGAGGAGCCCAGCCCCACGCCACCCGCCGGAGATGCGTCTGGCGCGGAAGCCCCCGGTTCGTCCGAGACTCCTCCCGAGCGGTTGAAGAGGGTTTTCTCCGAGGAGCCGCGGTCTTCTCGGCGGGAGATCGAGCCGGTGGTCGAAGCTCCTCGGTATGGGCGGGAGGAGCCGGAGTATGAGCCGCCCGGCAGTGGGGAGCCCCATCAGCCGGTCATTCGGGTCGTGGGTGTGGGGGGTGGCGGTGTCAATGCCGTCAATCGCATGGTCGAGGCCCGGATTCCCGGGGTCGAGTTCATGGCGGTCAATACCGATCTTCAGTCGCTGCAGCTCTGCATGGCCGACGTCACCGTCCACATCGGCGAAGAGCAGACGCGTGGCCTCGGCGCGGGAGCCGACGCCGAGGTGGGTCACCGCTCCGCCTTCGAGGAGCAGGACAAGATCAAGCGCCTGCTGAAGGGCTCCGACATGGTCTTCGTCGCCGCCGGAGCCGGCGGCGGCACCGGCACGGGGGCCGCCCCGGTGATCGCCCGCCTCGCCCGCGAGGTCGGCGCGCTCACGGTCGGCATCGTCACCAAGCCGTTCAGCTTCGAGGGTAGCCGTCGCGGCAACCAGGCCAACAAGGGCATCGAGGAACTGGCGGCGGAGGTCGACACCCTGATCGTCGTCCCCAACGACCGCCTGCTCGAGGTGCTCGACCAGCAGACCTCGATGGTCGAGGCCTTCCAGGTCGCCGACGACGTCCTGCGCCAGGGCGTCCAGGGCGTTTCCGACCTGGTCACCTTGCCCGCCGTGATCAACCTCGACTTCGCCGACGTGCGCACGATCATGTCCGAAGCCGGCCGGGCGCTGCTCGGCATCGGCATGGGCCACGGCAACGACCGGGCGGTGCTGGCGGCCGAAAAAGCGATCTCCTCGCCCCTGCTCGAGACCTCGATGGAGGGTGCGCGGGCGATCCTGCTCTCGATCACCGGCGGCGCCGACCTCTCCCTGGTCGAGGTCAGCGAGGCCGCCAAGCTCGTCGCCGAGGCAGCTCACCCCGACGCCAACATCATCTTCGGCGCCAACGTCGACGAGGAGCTCTCCGATCAGGTTTGGGTGACGGTCGTCGCGACCCGTTTCGACGGCCGCGCGGCGCCGAAGCGGAAAGTCGCCGAGCCAACGATTCGCCGCACGGCGGACGGTGGCCGAGGCCGCCCGCCGCGCTCCGAGAAGGCCGGCGAGCTCGGCGCGCTGGAAGTCCCAGAGTTTCTTCCCGGCTAATCCCGGAGCCCGGCTCATGAGCGGGGTCGTCGCCGCGGGGCACCCGGTCACCGCCGAGGCGGGAGCCGACGTCCTGCGCGCAGGCGGCAACGCGGTCGACGCCGCGGTCTGCGCCGTGCTCGCGTCCTTCGCCGCCGAGAGCCCCCTGACCGGCTTCGGGGCCGGTGGCTTCATGATGGTCCACCGCGGCGAGGAGACGGTGCTGCTCGACTTCTTCGTCGCCGCGCCCGGCGCCGACGGGGTCGAGCGGGGGGTGGAGCTGGCTCCGGTCCCCGTCCACTTCGATGCCGAGACGGTGCAGACGTTCTACGTCGGGCCGGCCTCCTGCGGCGTGCCGGGGACCGCCGCGGGCCTCGAGCTGGCGCTGGGGCGGTTCGGGACGATGCCGCTGGCGAAGCTGGTCGAGCCCGCGGTGCGGCTCGCCCGCGAGGGAGCGCCTGTCAACGCCGAGCAGGCCTACATCCTCGACATCCTCGAGCCGATCCACGTACGGCTCGAAGGCACTCGCGAGCTCTACGCGCCGGCGGGTCGGACCTTGCGCGAGGGCGACCTCTTCCGCTTCGGAGAGCTGGCCGAGGCACTCGAACGCTTCGCCGCCGAGGGGTCGGAGGCCTTCTACCGCGGCGAGATCGCGACGGCGCTCACCGATTTCGTCGTCGAGCACGGCGGCACGCTCGGGCCGGGCGACCTGGCCGGTTACGAGGCGATCTCGCGGCAGCCCATCCGCGCCGCCTTCCGGGGCACCGAGGTGCTGACCAACCCGCCGCCCTCCTCGGGGGGGATCCTGATCGCCTACTGCCTCGGCCTGCTCGAGCGGCTGGGCGAGCGCAGCGGGCCCGAGCAGCTCGTCGCCGCGATGGGCGCCGCCAACGACGCCCGCGGCGAGGCCTTCGCCGAGGCTCTGTACGGGGAAGGGCTGGAGGCGAGCCTGCTCGAGCCGGGCGGCCTCGACCTCGCGGCCGGGGACCTGCTCGGATCGACCACCCACATCTCGGTGCTCGACGGCGACGGGATGTGCGCCAGCGTCACCTGCTCCAACGGCTCCGGCTCGGGAGTGCTGGTTCCGGGCACCGGCGTGATCCTCAACAACATGCTGGGGGAGGAGGACCTGAACCCGCTCGGGTTCCACGCGATCGCCCCCGGCCGCCGCGTTCCCTCGATGATGGCGCCGACCGTGGTCCTGCGCGACGGCGAGATCGCGCTCGGGCTGGGCAGCGCCGGCTCCAACCGGATCCGCTCGGCCATCCTGCAGACGATCGTGCGCGCGGTCGAGCAAGGGATGGCGGCCGAGCAGGCGGTGCGCGCGCCGCGCCTGCACTACGAGGCCGGCGTGGTCCAGGCCGAGCCGGGGATCGAGGAGGAGGCCCTGACCCGGATCGAGGCCCGCGGCGTGCCGGTTCTGCGCCGGCCCGCGATCAACCTCTTCTTCGGCGGCGTGCAGGCGGTGGCCCGCGATCCGTCCACCGGCGCGCTCGGCGGCGGCGGCGATCCGCGCCGTGGTGGGGCCGTCGCAACCGTGTGATTGTCACTTTGCTCGGCTGTGCGCCGAATAAGGTGCAAGGGCATGATCGATTTCGAGGCCGAGGGGCTGCTGGAGGGCGTCGAGGGTGAGGCGCGAGACGATCGCATGGCCCTGCTCGAGCAGCTGGCCGGCGAAGGCGTGCCGCTGGAGGAGCTTCGGGAAGCGGTCGCGGCCGGCCGCCTCACGCTGCTCCCGGTCGAGCGCGGCATCGCCGGCGACGGCGCCCGCTACACGCCGCGTGAGATCGCCGAGCTCTCCGGCGGCGACCTCGACCTCCTGCAGCGCGCCAGCTCGGCCCTGGGGCTGCCGTACCCCGATCCCGACGAGCGGGCGCTGAACGAGGCCGATCTCGACGCCGCCCGCCGAGTCAAGGCCTTCCTCGACGCCGGCCTTCCCGAGGACGGGATCATCCAGGTGGCGCGGACCATCGGCATGGGGACGGCCCGGGTCGCCGACGCTAACCGCGAGCTGATTCGGCGCACCCTGATGCAGCCGGGCGACACCGAGCGCGACCTGGCTCTGCGCTTCGCCGCCGCCGCGGAGCACATGCTGCCGATCTTCGAGCCGACCCTGCTCTACGCCCAGCGCGCCCACCTGCTCGAGCAGATCCGCCGCGACGTGATCGGCACCGCCGACCTCGCCTCGGGCGAGCTGGGTGCCACCGCCGAGGTCTCGGTCTGCTTCGCCGACCTGGTCGGCTTCACCAAGCTCGGCGAGGAGATAGCGCCGGAAGAGCTCGGCCTCGTCGCTGGCCGGCTCGAGGAGATGGCGAGCGCGGTGGCCGAGCCGCCCGTGCGCCTGGTGAAGACGATCGGCGACGCGGCGATGCTGGTCTCCGTCGATGCCGAGGAGATGATCGACGCGGCGCTGCGCCTGGTCGAGGCGTCCGAGGAAGAGGGCGAGGAGTTCCCAAGCCTCCGCGCCGGCATCGCCCGCGGGCATGCGCTCGCCCAGGCCGGCGACTACTACGGCCGCCCGGTCAACCTCGCCAGCCGCATCACCGGAATCGCAAAGCCGGGCAGCGTCCTCGTCGAACGCGATGCCAAGCAGGCCGCTCCCGATGCCTTCGAGTACTCCTTCGCCGGCGAGCGCCGCCTAAAGGGCTTCGAATCCCGCTGCAAGATCTACCGCGTGCGCCGCGGCGAGCGAGGCCTCGAAGGCTAGGCCGGCTTGCGGCCGGAGGCGAGCAGGTTGTAGAAGAGCTCGGCCGGGAGGTGGGGCTCGAGCAGGCGACTGTCGACCTTTTGCAGGGCGAGGTAGCTGCGGAAGGCGAAGCTCCGCCACTTCCAGGAGACCGATTCGGGCTCGGCGCTGGACTCGACCGTGCGCAGGCCCCAGCCCCAGGCGTTGGCGAGGAGCTCCTCACCGCCGACGTGGCGGTCCTCGAAGCCGGCATCGCGCAGCAGGCGGCGCAGGTCGGCGGGGGCGAAGGCGTGCACGTCGACCTCGCCCTCGAGGCTGTGGCCCTCGGACTGCTCGGCCTCCGCGATTGCGCGGGGTTGCGCCCGGATCAAGCGCCGCCACGCCGGTGCCAGGAGCAGACCCGTCCGCTTCGGCAGAGCGGCGAGGCGGTCTCCGTAGCGAGAGGGCTCGCCAGCGAAGGCGATCGCTCCGCCCGGGCGCAGCACACGGCGGAATTCGGCGAAGGCCTTCTCGAGGTCGGGGATGTGGTGCAGGACCGCGTGGCCGAAGACGAGGTCGAAGCTCTCGTCCTCGAAGGGCAACTCCTCGGCCTCGGTCTCGACCGTCTCGACCTCCAGCCCCAGCCCCTCCGCCGTCGTCGCAAGGCGCTTCAGCATGCCGGGTGAGATGTCGGTGGCGGTGAGACTCTCGATCACGCCGAGCTGCAGCAGGTTGAGCGAGAAGTAACCGGTGCCGGAGCCGATCTCGAGTCCCTTGCCGAAGCTCTGCCCGTCGCGCCCTCCGAGCGCCTTGACCAGCTTTGCGCGCACCTGCTCCTGTCCGGTGTCGCCGAAGTCGATGCCCCACTTGGCGTCGTATTCGTGGGCGGCCGCGTCGTGGTAGCGGGTGTTGACGTCCTTGATGTGCTTCGGGGTGGCGGTGGGGGAGGCCGGCATCAGCCCGGGAACAATACGGTCCCAGTCCCGTGGAGCGCGAGTACGTCCAGGAAAACCAGCCCGAGGGGGTGCCGCCGCTGCCGCTGACCGGGGAGCGCACGCTCCCCGACGTGCCCGAGGAGAACTACTGGTTCCGGCGCCACCTCGTCGTCTACGAGTGGATCGCGGCGCGGGTCGGGGACAAACGGGTGGTCGACATGGCTTGTGGCGAGGGCTACGGCTCCGACGTCCTCGCCGGTGCGGCGGCGAGCGCGGTCGGCGTCGACGCCAACCCGGAGGCGCACGAGCACGCACGCCTGCGCTACGTGCGTCCCAACCTGCGCTTCGAGCGCGACCTGGTCGAGAGCTTCTCCGAGCCGTGCGACGCCGTCGTCTTCCTGCAGACGATCGAGCACGTGCGGGACCCCGGCGCGATCCTCGAGCACTTCAAGTCGATGCTGGGCCCTGGAGGGGTTGCCTACGTCTCGACTCCAAACCTGCTGACCCTGGCGCCTCCCGGTGCCGAGAAGTCCGACAACCCCTGGCATGTGCACGAGTACCGGGCGGAGGAGTTCCGCGCGCTCTGCGAGGCGCACTTCTCCCGGGTGGAGCTGCGCGGCCTCTTCCATGCCCGCAAGCTTCGTGCCCACGAGATCGCGATCAAGCTCGGTTGGGACCACGTCCACAAGGCCCTTCGCCTGACCCAGCCGTTCTACGACCGCTTCACGCCGGCGATCGCCGCTTCGGACTTCGAGCTCCGGCAGGGCGATCTCGACCGGGCTCTGGACTTCCTCGCCGTCTGCCATGCCCCCTGAGGGCAGCGCCGGCGATCTCGCGATCGTCCTGCACTCCCACATGCCTTATGTCGAGGGCTTCGGCACTTATCCCTTTGGCGAGGAGTGGCTGTTCGACGCCGTGGTCAGGTCCTACCTGCCTGTGCTGGAGGTGGCCGAGCGGCTGACGATGACCGTGACGCCCGTGCTGGCGGACCAGTTGGAGGACTCCGGGGTCGCCGAGCGCCTGAGGCGCTTCCTCGTCGAGTGGAGGATCGGGGCGGCCGAGCAGGACGCGCCGCAAGTGCCGGCCGAGTGCCGTGACGCCTGCGAGGGGGAGCTGGCCCGCTACCGGCACGCGCTCGAGCTGCTCGACGGGCATGGGGGGGATCCCCTGCGACCGTTCCAGGCCGCTGTGGAGGAGGGTCGCGTCGCGCTTGCCGCCTCCTCGGCGACCCACGCCGTCCTGCCGCTGCTGGCGACGCGCGAGGGCTTGCGCCTGCAGCTCGACGCCGGCATCCGCTCGCACCGCCGGCGCTTCGGCTGGGACGGGGGGTTCTGGCTGCCCGAGTGCGCCTACGTCCCGGGCCTCGAGTGGCGGCTGGCGGACGAGGGGGCCCGCTGGTTCTGCGTGGACCAGAGTGCCCACCGCGAGCCCCTCGACGCGCTGGAGCCCGTGGCCACCGAGGCCGGGCCCGTCGCGCTCCCGATCGATTGGGAGGCAATCCAGTGGCTCTGGTCGCTCGACGGCTATCCCTCCGACCCCGCGCATGCCCAGTTCGCCGGCAAATCGCTGCGCGGCGTGCGCATCTGGAGAGTCGGCGGCGGCGGCTACGACCCCGCCGCGGCGGAGGCGGTGGCGCGTCGTCAGGCGGCAGAGTTCCTCGCCGCCGCCGCCGACCGCCTGCGCGAGTTCGCCGATTCGCGCGGCCGTCGCGGGCTTCTGGTCTTCGCGATCGACACCGAGCTGCTCGGGCACTGGTGGTCGGAGGGCACGATCTGGCTGCGCGAGGTGCTCGCCGGGGCCGCCGGCGCCGGCGTCCGACTGCTCACCGTCCCCGAAGCCCTCGCCGAGCATCCGCTGGTCGAGCGGCCGCTTGCCGCGTCCACCTGGGGCGAGGACAAGGACCTCAGCACCTGGGACTCGCCGGCGGTCTCCGACCTCGCCTGGGGGGCGCGGCGGCTGGAGCTGCGGCTGCTGCGGGCCCTCTCGTCGGGGCTGCGCGGCGCCGCCGCGATCCGGGCCGCGCGCGAGCTGCTGGCAGCGCAGGCGAGCGACTGGGCCTTCCTCGACAAGCGCGGCCAGGCGGGGGACTACGCCTTCCAGCGAGCCATATTCCACTCCGAAGCTGTCCTCGAGGCCATAGACTCCCCGGCCATCGCCGATCCGCGCATGCGCGCACTCACCCCGGACCTGAGCCTCTCGCCGCTCCTCCAACCGTGACCCGAGTACTGATCCTCTCCTGGGAGTACCCGCCTTTGATCGAGGGCGGGCTGGCGCGCCACGTGCGCAAGCTCTCCGAGGGGCTGGTCGACCGCGACGTCGAGGTCCACGTGCTCACCCGCGGCGGCGAGGAGTCACCGGCCGAGGAGCGCAGCGGCGGCGTCGTCATCCACCGTATCCGCGAGCCGAAGCGGCCTACCGACCTGGGCGAGTTCGTCGCCTGGGTCGAGCGGATGAACTCCGACATGCTCGCCGCCGGTGTCGAGCTCGGCGATCGCTACAGCTTCGACCTGGTCCACGGCCACGACTGGCTGGTCGCCAACGCCTGCGACCACCTCGCCAAGCGCTTCGACGCGCCGCTGGTGACGACGATCCACGCCACCGAGCACGGTCGTCATCAGGGTTGGGTGGACAAGCATCCCCAGACCTACATCCACGGGGTCGAGCGCTGGATCACCAACCGCTCCGACCGGGTGATCGCCTGCTCCCACTACATGCGCGAGCAGGTCGCCGACATCTTCGGCGTCGAGGAGGAGCGGATCTCGGTGATCCCCAACGGGATCGATCCCGACGACCTGCAGCCGCAGGACCCCGAGGAGCTGACCCGGTTGCGCTCGGAGTTCGCCGACCCCGAGGAGAAGCTGGTCCTGCTGATCGGGCGCCTCGTCTACGAGAAGGGGTTCCAGCTTGCCCTGGAGGCGATGCCGCGGCTGATCGAAGAGGTGCCGGGAACGCGCTTCCTGATCGCTGGCTCGGGCACCCACGAGGCCGAGCTGCACAAGCAGGCCGAGGAGCTGGGGCTGATGGAGCACGGGACCTTCCTCGGCTGGATCGGCGACGACGTGCTGCACTCGCTCTACCGGATCGCCGACCTGACCGTGGTCCCCTCGATCTACGAGCCCTTCGGCTTGGTCGCGCTGGAGGCGATGGCCAGCGGTTGCCCCTGCATCGTCGCCGACACCGGCGGCCTGCGCGAGGTCGTCCCCCACGAGGAGGCCGGCCTGCGCTTCCGCGCCCACGACCCCGAAGCGCTCGCCGAGGTCGCGATCCGGGTCCTCTCCGACGACGAGCTCGGCCGCAGCCTCGTCGCCGAAGCCTACGAGCACCTGCGCCGCTTCGACTGGAGCGACGTCGCCGAGCAGACCGCGGCCGTCTACGCCGGCCTGGCCGGCGCCAAGCTCGGCCCGGCCTGAGTCAGTTCAGCTCCGCCTGCGCCTTCGGCGCGAGCGTGAACTGCCCAGTCGTGGTGCTGCCGGGGCTCCAGTCGATTCCCTCGATCAGCTCACCAGGGGAAACACCGAGCGCACCGGCGAGCTTGACCAGGGTGTCGATGCGGGCCACGCGCAGCCCGCGCTCCAGTTGACTGATCTCGGTGCGATGGAGGGAGGCGCGGATGCCCAGCTCCTCCTGCGACATGTCCGCGCGCCGGCGGCAGCGCGCCAGGTTCTCCCCGAAAAGGGAAGCGATGTCCATGGGCGGCATTGTTCTCGCTGGCGGATGCATAGTCCACATCGCGAGCGCGGAAGAACCGCCACAGTAGAACGACCGCGCAACGACAGGCGCTGAAATCTACCAGCTGACAGACAATAACCCTCGAAATAGGAGTTTGCGGGCGCTCGCCTGACTGCGGTCAAAGCCAGTCAGGGTTACGCGTCGGGCGGCTGAAGCGTCGTCCAGGCACCGGGATCCGGCTCGACCGGGTCGTCCCAGCGCAGATCCCGCGGCGCCTCGCGCATGCGGATGACGCGGGCGGGAATGCCGGCGACGACCGCGTTGGCGGGGACGTCCCTGGTCACTACCGAGTTGGTGCCGACGACCGAGTTGTCGCCGACGCTGACGCCGCGCAGGATGCAGGCGCCGTAGCCGATCCAGACGTTTGAGCCGACCTCGACGTCGCGCTTGTAGATCCCCTGCTGGCGGATCGGCCGCTCGACCTCGACCACGCCGTGGTCGAAGTCGATGAACATCGCCCGGTCGGCGATCACGCACTGCTCGCCGATCCGCACCCGCTGGTAGGCGGAGATCGTGCACTCCTGGCCCATCACGGTCTTCGAGCCGATCTCGACCCGGCCCTCGTGGCAGCGGATCTTGGTCTTGTCGCCGATCCAGACGAAACGGCCGAGCTCGAGCCGCCCCTTGCGGCCGACCTCGAGCTCGAGCCCGCGCCCGAGGAAGAGCATCCCGGCGGTGCGCCAGCGGCGCCCGGCGCGCGTCAGCAGGCGACGCCAGAGGTAGCGCCAGAGGAGCTTCCCGTAGCGGTGGTTGAGCATCCCGTTGCCGGCGAGGAATCTTGCGAGGCGGATCACGGCGGCCGGGACTCTAGACTGGCGCAGCGATGGCCGACACCGCCAAGACCGCCTCGCTTTCCGAGCGCCTCGTCGCCGGGGACAAGCGCGCCCTGGCGCGAGCGATCACGCTGATCGAGTCCGACGACCCAGCCGGCTGGGAGCTCGTGCGCGAGGTCTACCCGCGGACCGGCAAGGCGCGGATCGTCGGTTTCACCGGACCGCCCGGGGTCGGCAAGAGCACCCTGATCGGCGCCCTCACCGCGGAGCTGCGCAAGGCCGATCGGCAGGTCGCCGTGCTCTCGATCGATCCCTCCAGCCCCTTCACCCAGGGGGCGCTGCTGGGCGACCGCATCCGGCTCTCCGAGCACTTCCTCGACCCCGGCGTCTTCATCCGCTCGATGGCCTCGCGCGGGGCCCTCGGCGGGCTCTCGGAGGCGGCCCTGCAGGTCGCTCTGGCGATGGACGCCGCCGGCAAGGACGACGTCCTGATCGAGACAGTCGGCGTCGGCCAGGCCGAGATCGACATCGTCGACCACGCCGACACGATCGTGCTCGCCCTGATGCCGGGCTCGGGAGACTCGATCCAGGCCCTGAAGGCGGGAGTGATGGAGATCCCCGACGTGATCGTGGTCAACAAGGCCGACCACCCGATGACCGACACGATGGTGCGCGAGGTCCGCGGCGTGCTCGCGCTCTCCCACGACCCCGAGGGCTGGCAGGTGCCGATCCTGCGCACCGAGGCCGCGCGCGGGGAGGGAGTGGCCGAGCTGGCCGAGGCGATCGACCGCCACCGTGCCCACATCGAGGCCGCGGGGACGCTGGAGCAGCGCCGCGCCCGCAACCTGCGCAACGAGGTGCTGGGGATCGCGACCTCGCGGATGCGGCGGCGGATGGAGGCGACGGCCGCCAACGACCCCGAGACCGCCGGGCTCTTGGAGCGGGTGGTGCGGCGCGAGCTCGACCCCGCCAGCGCCGCATCGGAGCTGCTCGAGAGGCAGGCCGATGGGTGAGCCGCCCGCCTCGACGACGTTCTCGGCGAGCGAGGCGAGGAGCTGGATCGGCTACGGGGTCGATGACCGCGACGGTTCCGGCGTCGGCCAGGTCCACGGAATCTTCACCGACGCCCAAAGCGGCGACCCCTCCTGGCTGATCGTCAGGCAGGGCCGGCTCGGGAAGACCCTGGTGACGGTACCGCTGCGTGACTGCGCGGCGGGCGGCGGCCGTGTCTGGGCCGCCCATGCCAGCCGGACGATCCGCAGCTCTCCGGTCGTCGACCCATCCCGGCCGCTCCTGCGTGAGCACGAGCTGACGATCTGCGCCCACTACGGGATAGGAGAGCGCCTCGGCCGCGCCGCCGAAGTCGCCGGTCGCCCCGAGGGCTCGGTCACCTCTCAGCCGGGCTGATCCAGCCTCGACGCTTGCTGCCCTATTTCTAGGTTGAAATACCACCTAATTTTAGGTAGACTGTCACCACGATGACTGGATTCAGGCAACGCCGCTAGGCAAACGGATCTCTCAGCAGCCGAGCTGACGGGCGATGACCATCTGCTGGACCTCGTCGGTTCCCTCGCCGATGGTGAGGATCTTGGCGTCGCGGTAGAAGCGGCAGACCGGGTACTCCTCGATGTAGCCGTAGCCGCCGTGGATCTGCACCGCCTCCTCGGTTGCCCGCACCGCGAGGCGGCCGGTTATCAGCTTCGCCTGGGCGGCGGTGAGGGTGAAGGACTTGCCCGCCTCCTTCTCCAGGGCCGCCCTCCAGGTGATCAGGCGGGCGGCCTCGATCTGGGCCGAGAGGTCGGCGATCTTGGCCTGGATCGACTGGAACTTGGAGATCGCCTGGCCGAAGGCCTGGCGCTCCTTGGCGTAGGCGATCGCCTCGTCGAGGGCGCCCTGGGCGAGGCCGACGCCCATCGCGGCGACGCCGATGCGCCCGCCGTCGAGGATGTGGAGGAAGTTCTTGAACCCCTCGCCGCGACGGCCGAGCAGGTTGGCTTCGGGCACCCGGCAGTCTTCGAACGTGAGCGGCCGCGTGTCGGAGGCGTTCCAGCCCATCTTGCGATAGGGCTCACCCGCCTCATAGCCCGGAGTGCCGTTGGGGACGATCAGGTTGGAGATCTCCTTGCGCCCGTTCGCCTCGCCGGTGACGGCCGTGATCGAGACGCAACCGGAGATGTCAGTCCCCGAGTTGGTGATGAACTGCTTGGCCCCGTTGACCACCCACTCGCCGTCATCGAGCTTCGCCGTGGTCCGTACGTTCCCCGCATCGGACCCCGCCTCCGGCTCGGTCAGCCCAAACGAGGCAAGCCGTTCGCCCGTGCAGAGCCGCGGCAGCCACTCCGACTTCTGCTCCTCGGACCCCCACAGATAGATCGGCATCGTCCCCAGCGACGTGTGCGCCGCCATCGTGATGCAGACCGAAGAGTCGATCCGAGCAAGCTCTTCCACCGCCAGGACGTAAGACAGAGTGTCCGCCCCGCCGCCCCCGTACTCCTCGGGAAAGGGGATCCCCATCAGCCCCAACCCCCCGAGCTTCTCGACGATCTCGTAGGGAAACCGCTTCTCCCGATCCAGCTCCTCCGCAACGGGCTTGACCTCCGCCAGCGCGAATTCCCGCACCGTGTCGCGAAGAAGCCTCTGCTCATCCGAAAGCTCGAAATCCACGGCCGGGAGAGTACGGCCTTGCGGCTTTCCTCAGCCGCTTCGTATCTCAGCTATTCAGCGAGGACCCTCTGCCGGGGGGTGGCATGGATTTGGGGGACCACCCCCGAGGAGGCGGCGCAGCCGCCCCCGCAGCGGGGTGGTGGAACCAAATCCATGACAGGACCCGCCGGCCCAACAACGTCAAAGCTGCAGGCTCTTAACCTGGAGCAGCTCCTCGATGGCATAACGCCCGTTCTCCCGCCCGTGTCCCGACTGCTTGTACCCGCCGAACGGCGCCAGCGGGTTGAACGCCCCGCCGTTGATCTCGATCTGCCCGGTCCGCAACCGCTTGGCGACGCCGATCGCCCGCTCCTGGTCCGCAGACCAGACCCCTCCGGCGAGCCCGTAGACCGTGTCGTTGGCGATACGCACCGCGTCGTCCTCACCGTCGTAGGGCTGGATCGCGAGCACCGGCCCGAAGATCTCCTCCTGGGCGATCGTCATCTCCGGCGTCACGTCCGAGAAGACCGTGGGCCGGACGAAGTAGCCGCGCTCGAGGCCCTCGGGAGCGGTTGCGCCGCCGGTGACGAGCTTCGCCCCTTCCGCCTCCCCCTTCTCGATGTAGCCGCGCACGCGCTTGCGCTGGACCTCGGAGACGAGCGGGCCGAGCCGGGTCGAGTCCTCGAAGGGGTCGCCGGGGGTGAAGGCCTCGGCCGTCTGCGCGGCGATCTGCTCGGCTTCGGCCAGCTTCTCGCGCGGCACCAGCATCCGGGTCAGGGCGCTGCAGGTCTGGCCCGAGTTGAGGTAGCACTTGGCGACTCCGTCGGGAACGGCCTTGCTCAGGTCGGCGTCGTCGAGGATCACGTTCGGCGACTTGCCGCCGAGCTCCATCGCCACCGGCTTCACCGTCGCCGAGGCCAGCTCGGATACGCGCCGGCCGGCCCGGGTCGAGCCGGTGAATGAGACCATGTCGACGCCGGGGTGGCCGGCGATCGCCTCGCCGACGACGGGCCCGGTGCCGGTGACCAGGTTGAAGACGCCGGCGGGAAGGCCGGCCGCCTCGATCACCTCGGCGAGGATGAAGGCGTTTAGCGGCACGACCTCGCTCGGCTTCAGCACCACGGTGCAGCCGGCGGCGAGGGCGGGGGCGACCTTGGCGGCGATCTGGTTCAGGGGGTAGTTCCAGGGGGTGATCGCGCCGAGCACGCCGGCCGGCTCGCGCAGTACCCGCGAGTTGCCGATCTCCTCCTCCCAGGCGACTTCCTCCATCAGCCCCGGCATCGCCGCGAACTGGCCGGTGGGCAGGCCCGCCTGGATGATCTGGCTCAGTTTCAGCGGCATGCCCAGCTCCTGGGCGATCGTGGCCGCGATCTCCTCGGAGCGCTCGCCGAGCCCCGCGGCGATCGCGCCGAGGTAGCCGGCGCGCTCCTCGCGGCTGGTCTGCGACCACGTCTCGAAGGCGTCGCGGGCGGCAGTCACGGCACGGTCGGCGTCGCCGGGGGTGCAGGCCGGGATCGTGCCCATGACCTCCTCAGTGGTCGAGTTGATCACCTCGATCGTCTCCGAGCCCTCGGGCTCGACCCACTCGCCGCCGATGAAGATCCTGTCGCGTACCTGAGTCTCCGCCGCTGTAGCCATGCCAACCCTCCTGTCGCTTTTGCCGTCCTGGCCGCGCAGCCAAAGCTAGCGCGCCGCGACTGCCTCCGCCTCGCCGCCGGTGCTCTCCAGGCCGGGACCGGGGACCGGGCGCGCGTCGCGTGCGTGGAGGAGCTTGCCGCAGCTCTCGCAGATGCCACGGTCGCTGACGGCGCCGCCGCACCCCTTGTGGACGATCAGCATCGGGGGGCCGTCCGGGTTGGGGGAGTGGCGATCGCCCCAGGCAAGCAGGGCGACCAGGGCGGGCCAGAGATCGAGGCCCTTCTCGGTGAGGAAGTACTCGTAGCGCTCGGGGCTTTGCTGGTAGGCCCGGCGCTCGAGGATGTCCTCCTCGACGAGCCGCTGCAGGCGGGCGGAGAGCACGTTGCGGGCGACGCCGAGGCCCTTCTGCAGCTCGTCGAAACGGCGCCTGCCGTTCATCACGTCGCGCACGATCAGCAGCGTCCAGCGCTCGCCGATCACCTCCAGGGAGCGGGCGATCGAGCAGACCTGGCCTGGATAGTCGTTGCGCAGCACAGAGTGATCTTGGCACACAAGGTTGCGTCAAGCAACTCAGTCGGCTAGGGTTCGGTTCCGATGAAAGTTGCGTCAAGCAACCCATGCCGCTGACTTCGTCTTTTTCCGGCCGGTGTGGCCGGAAAACACAAAGTCAGCGGGTGAGCCTGGAATGGAGGTTGTGATGAGACTGATCCCGAGGCACAGACACCATCCGAGGAGCAAGGCTCCCCGGATCTCGATAAGCCAGGCGGAGATCACCGCCGACCTGATCTACCCGGCGAGCCCACGGGCGCTCCAGGGCCCGGTCGGGCCCCGCGAGCGGCGGAGGGGCGGGTGAGCGCCGAGCATCTGGCGGCCGAGGACGGCACGGCGGTCGACGCGGCCTTCGCCTTCGCCGAGTCCAGCCCGGAGACGACCCGCGAGCGCACCCTCGTCTGGCAGGACCCGGTGCCGACCGCGGCGGCCGGGGCGACGATGACCGGCATGGAGTACATGCAGGCGATCGTCTCCGGCAAGCTGCCGCCGCCGCCGATCGCGGTGACGATGCGGATGGGGCCGATCGAGATCGGCGATGGCCGCGCCGTCTTCGCGGGCGAGCCCGGCGAGGAGCACTACAACCCGATCGGCGTCGTCCACGGCGGCTACGCCGCGACCCTGCTCGACTCCGCCCTCGGCTGCGCGGTCCATACGACCCTCCCGGCCGGCGTCGGCTACACCTCGCTCGGCCTCGAGGCCAAGTACGTGCGCCCGATCACCCGCGACACCGGCCGCGTCCTCTGCGAAGCCAACGTCCTCTACGGCGGCCGCCGCCAGGCCACCGCGGAGGCCAATCTGACGGCCGCCGACAGCGGCAAGCTGCTCGCCCACGGCATCGCCACCTGCATGATCCTGGGCGGTTAATAGCAAATATGCAATAAGTGCATATTTGCTATATTTCGCCCCGTGGGTACGCCTGGGGAATTGCTTAGAGAGGCCCGCGAGCGGCACGGGGTCAGCCAGAAGCGGCTGGCGATGCGTGCGAGCACGACCCAGTCCGCGATCTCGCGGATTGAGCGCGATCGCGTCTCGCCCTCGGTAGAGACCTTGCGGGAGCTGCTGTATCTGCTCGGTGAGGATCTGGCGCTCGGCACCGAGCAACGTGATTACGGCATAGACCGAACGCTGATCCGAGAGCGACTGAAGCTGACTCCCTCCGAGCGCTTGGACTACGGGATCGCCTTGGCGAGTCAGGTGATTGAAAATAGTCCCAACGTCCGGGTGGAAGCGTGAGCGACAGGGCGCTTCCGCCAAAAGCCCCGAATCTTCGCGAGCTGCTTGGGCCCCTAGTCCGCCATGGGGTCGATTTCGTCCTGATCGGCGGCATGGCCGGCGTTTCTCACGGCTCGAACTATCCAAGCTTCGATCTCGACGTCCTCTACGCCCGCGACCGAGCAAACATCGGCCGGCTCGTCGCTGCGCTCGAGGAGATCGGCGTGAGGCTTCGGGGGGCTCCGGCCGATCTCCCATTCGTCCTCGACGAGAGGACGATCGAAAACGGCGCGAACTTCACCTTCATAACGCCATACGGCGATTTCGACGTGCTGGCTGACGCCGCCGGCATGCCTCCGTATGAGGACTTGAGATCGGAGGCACTCGAGCAGAAGGTCTCCGGAATCCCTGTGAAGATCGCATCGCTAGACCACCTGATCGCGATGAAGCGAGCTGCCAATCGCCCGAAGGACCAACTGATGGTCGAGGAGTACCTCGTCCTCGCCGACGAGCAGCGTCAGCCCGAGTCCGCGGGCTAAGAAGACAGCGAGCGCGCCAGGCTCGTGAGCAGCCGCACGCCGAAGCCGTTGGCGTCGTTGCCTGTGTAGGCGCGGCCGACGTCCCAGGCGGTGCCGGCGATGTCGAGGTGCGCCCAGGGCGTCTCGCCGACGAACTCCTCGAGGAAGGAGGCGGCGGAGATCGTGCCGGCCTTGCGCTTGGCCGCGGCGTTGGTGAGGTCGGCGACCGTTCCCTTCATCAGCGCCTTGTACTCGGGGTGGAGTGGGAGGCGCCAGACCAGCTCGCCGGTCTCGCGGCCGACCTGCTCGACCTCGCCTGCGAGCTCATCGTCGTTGGAGATCACCGCCGCGTAGGAGGAGCCCAGCGCGATCATCACGGCGCCGGTCAGCGTCGCTATGTCGACGACCCGCTCGGCGCCGAGCTCGATCGCGTAGGCGAGGGCGTCGGCGAGGATCAGGCGGCCCTCGGCGTCGGTGTTGTTGACCTCGACCGTCTTGCCGTTGTACTGGGTGATGACGTCGCCGGGCTTGATCGCCGTGCCAGAGGGCATGTTCTCGGTCGAGGGCACGACTGCGATCAGGTCGATCTCCAGCCCTAGCTCGGCGATCGCGCCGACGGCCTCCAGCACCGCCGCGGCACCCGACATGTCCATCTTCATCTCGTGCATGCCGGCGGGCGTCTTCAGCGAGATGCCGCCGGTGTCGAAGGTGACGCCCTTGCCGACGAGGCCGAGCGTCTTCCCCGAGCCCCCGCCGTCGTAGCGGAGGACGATCAGCTTCGGCTCCTCGGCGCTGCCCTGGCTGACCGCGACCAGGCCGCCCATCTTCTTGGCGGCGATCTCCTCGCGACCGAGGACCTCGGTGCTGACCGCGGGATGGGCGGAGGCGATCTCGCGCGCTCGCCGGGCCAGGAACGACGGGGTGGCGACGTTGGAGGGAAGGCTCTGCAGATCGCGGGCGCGGTTCTGCGCCTCGGCGCAGACGCGGGCGGCCTCCGCTGGCCCGGCGACGCTGTCGGGCGCCAGCAGGGTCAGCGAGTCGAGTGAGGACGGTGCGGGGTCCTCCGGGTCCTCGCTCTTGAATCGGTCGAAGCTGTAGGAGCCGAGGATCGTGCCGGTGACCAGCCCCTCGGCGATGGCAGTGTCGTCTTCGGAGCCGGGCAGGGCCCAGGCGATCGAGGCCGCGCTCAGCTTGCCGGCCTCTTTCGCCGCCAGCGCGGCGGCGACCCGGGCGCGCTCGGCGTCGAGCTCGTCGCGCTTGCCGAGGCCGGCGACGAGGACTCGGGCGGGGCTCTCGGGGTGCAGCGTCGCCAGCTTCTTGAAACCTCCCTTGGCGTCGGCTGCCCCCGGCGCCGAGGCAAGCTCCGCCGGCAGTTCCTCGCCCTCGCAAAGCCCGACGGCGAGCACGTCCGCCTCGACCGCGGGAATCTCGACCTGGCTGACGGAGACCTTCATCAGCACGCGAGTGTATGACGTTGCGCACAGCGGATCCCTGCAGCCTCCCGCTATCGTCCCGGATGTGGGCCAGGCGGCCCTGATCGAGCCGAGACCCGGCATAAACACTCAGAGAAAGGCAGCCATGCCCAGCACAGTGATCCTCGGTACCGCACGCACGCCCTTCGGCAAGATGGGCGGGACCCTCTCCTCACTCGACGCAACCGACCTCGGCGGCCACGCCATCTCCGCGGCGCTCGAGCGCTCCGGCGTCGAGCCCGAGCAGGTCGAGCAGGTCGTCTTCGGCCAGGTCCTCCAGGCCGGCCAGGGGCAGATCCCCTCGCGCCAGGCCCAGATCAAGGGAGGCATCCCCAAGGAGGTGCCTTCGGAGACGATCAACAAGGTCTGCGCCTCGGGCATGCGCTCGATCGGCATCGCCGACCAGGCGATCCGCGCCGGCGACACCGACGTCGCCGTAACCGGCGGCATGGAGTCGATGAGCCAGGCCCCGCACCTGCTGCCCGGTGCCCGCTTCGGCTACCGGATGGGCCACGTCGAGACGATCGACGCGATGGTCCACGACGGCCTGACCAACCCCTTCACCCAGAAGCAGATGATCAACGAGGCGAGCGAGGTCTCCAACGAGCTGGAGATCACCCGCGCCGACATGGACCGCTTCGCCGAGCGCTCGCACCGGCTCGCCGCCGAGGCCACCGATGCCGGCCGCCTCGCCGACGAGATCGCTGGCGTCACGGTCAAGTCCCGCAAGGGCGAGAGCACGATCGAGTCCGACGAGGCGATCCGCGCCGAGACCACGGTCGAGACCCTCGCCGGGCTGCGTGCGATCGGCGGCGAGGACGCCACCCACACCGCCGGCAATGCGCCGGGCGTCAACGACGGCGCCGGCGCAATCGTCGTCGCCTCCGAGGAGTGGGCCGAAAAGGAGGGGCGCCAGGTGCTGGGCCGCGTCCTCGCCTACGGCACGGTCGCCGACGACTTCCCCTACCTGGCGAAAACCCCCGCCAACGCCGCCAAGCAGGCGCTGGAGAAGATCGGCAAGAGCCCCGAGGACGTCGACCTCTGGGAGATCAACGAGGCCTTCGCCTCGGTCGCGCTCAACTCGATGCGGATGCTCGGCGTCGACGAGGAGAACGTCAACGTCAACGGCGGCGCGATCGCGCTCGGCCACCCGATCGGCGCCTCCGGCTCCCGCATCGTCGGCTCGCTCGTCCTCGAGCTCGGCCGGCGCGGCGGCGGCCTCGGCGTCGCCGCGATCTGCTCGGGCGGCGGTCAGGGCGACGCGATAGTCATCGAGGTGTAGGGCCTTGCAGCGGGCGGCTGCCTTCTTCGACTTGGACAAGACCCTGATGGCGGGATCGTCGGGAATGCAGTTCGCCCGCATCGCGGCCAAGCGCAAGATCGTCAGCCGCCGGCAGCTGGCCGGGTGGGTCGTGGAGCACATGCGCTACCGGCTGCGAGGTACGACCGACGCGCGCACCGAAGAGGTCCTGCGCGTCGCCCGGGAGCTGATCTCCGGCCTGTCCGCGACGACCGTCGACCGAATGGGGCCGGAAGTGATGGCGGCGATCCTGCCCCGCGTCTACCCGCAGATGCTCGACGAGGTCTACGCGCACCAGGACGCCGGCCGCGCCACCTTCATCGTCAGCGCCGCCGGACACGACGTGGTCGAGTCGCTTGCCAACGTGCTCGGCATGGACGGGGGAATCGGCACGCGCTACGAGCTCGATGGCGAGGGCAGCTTCACCGGCCGCTTCGACGGTCCCTTCGTCTATGGCCCCGGGAAGGTCGAGGCGATGCAGGCCTTCGCCGCCGCGCACGACATCGACCTCGCCTCCTCCTACGCGTACTCGGACTCGATCTCCGACCTGCCGATGCTGCGCGCGGTCGGCAACCCGGTCGTCGTCAACCCCGACCCGCCGCTGCTGGAGATCGCCCGCGAGGAGGGCTGGCAGACGCTGCGCTTCGAGCGCCTCGGCCGCCGCCTCGTCGCAGTAGCGGTCACTCTGCTGGCGACCGTCGCCGGCTTCGGCGGCTCCCGCATCGCCGCCCGCCGCAAGGCGCCCCCGCCGCGGCGCTTCCCCGCCCGTCGCTAGCCTGTGACGATGGCCGTTGAGCCCGGTGCCAAGCCGGAGTACGCGCAGCGGGAGGCTGAGTTCTCGACGATGTCGGGGCAGCCGGTCGAGCCGCTCTACGGGCCCGAGCAGGCGCCGGCCGACCCCGAGGAGACGATCGGCAACCCGGGCGAGTACCCGTTCACCCGCGGCCCCTACGAGTCGATGTACCGGGGGCGGCTCTGGACGATGCGCCAGTTCGCCGGCTTCGGCACGGTCGAGGAGACCAACGAGCGCTTCCACTACCTGCTCGACCACGGCCAGACGGGGCTCTCGACCGCCTTCGACATGCCGACC
>DASUZK010000007.1:0-2444 GCA_036376915.1 Solirubrobacterales bacterium
GAACCGGACCCGATGGCGAGCTAAGCCTCGGCCGCGCTTGCTCCACCCCGGTCGCGCGGCTCGTGGCCGGGGCATGCGGTCACCGGCACCCGCGGGTAGCGCGGGAAACGCGGATCGGTGCGCGAGCGCTCGCAGAGCGAAAAGACCGAGCCGCGGGTGTTGGGCACCAGCCTCTGGTGCAGGCAGGTGTCGCAGAGACCGGAATTGGCCCGTTCGGTCATCTTGGCCACAGGCTAGCTTTGGCGTGTGAACGGCACCGCCACCCTCTTCGACACCGACGCTCCAGGTCACTCGGCGACGGTCGAGGTGCTGGGGGTGATCTTCTGTGCCGAGGACGACGGCTACGCGGTGCTCGAGGTCCAGGACGCCGAGTCGGGTGAGGGGTTCGCCCTGGTCGGCCCGGTCGCTCACCTCGGCGTCGGCGACCGCGCCGAAGTCAGCGGCGAGTGGCAGACGCACGCCCGCTACGGCCGCCAGCTACGCGCCCAGGGAGCGCTGCCGCTGGACCCCGCGGACCGCGCCGGTCGGATCGCCTACCTCACCACGCTGCGGCACATCGGCCCGGCCCGGGCCGAACGGCTGGTCGACGAGCACGGCGAGGGGGTGCTGGGGGCGATCTCCGCCGATCCACGAGCGGTGTTCGGCTCGCTGCGAGGCGTCAGCGTCGCCCAGGCCGAAGCCGCCACCGAGTCCTGGCACGCCAGCCGCGCGATCCGCGACCTCCACGTGCAGCTGGCCCCGCACGGCCTGGCCCATCTGGCGGCACCGATCCATGCCCGCTTCGCCGATCGCGCGATGGCGATCCTGCACGAGGACCCCTACCGGCTGACCGAGGTCGAGGGGGTCGGCTTCGCCCGCGCCGACAAGATCGCGCTCGCCGCCGACGTGCCGCCCGAGTCCAGCCGCCGGGCACAGGCCGCGGCCGCCTACGCCCTGGCCGAGGCCGAACAGCAGGGCAACAGCTACCTGCCCCTCTCGGAGCTGGCCACGCGTGCCGCGAAGCTGCTCGGGCTCAACCCGGATCCCGAGGTGCTGAGCGAAGGACGCGGGCTGACGGTCGAGGGCGAGCACGTCTACCGCGAGCTCACCCACGCCAGCGAGGTCGCGGTCGCCGCGATGCTCGGCGCCCGCGCCGCCGAGCCTCCCCACCTCGACCACGACCCGGGCCCGACCCCCCCTCGCGATGCCGAGGACACCGAGCTCACCGACGAGCAGTGGTCGGCGGTGCGGGGCGCCTTCACCTCGCGGATCTCGGTCCTGACCGGTGGGCCGGGCGTCGGCAAGACGGCCTGCACGCGAGCGATCGTCGAGGAGGCCGAAGGGGCCGGGTTGCGCATCGCCCTCTGCGCCCCGACCGGCCGCGCCGCTCGCCGGCTCGAGGAGGCGACCGGTCACGACGCCCAGACGATCCACCGGATGCTCGAGTGGATGCCTGGGCGGGAGCCCGCCTTCAGGCCCGGGCACCCGCTCCCGGCCGACCTGGCGATCGTCGACGAGTCCTCGATGCTGAACCTGCGCCTGATCGAGGTGCTGCTCGGCGGCCTTGCCGAGTCGACCCACGTCGTCTTCGTAGGGGACGCCGACCAGCTGCCGCCGATCGGCGCCGGCAAGCCGTTCGAGGACCTGATCGCCTCGGAGATCGCACCGGTCGTCCGGCTCACCCAGATCTTCCGCCAGGCGGCGCGCTCGATGATCACCACCGCCGCCCACGAGATCAATCAGGGCCGCTCGCCCCACCTCGAGCCCGCGGAGGACCAGGACCACGACTTCTTCTTCATCGACCGTGCCAATCCCGAGCGGGCCCTGGAGGCCGTGGTCGAGGTCGTCGCCGAGCGGGCGCCGGCGCGCTTCGAGGTCGACCCGATCCGCGAGGTGCAGGTGCTGGCGCCGATGTACCGGGGCGCCGTCGGCATCGACGCCCTCAACGAGCGCCTGCGGGAGAGGCTCAACCCCAACGGCAAGAAGGCGGTGACGGACCGCTTCCGGATCGGCGACCGGCTGATCCAGACCCGCAACTCGCACGAGCTGGGGCTGATGAACGGCTCGATCGTCTTCCTCCGCGCCGACCACCCCGACGAGGAGGAGATCCTGGTCGACACCGACGAGGGCGAGTCGCTGACGATCCCCTACGGCGAGACCGCGACGCTGCGCCTGGCCTACGCGATCTCCGTCCACAAGGCGCAGGGCTGCGAGGTCCCGGTCGTCGTCGGCGTCTGTCACCGCTCCCACGCGCGAATGCTGACCCGCCCCCTGCTCTACACGGCGATCACTCGAGCACGCTGTGCCTGCGTCCTGGTCGGGGACAGCAATGCCCTGAAGGGAGCGGTGCGCCGCGACGACAGCGGTCGGCGTTACTCGGGGTTGGCCGAGCGGCTGAGCGCTTAGGGCGGTGGTTGGTAGGGGACGCCGGTGCCCCTCCCCAAAACGCTCGGCGGGAGCCTCGC
>DASUZK010000008.1:0-10267 GCA_036376915.1 Solirubrobacterales bacterium
ATTCAACGGAGGTTCGGCCGGCGCCTGCACGAGCCCCCAGCCCAACGGAACATCGGTCGAAATCATCGCCACCGCCAACGCGGGTTCGACCTTCGCCGGTTTCAGCGCCGGCACGGGCTCGGCCGCCAGCTGCACGACGTCCCCCTGCAGCTTCACGCTCAACGCCAACAGCGCCGTCACCGCGACGTTCTCGCCGATCCAGCGCACCCTCTCGGTGACCACCGCCGGAACAGGCACCGGCACCGTCCAATGCAAATTCAACGGCGGCTCCGCAGGTGCGTGCACGAGTCCCCAGCCGAACGGGACGTCGGTCCAAATCATCGCTACGCCCAATGCCAGCTCGACCTTCGCGGGCTTCAGCGGCGGCACCGGCTCGGCATCCAGCTGCTCCACCTCGCCTTGTTCCTTCACGATCACGGCCAACAGCTCGGTGACGGCGACGTTCACCCTCAAACCGGCTACTGAATTCACCCTGACCGTCAACAAAGCCGGCACCGGCTCGGGCACCGTCAAATGCAAAGTGGGAGCCGGGTCTCCTGGTGCATGCGCGGCCAAATACCCCGAAGGCACTGCCCTGACGTTGATCGCCGAAGCCGGGGCCGGATCTGAGTTCGCCGGCTGGTCGGGTGGGGGTTGCTCCGGGACCGGCAACTGCGCCTTGACGATGAACGCCGCCAAGACGGTCACCGCGACCTTCAATCTGATCACGTACGCCCTCGCGGTCGAAAAGATCGGCACGGGTACCGGCGCGGTGAAAAGCTCTCCCCTCGGCATCGACTGCGGGTCGGTCTGCGATTTCGACTTCGCCGACGAAACCAAAGTCACGCTCACCGCGACTCCCGAGGCAGGCTCCGTCTTCGATCACTGGACCGGCAGTGGCTGCAACAAAGGGACCTGCGTCGTGACGATGAGCAGGGCAAGGACGATCAAAGCGGTCTTCGACGCGGTCGGCGAGCGCACGCTCACGGTCTCCAAAGCGGGCACCGGTACCGGCACCGTTACCAGCGCCCCCAAAGGCATCGATTGCGGCTCGACCTGCACCGCGAACTTCGACGTCGGCAAGAAGGTCACCCTCCTCGCCGGTGAGGACCCGGGCTCGACCTTCACGGGCTTCTCCGGCGCCTGCACCGGCACCGGTCCCTGTCAGGTGACGATGTCGGAGGCTCGCAGCGTTACCGCCACCTTCGACCTCGATGCAAATTCCGTGCCCACGGACGGACTCGTCGTAGTCGCCGGCACCGCCAAAGTGAAGAACGGCAAGGCTGCGCTGAGGGTGTTCTGCAATGGTCCCTCGGCCTGCAAAGGCGAGCTGAAGCTGGGGATGAAGGTCTCTGGTGGGGCCAAAGGGCGCAAACGCTTCGTGACGATCGGCAAAGCCTCCTTCGACCTCCAGCCCGGTGCTTCGACGGTGCTGCAGATCAAACTCAGCCGCAGAGCGCTGAGCGCGCTGGAGGACCGCAAGGCCCTGGCGGCGAGGGTCGCCGGGACGGGCATTCACCCGCATGCTGTGCGGTTGAAGAACGCCTGACGCCACCCTGGGCCTGCCCGGTCGCATGCCGGCTTAGGCCTGGCGGTTAACCCATGCGTTCCAAAATAGGCTGATCTGTTGTCCAGCCTGGTACAGATGCGTCCATAGAGCGCCGAGGGGGTGTACAATCGCGTTTACCTAAACACCGCTGTCTGCCGTTAGGAGCAACCCAATGCCCTCCGCCTCGTCGCCCGATAGCAGCGCCTCTTTCGCCCGGACCAAGGATATTGGGGGCCTGCTAGAGCAGGAGCAGCTGCCGGCCGGGCGCGACGCGCTGCTCGAGCCGCCCGTCGCGCACTCCCAGCGCGAACGCCTGCTGGTCGCGATGGCTCAGAGCGCCGCGGACAAGGGCTACGGCGCCACCACGATCGCCGACATATGCACCGCCGCCGGCGTCTCTCGCGCGACCTTCTACGAGCTCTTCAAGGACAAGGAGGATTGCTTCCATGCCGCGATGGAGCTTTCCCTCGCCGACGCGATGGGCGTCATAGTCGCGGCGTACTCGCCGGACAAGCCTTGGGCGGCGATGGTCCGCGACGCGACGGCGGGCTTCCTCGAGCTGCTGGCCAGCCGTCCCACCTTCGCCCGCATGGCGCTGATCGAGGCTCCGGCCTCCGGTGGGCGCTCGTTCCAGCTCTATGCCTCCGGCAAGCGGGTCCTGCAGTCCCTGCTCGAAAGGGGCCGGGACGATCCGGTGGAGGAAGAGGCGATCCCCTCGAGCGTTTCCCGCGCCGCGCTCTCCGCGGCCGAGTCGCTGATCGTCGGCCAGATCCTCTCCGGCAACACCACGAGGCTGTCGGAGCTCCTGCCCGACATCGTCTACATCACCACCGTCCCCTACCTCGGTCAGGAGGAGGCCTTGCGCCAGTCCCGCGAGGCGGAGAAGCACAGGACCGTGGCGGATCGCTGAGTTGGGGCAGCAGGCGGGGCGCCCGAAACGCGAGCACTGGCGGCCGCCGCGGGGGCGGCACCGGCTACCGGCGGAGGTGGTCGCTCGCTCCCAGCGCGAACGCCTGCTCAGCGCTGCTCTCGACGTGGTCGCGGAGAAGGGCTACGGGCCGACGACCGTCGCCGACTTGACCCGAGAGGCGGGCATCTCGCGCACCACGTTCTACGAGATGTTCGAGGACAAGGAGGCTTGCTTCCTCGCCGCCTACGACAGCGCCGTCGACGTGCTCGTGCGCCGAATCTCCGCGGCTTTCGAAGCCGAGGACGGCTGGCCCGCTCGCGTGCGCGCGGGCCTGGAGGCATTGCTGGCATCGCTGGCGGCAGACCCTCCGCTGGCCCGCCTGGCGCTGGTCGACGTCGGCTCGGCGGGGCCGGCCGCGCAACGCCGCTACCGAGCGGGACTGCAGCGGGTGACACCCTTCTTCGACGAGGGCCGTGACTTCGCCCCCGACGGCCGCCGGCTGCCCGCGAACGTGTCGCGCATGGCGATCGGCGCCGTCATCGGCCTCGTCACCGACGAGATCGAGGCCGGCCGGGCCGATCGGCTGCCCGACCTCCTCCCGGAGGTTCTCTTCGCCGCCCTGGTTCCCTACCTGGGTCCCGCCGCCGCCGCGGCGGAGACCGGGGAGGAATAAACCAAGTCGTACATTAAGCGCTATCATGGCTAGACAAGCGAGTTTCCAACTCAGCTCTCGTCTTCCCATGGCAGATCAGCTCGAAAGCCGCCGCGATCGCATTCTCACCGCGATGATCCGCGTCGTCGGCCGCAAAGGCTACGACGCGACGGCGGTCGCGGACGTGATCGAGGAGGCGGGCACTTCCCGGACGACCTTCTACAAGCATTTCGAGGACAAGCACGACTGCTTCCTCGCAGCTTACGATCGGATGGTCGAGCGTGTCTTCGCAACGGTCGCCGCGGAATGCGAAGGCGAGCGACCCTGGCTTCCCCGAGTTCGCAAGGGCCTTGCGACGCTCGTCGAGATCTTCTCGAGTGAGCCCGAGCTGGCGAGGACCGCCCTGGTCGAGGTGGCAGCCGCCGGCGCCGAGGCGCGCCAGCGGCACTGGGATGCCGTCTCCCGCCTTACCGCGTATCTCGATACGGGGCGCGGGCTCGACGGCGGCGAGCTGCCGGAGCACATCTCGACGATGGCCGTCGGCGCCGTTTCCGGTCTGATCTTCGACGAGCTCGTGGCCGGACGCACCGAGCAGCTCCCAGAGCTCATGCCCGACCTCCTCTTCGCGATGCTCGTCCCCTACATCGGGCCAACGGCGGCTGCTGAGGAAATGCGCCGCGCCGCGTAGCTGCACTCCTGCGCAGACAGCAATGTTTATAGTCCCCGAGGCGGATCTCCCGCTCCGCGAGATGGCCCAGGCAGCAGGCAGGCAGGCTAGGTGCCCGAGAGTTCCTCACACGACGACTTCCCACGGGCCTTCGAGGCCGCTTTCGCGCGCCTTCAGGTGGTTGTCGAGGAGGCATACGTCTCCCAGCTCGAGTGGCCCGATCAGGTGGCCGCCGCGATTCGTGCCGGGTTCGAGTTCGCGGCCTCCGATCCGGGTGCCGCCGATCTCCTGACCAACCGGGCACTTGCCCACGGCAGCGATGGGGTCGCCCGCTACCAGCGGTTTCTCGCCTTCGCCGCCGGCCTGCTCTTGCCGGGACGCAAGCACAGCCCCGACGGCGAGCTGTTGCCCGAGATCGTCGAGCAGTCCGTGGCGGGTGGGCTCATCATGCTCGTCGCCCAGCGGGTCGACCGAGGACGTGCCGGCGAGCTGCCGGAGCTGGCCCCCGATGCGATCCAGTTTGCCCTGACGCCATACCTCGGTGTCGAGGGGGCTCAGCGAGTAGCCGCCGCGCAATAGCGGATCGCGTCGGTCCCACGTTGGAGAAGCGGCACGTTCTCGTCTTGTTCGGTGCGTCGCGGAGCCCGAGCATCGGCCTCCAACCTACGAAGAGGAGGCTCCCGATGCTTTACGCGCTGATGGGGTTCGTGCATGCCGCAGTCGAGGCGAGGGTTCGGTCAATCCGCTCGCTGGCGGCCGGCACGCGGGGACAGGGAACGGTCGAGTACGTGGGCCTGATCCTGCTCGTATCGCTGCTGATGGTGGGAATGGTCGCCGCGATGAAGGGATTCAACGGGAAACAGGGAACCGAGTTGGCTGATGTGATCGTCAACAAGATCAAGGAAGCGGTGGACAGGGTGGCGTTCAAATGAAATTCTTGACTATTCAAGGCTCACGAGTCTATGCTGCGGCCAAGCTCGGGCGCGTCGCATCGATTGACGCCGGGGCTACCCCAGTGGGAGGAAGGGCCGCGGACTCCGCGGCCCTTCCGTATCCAGGGCCATTTCCCGAAGATTGCACGCTTCCCGCCCGGGTAGTGGCCAAATGTTCGCCTTGAGGTTTTTCCGCAACTTTCTTGGTTAGACTGCCGTTTTTATAGATACTGATCAGACCCCACTCGGAGGCATCGTCTTGAAAAAATTCAGTCCGCACCACGCCGCTAACCGCAATGGCAAGCTGTCTTCGAGATCCCGTCTGGCCCTACTCGTCCTGGTCGCTGCCAGCTTCCTGCTCGTTCCGGTCAGCCAGGCCGCCGCGGTCGATTTCCCGTTGGTCATCACGACCGACGGAAGTGGTGAAGGCACGGTCGAATGCGACGTGGAAGGCGGCGGCGCCGAACCCTGCGCGGCGGAATATGAAGAAGGGACCGCACTGAGCCTGGTCGCGGAGCCCGACCCGGGCTCCGAATTCGTCGAATTCTACGGCGACTGCGGTCCCGTCGAATGCGAATTGACGATGGAAGAAGAACACAGCGTCACCGCTACCTTCGAAGCGGAAGAAGTAGAAGTATTCCCGCTCACGGTCGAAACGGCGGGCAACGGTTCGGGCACGGTCGAATGCGAAGTAGAAGCGGGCCCCGAACCCTGTGAAGAAGAGTACCCCGAAGGTACCGAAATAAGCTTTGTGGCGGAAGCCGATCCAGGCTCCGAATTCGTCGAATGGATGGGAGATTGCGGCCCCGCCAGCTGTGAACTGACGATGAGCGCTGAACACGAAGTCATCGCGCTCTTCGAACTCGAACCCCAAGAATTCGACTTGGAAATCAACTTCGACGGTTCAGGTACGGGCGATGTCGAATGCGAAGCGCAGGAAGGACCTGAAGAATGTCAGGAAACGTACCTCGAAGGTACCGAACTGACACTCATCCCAGTTCCCGACCCAGGATCGGAATTCGCCGCTTGCGATCCCGTCGGCTGCGAATTGGTCATGGATCAAGACCAAGCAGTAACCGTGACCTTCGAAGAAGAAGGGGGAGAACGGGAATTGGACATCAACGTCGTCGGCGAAGGCGAAGTTGAATGCGAAGTCGAAGCCGGCCCTGAACCCTGCGATCCCGAATACGAAGCGGGCACCGAACTGAGCCTCATCGCTGTTCCGGATTCCGGCTTTGAATTCGACGGCTACAGCGCCGGCACCGGCTCTGCTGCCGGCTGCTCGACCTCTCCCTGCACCTTCACGATCAACGCCAACAGCACCGTGACGGCCACATTCTCCCCCGAAGGGCCGACCGAATCCACGCTGACGGTCACCAATGCCGGAACCGGCAGCGGCACCGTCCAGTGCAAATTCAACGGCGGCTCGGCCGAAGCTTGCAACGGCTCCAAACCCAACGGGACGACGGTCGAAGTCATCGCCACGGCCAACTCGGGCTCTGAATTCGCTGGTTTCAGCTCGGGCACCGGCTCGGCGTCGAGCTGCTCGACGTCTCCGTGCAGCTTCACGCTCAACGCCAATAGCGCCGTGACGGCGACGTTCACGCTGATCCCGCGCACTCTGTCGGTGACCACCGCCGGCACCGGCACGGGCGAAGTCAAATGCAAATTCAACGGCGGCTCGGCGGGTGCCTGCACCAGCCCGCAGCCCAACGGCACGACGGTCGAAATCATCGCCACCGCCAACGCTGGTTCCACGTTCGCTGGCTTCAGCGGCGGCACCGGGTCGGCCGCCAGCTGTTCGACCTCGCCCTGCTCGTTCACGATCACCGCGAACAGCGCCGTGACGGCGACGTTCAACCTCGAAGCGCCGACGGAATCCACGCTGACGATCACCCCCGCCGGCACGGGCACCGGCACGATCCAGTGCAAATTCAACGGTGGCTCCGCTGGGGCTTGCACGAGCCCTCAGCCGAACGGGACCACGGTCGAAATCATCGCCACCGCCAACGCCGGCTCTGAATTCACCGGCTTTAGCGGCGGGACAGGCTCGGCAGCCAGCTGCTCGACCTCGCCCTGCAGCTTCACGCTCAACGCCAATAGCGCCGTGACGGCGACGTTCACGCTGATCCCGCGCACGCTGACGGTGACCAAAGTCGGCACTGGCACGGGCACCGTCCAGTGCAAATTCAACGGTGGCTCGGCGGGTGCCTGCACCAGCCCGCAGCCCAACGGCACGACGGTCGAAATCATCGCCACCGCCAACGCTGGTTCCACGTTCGCTGGCTTCAGCGGCGGCACCGGCTCGGCGTCTAGCTGTTCGACCTCGCCCTGCTCGTTCACGATCACCGCGAACAGCGCCGTGACGGCGACGTTCAACCTCACACCCGTAACCGAAGAATTCGCCCTGACGATCGTCAAAGCGGGTAGCGGCTCGGGCTCCGTCACCTGCAACGGTGGCGCCTGCGCGGCGAAATACGCCAAAGGCACCAAAGTCGCCCTCGCCGCCTCGGCGGCCTCCGGTTCCACCTTCTCCGGCTGGTCAGGAGGGGGCTGCTCCGGGACGGGCGGCTGCACGGTCACGATCGAAGCCGCCACCACGGTGACGGCGACCTTCACCGCCGATTCCACTCCGCCTGTCGTCGAAGGCAAGGTCAAGGCCGCCGGCTCGGCCGCGGTCAAGAGCGGCAAGGCAAACCTCAAGCTCACCTGCACCGGTGGCCCCTGCAAAGGGACGCTGAAGCTCAAAGCCAAGGTCAAGCAGGGCAAGAAGACCAAGAACCTCGTCATCGGCAAGGGCTCCTTCAACCTCGCAGAGGGGGCCACGGCGACGCTCAAGGTCAAGCTCTCGGGCCCGGCCAAGCAGGAACTGGCCAAGGGCAAGACCCTGAAGGCAACCACCTCCGGCACCGGCGTCACGAGCTCGAAAGTCAAGCTCAAGCCGCCGAAGAAGAAGTAGGCGCGGCAGCGGGGCTAGGGCTCGTCCCGATAGGCCCTTAGACTCGCGCCCGATGCCAGCCTCACGCAGTTACGACCGGGCACCGGCCGACATCCGGCCGGTGTCCATCGACCCGGGATACGTCGAGACCGCCGACGGCTCGGCTCTGATCTCGCTGGGCAAGACCAGAGTGATCTGCACCGCCTCCGTCGACCGCTCCGTGCCGCGCTGGATGCAGGGCCGGGGCAAAGGCTGGGTGACGGCGGAGTACGCGATGCTGCCGGCCTCCACCGGCGACCGCAAGACGCGCGACGTCGTCAAGGGCAAGCAGGACGGCCGTGGGGTCGAGATCCAGCGCCTGATCGGGCGTTCGCTACGCGTGATCGTCGATTTCAAGGCGCTCGGCGAACGCAGCGTCTACGTCGACTGCGACGTCCTCCAGGCCGACGGGGGGACTCGCTGCGCGGCAATCACCGGCGGCTACGTCGCCCTGCGCTTGGCCTGCCAGAAGTTGCTCGACGCCGGCGAGATCGAGGCCATCCCGCTGACCGGCTCGATCGCCGCGGTCAGCGTCGGCATGGTCAACGGGCGGCCCCTCTGCGACTTGGACTACGGCGAGGACTCCAGCGCAGAGGTCGACGCCAACGTCGTGATGACCGGCGATGGGGGTCTGGTCGAGGTGCAGGCGACGGCGGAGCGGACACCGCTTTCCCGCGCTTCCCTGGATGAGCTGCTCGGCCTCGCCGAGATGGGGATCTCTCGCCTGCGGCAGGTGCAGGAGAGGGCCGTTGGCGAGGGGTAGTTCCCGATTGATCCTCGCCACGGCCAACAAGCACAAGCTGCGTGAGATGCGCGAACTGCTGCCCGCGCTGGCGCTGGAGCCCCTGCCGGATGGCATCGAGCTGCCGCCCGAGGAGGGCGCCTCGTTCGCGGAGATCGCGCTGGAGAAGGCGCGCGCGGGCCATGCTGCCACGGGCAAGGCCGCGATCGGCGACGACTCCGGCATCGAGGCCGTCGGGCTCGGCGGCCGGCCCGGGATCCACTCGGCCCGCTACGGAGGTCCGGGGGCCAGCGATGAAGAGAACCTGGACAAGCTGCTTCGCGAGGTTGCGGAGGCGGGCGAGGACCGGCGCGCGGCCTACCACTGTGCCCTGGCGCTCGTCGAGGAGGGCGGTGCCGAGCACGTCTTCGAGGGACGCTGCGAGGGCCGCCTGATCGAGGTGCCGCGGGGGGAAGGGGGTTTCGGCTATGACCCGGCATTCGTTCCCGAGGCGACCGGGCCCATGGACGAGCGCACGATGTCGGAGCTGAGCCAGGTTGAGAAGAACGAGATCAGCCATCGTGGCGCCGCCGCGCGGCTGCTGGCCGGCCATCTCGCGGCCGGCGAGGTGGCGCCGGGCGGGCGATGATCCGCACCAAAAGCGGTGCGGCGGCGCTCTCGATCGCCTCCAACGCGCTGCTGATCGCGATCAAGCTGGCCGCCGCGGCGATCACGGGGTCGATCGCGATCCTCACCGAGGCGGTCCACTCGCTGATCGACCTGGTCGCCTCCGTCATCGCCTTCGTCTCGGTGCGCAAGGCTGACGAGCCCGCCGACGCCGACCACCCTTACGGCCACGAGAAGGTCGAGAGCCTCGCGGCGACGATCGAGGGGCTGCTGATCCTGGTCGGGGCGGGGATCATCGTCTACGAGGCGACGCACCGGCTCGTCGTCGGCGCCGAGGTCGAGACGATCGGCGTGGGGATCGCGGTGATGGGTTTCTCCGTAGTGGCCAACCTCGTCGTCTCCACGGTCCTCTCGCGGCAGGCGAAGGCCCACGACTCTCCGGCGCTGGAAGGCGACGCGGCACACCTGCGCACCGACGCGATGACCTCGGCCGGCGTGCTGGTGGGCCTGGCCGTGGTCGAGGCGACGGGGAACGCCGCCTTCGACTCGATCACGGCGCTAGTGGTGGCAGGGGCGATCGTCGTAGCCGGCATCCGCATCGTCCGCCGCTCCTCGGGAGTGCTCGTCGACGAAACGCTCCCCGGCGAGGAGATGGACCGGATCGAGGCCGCGATCGCGGCCGCCCGCACCGAGGAGGTGGCCGGCTATCACAAGCTGCGCGCTCGCCGCGCCGGTGCCCGCCGCTACATCGACCTCCACGTCCAGTACCGCTCCGGAACCAGCCTCGAGCGCGCTCACGAGCTCTCCCACGCCCTGCGTAACGCGATCGAGGCAACGATCCCGCGTGCCGAGGTCCTGATTCATGCGGAGCCGGAGACGTCGGTCCGCGACCCCAAACGGGCCCGTTCCGGCCCGTTTCGGGCGGGGTAGGGCCTTCGGGGGTCCCTCCCAAAACGCTCGGCGGGAGCCTCGCTTGAGTGTTTTGGGGAGGGGGTACCGGCGTCCCTTCAACAGCACACGAACTTCGAAGCTCGCCCCAAGGCATCACCAACCCTCGAAAAACGCAACCCGGCTCCCCAAGAGCTTCACATGCCTGGATGCCATTTCGGGCGCCCCAAGCTCTTTTTAAAGCTTGGGGACCCTGAAGCCGTTTTCGCAGCCTGGGCCTTTCTGCGCCGCCTGGAGCCTTTCCGTGCCGCGCGGGGCCTTCGGGGGTCCCACCCAAAACACACCAGCGAGGCTCCCGCCGCGCG
>DASUZK010000009.1:0-7789 GCA_036376915.1 Solirubrobacterales bacterium
GGAGGCGCAGGTGAAAGTCGATCCCGTAGAAGCCCAGCGCCCGCTCGAAGTGCTCGGCGGCGGCGGCCCCCTTGCCGGCCTCGTCGGGATCGAGGCCGAGCAGGGCGCGCATCGCGATCCGCATCGCCAGGCCGCGCATCCACTCGTAGACGTCGACGACCTGACCCGGCCGCAGCCGCTCGATCGCCGGCGTCGACTCCGCGATCATCGCCTCCACCGCGGCCGAGACCTGCTCGCGGTGGAAGGCGGGCATCATGATCTCGCGCGCCCGATCGTGGTAGGCGTCGTCGATCGTCAGCAGGCCATCGCCGAGCAACGGGATCAAGTCGCCGAAGCTCGACTCGCGCCAGTGGAAGTTCTCCGGGTGGGCGACGGTGACGAAGTGGTTGGCCTCTGGGCCGAGCATGAAGATCACCGGGTGATGGAGCAGCCGGGTGCTGAAGATCGGGCCGTGCTCCTCATATAGGGAGAGAAGCATCGGCAGTGGGTCTCGAGCCGCTTGCAGGGTACGACCGAAGCTGAAGTTCTTCGGCCCGGGCGGGTAGACGCCGCGGCGGCGAACGCTGAGCTCAGCGCGGACGTCTTCGACGACGCGACGAACCGGGTTCGCGCTCAGCTGCTCCGGCGGCTCGACACGCGCAGAAGGCTTTGGGGGGGTCTCGACGGACACCGAACCGAATCCTAGTTGGCTGACCGGCCAAACACCCCTCCAAGCTCTTCGAGCCAGCTTCAAGCTGCCGGAGCCTTCGGGGGGTCACTCCCCAGGAGCTCCCGCGAAGCGGCCTGGGGAGCCCCCCCCCCGAAAGGCTCCGGTCTCAAGCGTCAGCCGCCAGCTGGCCGCAGGCGGCGGCGATGTCGCGGCCGCGGGTGAGGCGGACCGTGGCGGTGAGGCGGTGCTCGGCGAGGATCGCGCGGAAGCCCTCGATCCGCTCGGGCGGGGAGCCGTCGTAGGCGCCGGTCGGGTTGTAGGGGATCAGGTTGACCTTGTAAGCGCGGGGGTCGAGCAGGGCGGCGAGCTGGCGGGCGTGCTCGGGGAGGTCGTTGACGCCGTCGAGCATCACGTACTCGACGAAGACCTTGCGCCGGCGCCGGGCGCGATAGCGCTCGCAGGCGCCGAGCACCTCGGCCAGCGGGTAGCGGTCGTTGACCGGCATCAGCTGCGAGCGCAGGCCGTCGTTGGGCGCGTGCAGGGAGAGCGCCAGGCTGACCGGCATCTCGCACTCGGCGAGACGGTCGATGCCGGGGACCCAGCCGACCGTGGAGATCGCCGTGCGGCGGTGGGTGACGCCGGCGTCAGGGAGCCGCTCGCAGGCGCCGAGCACCGAGTCGAGGTTCATCGTCGGCTCGCCCATGCCCATGAAGACGACGTGGTCGATCGCTTCGGTGCGGCGGAAGTGCAGGGCCTGGTCGAGGATCTCGTCGGCGCTGAGGTTGCGCCCGAACTTCATCTGCCCGGTGGCGCAGAAGGTGCAGGTGAGGGGGCAGCCCGACTGCGAGGAGAGGCAGACCGAGCGGCGCCCGTCGCGGTAGCGCATCAGCACCGCCTCGATCGGCCGGCCGTCGGCGGTGTGGAAGAGCGCCTTGACCGTGCCATCGTCGGACTTCGCCTCCTCGACCGTGGTCAGGGTCGAGATCGGCACCGACGCCGCGAGTCGCTCGCGCAGCGGTGCCGGCAGGTTCGTCATCTCCTCGTAGGAGCGGGCTCCGCGCGCCACCCACTCCCAGACCTGGGCGGCACGGTAGTCGGGCTCGCCGGCCTCGGCGAGCGTGCTGTCGAGGAGCGCGCGGTCCACCGGGCGAGTGTACGGAGCGCCTGGAGCGCACAGATGCATGTGCGCATGCCGGCACAGGGATGCGCGGCTTTCGTATCACCTTTTTCAATCTGCGTGATACGCTCACTCCCGTGAGAAGCCTTCGCCTGGATCCCGGCCTTGACGAGCGCGTGCGGCGTGCGGCTGCCCTCGAGGGCGCCTCGGTCTCGGAGTTCCTCCGTCAGGCTGCCGCGGAACGAGCCAAGCGCACGCTCTCCGGAGACAACGGCGAGCGCCTCTCCTATGCGATCGGCGCCGTCAAGTCTGAGCTCGGCCTGGCCCGCAAGACAGGCGAGGCCTTTGCCGACCTGGCGGAAGCCAAGCATCGGCGACGGCGATGACGCTGGTCGACGCGGGACCGCTGATCGCCCTGATCGATGCCGGCGATCCCGACCACGAACTCTGCGTGACGGCGCTGCAAGCGATTCAGCTGCCACTCCTGACCACCTGGCCCGCCTACACCGAGGCCATGTACCTGGTCGGTCGGGCCGGTGGCTGGACCGGCCAGGATGCGCTCTGGAAGCTGGCCCTGAACGGAGATCTGGAGATCGCCGAACAGCCAGCCGCATCTGCCGACCGCATGGCAAAGTTGATGGAGCGCTACGCGGACCGGCCGATGGACCTGGCGGATGCCGCGCTCGTCGCCCTCGCCGAGGAACGCGACACCAAGCGCATCTTCACGCTCGATGCCGACTTCTCGATCTACCGCCTGCACGGCCGGGCGCGCTTCGAGCTGCTGCCGGCTATCTGATGCTCTGCAGGACCTCGGTGGCCGCGCGCTCGCCGGCCTGCAGGGCGCCCTCCATGTAGCCGCTCCAGACGGTGGCCGTCTCGGTGCCGGCCCAGTGGATCGGCCCGACCGGCTCGCGCAGGGCCGCGCCCGTCTCCGTCCAGCCGCCGGGGCCGAAGCTCGAGGTCGGCCCGCCGCCCGACCACTCCTCCCCCGCCCAGGCCTGTTCGACGTAGTCGATCGGCTTCGTTGCGCGTGGCCCGTAGAGCTTCTCGAAGCAGGAGAGGACGGCGTCGCGGCGATCCGCGGACGTCATCGCCTCCATCTCGCGCGCCTCGGGGCCGCCGACGAAGCCGAGCATCACACCGGAGGATCCGTCCGGCGGCGAGCAGTCGAAGGTCAGCGTCACCGGACCCACGTCGGTGACCGACTCGCCGCTGAGACCGTCGGCACGCCAGAAGGGCTCCCCGTACAGCGCGACGCACTTGTTCAGCGTCCCCGGCCGCAACTGCCTTGCGAGCAGCTGACGCTGTGCCGGCAGGGGCGGGTCGAACTCGATTCGCGCGCCGATCGCCGGAGGCACGGCAACGACCGCCCGCCGTGCCTCGACCTCGGCCTCGCCAGCGAAGACCCGAACCGAATCGTCGCCGTGCTCGATCCGACTCACCGGCGTGTCGAGCCGGACCCTCTCGCCGAGCGAGGCCGCCAGGCCCAGTGGCAGCGCCTGCGCCCCTCCCATGAGGCGATCCTGCTGCGCCCCACCCTCGGTGTCGACCAGCTTGTCGAAGCTGCCCGCGGAGCTGACGTAGAAGAGGACGTGCAGCATCGAGAGCTCCTCGGGACCCATCCCCCAGACGGTGCGCCCGGCGAGGCCGATCAGCTCGCGGGCGATCGGCGTGCGCACGTTCGCCTCACACCACTCGGCGAGCGTCTGGCCGTCCAGCTCGGCGGCCCGCTTCGCCGCCCAGGGACGCTCGGCGCCCACCCCGGCCGCAAGCCTGGCGATGCGGCGGCGGGCGACGAAGACGTCCCAGAGCACGCCGAGGCCGAGCCGCGGGATCGTGCCGCGGTACAGCCGCCGCGTCCCTGCTACGTCGAGCAGGTTCCGGCCCTTGCCGTACTGAGGGAAGATCTCGATCCCCAACCCGGCAGCGAGGCCCTGCACCCGGGTGTGGTCGGAGCCCACCCACTGCCCGCCGAGGTCGACCTGGACGCCGTCGCCGAGCTCGGCGCCCAGCAGGCGGCCGCCGACCCGGTCGCGGGCCTCGAGCACGACGACGTCATGCCCTGCATCGGCCAGCGCCTTCGCCACGCCCAGGCCGGAGAGCCCGGCCCCGACGACGGCGACGTCGGCGGCCCGGCTCGCTCCGGCGGACATGCTCATAGGCCCGCCGCGTCGGCGAGCAGGTCGGCCTGGGCAGGATCGCTCGAGGCGGGAAAGAGGATCAGCTCGTCGCACCCGGCGGCCTCGTAGTCGGCAAGAGTCCGCCTGACCGACTCCACGTCCCTGGCGGCAGCGGACACGATGAACTCGGCGATCTGCTCGCCGAGCCAGGCGTAGTAATCGGCGAGGTTGGCGCGGGCATCCGCCTCCGCGTCGTCGCCCAGGGCGAAGTAGGCGAGCGCCATCGTCCTCGGCTCCCCCCGACGGCCGGCCTCGGCCCAGGCGGCTCGTGCCTTGCGGGCGCCCTCCGCGTACTGCTCCGGCCCCGAGCTGGCGGCGATCCAGCCGGCCTCGAAGCGGGCGGCGCGCGCATAGGAGGCGTCGGCATGGCCACCGACCACGAGGGCCGGTGCCCCCTCGATCGCGGGACCGATCTCCCCACCGGCCCAGACCTCCTCGATCCGCTCCAGCATCGCGTCGAGGCGCCGGCCGCGGCCGCCGAGCTCGACGCCGCTCGCCTCGTAGTCGTCGTCGCGACCGCCGAGGCCGATGCCCAGCGTGAAGCGACCCCCGGAGAGAGCGTTCAGGCTCAGCGCCTCCTTGGCCAGCTCGGTCGCATTGGTGCGCAGCGGCCCGAGCAGGACCGAGGTGCAGAGGCCGATCCGCTCGGTGACCGCGGCGGCCGCGGCAAGCGCGATCAGCGGCTCGTAGTTGTCGTAGACGACGCGGTCGATCGTCCCCAGGCTGCTGAACCCACGGGCCTCGGCACGCCGTGCCCACTCGACCAGCTCTGCGCCCGTCGTCCCCGGCACGGCATTGGGCAATCCGATCGCAACGTCCATTCGCTCCTCCTCAGTCGAAGGGATCCTCGACTCGGATCCCGTCGAAGCGGCGGAAATCGCGGTCGCGGGTATAGATGGTGCCGACGCCATGCTGGCGCATCAAGGCGGCGATGTGGGCGTCTGGGACCTGCCTCCCACGCGTCATCGGCGGCGCCGTCGACGTATAGACGTCTAGGAAGTCGGCGTTCTCTCCTGGTGCCCGAACGTGGGGCCTGGAAAGCAGCGAGGAGACAGACTGGATGGCTTCAGCCGGGGTCAGCGGCCGCTCGTTGAGACCTGGATGCGTCGCGACCCGCACGAAACCCATCAGTGCCGGCCAGAAGACATAGAACAGGTCGGGGCCGCGGGCGAGGCGCTCGATCAGCTCGCCGGCGACGCCGCCCACGTCGGTACCCGTATCGGTTGCGTAAACCAGGACGTTCGTGTCAACCGTGACGCTCACTGGTCCTCCATCCCAAACTCTTCGCCGTCGAGGATGCGCCAGACGGCGTCCTTGTCCTCCAGGTCGACCTTCAACCCAAGATCCTTGCGTGCCCATTCAAGGGGAGGCGGCTCACGGACCTCCTCGTCCATGGCGATTGCCAGCAACTCAGAGGCCAACTGGCCCATGCTCTTGCCTTCCACCGTCGCGCGGTTGCGCAGATCCGCAAGGACGGTGGCATCGATGTCGATCGTTGTACGGGGTATGATGTGTGATGTTATATATGTAGTCATCTGATGTCAACATTGGAATGATGGCAATTCATGTGAAGGACGCTAGGACGTTGCGGCGCGCGCGTGGCGCGCAAAGCCGCGCGCCTTCCGCACGGCTCTCTCGCGAGCTAGAGTTGCCGCCATGGGCGAGCGCGACGGGATCGAGGCGCTGACCGAGGCGATCGGGCGCTACAACGACGCCTGGAACGCGCAGGACCTCGATGCGATCGTCGCCATGCACGCACCTGACATGGTCTTCGCCAACCACACGGCGGGGGAGTCGGCGCAGGGTGAGGAGGTTCGTGGTCACATCGCCAGGATCTTCGAGGCCTGGCCCGACATGAGGTTCGAGACGCGCCGGCTGTACGTGCGCGAGGGAGTGGTGACGCAGGAGTGGACCGCAACGGCCACGCACACGCAGACGATGCGCCGCGGCGATCTCGAGGCCCCTCCCACCGGGCGCACGGTCAGCTGGGACGGCATCGACGTGATCCCCTTCGAGGGCGGGCTGATCAAGCGCAAGGACGTCTACTCCGACTCGGTCTCGATCCTGCGCCAGGTCGGCCTGCTCGACTGAAGCATCTCTGCAACGTACTTTGAAAATCAAAGTACGTTTGTACTAGGATTGCTCCAACAGCCCTGACCGAGGGGTCGACCACAGCAGGGAGGCACAGCATGAGCACCTACGCGGTGAAGAAGATCGACGACATGGAGGCCGTCTTCCTGGGCGCCTTCAAGCGCGCCCGCGCCGAGCTCGGCGTCGAGTCGTTCGGCATGCAGATCATCGACATGCCGCCGAGCTACGAGCACTACCCCGAACACGACCACGAGCAGGACGGACAGGAGGAGGTCTACGTCACCCTGCGCGGGTCCGGCGAGCTGGACATCGCTGGCGAGCGCTTCCCGCTCGACCCCGACCACGTCGCCCGGGTCGGCCCCGGCGTGATGCGCAAGGTCTGGCCGGGTGAGGAGGGCATCCGCATCCTCGTCCTCGGCGGCGTGCCCGGCGGGGAATACGTGGCGCCCGACAACTCCAAGCTCGGCGAACCGGACCCGATGGCCAGCTAGGCCAGTCCCTCCTACTAGTCCCTCCCGGCCTCGGCCGCGCTTTCTCCGCCCCGGTCACGCGGCTCGTGGCCGGGGCACTCGGCCACCGGCACTCGTGGATAACGCGGATAGCGCGGGTCGGCCCGGGAGCGCTCGCAGAGCGAGAAGACCGAGCCGCGCGTGTTAGGGACCAGCCGCTGGTGCACACAGCTGTCGCAGAGACCGGAATTCGGCCGTTCGGTCATCTTGGCCACAGGCTAGCTTTGGTGTGTGAACGGCACGGCGACGCTTTTCGACACCGACGCACCCGGTCACTCGGCGACGATCGAGGTGCTCGGCGTGATCTTCTGCGCCGAAGACGACGGCTATGCGGTGCTCGAGGTCCAGGACGCCGAGTCGGGCGAGGGGTTCGCCCTTGTCGGCCCGGTGGCCCACCTGGGCGTCGGCGACCGTGCTGAAGTCAGCGGTGAGTGGCAGACGCACGCGCGCTACGGCCGCCAGCTCCGTGCGCAAGGCGCGATGCCGCTTGACCCCGCCGACCGCGAGGGCCGGATCGCCTACCTCACCACGCTGCGCCACATCGGCCCGGCCCGGGCCGAACGGCTTGTCGACGAGCACGGCGAGGGGGTGCTGGGGGCGATCGCCGCCGACCCCAGGACGGTGTTCGGCTCGCTGCGTGGCGTCAGCGTCGCGCAGGCGGAAGCCGCGACGGAGTCCTGGCACGCCAGTCGCGCGATCCGCGACCTGCACGTGCAGCTCGCCCCGCACGGCCTCGCCCACCTGGCCTCGCCGATCCACGCTCGCTTCGGCGACCGCTCGATGGCGATCCTGCACGAGGACCCCTACCGGCTGACCGAGGTCGAGGGGGTCGGTTTCGCCCGCGCCGACAAGATCGCCCTCGCTGCCGACGTGCCGCCCGAGTCCCACCGCCGCGCCCAGGCCGCCGGGGCATACGCCCTGGCCGAGGGCGAACAGCAGGGAAACAGCTACCTGCCGCTGGGGGAGCTGAGAGGGCGGGCCGCGAAGCTGCTCGGACTCGATCCCGACCCCGAGGTGCTGAGCGAAGGGCGGGGCTTGACGGTCGAGGGAGAGCGCGTCTACCGCGAGCCCACCCACGCGAGCGAGGTCGCCGTCGCCGCAACGCTCGCGGCCCGGGCCGCGGCCGCCGCCCACCTCGACCACGACCCCGGCACCGAGCCGCCGCGCGACGCGGCGGGAACGGAGCTGACCGACGAGCAGTGGTCCGCGGTGCGCGGCGCCTTCACCTCGCGCATCTCGGTCC
>DASUZK010000010.1:0-2352 GCA_036376915.1 Solirubrobacterales bacterium
CGTGTCTAGCGCTCGCGTCGTTGCTTTACCGAAGCCTCCGCGTTCGCAGCACATCGAGTGGAGGCAATACATGCCGACTGGAACAGTCAAGTGGTTCAGCGACGACAAGGGCTACGGGTTCATCACTCCCGACGACGGCTCCAAGGACGTCTTCGTGCATCACAGCGCGATCCTGGGTGAGGGCTTCAAGTCCCTGACCGAGGGTGCCAAAGTGAGCTACGAGTCCGAGGAAGGCCCCAAGGGCCCCGCCGCGGCGAGCGTCCAGCAGACCTCGTAGTCACGCACCACACTTGAGCAGTACCGGGCCCGCCTCGGCGGGCCCTTTTTATGCTGCTCCCCAGACTGACTTCGTCGTTAGGGGTGCATATGCACCCCTAACGACGAAGTCAGCGGAAACGAGCGAATGACCAGACGAGAAGACCTACGGAATATCGCCATCGTCGCCCACGTCGACCACGGCAAGACGACGCTGGTCGACGCGATGCTGTGGCAGTCCGGCGCCTTCCGCAAGGGCCAGGACGTCGCCGAGCGGGTGATGGACTCGATGGACCTCGAGCGCGAGAAGGGGATCACGATCCTCGCCAAGAACACCGCCGTCAACTACGACGGGGTGAAGCTCAACATCGTCGACACGCCGGGCCACGCCGACTTCGGCGGTGAGGTCGAGCGAGGCCTGACGATGGTCGACGGCGTGCTGCTGCTCGTCGACGCCTCAGAGGGACCGCTGCCGCAGACCCGCTTCGTCCTGCGCAAGGCGCTGGAGGCGAAGCTGCCCGTGATCCTCGTCGTCAACAAGGTCGACCGACCGGACGCCCGCATCGCCGAGGTCGTCGACGAGGTCTATGAGCTCTTCCTCGACCTCGACGCCGACTCCGACCAGATCGACTTCCCGATCGCCTACACCAACGCCAAGGACGGCTGGGCCTCGCTCGAGGAGGGGGTCGAGGGGAATGACCTCTCGCCGCTGATGGACCTGATGCTGGAGAAGATCCCGGCGCCGGAGTTCGACCCCGACCATCCGCTTCAGGCGCACGTCACCAACCTCGATGCCTCCCCCTACGTCGGCCGCCTGGCGCTCTGCCGGGTGCGCCACGGGACGATCCGCTCCGGGCAGCAGATCGCCTGGTGCCGCGCCGACGGCTCGGTCGAGCGCGCCACCGTCTCCGAGCTCTACGTCACCGAGGCGCTGGAGCGGGTCTCGGCGCAGGAAGCCGGGCCCGGCGAGATCATCGCCGTCGCCGGGATGGAAGAGGTGACGATCGGCGAGACCCTCGCCGATCCCGTCGATCCGCGTCCGCTGCCGGTGATCACGGTCGACGAGCCCTCGCTCTCGATCGTGCTCGGCATCAACACCTCGCCCCTGGCCGGCACCGAGGGCAGCAAGCTGACCGCGCGGCAGGTCCGCGACCGCCTCGACGCCGAGCTGGTCGGCAACGTCTCGATCCGGGTCCAGGACACCGAGCGACCCGATGCCTGGGAGGTGCAGGGCCGCGGTGAGCTGCAGCTGGTCGTGCTGCTGGAGCTGATGCGCCGCGAGGGATTCGAGCTCACCGCCGGCCAGCCACAGGTCCTGACCCGGGAGATCGACGGCAAGCTGCACGAGCCGGTCGAACGGCTCTCGATCGACGCGCCCGAGGAGCACGTCGGCGCGATCACCCAGCTGCTGGCGGGGCGCAAGGGACGCCTGGAGCAGATGGCCAACCACGACACCGGCTGGGTGCGAATGGAATACCTGGTGCCGGCGCGAGGCCTGATCGGCCTGCGCACCGAGTTCCTCACCGAGACCCGCGGCACCGGGGTCATGCACCACGTCTTCGAGGGTTGGGAGCGCTGGGCCGGCGACCTGCGCCTGCGGCCCACCGGCTCGATCGTCGCCGATCGGCGCGGCAAGACCGCCGGCTACGCGCTGATCGGCCTGCAGGATCGCGGCACCCTCTTCGTCGGCCCTGGCGAGGAGGTCTACGAGGGGATGATCATCGGCGAAAACGCCCGCGCCGAGGACATGGACGTCAACGCGACCAAGGAGAAGCAGCAGACCAACATGCGCGCCGCCAGCGCCGAGGTGCTGGAGCGCATGGCTCCACCCACGCGCCTCTCCCTCGAAGCCGCGGTCGAGTTCCTGCGTGAGGACGAGTGCGTCGAAGTCACCCCCGAGTCGGTCCGCCTGCGCAAGGTCGAGCTGGACAAGACGCGCCGCCAGAAGGCGGCCCGCCAGGGCATCCGCGCCTAGGCGGTCGCGGCCTCCGGCCGCGGTCCCCCGCCGCCCAGGTCGAAATAGATCACGCTGACGGCGAGGGCGCAAACAACCGCCGACGGGCCGATACGTCAACTATGCATTGACGTATCGGCCCG
>DASUZK010000011.1:0-5215 GCA_036376915.1 Solirubrobacterales bacterium
GCGGCGGAACTCGCCCGACTCCTGGCCCTCGGCGACGATCTTGGCGATCGAGTCGTAGGCGCGGCGGATCTCGGGCAGGTGGGTGCGGCCGAAGGAGTTGGCGGCGCGGGTGACCTCGACGATGATCACCTTCATCAGCTCCGGGTCATGGCGGTAGGAGCCGACGATGAAGCCGGCTACCGCCTCGAGCTTCTGACGCGGCGAGGCCCCTTCGCGATCGGCCTCCTCGATCGCCGCCAGCAGCAGCGACCAGCGCTCGACGAAGAGCTCGTTCAGCACCTCGTCCTTCGACTTGAAGTAGTGGTAGACGAGACCGTAGGCGACGCCCGCTTCGTCGGCGATGTCGGAGACGCGGGTCGAGTGGAAGCCCTGGCGGGCGAAGACGCGGATCGCCGCGTCGAGGATCTGGCGCCGCTTGTCGACGGTGGGGGCGGAGGCTTTGGAGGCCATCAGGCCCGCGCCTCCGTCAGCTGCGGCCAGACGTAGGCCCGGGGACGACGATTGGCGAGCGACGGCAGCGACTCGCGGATGCGACGCTGGGAGGAGAGATCGAGGTCAGCGGCTACGAAGCACTCCTCGTCGGGCGCGGTGGCGAGGACGACGCCCCACGGGTCGACGATCGCCGAGCGGCCGTAGGACTCGAAATGGGGCGACGCCTCGCCGACCTGGTTCGGAGCGAGGACGAAGGCCTGATTCTCGATCGCCCGCGCCCGCAGCAGGACCTCCCAGTGGTCGCGCCCTGTGGCCAAGGTGAAGGCCGAGGGAACGGTGACGATGCAGGCACCGCGCACGGCGAGGATCCGGTACAGCTCGGGGAAGCGCAGGTCGTAACAGACGCTGAGCCCGACGGTCGTGCCCAGGAGGGACGCGGTGACGATCTCCTCGCCAGGCTGCTCGCACTCGGACTCGCGGTAGGAGACGCCGCCGACGTCGACGTCGAACATGTGGATCTTGCGGTAGACGGCGAGGTCGTCGCCGACCGGACCGATCAGGACCGAGGTGTTGAATGCCCTGCCGCCGGGCCCCAGCTCGGAGATGCTGCCGGCGAGCAGGTGGATGCCGAGCTCACGCGCCCAGCCGCGGGCGGCGTTGAGGCTGGGGCCGTCGAGCGTCTCCGCGCCGATGAGCAGGTCCTGCCCACCGGCCAGCAGGTTCCACTTCTCCGGCAGGGCGACCAGCTCGGCGCCGTCGGCGGCCGCGTCGCGCACGAGCCCCTCAGCCGCGGTGAGGTTGCGGGCCTTGTTGTCGTTGGAGTTGAGCTGTACTGCCGCTGCGCGCAAGCGTTCTCCCGGGTCGCCGGTTCCTCCGGTCGCTGGTTGACTGACCAGTCAATCGGTCTCGTCAGTATAAGTGCGCACCTGCTGCTGAGCCCCTCCGCCCGCTGACTTCGTCTTTTCCGGGGCAATAACACGGGAAATGACGAAGTCAGGGGGTGGAGGGGCGTAATCTTGGTGTCGTGGTGCAAACCGGCATGGATGACGGGGAGCGCAAGCAGGTCACGGTGCTGTTTGCCGACGTGAGCGGATCGATGGACCTGGCCGAGGGGCAGGACCCGGAGGAGTGGCGCACGATCATGCAGCGCTTCTTCGCCGTCCTCGCCGCCGCGGTCGAGCGCTTCGAGGGGACTGTCGACAAGTTCACCGGCGACGGGATCATGGCCGTGTTCGGCGCCCCGGTCGCCCACGAGGACCACGCGCGCCGCGCCTGCTACGCCGCCCTGCAGATGCTCGACGACGTCGCCGAGTACGCCGCTGAGCTGCGCCGCCAGCACGGGCTCAACTTCTCGACCCGGATCGGGATCAACTCGGGCGAGGTGGTGGCCGGGGCGATCGGCGAAGGGGGCGAAGGTGAGTACACCGCGATCGGGCACACGGTCGGCCTGGCGCAGCGGATGGAGGCGCTGGCCGAGCCCGGCAAGGCCTACCTGGCCGAGCCGGCGGCGGCGCTGGCGCGGGGCTTCTTCACGCTGGACGACCTGGGCGAGTTCGAGATCAAGGGAGTAAGCCAGCCGGTCCGCGTCTCCGAGCTGGCCGGGATCGGCACCGCCCGGTCCCGCCTCGACCTCTCGCGCGAGCGCGGCTTCTCTCGCTTCGTCGGTCGCGACGAGGAGATGGTCATGCTGGAGGAGGCGCTGGAGCAAGCGGTGGCCGGCGACGGAGCGGCGGTGGGGATCGTCGCCGAGCCCGGTGTAGGCAAGAGCCGCCTCTGCTTCGAGCTGGCCGAACGCGCCCGCTCCCAGGGCGTCGAGGTCTTCGCCTGCCAGGGACAGGCGCACGGGCGCGAAATTCCCTTCATGCCGGTGCTGCAGATGCTGCGCACCTATTTCGACATCGCGGACGCCGACCCGGAGCGGATCGTGCGAGAGAAGATCGCCGGCCGCACGCTTCTGCTCGACCCGGGCTTCGCCGAGGACCTGCCCATCCTCTTCGACTTCCTCGGCGTGCCCGACCCCGACCGGCCCCTGCCGAAGCTCAGCGCCGAGGCGCGCCATCGGGCGCTGCGCGGCGTCGTCTGCCGGCTGGTGCGCGCGCCCAAGCGGCGCGAGCCGATCGTCACCCTGGTAGAGGATCTGCACTGGATGGACGACGCGAGCGAGGTCCTGCTGGGCGAACTGCTCGGCTCGGTCGACGGGACGAAGACGCTGGCCCTGGTCAACTTCCGGCCCGAATACGAGCCGGGATGGACGCGGCCCGAGAACTATCGCCAGATCTCGCTGGAGCCGCTGGGGGCGGCCGACACCGAGGAGATGCTGCGGGACCTGGCCGGTGAAGACCCGTCGCTGGAGGGGCTGGCTGAGCTCGTCCACGAGCGCAGCGCCGGCAACCCCTTCTTCGTCGAGGAGATCGTGCGCGAGCTGGCCGAGGACGGCACGCTCGAGGGCGAGCGCGGCGCGTATCGCCTGGCGCGGCCGGTCGAGGAGCTGAGCGTGCCGGCCTCCGTGCAGACGGTGCTCGCGGCGCGGATCGACCGCCTGGCGCCGGAGGCGAAGCTGCTGCTGCAGGCGATGTCCGTGGCCGGCAAGGAGGTGGGCGAGCGGACACTGGCCCCTGTTGCCGGCTTCGCCGACCCCAGCGCCTGCGAGGACGCCCTGCGGGAGCTGATCGACGCCGGCTTCCTCTACGAGCTGGAGCTCTACCCCGAACGCGTCCTCGCCTTCCGTCACCCCCTGACCCGCGAGGTCGCCTACGGCACCCAGCTTGCCGCCCAACGCGCCGCGACCCACGCCGCCACCGCGCGGGCCCTGATCGAGCTCAACCCCGATCGTCACGAGGAGCTGGCTGCGCTCGTCGCCAGCCACATGGAGTCCGGGCAGGAGCCGCTGGAAGCCGCTCGCTGGGCGGCGCGGGCGGCGCACTGGGCCGGGCACAGTCAGCCCCACGACGCGCTGCGGCTCTGGGACACGGTTACGCGACTGGTCGACGGGCTGGAGGAGGACGAGGAGACGACCGGCCTCGCGGTCGCCTCACGCCTGCAGCAGCTCGACTACGCGTGGCGGCTAGGGATGGAGCACGAGCGGGTGGCGCGCCTCGAGGCCGAGGCGGAGGAGATCGCGACCCGGATCGGCGACCTGCGCTCGCTGGCCCTGCTGCGGATGCTGCTCTCGGGACGGCCGGGGCTCGAGCAGACGACCGCCGACTGGATCGCCGGGGTCACGGAGGCGAGCCGGCTGGCCGACGAGTCGGGCGACCTCCACCTGCGGGTGGCGATCAGGGCAGCCGGTGCGTACGCGCACCTGTGCGCGGCCGACTTCGAGCGGCTCGACCGCACCGCCGACGAAGTGCTGGAGCTCGCCGACGGCGACCCCGCGATCGGCGCCGGGATCATCATCGGCTGCCCGGTCGCCTGGGCGGTGGGGGCAAAGGCGCTCGTCCGTCGCGAGCGCGGGGATCTGGACGAGTGCGAGCGGCTGGTGGAGGAGAGCCTGCGGCTCGCCAAAGATCACGGCGACCCCGAGACCGCGAGCTGGAGCCGGGGCACGAAGGCGATGCTGCTGACGATGCGCGGCGAGGCGGAGGCGGGAGTGGCCGTCGGGCGGCGCAACTGCGAGCTGACCGATCGTCTTGGAGACGTCTTCTCGCGCAGCCTCGCGCTGGGCAACCTCGGCGCGGCGCAGCTGGCAGCGGAGGACTACGAGGGGGCGCTCGAATCGTTCGAGGAGGCAGAGCGCCTCCACCGCGAGGCGATGGACGGCGGCGACGAGCAGGAGGCGTGGCGAGCCGCGGTGCGGGCTGAGGCTTTGAGGGGCGTCGGCCGCGCCAAGGAGGCGGTCGAGCTAGCCGCCTGGGCCGCGGAGGTGGCCCGCGAACGCGAACTGCTCTGGTCGTTGCCGCTGGCCTTGCTGGCGCTCGGCCGCGCCCGCGCCGCCGCCGGGGAGCCCGGCGCCCGGGAGGCGCTGGACGAAGCGGCAGCCGTCACCGAAGGGACCGGCGCGATGACGACCCTCGCCTCGGTCGAAGAAGAGCGCGACCGCCTCGCCGCCGCTCTGTAAAGCCGCCGAGGCATCTAGTCACGATCACTGCGGGATTTTTGACTGTTGCGGGCCGAGTGGGATATGTATCTCCCGTCCAAGCCAAATCCGGCAAGCGTCAAGCTGGCCGAAGGGAGAATCCAAATGAGACTCATCAAGATGTTCGGCCTTGCGGCCATGGCAGCTGTCGCCGCAATGGCGCTCAGCGCGATCTCGGCGTCTGCCATGAGCACCGAGATTTGCGATGAACATGCAGGGTTAATCTGCGAGAGGGAGGGAGGGGGTAACTTCACAATTCACCAGGTCCTCGCAGCCGGCACGGTCGGGGAACTGTTAGCCATCATCGACGTCTTATGCTTAGGCTTCTTAGTCGAAGCCACGGCATTAGGGTTAGGCAACCCGCAGCAGATTCACGCCACGTCCCAGACGTTCTCGGGTTGTGGCACCGGCTCCGCGCACAACAACTGCACGGTGACCGTTCAGGAACAGCCTTTATCCAACCTCTTAAAGTCCGGGTTAGACGAAGGTGTCCTGACAGCCACGAACGGCCGTACGCGTCTCGTGTGCTCCAACATCGGTCTGGACTGCGTGTATGACCTCGCAGGCATTGAATTCAACGTCGGCGAAGGCCACCTCACGGCGAATGAAACCGCCACCAACGAATTAGGCGGCAAATTCTTCTGCCCCGACGAAGGACTCCTGGACGCGTTACTTGAAACGTTAGGGGATGCTTACGTTCTTGGGTAG
>DASUZK010000012.1:0-15115 GCA_036376915.1 Solirubrobacterales bacterium
CGTAGAGCTGGTCGACCAGGTAATCCCCCACCGCCTGGCGGATCGTTTCGTTCTGGATCAGGCGGCCGCTGGTGTCGACCCAGTCGTCGGTGTTGAGCGCCTGCCGCTCGGTCCAGATCGCGAAGACGCTGAGGAAGGCCATCACGGCGCCCAGTACGACCAACACTCGGACCAAGCGTCGTCTTCCACGGGTCATTCGCATGGATGCTATACGTGAAGAAGTGAGGCTCGAGGGAATTCACCACATCACCGCGATTACGGCCGACGCCCAGAGCAACGTCGACTTCTACGCGGGGACGATGGGCCTGCGCCTGGTCAAGAAGACGGTCAACCAGGACAACCCCACCGTCTACCACCTCTTCTTCGCCGATGAGAAGGGCAGCGCCGGCTCCGACCTCACCTTCTTCGAGTTCCCGGGAGTGCCCCCGGGCCGGGCGGGCGCGGGCGACGTGCACCGGATCGTCTGGCGCGTGGCCTCGCATGCCGCGCTCGACTTCTGGGAGGAGCGGCTTGCCGCGGACGGGATCGAGTCGGAGCGGGCCGGGGGAGGGCTGCGCTTCGCCGATCCGGAGGGCCTCGCGCATGAGCTGGCCGTGGTCGAGGTCGACGACGAGCCGCTGATCGCCGACCATCCGGAGGTTCCCGCCCACCATGCGCTTCGCGGCTTCCACGCGGTCTGCACCTACAGCGGGGCACCCGACGCCAGCCACTCGCTGCTCGAAGCGCTCGAGTTCGAGTCCCTCGGCGAGGAGACCTGGGAGGCGCGGGGGGCGGGCCGGGGCGGTCTATACGTCTACGAAGCGCCCCCCGAGGAGCCGTCGCGTCAGGGTGCCGGCAGCGTCCATCACGTCGCCTGGGCGTCGACCCTCGACGAGCACGAGCAGTGGCGGGACCGGGCGATCTCGGCAGGCGCCCACCCGACCCCCGTGATCGACCGCTTCTACTTCCGCTCGATCTACTTCCGCGAGCCGAGCGGCGTCCTCTTCGAGATCGCCACCCTCGGCCCGGGCTTCACGGTCGACGAGCCGCTCGAGCACCTGGGCGAGAAGCTTTCCCTGCCTCCAGATTTCGAGCACATGAGGGCGGAGGTCGAACCGAACCTGCGCCCGGTGGTCAACCCGCGGACCGTCTCGGCCGGGTGAGCGGCAGCTTCGTCTGGCGCGACTCCGGTCGCGTCGTGGTCTTTCGCGACGGCGCCATAGACGACGCCCCGAAGTTGCTGGAGGAGAACGGCATGGGTAGCTTCGAGTTGCTCTCGACCCCACGCCATCTGGAGCAGGCCGGGGCGCTGGCAAGCGCCGCCTTGGCCGTGCATGAGGTTGCGGCAGGGGCGCCGGCGACCGCGGTTCCCGAGGCCGCCGCGGGGCTGCTCGAGTCCGCCCGCGCCCCGATCCTCGTCGCCCTCGGCGGCGGTCGCACGATCGACACGGCGAAGGCGATCGCCTCGGTCTCCGGCGCCCGCGTCGCCGCGATCCCGACGACGATGTCAGGGGCCGAGATGACCGGCATCCACCGCCTGCCGGCCGGGGCGGAGGGCCGGGTTCGCGCCCTCGTTCGCCCCTCGCTGGTGATCGCCGACCCCGAAGCGATGACCAGCGCCCCCGAGCCGGAGCTGCGAGCGAGCTCGATGAACGCCCTCGCCCACGGCGCCGACTCGCTCTACACCCCCTTCTCCAACCCCGTCTCCGAGATGACCGCCCTGCGCGGGGCCGAGCTGATCGCGACCGCGCTCGACGAAGATCCCGCCGAGCGCAATCGCGAGGCCCTTGCCCTCGGCTCGATCCTCTGCGGCTACGCGATCGACTCCGGCGCCTTCGCCCTCCACCACGTCGTCTGCCAGACCCTCGCCCGCGTCTGCGGCACTCCCCATGCCGCCACCAACGCCACGATCCTCCCTCGCGCAATGGCCTTCATGGTCCCCCGAGCCCCCGACGAGCTCCAACAACTAGCGGCAGCGATCGGAGCCTCTCCCGAAGACATCGAACCCCGCCTCCTCGACCTCGGCGGCAACCCCCCGGGCCTCGGAACCCTGGGCGCGGACCGCTCCAAGCTCCCCCAAGCTCTCGAATCGATGCTGATGCGCCCCGAGCTGGCCTTCGTGCCGGAACCCCCGACCCGCTCCGACCTGGAAAAGCTCATCCAAGCGGCCTGGTAACCCCGGCTCGGGGGCAAACCGTTTCTCGGCGGGTGGCCGGGGGTAGGGGGGTCGAGGACGGACCGTGGCCTGCCCGCAGCGCCCCCCTACCCCCGGACAGGACCCGCCCGCCAGCACGGCCGGGCCAACTGGGTAACCCGACCCCGCCCACCGTGTAGCCATCAGCGATGGACCCCTCTCGCCTCCAGGCGTACCACGAGTACACGCGCCGCCACGGCGTCAACCCGGTGCTGTATTTGCTGGCCCGGGTTTTCATGACCCCCTTCTTCCTCGTCTACTTCCGCTATGCGCGAACAGGACGCGAGCACGCCCGTCTCAAGGGCGGCCTGATCGTCGCCGCCAACCACCGCAGCTTCCTCGACCCGTTCGCGATCGGCGGGGCCCTCCCCTGGCGGCGGCCGATGAACTACGTCGCCAAGGTCGAGCTCTTCGACCGGCGCTGGCGGGGCTGGATCCTCTCCCGCCTCGGCGCCTTCCCGATCCGCCGCGGCGAGTCCGACGAGGACTCGGTGGAGACCGCGCGCCAGGTTGTCGATCGGGGCGGTGCCGTCTGCATCTTCCCCGAGGGGACCCGGATCCGTCGCGGCTCACTGGCCGAGCCCAAGCGCGGCGTCGGCCGCCTCGCGCTGCAGACCGGCGCACCGGTGGTCCCGGCTGCCGTGCTCGGCACCGAACATGTGCGCCGCGGCTGGCGGATCCGCCCTCGCAAGATCCGAGTCCGTCTCGGCAAGGCGATGACCTTCCCGCGCGCCGAGGATCCATCGCGGGGCCTGGCTGCAACGGTGACCGGCCGGATCTGGCCCAACGTCGAGCTCCAGTGGGAGGACATCGGCGGCCTGCCGCCGATGCGCCGCGCGGCGGTGATCGGCGCCGGCAGCTGGGGCACCGCCCTCGCCGTGCTCCTCGCGCGCGGCGGCCTCGAGGTTCAGCTCGCGACCCGCACCGCCGAGCAGGCGACCGAGATGGCCGAGGCGCGCGATAACCGCCGCTACCTCGAGGGGGTGCGCCTGCCCGACTCGGTCCAGGTCAGGCACGCATCCGAAGTCGAGCTGGCGGGTCTCGATCTCGTCTGCCTGGCGATCCCCTCGGGCTCGCTGCCCCAGGCGGTCGGGAGCATCGCCGACCGGGTCGGCGCCCGCGCGGCGGTGCTGCTCTTGACCAAGGGCCTGGTCGCGCCGCGGGGCCTGCTTCCCGCCGAGTACGTCGGCGAGCGAGTGCGCGCCCGCGCGATCGCCTCCCTGGGCGGGCCGGCACACGCCCGCGAGGCTGTCTCCGGCTCCGCGGCGCTCGTGCTCGGCTCCGCCGACGACGACCTGCGCGACCAGCTCGGCGGCGTCTTCGACCGTGCCGGTTTGTTCTGCGAGCGCTCGCGCGACGTGGTCGGGGTCGAGATGGCGGGAGCCGCGAAGAACGCCGCCGCCCTTGCCGCCGCCACCGCGGAGCCGCACGGGCTCAACGCGGCCGGGATCGCGGCCGTCCAGGTTTGGCGTGAGTGCATCGGTTACGCGATCGACCGCGGCGCCGAGCTCGAGACGTTCGCCGGCCTCGCCGGCGTCGGCGACCTCACCGCGACCGTGATGGCGCCGGAGGGCCGCAACCGTCGCGCCGGAGAACTGCTCGGGCGTGGCACCCCGGCGAGCGAGATCCCGGGAATCGTCGGCCAGGCGTCGGAGGGTCTCGATGCGGTGCCGCTACTGGCGGCGGCGACCGCGGCGGCGGGCGGCGAGTCAGAGGCGCTGTCCGGCTTGGCGGCGCTGATCGGCGGTGAGATCGACACCGATGCCTGGGTTGCCGGTCTGCGGCGGGTCGAGCGTGCGCGGGAGGCAGCGTGAGCGCAGGGCGCTATTCACTGCCTCGGTTGCAACTAGGCTTGAACCGTGAGCGGCGCAGCGGAGAACGTCGAGCCGGCGAGCCTCGACCCGGCCGCGAAGGCGGAGCTGGACCGTGCCTTCGAGGATCTCTACCGGGCGCACCTGCGCGACGTCTACTCCTACGCCTACTACCGGGTCGGCAACCAGCACGACGCCGAGGACCTCACCGAGCAGGCCTTCCTGCAGGCATACAGGCACTTCGACAGGGCTCGCCGCGAGTCCGCCGGGCGGCCGTTGCGCCCCTGGCTGATCCGCATCGCCCACAACCTCGCCTCGAACTACTACCGCGACCGCTCCCGGCGGCCGCAGACCTCGCTGGAGGTCGCCGACCCGATTCCCACCCGACACGGCACCGAGGCGATAGCGGAGGGGCGCGAGGAGCTGCGACAGGTGATGGCGAACCTCGAGAATCTCTCCGACGACCGCCGCGAGGTGCTGATCATGCGTTTCGCGCTCGGTATGGACAATCGCGAGATCGCGCGCGCCCTGGGCCGCAGCGACGGGGCCACCAAGGTGCTGATTCACCGGGCGATCAAGCAACTGCAGGAGGAGATGGCCGATGAGTGACACCGGCTACCGACTGACCGGGGCGTGGGACGTCGAGCAGCTTCTTTCCGACGCACTGCGCCCGATCGAGCCGCCGGAGCGCCTCTCGGGCCGGCTCGAGGACACGCTCTCCGCAGTGACCCAGGCCGCGGCCGAGGAGCTCTCGGACTGGGCCGAGGAACTCTCCGAGAGCGAGCTGCGCGCGCTCCGCGACCCGCGCAACTGGGTGCGTCCGGTGTTCGCCGTCGGCGCGGGTGGGGCCGCCGCCGGCGCCCTCGTGTTGCTCGAGGCGCGCCGGCGGAGCCAGCGGCAGGCCAGGGGCCGGTTTCAGGCCCTGACCGGTCGCCTCAGGTAGCGGCAGCCGCCCTCTCCCTCTCCATGCTCACTGGCGTCGCCATCGCCGCGCCGACGCCGAGCAGGCCGAGGATCAGGTGCAGGACGTTGTCCTCGGTGTTGACCGGGATGAAGCCGAGGATCGAGTCGCCGCTGCCGATGATGAACCCCCAGGCGGCGACCACCAGGTAGACGATCCCCAGCCCGAGCGCGTACTGGCGGGCCGCATAGCCGGCCACGAGCAGGCCGATGGCGCCGGTGAGGATATGGACGATGTTGTGCCAGGCGTTGACGGCGAGGATGCCGAACACGTCGTCAACATTGCCGGGCGAGCCGAACGATGAGCTGTAGAAGAAACCGATGATGCCGGCGATGACGAGGACACCGCCGACGAGGGTCGCGTAGAGCCTCGCGGGACTTGCGCCTTCCATTCCCATCCTCCTTCGGTCGAAGGGATTGGCTTACGACGATTGTAGGCTCCCGTCTCCTCGATGGCGCAAACTTGCTACCGGCACCCGAACCGCGAGACGGCCGTCTCATGCTCCTCCTGCGGGCGGCCGATCTGTCCCGACTGCATGACGCCGACGCCGGTCGGGATGCGCTGTCCGGAGTGCGCCAACCAGCGCACCCGCGTCGTCAGGGGCGTGGGGGAGGCGGGCCTGTTCGCCAGCGCTCCGGCGACGTTCGTCTTGATCGCGCTGAACGCGGCGGCGTTTCTCGCCGAGATCGCCGGCGGCGGTGGCGGGCTCGGCGTCGGCAACAGCTCGGTCGCAATCGACTTCGGCCTCTACGGCCCTTTCGTCGCCGAAGGCGAGTGGTACCGACTCCTCACCGGTGGATTCCTCCACGCCAGCCTCTTCCACATCGGCTTCAACATGTTCGCCCTCTATTTCCTCGGCAGGCTGCTGGAGCCGTCGATCGGGACCCCCCGCTTCCTCGCCGTCTACTTTGCCTCGCTCTTCGGCGGCGCCTTCGGCGCGCTTCTGCTGACCCCGAATGCGCTCACGGTCGGTGCCTCGGGGGCGATCTTCGGCCTCTTCGGGGCCGCCTTCCTGATCGCCCGCGACCGCGGCTTCGACGCGGTCGCCTCGTCGATCGGGGTCGTCCTCCTGCTCAACCTCGTCTTCAGCATTGCGGGCTCGAGCCGCATCAGCCTCGGCGGCCACCTCGGTGGGCTGGTGGCCGGGGCCCTTTGCGCCCTGGCCATTCTCGCCGGCGATCGCGGGATGCTCGGGGAGCGCCGCCTCGCGAAAGAGATGATGGCGATGGGGGTCGTTGCCGCGCTCTCGATCGTAGGCGCGCTGGCGATCGCCTAAGGGCTCAGCCCGCGTGGCCGCCCCGCGCGTGCGAGGCGCGCAGCTCGGCGAAGCCGAGGTTCCCCGGCGGATCGACTAAATCGGGGTGCAGGAGATGGCCGAGCAGCTCGACGCCGTCGACGAGTCGCGGTCCGGGCCGGGAGAAGGTCGATGCGGCGTCGACCGCGAACACGCGCTGGGCGCCTAGCTCCTCGATGTGGAACCAGTGTTCGAGCGCCTGGGTTCGAGCCCCGTCCACGTACCAGCCGCAGGGCATCGCGATCACCACGTCGGGATTGAGGCCCGAAAGCTCGCCCCAGGAGACTTCGGGGGACTTCAGCCCTGGCGGGCCGGCGACGTCCTCACCTCCCGCGATCGAGATCATCTCGGGGATCCAGTGCCCACCGACGTAGGGCGGGTCGAGCCACTCCAGGGCGATCACCCGCGGTAGCGTCGTCCCCGAGACTGCGGCGCGGACGGTCGCCAGCCGTCCCTCCAGCTCCCCCCGGAGCTCGTGCGCCTGGCTCGGTATGCCGGCTGCCTCGCCAAGTCGGATCACGTCCTCGAGCATCTCCCCGAGCGTGCTCGGGTCCTGCTGCAGCACCCGCGGCCTGCTGGAGAGCCGGGCAGCCACCTCGAGCACGTCATCGAAGGAGACGGCGCACACGGCGCAGACAGCTTGGGTGACGATCAGGTCCGGGGCCAGCGCCTCCAGCAGCTCCTCGTCGAGCTCGTACAGCGCCTGCCCCTCGGCGACCCTCGCCTTCACCGCCCGGTCGATCTCGGCGGCGCTGAGGTTGGGCCGCAGCACCGTTCGGGTCAGATGGGGGAGCGAGCGCGCCTCGGGCGGGTAGTCGCACTCGTGCGTAACCGCGACGACACCGTCGCCGAGCCCGAGCGCGTAGAGCATCTCGGTAGCGGAGGGAACGAGGCTTGCGATGCGCATCCCGCAGGGAATATCGCACCTCCCGCTGGGTCCGCGGAGCGGAAAGCTATATTGCGTACGCCGAATGGCCGACGACGACCTCCCCCGAAGTACCGGGTCAAATAAGCGATGAGCGCCCTGCTGCTCGTCCTCCTCCTCGTGCTGTTGGCCGTCAACGGTTTCTTCGTCGCGGCCGAGTTCGCGCTCGTGCGCAGTCGCCGCGGCAAGATCGAACAGCTCGCCGAGGAAGGTGAAAGCGGCGCCGAGGAGGTGATCGAGCAGCTCGACAGGATCGACGAATCGCTCTCCGCCTGCCAGATCGGCATCACGATGGCCTCAATCGGCATCGGCTTCCTCGGCGAGCCCGCGCTGGCCGTGTTGCTCGAGCCGATCTTCGGCGGGCTCTCCCACGGTGTCGCGGTCGGTCTCTCGGTGGCGATCGCCTTCACGATCGTCACCGCGCTGCACATCAGCGTCGGCGAGCAGGTGCCGAAGATGCTCGCGATCAGCCACGCCGAGCGCACCGCCCGCCGCGTCTCCCGCCCGCTCAACTGGTTCCGCATCGCGACCGCACCGGTGACCTACGCGCTGAGCGCGTTCTCGAATGCGATCGTGCGGCTCTTCGGCGTCGACCCGACCGACATCGAGGTGCGCCACACCGCCGAGGACCTCAAGCAGATCATCGACAGCTCGCGGATCGGTGGCACGCTCGATCCGGGTGAGGCGGGAATGCTGGGCGGTGTCTTCCACCTGCACGAGCAGGAGGCCCGCGAGGTGATGACCCCGATCCCGGCGGTGGTCACCGTCGACGCGTCCGAGACGGTCGAGACGGCCCTGCGGCGCTGCGTCACCTCCGGCCACACCCGCCTGGTCGTGATCGAGGACGAGAACCCCGACCGCGTCAAGGGGATCGTCCACAACAACAGCCTCGCCCGTCTCTACATGAGCGACGGTCCCCGGGCGGAGATCGCCCCGGCTGTGCGCGACGCCGTGATCGTCCCGGAGACCCGGCCGCTCGACGACCTCCTCCACGACCTTCAGATCCAGCGAACCTCGCTATCGGTCGTCGTCGACGAGTACGGACGGACGGTCGGGATCGTCACCGTCGAGGACATCCTCGAGGAGGTGGTCGGCGAGATAGAGGACGAGACCGACCCGCGCGCCGCAGCTCTGCGCCAGCTCGCCAGCGGCGAGTGGTTCGTCCGCGGCCACGTCTCGCTCGGCGACCTCTCCGATGCCGGGATCGAGCTGCCGGTCGACACCGACGCCTACAACTCGGTCGGCGGTTACGTCTTCGGCGAGCTCGGCCGGCTGCCGAAGCGCGGCGACACGATCGTCGCCAACGGCTACACGATCCGGGTCGAGTCGGTGCGCGAGAACCGGATCGAGGCGGTCCGCATCAGCGGCCTGCCCGGTTCCGTCCGCCGGGGCTCCTAGCTTCTCCGGGCAACCCGCGTTCCACCGAACACTGGAGGTGTCGCATGTGGGTTGTGCGTTTGAGCGACAAGCAGCTGGAGGTTCTCAGGGCGCTGTTGCGATCCGAGCAGCATCTCGGCCCGGCGCTCAAAGGCGCGGTCGAGGCACTGGACCTGGCACGCTGGGACGACCTTCCCGAGGCCGAGCTCCCCTGGGACGAGGTCGAGGCAACTGCCCGCCGCCAAGGCATCTCGCAGGCCGACGTCATCTGGGACCTGGCCAAAAAGCAATAGCTGCACCGCGCGGTGGGGAGGACGGGTGCCCCTCTCCAAAACGCGCGGCAGGAGCCGCGCTTGAGTGTTTTGGAGAGGGGCACCCGTCCTCCCTCTCGAACACCACGAGCTTCGGCTCTAGTCGTAGCTGTAGAAGCCGGCGCCAGACTTGCGGCCTAGCTTGCCTTCGCCCTCCATCTGGACCAAGAGCTTGGGGGGCTTCTGGTACTCCTCGCCGGAGGCGGCGTAGAGGGCGTCGCCGATTGCCTTGCAGACGTCGAGGCCGACGAAGTCGAGCAGGGCGAGCGGGCCCATCGGATGGCCGGCGCCGAGCTTCATGCACGTGTCCACCTCACCCGCCTCCATGCCGGTCTGTTCCATGAAGCGGACCGCGTCGAAGAGGTAGGGGAAGAGCAGGCGGTTGACGACGAAGCCGGCGAGGTCGGGGACCTCGACCGCGGTCTTGCCCAGCGCCGCACACCAGGCGAGGGCCTTCTCGCGGGCATCCTCGGCCCCGTCGGGGAAGCAGACCTCGACCAGCTTCATCCGCGGCACCGGGTTGAAGACGTGCAGGCCGAAGAGCTTGCCGTCGATGCCACCGGCCTCGGCGATCTCGGCGATGCTGAGCGAGGAGGTCGTGGTCGCGAGCGCCGCGTTGGGGCAGGCCTCGGCGATCCTCGAGAGGAGCTCGCCCTTCGGCGCGACCTCCTCGACGATCGCCTCCACGACGACGTCGCAATCGGCGAGGTCGCTCGGGTCGGTCGTAACCCGCAACCGCGACGGCTCGGCCCCCTCGATCTTGGCGCAGGCAGCGACCACTTTCTCCTCGGCACGCCAGGCCGAAGCCTCGCTGCGCGCCAACAGAATCGTGTCGGCGGTGGTGGTGGAAACGGCAGCTAGGCCCGTGGCGATGGCTCCGCTGCCGGCAATTCCCGGACTTTCGTACCCCTGGCTCGCGTTCATTGGGCGGGTTCCTATCACGACGACCTCGATGTGGGCCGCCCGACCAAGGGCTCGGCATGTCTCGGCAAAAGCATGTAACTTTCTTAATCAGTCAAGGTGATTGGAGGATCACGATGCGTGGTTGGAGGGCGATTTTGATGCTGGCCGGGGCGCTGGCGGTTGCGGCAATTGGGATCGGGTGCGGCGGCGATGGCAGCACCGAGGTCACGGCTTCGGCCGACGTCGAGAAGCCGACCTACATCAAAAAAGCCGATGCGGTCTGCAAACAGGCCAACATTCGCATCGAAGATGGCTGGGAAGACTTCGTCAAGGGCAAGGGCGGCGATCCGACCAAAGCGTTCGAAGGCGAAGAGGCCGAGAACGAATTTGCGACCACGGTGATCCTCCCCGGGAAGCAGTGGCAGGTGGACGAGATGGCGAAGCTGACGGCTCCCGAGGACGACCAGAAGGAAGTCGAAGCCATCCTGGCGGCCTACCAGGAAGGCGTCGACGTCGGCGAGGATGATCCCAGCAGGGTGATGTCTTCCCAGGGGGTCTTCAAATACGCCGCCAAAACCGCCGAAAACTACGGTCTCCGCGAATGCCGCTGGTAGGGCGAGGTGCCAGGTTGAGCTGAGGGCCGTGGGGTGGCCTGGCCAGCTGGCCAGCTGGCCGCTATGCTCCTCGCCCGATGGACCTGACCCTCTCGCCCTCCGAGCAGCAGTTCCGCGAAGAGGTTCGCGACTGGATCGAAGCGAACCATCCGGGCTCCGAGCCGGAAGGCGGTCTGGAGGAGGTGATGGCCTTCCGCCGCGAGTGGCAGCAGAAGATGCACGCCGCCGGCTGGGCGGGCATCTCGTGGCCGAAGGAGTACGGCGGACGCGGCGCCACCATGATCGAGCAGGCGATCTTCGTCGGCGAGGCCTCGCGGCTGGAGGCGCCCAGCCCGGCTAACGTCCTCGGCTTGGCGATGGGCGGTCCCGTCGTCATCGCCCACGGGACCGACGCGCAGAAGCAGCGCTACCTCGAGCCGATCCTCACCGCCGAGGAGATCTGGTGCCAGGGCTTCTCCGAGCCGGAGTCAGGCTCCGACCTGGCTTCGCTGAAGACGCGGGCTGTCAAGGACGGCGACGAATGGGTCGTCACCGGGCAGAAGGTCTGGACCACGTTCGCCCAGTACGCCAAGTGGTGCATGCTCGTCGCCCGCACCGACCCCGACGCCCCCAAGCACAAGGGGCTCACCTACTTCCTGATGGACATGGAGCAACCGGGGGTCGAGGCCAAGCCCCTGGTGCAGATCACCGGCGAGGGCGAGTTCAACGAGGTCTTCATCGAGGAGGCGCGCATCCCGGACGAGAACGTCATCGGCGAGGTCGGCGGTGGCTGGTCGGTGGCGATCACGACGCTGATGAACGAGCGCGCGGGACTCGCCTTCGGTGCGATCGCCCAGGTCGCCAACGGCCTCAAGCGGCTCGGGGCCCTGGCCGCGGAGACGCGGACGAACGGCGGCACCGCCGCCGAGGACCCGGTGATCCGCCAGCGGCTGGCGCAGCTCCACATCGAGGCGGAGACGATGCGCTTGAACGCCTACCGCGGCCTGACCAAGACGATGCAGTCGGGGATCCCGGGCCCCGAGGGCTCGCTGGGCAAGTGGCAGTGGGCCGACATCAACCAGCGCATGGCCGAGCTCGCGCTCGACATCGAGGGCGCCTACGCGCCTCTGGCGCGTGGGGACGCCCACGCGATCGCCGGCGGTGCCTGGCAGTACAGCTTCCTCCGCTCCCGTGCCAACTCGATCGAGGGCGGCACCACCGACATCCTCAAGAACATCATCGCCGAGCGTGTGCTCGGCCTTCCCAAGATGCGTTAGGGGCTGTCGCCGAATATGTACTTCGACCTCACAGACGAGCAGCAGGCGATCAAGTCGACCGCGCATGACTTTCTCGCCGCGCGCTACAAATCCGAGCGCATCCGCGAGTTGGCCGAGAGCGATCTCGGCTTCGAGCAGTCCGACTGGGATGAGATGGCCGACCTGGGATGGCAGGGGCTGGCCCTGCCCGAGGAGTGGGGCGGGCAGGGGCTCGGCATCGTCGAGCTCGCCGTCCTCTTCGAGGAGATGGGCTATGCGCTCGCCCCCTCGCCGCTCTTCTCCAACACGATCGCCGGCCTCGCGTTGGCCCACGGCGGATCGGACGACCAGCGCGAGCGCTTCCTGCGCCCGCTGGCCACCGGTCGGCTGCGTGGCACTCCGGCGCTCTGGGACGCCGGCTCTCCCGCGACCATCGGCGAGTTCACCATGGAGGCTGGCGCGGACGGCGATGGAGTCCTCCTCGATGGCGAGAAGGTGCTGGTGATGGATGCCGCGGCCGCGGACTTCCTCCTGGTCGCCACCTCGGACGGGCGGCGGCACGTGGTCGAGCGTGGCGCGGCTGGGGTCACGGTCGTGCCGGCAACCTCGATCGATCCCACCCGCCGCCTCTACTCGGTCCGCTTCGAGGGAGTTCGCGTCGCGCCCGAGGACTCGCTTCCCGGGGGCGCCGATGAGTACTTCCCGGTCTTCCACCGTGTCTGCGTGGCCCTCGCCGCGGAGTCGACCGGGATCGCGCAGCGGACGATGGAGATGGCCGTCGAGTACGCCAAGGACCGCCAGCAGTTCGGGCGGCCAATCGGCTCCTACCAGGCCGTCTCGCACCGCTGTGCGCAGATGCTGCTCGAGACCGAGAACGCGCGATCGGCCGTCTACGGCGCGGCCTGGGCGGCCGATGCCGAGCCCGAGTCCCTGCCGACGGCCGCGTCGATGGCGAAGGCCTACGCATCCGACGCGGGCTGGCGCGTACCGGACGCCTCGATCCAGGTGCACGGTGGCATCGGCTTCACCTGGGAGCACGACCTGCACTTCTTCCTCAAGCGCGGCAAGACGAACGCGGCGATGTTCGGCGATGCGAAGTGGCATCGCGACCGGGTGGCCGACGCGGTGCTGGCCGAGGCCGCCGAGCCGGTCTCGGCGTGAGAGAGCCGACCCACCTGCGCCGGTGCGCCTTTGCTCGGAATAGCGGGGCAAAGGCGCACCGGAACGAGGTGCGGCCCCTGTGAGCGCGCTCGACCGCATCTCCGTCGCCGCGATCGGGGTCTCGGTCGCCGACCTGGAGGCCGAGGCGAAGCGCGCCGAGGGCGCCGGGGTCGAGTGCGTCTGGGCGCCCGAGCTCTTCCGCTCGTCGGTCACCCAGGCCGCCTACCTGGCGGGCCGTACCGAGAAGATCGACGTCGCCACCGGGATCGCCTGGGCCTTCACGCGCAGCCCCTTCATCCTCGCCGTTAGCGCCCTCGACATCGACGAGATGTCGGGCGGGCGCTTCCGGCTCGGCCTCGGCTCCGGAGTCAAACGCCTCAACGAGACCTGGCACAACGCCGAGTACGGCCGCCCGGCTCCGCACCTCCGCGAGGCGATCGAGGCGACGCGGCTGATCATGCAGCAGGCCGGCAAGGGCGAGCCGATCCGCTACGAGGGCTCCTACTACGACATCGACATCAAGGGCTGGATCCGGCCGCACCCGACACCGCGCGAGTCGGTGCCGATCTACACGGCCGGGATCCAGAGCGGGATGTGCCGGATGGCGGGCGACGTCGCCGACGGTTTGATCGGGCACCCGATTCAGAGCCTGCGCTGGATCGACGAGGTCGTGGTCAGCTCCTTCGAAGAGGGCCTCTCCCGCTCGGGCCGCGAGCGCTCGAGCTTCGACTACCTGCCCACGGTCTGCTGCGCGATCGACGACGACGAGGCGCGGGCGATCGACATGGCGCGGCGCACGATCTCCTTCTACGCCACGGTCAAGACCTACATGCCGCTCTGGGAGCTGCACGGCTTCGCCGACAACGCGGTCGCGGCCGGGGAGGCCTTCCGCCGCGGCGATCTCGCCGGCGTCCCGGCGGCGATCAGCGACGAGATGGTCGAGGCCTACTGCGCAGCCGGCCCCCTCGACAAGGTGCGCGCCCGGGTCGAAGCGACCGCCGAGCGCGCCGACGGCCTCTTCCTCACGCCGCCGACCTACTTCATCTCGCCCGAAGAGCTCTCCGAGTTCCAGAATCGCATCATCGACGCCTTCGGTCCGGCGAGCTGACGCCCCCCGCGGAATCCCGTTTCCTCGAAGTTCTCGCCCGCGTCCGTGAGATCCCGCCGGGCTTCGTCCGCACCTACGGCGACGTCTCGCCCGGCTCCCCCCGCTTTGCGGGCTCGGTTCTCTTCGAGTGCGACGACCCCGACCTCCCCTGGTGGCGAGTCGTCCGCGCCGACGGGTCGCTGGCAAAGGGCGCTCGCCAGCGGAAGCGCCTGAGGGCCGAGGGCGTGCCGTTTCGCGGCGACCGCGTTGACATGGCAAGCGCCAGGCTTCCACGCTGATTTATGCCCGGGGGTGAAACCTGCCATCAACGAAATTGTTGCCATTTTGTATTGCTTCTGCCACATTTATCTCTTGATGGCAGAGGCGCGAGTCGGTAAACAAGGGCGCATCGTGATTCCATCGCAGCTGCGCGAAGAGCTTGGCCTAAGCGAGGGCGACACCCTCGTCGCTCGCGTCGAGGACGATCGGCTGATTATGGAAACCCGCCTGGCCGCGCTCGAACGCCTTCGGCGGAGATTTCGGGAGGGAGCAGCAGGCCGTGATCTGGTGGCCGAGTTGATTGCCGAGAGGCGAGCGGAAGCACGCCGGGAGGAGGAAGAGATCGATGAGTTCCGGCGTAGTCATTGATGCCTCTGCCGCTCTCGCGTATGTCCTCGAAGAGCGGGGAGGCGAACAGGTGCTCGATGCGATCGACAGGGCCGTCATCTCGACCGTCAACTGGGCCGAGGTGGTCGAGAAGGCGATTTCCGCCGATGTTGACGACCGGTCGTTGCGGTCGATCTTCGAAGGTCTAGGGGCAGCCGTGCTGCCAGTCGACGCCGACCAGGCTGAGTACGCGGCGCGTCTCCACAAACCCACGAGGGGCCTTGGCCTCTCCCTCGCAGATCGCATTTGCTTCGCGCTTGCCGCGAGCAGGGGCTCGCCCGTGATGACGGCCGATAAGGCCTGGGTCGAGGTCGACGTCGGAGTCGAGGTTCAGCTGATTCGCTGAGCTGCCGCGTCGCTACTCGTCGCGCGGGGTGATGCGGAAGGTGGAGACGACCTCGGCCTGCTTGGCCTCGGGGTGGACCACGTAGGCGCTGGGGCCGCCGCCGAACCAGCCGGAGCTCTCGTTGTCGGCGACGAAGATCCCGGGGTGGTGCTTGCCGTCCCCGTCCTCGACCCAGACCTTGTCGCCCTCCTTGAACCCGTGTTCGATCTCGCTCACGGTGTCGGAGCCTAGCCGGTCCACCAGCCGACGGG
>DASUZK010000013.1:0-49701 GCA_036376915.1 Solirubrobacterales bacterium
GGAAGGCAGGAGCCCGAGCCCGTCCATTTCCAGCGACCGGCGCGCCGTTCGAAGAGGAGCCCTTCGGGCGCTCTCTCGGGCCTGTTCGAAAGCGGTGAGCTGACGAACTCAGCCGTGCGCCCGCGTTCGTAGAGCAGGCGCCAATTGTGGCGCGGTACCCACGGGATGACCGGATGACGTAGAAATCGTCGCAGTGCCCGCTCGGAGGGCGTCGACCCAAGCTCGGCGGTCGCTGGCGCCGAGAAGACCGCGACCGGATCGAAGATCCGATAGCCGCAGGTCGTGGGATAAGGCCAGCTCGGCCACTTGCGCACAGCAGGGTCCTTGCCCCAGTTCGCGCTTGCGGCAGTCACAACCACCACCACAAGGCCGCATAGCCCCATGATCGCCACGCCCCCCAGCCGAAGCCTCATGGAGCCCAGCCTAGGAGAGGTGCTCGCGCATGCGCTCGACGGCCTCCGAGATGCGGTCGTCGGGCGTGGTGAGCGAGATGCGGAAGAAGCCCTCGCCACTCGGCCCGTACATCGAGCCCGGCGAGACGACGACGGCCGCCTCTTCGAGCACCAGCTCAGCGAAAGAAGTGGACGTGTGGCCCTCGGGGACCGGCGCCCAGACGTAGATCGTGCCCTTCGGCGGCGTCACCTCGACGCCGATCTCGCGCAGCGCGCCTACCACGAGGTCGCGGCGACGGGTGTAGGTCTCGTTCATCCGCTCCATCGGGCCGCTCGGACCTTGAAGCGCCGCGACGCCCGCCATCTGCACGGCCTCGAAGAGACCGGAGTCGACGTTCGTCTTCAGCCGCCAGTAGGTCTGCACCGCCTCGGGGTTGCCGAGGATCGCCGCGCAGCGCCAGCCGGTCATGTTGTAGCCCTTGGAGAGCGAGAAGACCTCGACGCCGACCTCCTTGGCGCCCGGCGTCTCCAGGAAGCTCGGCGCCACGTAGCCGTCGTAGGTCGTCTCCGAGTAGGCGTTGTCGTGGACGACGAGGATCTCGTGCTCGCGGGCGAAGGAGATGGCCATCTCGAAGAAGCCCTCGGGGGCGATCGCGCCGCTCGGGTTGTTGGGGAAGTTGAGGAACATCAGCCGCGCCTTGGCGGCGACCTCGGCCGGGATCGCGCTGAGGTCGGGTGCGAAGCCAAGCTCGGGAACGAGCGGCAGCAGCTCCGCGCTGGCCCCGGCGAGGATCGGGCCGCCGGTGTAGACGGGGTAGCCGGGATCGGAGGCGAGGGCCACGTCGCCGGGGTCGAGGAAGGCGAAGCAGAGGTTGTAGATGCACTCCTTGGCGCCGATCGCCGGGATCACCTCGTCTTCCGGGTCGATCTCGACGCCGAAGCGGCGATCGTAGAACTCGGCGAATGCCCGGCGGAACTCCTCGCGGCCGCGGTTGCTCGGGTACTGCTGGTTGCCGGGGTCGGCAACCGCCTCCTGCATCGCCGAGACGATGTGCGGGTAGGTCGGTTCGTCGGGATCGCCGATGCCGAGGCTGATCACGTCGATGCCGGCGGCGCGCTTGTCGGCGATCGTCCGCTCCAGCTCCTGGAACTTGTAGGGAGGCATCGCCTCCAGCCGCTTGGACGGGTCCGAGATCCCCATGGGCGCGGAAATCTATTCGTCGGAGCGGCCGAGCGCGGCGAGAAGCTCCGGCGAGAGCTCGCCGGAGCAGATCGGCTCGGCCCAGCCGGTGAGCGTCACGTCGAGATCGGGCGAGATCTCGACCTCCAGCTCGCCACCGTCGAGCTCGACGGTGATCGGGCTGGGGGCGCCGTTCAGGAAGGCGGCCACCGCCGCCCCGCTGGCCCCCGTTCCGGAGGAGAGCGTCTCCCCCACCCCGCGCTCGAAGATCCGTGCCCGCACCCGGCTGCCCGTCACTCGAAAGAAGGAGACGTTGGTGCGGTTCGGGAAGATCTCGTGGTCTTCGATCGGCGGCCCGATCTCGGCCAGGTCGAGCGACTCCAGCTCCTCGCCCACCTCGATAGCGCACTGCGGGTTGCCGATCGAGACGTGCTGGAAGGCCCACTCGCGGCCAGCGGCGCTGAGCTTCCCCGTGCCGTCCGACCCACCACCGGGAAAGTCCTTGGACGTCGTCGAGGCTCGCCCCATCTCGACCGAACAGGTCCGATCGGAGGTGATCGTCGGCGTGATCGGCCCGGCCGCGGTCCGGATCGAAAAGGTATCCCGGTCGGTCCAGCCACGGCGGCGCAGGTAGAGGATCGCCTCACGCGCCCCGTTCCCGGAGAGCTCGGCCTCCGAGCCGTCCGGGTTGAAGATCCTCAGCTCGGCGACGAAAGCCGGATCGTCGCTGCGCGAGAGCAGCAGCACCCCATCCGCACCGACCCCGAAGTGCGGGTCGCAGAGCCGCTGCACCCGCCCCGCCGTCAACTCCCAGGGAAGCGAGCCCTTCTCGACGATCAGGTAGTCGTTGCCGAGCGCCTGCCACTTCTCGAATCGCATCGAGGCGACAGCCTAGAACAAGCGCCGTTGCCTAGCCGGCCACGTAGACGGGTTTTGGTTTTTCGACCGAATAGTCGCCGGTCCAGACGATATTAGCCGCGCAGTTGGCGTCGTCTTTGCTGGCGAGTGGTTTGTTCACGAGAAGCTCCGCCGCCCTCAGCAGGGAGGGGTCACCGCCGGGGAGGACGAACACCATGTCATTTTTTGCAGCTGACTCGTATTCGCATTTGACCACCGCTTTGTCACATTCGATGAACAACGTAAATGGCACTGTGATGTTTCCACCGCCCACCAAGAAACCCCAGTTTCGGACAAGTGCTTCGGAATTTTTGTTGAGCATTTCAACTTTGGCGCAATCCGTGGTCACGTTCCATTTGCACTGGTCGAAGGTCGCTATAAATTTTTCGAGAGGCTCAGGCATTACCGTGTTGTCTTTGATCGCGGCCGTCACCGTGGCGGCCTGGCAGATGATCGATTTACCGGTTTTAGGTGTGAGGGCAATGGGAGATGATTGGGTGGCTTTTACTTCATCGCCATTTTTAAAAGCTTTTTTGCAGCCGGTTTTGACTTTTTCTTCGCACAGCATGCCTTTGACTTTCCCCACCGCCATGCCTTTGTCCTGTTCTTCTTTGGAGGCCTTCAAGAGCTCCTGGCCGTTGTAGCTGCCGTCTTCTTTCGGCCCGATCCCGTTGAGGGGGCAAAAAGCGCCGTCTTCGACCTTGGTGTATTCCACGTTGCTGAGGCTCATCTCAGCGGTCATGGTGGCTTTGGGTTCCGCTTCCAGTTCGTTGGTGAATTCCACTTTGCCGGTCAAGCTCTGATGGCCGAGGGTGATTTTGCAGGTCGAACCCGTGATGCTGATCGATTCCCCTTCCGGGCACACCAAGTCCATCGTCCCTTCGAAGACTTCTTCGGCCGATTCGCTGCCGGCGTGGAATTCGTACGCGCATTCGTTTACGTCGACCGTTGCGCTGTTGCCGGCGAACGTGCAGTTTTCGTATTGGGGAGTGACTTCCAGCGTTTCAATCGGCGAGCCCAATTCTCCGCTAAATATGACTTCTTCGCAGCTCAGTGGTTTTTCGCTTTCGAGCGTGAGGACGTGATTCCCTTCCACCTCTTCGCCGCTGACGACGGCGGGGTTCTCTTCGACTTCGAACTCCGAAGCGGAAGCGGAAGCAACTGGCGCCAAGGCGAATGCAATGGCCACCAGCACTGGAAAACCGGAGATCCTCCACGATCTCATGCGGGTGTTCTAGCAGGTTCTCATCAAATGCACAAATTTATCTAAGTAATGATCCCGCTCGCGGCGATCTCAGCAGCGACCTCACCGTGTCCGCGATCCGTGCGATCGATCCAGCGCAAGTTGGGGATCTTGCGCATCCAGGTGAGCTGGCGGCGAGCGTAGTTGCGGGAGCGCTGCTTCATCGTCTCGAGGTCGCCGCTCAACACCTCGTCGAAGCCGAGGGCGACGCGAGCCGTGCGCGACGGGCCGAGCTCTTCCGCCCGCACGACCTCTTCCTTCGCCCCCGCGGCGACGATCGCCTCGGTGCGGGCGTCGATCCGCTCGTACAGCCGCTCTCGCTCCATCTCGAGCCCGAAGATCGCCGTCGGATGCCGTGTCTCGGGCGACCAGAGCTCCGAATCCTCCGATTCGGGTGGTGCCTTGACCAGTGAGAGCTCAGCCAGCGCCGCCCGCAGATAGAGCCCTGTCCCACCCACCACGATCGGCCGCCGGCCCGCCTCGAGCGCGGCATCGATCTCCGCGTGCGCCAGCGGCATATAGTCGCCGACGTTGAACCGCTGGGTCACCGGCACGAAGCCGATCAGCCTGTGCTCCAGCTTCTCCAGCTCTTCGGCACTCGCGACCCCGGTGAGCGTTTCCAGCCCCTCGTACACCTGCAGCGCATCGCAGGAGATCGCCACCGGGTCCTCTCCCCCCTCTCGAAGCTTTTCCGCAAGCGCGACCGCGACGCCGGTCTTCCCGACCCCCGTCGGCCCGAATATCGCGACTACCGTCAAAGAAGCCGAGAGAGGGGTTGCGCCGCTACCCCTCCGAGCGTCTGCGACGTTGCCTCAGTGATCTCGACCTTGACGAATTCCCCGGGCTCGGCCTCGCCGTCGAAGTTCACAGCCTTGTTGTGCCTCGTCCGGCCCCGTAGCCGCGCCTCGTCCGTGCGGCTCGTCCCTTCCACCAGGACCTCCATCTCGCGCCCGACGAACCTCTGGGCCCGCTCGGTAGCCCGTGCCTGAACCAGCGCGACCAGCCGCTCCATCCGCTCGACCTTGACCGGGTGGGGCACCTGTTCCCCTAGCTCGGCCGCCTCGGTTTCGCGTCGCGGTGAGAAGACGAAGGTGAAGGCGCCGTCGTAGCCGACCTCGTCGACCACTTCCAGCGTCTCCTCGAAATCCGCCTCGGTCTCGCCCGGAAAGCCGACGATGACGTCGGTCGTGATCGCGCAGTCGGGGACGTGCTCGCGGATCAGCGAGACCCGGTCCATGTAGCGCCGGCGGTCGTAGGTGCGGCGCATGCGTTTGAGCACCGCGCTGGAGCCCGCCTGGAGCGGCAGGTGGATGTGCTCGCAGAGCGCCGGCAGATCGGCGTGGGCGCGGATCACGTCCTCCTTCATGTCCTTGGGGTGCGGGCTGGTGTAGCGGATGCGCTCGATTCCCTCGATCGCGTCGATGCGGCCGAGCAGCTCGGCGAAGCCGATCCGCGTCGCCCCGGGGAGGTCGCGGCCGTAGCTGTTGACGTTCTGCCCGAGCAGCGTCACCTCGCGCACGCCGTCGGCGGCGAGAGCCTCCGCCTCGGTCACCAGCTGGGCCGGGTCGCGGCTGACCTCGCGGCCGCGGGTCGAGGGCACGATGCAGTAGGAGCACTTGCAGTTGCAGCCCTGAGAGACCTGCAGCCAGCCCTGGAACTCGCGAACCCGCCGCGTCGGCAGGCTGGCCGAGAAGTCCTCGAACTCGAAGTACCCCTGGGCGCTGAGCGAGTCGGAGTTGAGGAACTCGGCGAGCTTGTGTATCTGCCCAGGCCCGAAGGCGACGTCGACGAAGGGGAAGCGCTGGAAGACCTCGTCCTTGACCGACTGGGCCCAGCAGCCACCGACACCCACGACCCGGTCGGGATATTCGGACTTGAGCCGCTTGGCCTCGCCCAGGTGGGCGACGAAGCGATTGTCGGCCGACTCGCGGATCGAGCAGGTGTTGAAGAGGATCAGGTCGGCGCCGTCGCGACTCGGCGCCTCTTCGTAGCCCAGCGACTCGAGCATTCCGCGCATCCGCTCGGAGTCGTGCACGTTCATCTGACAGCCGAACGTGGTGACGTGGTAGCTGGGCATGCGCTCAGCGTACCGGGGCGACAGCCCCAATTACTACTGCGCCTCCTCCTCTTCGGCTTCCTCGGTCGCCTGGTGCAGAGCCGGCTCCTCGTGGTGTTCCTCGTCCTGGGCATGGAGCACGGAGTAGGTCGTCGTGCCGCCGATCAGGAGGACGAACCAGAGCACGACGAGCGCCCCGAACCGCCCCGGGAACTCCTTGGCGCGCAGCCCGACGAAGCTGAACAGCACCGCCGAGACCGCCAGCGCGATCCCGCAGATGTAGAAGAGGTCACCGTTGCTCATGAGCGAGTCGAGATCCTATCCACTGAAGCGCAGGCGCCGTCAGGCAGCCTGCGCCTCCGCAACGGGCGCTGTCTCCATCTCGGCGGCGGGCGTCGCCTCGGCGTCGATGCCGAGGGCGGCTCTGATCTTGGCTTCGATCTCGTCGGCGACCTCGGGGTTCTCGACCAGGAACTGCTTGGCGTTGTTGCGCCCCTGTCCGAGCCGGGTCTCGCCGTAGGAGAAGAAGGCACCCGACTTGCGCACGATGTCGTGCTCGATGCCGAAGTCGAGCAGCTCGCCTTCGCGCGAGATGCCCTGGCCATACTCGATCTCGAACTCGGCCTGGCGAAACGGCGCCGCGCACTTGTTCTTGACGACTTTGACGCGCACCCTGTTTCCAACCGCCTCGGTGCCGTCCTTGAGCGTCTCGATGCGGCGGATGTCTAGCCGCTGCGAGGAGTAGAACTTCAGCGCCCGGCCACCCGGCTGGGTCTCCGGCGAGCCGAACTGGACCCCGACCTTTTCGCGGATCTGGTTGGTGAAGACGCAGACGGTGTTCGTGCGGCTGAGGTTGCCGGCCAGTTTCCGCATCGCCTGTGACATCAGGCGGGCTTGCAGGCCCACGGTCGTGTCGCCGATCTGGCCGTCCAACTCGGCTTTCGGCGTCAGCGCCGCGACGGAATCGATCGCCACCACGTCGACCGCGGCAGAGGCGATCAGGCGGTCGGCGATCTGCAGCGCCTGCTCGCCGTAGTCGGGCTGGGAGACGAGCAGCTCGTCGGTGTCGACGCCGATCGCCCGCGCGTAGACGGGGTCCATCGCGTGCTCGGTGTCGATGAAGACGCAGACCCCGCCCTTCGCCTGGGCCTCGGCGATGACGTGGTAGATCAGCGTCGTCTTGCCCGAGGACTCGGGGCCGAAGATCTCGACGATCCGGCCTCGCGGCACCCCGCCGATGCCGAGCGCGAGATCGAGCGCGAGGGCCCCGGTCGGGATCGCTTCGACCGGCAGTGTGCTGTCGCCGCCCAGGCGCATCAGCGCGCCCTGCCCGAAGTCGCGCTCGATCTGGGTCACGGCGGCCTCGAGGGCCGCGTCCTTGGCCTTGGCGTCCTTCGCCGAGGCATCCTTCAGAGCCGCTTTCTTGTCTGCCATTTCTTTCTTCACCTCACTGCCGCCCGTCTTCGGACAGCTCGACTTGCGCCAGCGGGGTATATCGCGCACCCTGCGGCTGGATTTCAGAACGGTAGAGCGTCACTCGGACGCAACTGGTGCTGTGCAAGAGCTCTCGCGGCAGCCCTTCCGGCGCCTTCTCGACCCGCCGCGGCCGCCGCGATCCCCTCCCCTCGGATTTGACCCTGGCGACCGTGACGTGGGGCCAGAAAGGCCGGTTCTCCGGTTTGTAGAGGCGCTCCGCGACAAGCCGACGCTCCAGCCCTGCCTGCAGCTCCACGGCACCGGGCGAGCTGGCCGGCAGGGCGAACAGGCGCGGCCGCTTGCGAGAAGGCTTGGCCACCGGGTCGCCCAACTCGATCGAAGGTGCCGAGTCGTCCAGGCCTTCGACGATCCTGGTCAGGCGCCCGATCTCCTTCTCCGGCCGGTATCCGAGGAACGCCAGGGTGATGTGGAGGGATTCGCGCTGAACCACCCGCAGCGCCGAGTCGTCCAGCTCCCGCAGGCCCCAGGCCACGATTCCATCTCGCAGCGCGTCGGGTAGGTCCAGCGCCACGAACAGCCTCGCCCGCGGGCTCTTCAGTCTCTCCTTCGCCATCCCGACCAACGCTAAGGGCCGGCGACGCGCGGAACAACGCCCGAGTACGACGAAACCGTCAAAGCCTTCACCCGCGACGGATGCAGTCTCAAATGGAACTCAGGATCTGTTCTGACCGCCACCTGCCCCTGTCGTAACGGCGGAGGCCCTTAACTAGATGAGCAGATCCGCTGTCCGGAATCTGCCATTCGGCGAAGCAATGGCCTTGGGCCTCCTCGAGTTCTCCCCCGGTGCTCTACAAAGCACCTAGATCAACAGCCCGAGGCCTCCTACGCAGAAAGCAAACGACCCGCCGGAGCGGGTCGAGCCTGTGAAGCGGGGAACCACCCCGCGAGCGACTGATAATCACCACGAGATTACCCTCCTACGAAGAGCTTAACTCAGACAAGACATTTCCTCAGAGCGGCGCTTCCTCGCCGCTGAGCAGGATGCGAAGCAGGTGCATCCCCACCAGGGCGGAGCGCTCGCGGATGTCGGCCCGCCCGCCGGGAATCACGGGGTCGCGGGCGATCGCGGTGCCATCGGCGAGGCGGGCGTTGAAGCAGACGTAGCCGACCGGCTTGCGCTCGCTGCCGCCGTCCGGGCCGGCGATGCCGGTGATCGAGACAGCCACGTCGGCGCCGAAGCGCTTCAGCGCGCCCAGGGCCATCGCCTCCGCCACCTCCGGGGAGACGGCGCCCTTCGCCTCGATCAGCGCGGGATCGACCCCCAGGAGCTCGGCCTTCGCCTCGTTGGAGTAGGAGACGACGCCCCCGGCCATGTAGCCCGAGGCGCCCGGCAGATCGGTGATCCGCGCCGCCAGCAGTCCCCCGCTGCACGACTCCGCGAGGCCTAGGCGGTGCCCCTCCAGCAGGCCCGCCACCTGGGTGTCGATCGTCTCGCCGTCGAGGCTGAAGAGGTGGCGCTCGTGACGCGCGGCGAGACCGCTGCGCACGGCCTCGGCGGTGCCCGATGCCTCGTCGCGGTAGCGGACGTCGATCTCGATCTCGCCGCGGCGCAGGCAGGTCGTGATCTCGACCTCGGGCAGCGCGATCCCGGCGCTCTCCATCTCGCGCAGGCTCTTGGCGATCTCGGACTCGGGGACGCCGAACATCCGCAGCGTGTACCCGTGCAGCGGCGTGGCACGCTCGAGCAGCTCCCGGACCGGCTCCGCCGACAGAGCCGCGGGCCACATCGGCTGCAGCTCACGGGGCGGGCCCGGGAGGACGACGACGACGCGCCCGTCCACCGGGACGACGAGGCCGGGCGCCGTGCCCACCGGATCGAGCGCGATCGACCCGACGGGGATCATCGCCTGCTTGCGGTTTGCCTCGCGCACCGCCTCGGGATCGAAGTTGAACCGACGCGCGAAGCCGCGCAGGATCGCGGCGATCTTCTCCTCGACCTCCTCGTCGAGGGCGAGCTCGCGACCGGCGAAGCTCGCCACCACCTCCGCCGTCAGGTCGTCCGCGGTCGGCCCCAGCCCGCCGGAGGTGACGATCAGGTCCATGCCCTCGCCGGCCATGAAGCGAAGGGCGGCCTCGAGGTCTTCGGGCCGGTCGCCGACGACGAGGATGTGGGCGACCTCGATGCCCAGCTCCGCCAGGCGCTCGGAGACCCAGGGCCCGTTGCGGTCGGCGATCCGCCCGGTCAGGACCTCGGTCCCGGTCACCACTATCCCCGCCCGGATCTCAGCCACCCCCGGACGCGGGAGCGAATCCCTGTCCATATCTGACTCTTCAGGCATTCGCGGGAGCAGAGGAGGTGGCGCGTGTCATGTGCAGGTCGGCCGCTTCGCTTCGGGGAGCTGCCTCAGATGGCCTTCGCCGTCAATCGAATACCCGATCGGGCTGGACGTCGCTGGGATCTCCGCTTCTTTGCCGTCGACGAGCATCGATATCTCTCCATTGCCGAAGGAGACGGTGAAGCTATCGGACCGGAAGGGGCCGGCCTCGGCTCCCGCTTCGAGGATCTCGCCCTCGACCAGGGGTCGCTCCCCGCCGTCGAGGAGGCAGACCCAGACTTCGGCGCCGGCGACGAGGCTGACCGAGACCGGCATCGTGCTCTGCCGCGGTGGCGCCGGCTTGCTCTCCCCAGCCACCGCGGCGGGGCGGTCCTCGACCGGCGGCCGGGAGACCTCGTCACCATTCCGGCCGTCGGGCAGGGCGACGATCGCGATCGCGCCGAGGAGGGCCACCCCCGCCACCGCGATCCAGCCGAGTCGGGAGGCCCCGTGCCGCGGGCCCGGAGAGGGCCGGACGGCATTCGGAATCAAGTCGTGCCCGGCGCCCAGCCCGCCTTCGACGCTCTCGCGGTACTCGCCCGCGAGGCGGTCGCCGTCCAGGCCCAGAAACGTCGCGTAAGCGCGGATGAAGCCGCGCGCGTAGACATCGCCCGGGAGCGCCTCCCAGTCCTCCGCCTCGATCGCCAACAGGTAGCCGAGGCGGATCTTGGTTACCGCCTCGACCTCGGAGAGCTCGATTCCACGGCGCGTGCGCGCCTCGCGGAGGATTGCGCCTATGCGGCGTCCCATCCCTCCATTGTCCTACCGCGCCTACTCGGGCAGGGCGCCCGACGGCTCGGGCTCGGGCGGATCGGCCGAAGCCCCGGTGAGGCGCGCCAGGTCGGCCTGGGTGACCAGGACCTGCCGCGGCTTGGAGCCTTCGTAGCCGGAGATGACGCCACGGCGCTCGAGCATGTCGATCAGGCGTCCGGCCCGGGTGTACCCGACGCGCAGGCGCCGCTGGATCATCGATACCGAGGCGGTCTCGGTCTCGACCACGACGCGGATCGCCTCGTCGAGCAGGTCGTCGCTGTCGGGGTCGTAGTCGCCCTCGGCTTCGACACCCTTCTCCTCGTGGACCTCGAGCAGCTCCTCCTCGAATTCGGGTTCGCCCTGCTTGGCCCAGTGCTCTGTGATCCGGGCGGTCTCCTCCTCGGTGACGAAGGCGCCCTGGATCCGCTGCAGCTTCGACGTCCCGGCGCCGCGGAAGAGCATGTCGCCCTGGCCGAGCAGGGCCTCCGCCCCGCCCTGGTCGAGGATCACCCGCGAGTCGGTCTGCGAGGAGACGGCAAAGGCGATACGGGCCGGGATGTTGACCTTGATCGTGCCGGTGATGATGTCGGTCGAGGGCCGCTGGGTGGCGAGGACGAGGTGGATGCCGGTGGCGCGAGACTTCTGGGCGAGGCGGATGATCGAGTCCTCGACCTCGGCCGGCGAGACCATCATCAGGTCGGCGAGCTCGTCGATCACGCAGAGGATGTGCGGCAGCGGCGGCTCGCCCGCCTTGGCGCGTGCGCGGTTGAGCTCGGCGAGGTTGCGGCAGCGGGCCTGGCCCATGATCCCGTAGCGGCTCTCCATCTCGCCGATCAGGTTGGCCAGAACGTTGGCCGCGAGGCGCGGCGAGGTGACCACGGGCGTCAGCAGGTGGGGGACGTTCTCGTAGTGGTTGAGCTCGACCTGCTTGGGATCGACCAGGACCAGGCGCACCTCGTTGGGCGAGGCCTGCATCAGGATCGAGGAGAGGATCGCGTTGACGCAACCCGACTTGCCCGAGCCGGTCGTGCCGGCGACGAGCACGTGGGGCATCTTCGCCAGGTCGGTCCAGACCGCGTTGCCGTCGATCCCCTTGCCGAGCCAGGCGACGAGCGGAGAGGTCTTCTCCGGCCGGCCGGCGTAGATGTCGCCGAGGCGGACGATGCGGCGGCGCGTGTTGGGCACCTCGACCCCGACCGCCTGCTTGCCGGGGATCGGCGCCAGGATGCGGATGTCGGTGGAGGCGAGCGCGTAGGCGAGGTCGTTGGAGAGCTCGGTCACTTTCTTCACCTTGGTCCCGGGGGCGAGGCGAAGTTCGTAGCGCGAGACGTGCGGGCCGCTGACGATGCCGACGATCTTCGCCTCGACCCCGAAGTGCCCGAGGGTCTCGACCAGCTTGCGGCCGACCAGCTCGTGGTCGCGCGGGTCGACGCCCTTGTCGCCTTTCCCCCGCTCCAGCGCCTTGGCCGGCGGCGGGCGGTAATCGATCCCCTCCGAGATCGTCACCCCGCGCTTGCTGCCCTGCGGCGTCAGCGAGACCTGCTCCGGCCCCGGGATCGGGTCGACGGCCGCGGCCTCTTCCTCCGCCTCGATCTCGGCCAGCTCCTGGTCGAAGTCCTGGGTCACAGGCTCCTCGATGGCTTCCTCAGCCTCCTCCACGAGCGCGACCGTCGGCTCCATCTCCTCCTCGTCCGGATAGGCGCTCATCACGTCCGTCGGCCCCACCTGCGTCTCGAACGCATCGGCCTTGGCCTCACGCCGGGCATCCCGGGTCCTGGCGACGGTGTCGGCCACCCCGCGACTTCCCAAGAACACAGCCCGCAACCCTCGCCCGACTCCCCGGAGCAGCGTCGAGATCGAAGTGCCGGTAACGAGCAACCCACCGACGAGCAGCATCAAGACCGTCGCGATCCGAGCCCCCACGTTCCCCACCAGATAGCTCAACCCGGTCTCGACCCCATACCCGACCTTCCCGCCGTCCCAGCCCAAGAAGAGCACGAAGCTCAGATAGACGCCGGCGGCGATCAGCACCAGCCCGATCAAGTCCAGGTGCCGCTGCTCCAAAGCCCGCGGCAAATGCAATCCCGGCTTCGAAGCCTTCGCTTTGGCTCTCGGCTTCCGGCGGGCAGCGGTCTTCTTCTTGCGCACGAACATGAACGTCCGCTTCGACACAGAGCCCCCCTCCCCTGCGCAACAAACGTGCAGTGGCTGACTTCGTGGTTAGGGGCGTATATGCGTCCCTAACCACGAAGTCAGCGGTGGGGTGTGCCTAAATTCGCGCTAAAAGCAGCGCGGATCCGTGCCCAACGGGGTTACCATCGACGCAATGCTCACAATCGATTCCGAAACGGCCACCGCCCGCGTCCTGGTGGTCGAGGACGACACCGACATCGCCGACGTCCTACGCCGCTCGCTGCGCCAAGAGGGCTACGAGGTCAGGACCTCCGCCGACGGCGTCGACGCGCTGGACGTCGCCTCCGGATTCGTTCCCGACCTGGTCGTCCTCGACCTCGGGCTCCCCCGCCTCGACGGGATCGAGGTCTGCCGCCGCCTGCGCGCCGACGGCGACGTGCCGATCCTGATGCTGACCGCCCGGACGGAGACCGAGGACCGCGTGGACGGACTCGACAGCGGCGCCGACGACTACCTCGCCAAGCCCTTCGAGCGCCAGGAGCTGCTGGCCCGCATCCGGGCGCTGCTGCGGCGGCGGCCGCCGCGAGGGTCGGCCTCGATCGCCGTCGAGGACCTCACGCTCAATCCCGACACGCGCGAGGTCAGGCGCGGCAAGCGGGAGCTGGAGCTGACCAACCGGGAGTTCGAGCTGCTCGAGTACCTGATGCGAAACGAGCGCCTCGTGATCTCACGCGAGCGCCTTCTCGACGACGTCTGGGGCTACGACCCGACCGCCGCAACGAACACGATCGACGTCTTCGTCTCCAACCTCAGGCGCAAGCTCGAGTCAGGCGGAGAGCCGCGGCTCCTGCACACCAAGCGGGGAGCCGGCTACGTGCTGAAGGGGTAGATGAGGAAGCTCCTGCGCAAGCCTGGCGCCTGGCCGGTCCGGTGGCGCCTCGCCGGCGTCTCTGCCGGGCTGACGCTGGTGATCCTGCTCGTCTTCGGCGCGGTGATCGGCCAGATGATGACGAGCCGCGTCCGCGACGACTTCAACCGCGAGGTCCAGAGCGCGGCGCAGGCCCTCGCCGGGGACTTCCGCATCGTCTACACGCCACTCGGCAGGATCTCCTTCAAGCAGGGGCCCCGCCTTGACGACTTCGTCCGCCCCGACGATGCCAGCGCAAGGGTCTTCGACCTCAACAGCAATCTGATCGAAGAGAGCACCGGCGCCGCCGACATGGGGCTCCCTTTCTCTCCCGGCCTCATCAGCCATGGGCAGATGCGAGTGGCCACTGCCCAGATCACGACCGGGACCGGCCTCGTCACCGGTTACGTGCAGTACGGCCGCAGCCTCGCCCACGTCGACTCGACCGTCGACCGGCTCTGGCTCTTCATCGCCGCGGGGATCTTCGGCGGCACCTTCCTGGCGAGCCTTGCCGGGCTGGCCATCGCCGCGCGCGCGATGCGGCCGATCTCGGCCCTGACGGCGACCGCGCGCGAGGTCGCCGTCACCGGCGATCCCTCCCCCCACATGCCGGACCCTCAGGTCGACGACGAGGTGGGCGAGCTGGCCCGGACCCTGGAGCAGATGCTGCGCTCCCTCGACGCGGCCCGCGGCGAGCGCGAGGCGGCGATGAAGAAACAGCGCGAGTTCGTCGCCGACGCATCGCACGAGCTGCGCACGCCCCTGACCAGCGTCCTGGCCAATCTCGAACTGCTCGAGGCCTCGCTGCATGAGCCACGCGACGACGAGGAGCGGGCGATGGTCGACTCGGCGCTGCGCTCCTCGCGGCGGATGAGCCGACTCGTCTCCGACCTCTTGTTGCTCGCCCGTGCCGATGCCGGCCGGGTCGGCCAGCACCGGCCCTGCGACCTGGCCGAGGTCGCGGGCAACGCGGCCGTCGAGGTCGCCCCGACGCTGACGGATCACGAGCTGATCGTCGACAACGACGTCCCGTTGGCGGTCGAGGGCAACCCGGACGAGCTGCACCGGATGGTCCTCAACCTGCTTGACAACGCGGCCCGGCACACGGCGGCGGGAAGCCGGATCGAGCTGCGCCTGCGCGCCGCCGGGGACGACGCCGTGGTCGAGGTCTCCGACGACGGGCCGGGCATCCCGGCCGAGCTGCGTGAGCAGATCTTCAACCGCTTTGTTCGTGGCGACGGCCCAGCCGACACCGCCGTCGGAGCGGGAAGCGGCCTCGGCCTGGCGATAGTCGCCGCCGTAACCGCCTCGCACGGGGGCTCGGTCGAGGTCGCGGAATCGGAGATGGGCGGCGCCCTCTTTCGCGTCAGCCTCCCGCTCGCCAAGTCTGAGCAAACAGTTACCCCGGCTTAAGCCCCGCTTTACCCCTCCGACCTAAATTCCGTTCCGGACGAGACACACAGGCTCGCCGGAGCTCTCCCCAACAGTCTCCGGCGGGCCACCAAATCTCACTTTCTCCCTTTGCCAGCGTCGCTCGCCCCTGGGACGTCCCGAGTCTCAGCGCCTCTCGGACGGGCGACGCAGCAGAGGTTGCCTTAGACCTCGACGACTACGGGAATGATCATCGGCCGCCGCCTCAACTTCTCGTAGACCAACCCCGCCACCGCGTCGTGCAGGTCTTCCTGGACCAGATGCAGCTCCCGGGTTCCCGCCGAGGCAGCGTCCTCGAGCGAGTCCTCGACCACGTCCTTGAGCTCGTCGACGAGGGCATCCGCTTCGTCGAGGAAGGCGACGCCGCGAAAGAGCACTTCCGGATCGGCGATCACGTGGCCGTCCTCGGAGGAGATGGTCGCGACGACGATGAAGATCCCATCGGCCGAGATCTCTCGCCGGTCGCGCAGGGCGACGTCGTCGGGCTCGCCGACGTTGACCCCGTCTACGTAGATCACGCCTGTGTGGATGTCCTCGCCGAAACGGGCGCCGTCCTCGTCGATCTCGAGAGGCAGGCCGTTGCGACCTTGGAAGATGCACTCAGGATCGACCCCGACCGATTCCGCCAGCCCGGCGTGCAGGCGGAGGCGTTGGTGGTCGCCGTGCACGGGCAGCACGTAGCGCGGCTTGGTCAGGTTGAGCATCAGCTTCAGCTCCTCCTGCCAGCCGTGGCCCGAGGCGTGGATCGGCGCGTCCTTGGCTGTGACGACGGTGGCGCCGATCTCGTAGATGCGGTCGATCGTCTCGTTGACGGCACGCTCGTTCCCGGGGACGGGTGTGGCCGAGAAGACGACCGTGTCGCCCGAGTGCAGCTCGACGTCGCGGTGGTCGTTGTTGGCCATGCGCCGCAGCGCCGAGAGCGGCTCGCCCTGGCTGCCGGTCGAGATCACGACGACCTTCTCGTCGGGGAAGCTCTCGATCTCGCGAGGCTGGATGAAGAGGCCCTTCGGCGCCTCGGCGATGCCCAGGTTCGACGCGATATTGAAGTTCTTGCGCATCGAGCGACCGACCAGCGCCACCTTCCGGTCGAGCTTCACCGCGGCGTCGATCACCTGCTGGACGCGATGGATGTTGGAGGCGAAGGAGGTGACGATGATCCGCCCCTCGCAGCCGGAGAAGGTCTCCAGCAGGGCCGGTCCCACGCTCGACTCTGAGGGCGCGATCCCGGGCCGGTCGGCATTCGTGGAGTCGCCGCAGAGCAACAGCAGCCCGTCGCTGCCGATCTCGGCGAGCCGGGAGATGTCGGCGGGACGGCCGTCGACCGGTGTCTGATCGAACTTGTAGTCGCCGGTCATCAGCACCGAGCCGAGCTCGGTCGTGAGAAGGACGCCACGGGCGTCGGGAATCGAGTGCGAGAGGTGGATCAGCTCGATCCCAAAAGGCCCGGCCTGGACCTTCTCCCCCGCGGGCAGGTCCTGGAGCGGCGCATCGCCGAGCTTGTGCTCATCGAGCTTGGAGCGGACCATCCCGATCGTCAGCAAGCCGCTGTAGATCACCGGGGGCGAGCCGAGCTCGCGCAGCACGTAGGGCAGGGCGCCGACGTGGTCCTCGTGCCCGTGGGTGAGGACGATCGCCTCGATGCCGTCGACGCGGTCGCGCAGGTAGGAGAAGTCGGGCAGGACCAGGTCGATCCCGAGCATCTCGGCGGTCGGGAACATCAGGCCGGTGTCGACGACGACGATGCGTCCGTCGTACTCGACCACGGTCATGTTCTTGCCGATCTCGCCCAGTCCCCCGAGCGGCAGCACGCGGAGCTTGCGGTCGGGCACTAGGGGTTCACCGGGGTGAGGCCGACGCTCTCCAGCGCCGCCCTTACGGTCGCTCGCTGCTCCGTGTCGGCGGGCACGAGGGGAAGTCTCATGGTGTCGGTGGGGATCAGGCCGGTCATCGCCAGCGCCGCCTTGACCGGGATCGGGTTGGTCGTCACGCCCATCGCCGCGTAGACCTCGCGCAGGCCGGAGTCGATCTCCCTCGCCCGCTCGAGGTCGCCGGCCTGGGCCGCGTCCCACATCTCGCGCATCTGCGGGCCGACCAGGTGCGAGGCGACGCAGATCCCGCCCGCCCCACCGATCTCGAGCGTCTCGAGGAAGACGTCGTCGTTGCCGGCAAGGATCTCGAGTCCCTCGATCGGCTGCAGGTCGTCGTTGTTGGCCTGCTTGACCGCTACCACGTTGTCGATCTTGGCGATCTCGGCAAGTTGCTCGGGCGGAACGTTGACCACCACTCGCGAGGGGATGTTGTAGGCGATCAGGGGGAAGCCGGGGACGGCGGCGGCGATCGACTCGAAGTGAGCGAGGATCCCGGCCGGGTTGGGCTTGTTGTAGTAGGGGGTGACGATCAGGGCCGCGTCGGCACCCGCCTCGACCGCGCCCTGTGTCAGCTCGATCGAGTGCTGCGTGTAGTTGGTGCCGGTGCCGCAGATGAGCAGGACGTCGCCGCCGACCTCTTTGCGGATCGCGCGGACCAGAAGCAGCGCCTCCTCGTCGGTCAGCGTCGGCGCCTCTCCGGTCGATCCAGAGATGACCAGCCCGTGCGAGCCGTGCTCGAGCAGGTAGGTGGCCAGCTTCAGCGCTGCCGCCTCGTCGACGGCGCCGTCGGCGTCGAACGGCGTCGCTATCGCCGTGATCACTCCTTCGATTGAGGGCATGTGCGCAGACTAGATCATCCTGCGCCGCACGGATTTTCAGCTTCCGACGCCATTTCTAGGATGTGCGCCTGCCGGACATCGGGTCCGGCTTCTATTGCACTCCCCCAAGGAGGGACGAATGTCGAAGATCGGGTCCAAGCGACCCTCACCAGCCCTTGTGATCTCCATCCTCGCGCTCTTCGTCGCGCTCGGTGGCAGCGCCTATGCGGCAAAGAAGATCGGCAGCAACGAAATCAAGGCGAACGCGATCACCACGGGCAAGATCAAGAAGAACGCGGTCACTACGGCGAAGATCAAGAAGAACGCCGTGACCGGCGCCAAGATCAACGAGGGGACGCTCGGCGTGGTGCCGAATGCGACCCACGCGACCACAGCGGGCACAGCGACCAGCTTCAGCCGCTACTTCACCACCGGCCTGAAGAAGGCGGGCCTCGGCCAGCAGGTCCAGCTTGCCTCGAGCGGTCCCTTCACGTTCACTGGCGTCTGCAACGACCTCGGCGGTGGCGAATACGAAGCACTGATCAAGGCGACGACGTCTCAGTCGGGCTCCTTCTTCACCTCCGACGAAACCTTCTTCTCGGAAGCAGATTTCGACCCAGGGGACGAAGGGATCGCCAGCGACACGCTGACCTCCACCTCCCCTTACTGGTACGGCACCTACGGCTACTACGACGAGTGGACGGCCGCGAACCCGGATGGCTCCCTGCTGCTGCGGGGCCATGGTGACGTCGGCGTGAAGGTGTTCGGCGCCGATTGCGCGTTCCTGCTCACCTGGGAAAGCGATGCCTAGGAGCTGATCCCCTGCATCGAGCAAAGGGCGCGGCCGAGGAGGTCGCGCCCTTTCTTTTGCGCAGGCTGAAACCGGATCTAGAGCAGCTTCTCGAGCCCGACCGTGAAGCGATCGGGCAGCTCCCCCACCTTGCGCACCGCGAGCAGCACGCCGGGCATGAAGGAGCGGCGGTCGATCGAGTCGTGGCGGATGCTCAGGGTCTGCCCCTCGCCGCCGAAGACGACCTCCTGATGGGCGACCAGGCCCGGCAGGCGGACCGAGTGGATCGGCTGGTGGACGTTGCCGCCCGCGGCGTCGATCAGCTCCGCGGTGCGCTTGGCGGTCCCGGAGGGAGCGTCCAGCTTCTTGTCGTGGTGCAGCTCGACGATCTCGCACTCGGGCATGTGGCGGGCGATCTCCTGCGAGACCTCCATCAGCAGCACGGCGCCGATCGCGAAGTTGGGGGCGACGAAGCAGTTCGCCTGAGACGCCTCGGCGGCGGCCTCGAGGGCGCCGAGGTCGAAGCCGGTCGTGCCGATCACCGCGTGCACGCCCGCGGCAAGGCAGGCTTCGGCGTTGGCGAGGGCGGTGTCGGGGGTGGTGAAGTCGACGACGACGTCGGACTCTCCCAGCACGTCGGCGAGGCTGACGCCGAGGGCCGGGTCGGCCTTGCCGCTGAGCTCGGTGTCCTCGGCCGCTTCGACCGTCTCGCAGACCGCCTGCCCCATGCGCCCGGCGGCGCCGGATACCGCGACCCGAATCACGCCGTCACCAGGGCCTCGCTGACCGGGCCGAGAGCGTCGCGAAAGCGACTCTCCTCGCGGCCGACACAGGCGGCGGAGAGGCGCTCGGGGCGGTAGAGCTCGTCGGCGAGGGCGGTCAGGTCCTCGACCGTGACCGCGTCGATCTTGGTCAGCATCTCGTCGAGGCTGTCGATCGGCAGGCCGAACAGCGTCGCGCGGGAGATCCGGCTCATCCGGGCCGCGGTCGACTCGGAGGAGAGCACGAGCCTGCCCTTGACGTTCTCCTTGGCGCGGATCAGCTCGTCATCGGTGACCGGGGCCCCGCGCAGCCGGGCCAGCTCAGCGCCGATGATCGAGCAGGCCTCCTCGACGTTGTCCTCTCGCGTGCCGACGTAGGTCGCGACCAGGCCGGAGTCGGTGTACTGCTCGCTGTAGGAGCCGACCGAGTAGGCGAGGCCTCGCTTCTCGCGGATCTCGATGAAGAGCCGCGAGGAGCTCGAGCCGCCGAAGATCGAGTCGAGGACCGCCAGGGCGTAGCGGCGCTCGTCCTCGCGCGTGATCCCGGGCGCCCCAAAGCAGATGTGATACTGCTCGGTGTCCTTCTCGTAGAAGCACAGGCGTGCCTCCTCGCCGGGGCCGCTGGCTGTCTGCGCGCGCCCCGCACCCGCTGGTGGCCGCACCAGACGCTCTGCCAGGCCGGCGATGCGGTCGTGGTCGACGTTACCGGCGGCACCGACGACGACGTTTGGCCCGGTGTAGCGGCTGCTGCGGTAGGCCTCGATGTCGGGCACGGGAACCGAGCTGATCACCTCCGCCTCGCCCAGAACCCGCCTGCCCAGCGGGTGCTCGCCGAACACCGCTTCGGCGAGGATGTCGTGGACGCGGTCCTGCGGCTCGTCCTCGTACATCGCGATCTCCTCCAGCACGACCTCGCGCTCGGAGTCGACTTCGGGATAGGTCGGCGCCAGCAGCATCTCCGCGAGCAGGTCGAAGACCTCCTCGGTGTGCTCGTCGAGGAAGCGGGCGTGGATGTGCGTCGTCTCCTTGCCGGTGGCCGCGTTGACCGAGGCGCCGAGGCCGTCGAGCCGCTCGGCGATCTCGATCGCCGAGAACCGCTCGGTCCCCTTGAACAGCAGGTGCTCGAGGAAGTGGGAGACGCCCGCCTGTGCCGGCGTCTCGTCGCGCGAGCCGGTGCGCACCCAGAGCCCGAGCGCCACGGACCGCACCGAGGGAACCCCCTCGGTGACGACCCGGACGCCCGTGCCCTGCTCGGTCAGCTGCGGTGCGCTCAACGCTCGTGCTTTAGCGCCGCTCGCGGTCGCCGCCGCGGGGACGGCGCCCCTCACGGCCGCCGCGGCCGCCGCGGTCTCCCCCGTTGCGACGCGAGCCGCCATCGCCGGAGCCGACCGCAGCCAGCTCCTCCGGGCTCTTGCCGGCGACCGAGGGGTCGTCGGAGAGGCGCAGGCCGATCCGGCCGCGCTCGCGGTCGACCTCGACCACGGTCACGTCGATTTCCTCGCCGGCGGTGAGGACGTCGTCGACCGAGTCCACCCGCTCGCCGGGCTTGACGTTGGAGATGTGCAGGAGGCCGTCGGTGCCCTTGACCAGCTCGACGAAGGCGCCGAAGGTGGTCGTCTTGACGACCTTGGCCGCGTTGTAGCGGTCGCCGATCTCGGCCTCCTTCGTCATCGACTGGATGCGGGCGACGCAGGCTTCGACCAGCGAGCCGGTCGGGGCGTAGATGCGAATCGTGCCGTCGTCCTCGACGTCGATTTCGGCTTCGAACTCCTCGCAGAGCGCCCGGATCGTTTCGCCGCCTTTGCCGATCACGGCGCCGATCTTCTCCTGGTCGATCTTGATCGCCTCGATCCGCGGGGCGTGCTGGGAGAGCTGCTCGCGCGGGCCGTCGATCGCCTCGGCCATCTTGCCGAGGATGAACTGGCGGCCCTTGTTGGCCTGCTCCAGCGCATCGGTGAGGATCTCGAAGGTGACGCCGGTGATCTTGATGTCCATCTGCAGGGCAGTGATCCCCTCAGCGGTTCCGGCGACCTTGAAGTCCATGTCGCCGAGGTGGTCCTCGACGCCGGCGATGTCGGTGAGGACGATGTAGTCGTCGCCCTCCTTGATCAGCCCCATCGCCACGCCGGCGACCGGAGCGCTGACCGGGACGCCAGCGGCCTGCAGGGCCATCGAGGAGGCGCAGACCGAGCCCATCGAGGATGAGCCGTTGGACTCCAGCGTCTCCGAGACGACCCGGATCACATAGGGGAAGTCCTCTTCGTTGGGAATCGTCGCCACCAGGGCCCGCTCGGCGAGCGCGCCGTGGCCGATGTCGCGGCGCTTGGGGCCGCGCATGAAGCCCGCCTCCCCGACCGAGAAGGGCGGGAAGTTGTAGTGGTGCCAGAACTTCTTCGAGGTCTCCAGGCCGAGCGTGTCGATGCGCATGTCCATGCGCGTCGTGCCCAGTGCGGCGTTGGAGAGGATCTGCGTCTCGCCACGGGTGAAGAGGGCCGAGCCGTGCACGCGGGGCGATATGTCCACCTCGCACTCGATCGGCCGGATCTCGTCCTGGGCGCGGCCGTCGGGGCGCTTCTTGTCGACGGCGATCGCCTTGCGGATCGTGTCCTTCTCGATGTGAGCGAATGCGGCCTTGACTTCGACCACCCGCTCCTCGTCGACCTCGTCGGCATCGTCCGGGACCGCGTACTTGCCGACCACCTCGTCCTTGACCTTGTCGATCGCCTCATAGCGCTCGAGCTTGCCCTCGGTGGCGATCGCGTCGACCAGAGCCTGGCCGTGGGAAGAGCGGATGTCGTCGATCAGGCCCTCGTCGATGCTGGGCGCCTCGACCTCCATCTTCTCCTTGCCGGCCTTCTGCTGCAGCTCCTCCATCGCGGCCGTCAGCTTCTTGATCTCCGAGTGGGCGATGTCGAGCGCGTCGAGGATCTCCTGCTCGGTGACGCCGTTGGCGCCGGCCTCGACCATCAGGATCGCCTCGTCGGTGCCGGCGACGATCAGGTCGAGGTCGAGCTCGGCGTGGTCCTCCTCTGAGGGGTTGACGACGAAGTCGCCGTCGAGCTTGCCGATCCGCACCGCGCCGACGTGTGCGGCGACGGGGACCGGGGAGATGGCCAGCGCCGCGGAGGCGCCGTTCATGGCGAGGATGTCGTAGGGGTGGATCTGGTCCACCGACATCGGGATCGCGACCAGCTGGGTCTCGTAGTGCCAGCCCTTGGGGAAGAGCGGCCGGATCGGCCGGTCGATCATGCGCGCGGTCAGCGTCGCCTTCTCGCTGGATTTGCCCTCGCGACGGAAGAACGAGCCGGGGATCTTGCCCGCGGCGTACATGCGCTCCTCGATGTCGACGGTGAGCGGAAGGAAGTCCACGTCGCGAAGGCTCCCGACGGTGGCGGTGCAGAGCACCATCGTGTCGCCGGCCTGAACCACGACCGCGCCACCCGCCTGCTTCGCGAGTTTTCCGGTCTCGAAGGAAATCTGGCTGTCGCCGATGTCCGCCGAAACGCGGGTTACGTCAAACATGCTCATTTAGTTGTCCTACCTCCGGCCGCCCGGATGGCGGCCATTTGCTTTCAGAACTCTCGTTCTCTTTCGCAGAAGAGAGTACAGAGGCTTCGGCGCATCCGACATTGACCCCACCTGAGGGTGGTCAATGTCGGATGCGCTGCTCGAAGATGGCGGGGGTGCCGGTGACGCCGGCCCGGATGCCGGACTCGAAGTCGCGCCGCACGCGTGCGGCAACCGCCTCGGAGCGGCGATCGGCCTCGAAGCGGTCGAGATCGAGGCCGAGGCGCTCGGCCCGCTGCCAGAGGTGCGGGTCGTCGACGTGGCCGCGGTCGGCGTAGAGCGCGTCGACCATCTCGAAGAAGCGCCCCTGTAGGCCTGCCGCCTCGGCCGCGGCATGCAGCGCGGGAGAGCGCGGGTGCTTGCTGGCGACCGGGAAGTGGCGAAAGACGACCGTCGCCTCGCGCGCGGCGATCTCCGCCCAGGCCGAGGCGCAGCGCGGGCAGCCGAGGTCGGCGTAGACGAGCAGCTCCGGCCCCTCGCCGCGACGGTGGTCCTCCGGCCCGGCCGGCGGGACCGAGGCGCTGGTCAGCTCAGGAGTCAGGGCCGAGAGCGTCGAAGATCAGGTTGGCGCCGGGGATCTCCAGCGGCGTCGGCGACTCGTGTACCCACTCGACCGTCCCCTCCTCATCGACCAGGACCAGGGAGCGGTTGGCGTGGCCGAACTTCTCTATGTAGGCGCCGTAGGCGCGCGCCACCTCGCCCTTGGGCTCGAAATCGGCGAGCAGCTGAGTGTCGATGCCGAGCGAGTCCTGAAAGGCCTTGTGGGCAAACCCGTGGTCGACGCTGATACCCACCATCGTCACGCCCTTGGCCTCGATCTCGGGCTTGACCTCCTGGTAGATCGAGAGCTGGTCGCTGCAGACAGGGCTGAAGTCGAGCGGGTAGAAGACCAAGAGGATCTTGCCACCGCGGAAATCGCTCAGTGAGACCTTCTGCCCGTCCTGGTTGCGAAGGGTGAAATCGGGCGCCGGCTCCCCGGCGGAGATCATCGCCGCAGGCCGAGCTCCGCAACCAGGGCGCGGTAGCGCTCGAGGTCGTGGCGCTCGAGGTAGCGCAGCATGCGGCGGCGCTTGCCGACCAGCATCAGCAGGCCTCGGCGCGAGTGATGGTCCTTGGCATGCGTGCGCAGGTGCTCTGTGAGTTCGTTGATCCGCTCGGTGAGCAGGGCGACCTGGACCTCAGCCGAGCCGGTGTCGCCATCGGCACGACCGTACTTGCCGATCAGCTCGCTTTTTTTCTCCTTGGTAAGGCTCATCTCGAAAAAAGTGCCGCGCTCCAAGTGGAGCTCACGGCCGCTGGAAGCTAGCACAGACCCGCTTCGCGTCCTCGACATCGACGCGCATCTGCGCGATCAGCTCCTCGACTCCCGCGAAGCGTTTCTCGCCTCGCAGGCGGGCGACGAAGGCGACCCGCAGGTCGGCGCCGTAGAGATCGCCGTCGAAGTCGATCAGGTAGGTCTCGATCAGGACGCCGCGCCCGGTCTCGAAGGTGGGCCGCACGCCGACGTTGACCGCGGCGGGGACGCCGTTGGCGAAGGCCGCGTAGACGCCGTGCCCGGGGATGGCGAGGCGGTCGTCGGGGACGATGTTGGCCGTGGGAAAGCCCAGCTGGCGGCCGCGCTGGTCGCCACCCACCACTTCGCCCTCGACCATGAAGGGAGCGCCGAGGCAGTGCCGGGCGCCCTCCATGTCACCGGCGGCGACCAGGGCCCGGATTCGGGTCGAGGAGACCGTCTCCCCATCCACCTCGACCAGCGGCACGACGCGGGTCTCGAACTCCTCGCGCGCGGTCAGCATCGCCGGGTCGCCCTGGGCCTTGGCGCCGAAGCGGAAGTTCTCGCCGACGGAGACCTTTTCGGCGCCGAGGCGCTCGACCAGCACTCCCTCGATGAACTCCTCGGCGCTGCGCTTGGCGAACTCGGCGTCGAAGGGTATGACGACGAGCTCGCGCACCCCCAGCCCCTCGATCACGTCGCGCTTGACCCCGAAGGGCATGATCAGCTTCGGCAACGCCGCCGGGTGCAGGATCTCCAGCGGGTGCGGGTCGAAGGTGAGAACCGTGTCCGCGTCGTCGATCACGGCCTGGTGACCGCGGTGCACCCCGTCGAAGGTGCCGATCGCGACGTGGCGCGGCCGCGGTTCGGCATCCGGCAGCGAGGTGACCTGGATGCTCATCGCAGCCCCCTCCGGTGCGCTTTATCCAGGTATATCGGGGAAAAGGCGCACCGGAACGTCATCGCATGGCCTCCGCGGCGGCCGGGACGAGCTCGCCCACCTGTTCCAGGTCGAATTCCCGGCCGGCGTCCTCGACGCGGAAGGGCCCGATCGCGGTACGGCGGAGATCCGCGCAGTAGGCGTCGTCGAGGGTCTCCAGCAGGGTGCGGACGTAGGTGCCCGCGGAGCACTCGATCTCGTATTCGGCGCTCTCGGCATCGCTCGCGAGCAGCTCGGCGCGGTAGACGTCGACCTCTCTTTCAGGAGTCTCGACCGTTTCCCCCCGGTGGGCCTTGCGGTAGAGCCGCTCGCCGCCGACCCGGACCGCCGAGGTCATCGGCACCCGCTGTCGCACGCGGCCGGTCGGCAACCGCAAGGACTCCGGAATGCGGCCCGTCTCGGTCAGCTCGCCATCCGGGTCGCCCGTGCTGGAGCGCCAGCCCAGCCGCGCCTGGGCCACGTAGGTCTTCGGCAACCCGGTGAGGAAGCGCTGCAGCCGGGTTGCCCGGCCGAGCAGGACCAGCAGCAGGCCGGTCGCGAAGGGGTCGAGGGTGCCAGCGTGACCCGCTTTGCACCCACGCTCTCGCCGCACCGTCACGACCATGTCGTGCGAGGTTATCCCTGCCGGCTTGTCGCAGAGCAACACGGCGCCGTCGGCTCGCTCTCCCATCTCAGGGGCCGAGCTGGGCGGAGACCTCGTCGCAGAGAAAGGTGACCAGCTCTCCCAGCTCGAGGTCGGTGGAGAATCCGGCAGCTCGCTTGTGCCCCCCTCCCCCGTGCTTGCGGGCCATCGCCGAGACGTCGATCTCGCCGCCGCTGGAGCGCAGGCTCGCCTTGCGGGCGGAGCGCCCGCGGTCGCCCTGGTCGCGGATCAGTGCCGCGACCTTCGCCCCCTCGACCGAGCGCAGATGGTCGATGATCCCCTCGGTCATCTCCTCCCCCGCGCCGGTCGCCTCGTAGTCGGCCGCGGTGATGTAGGTAAGGACGAGCTGGCCGTCGCAATGGCGCTCGATGCTGTCGAGCGCGCGAGAGAGCAGCCGCAGCTTTTCGAGTGGCACGTGCTCGTAGAGACGGCGGTAGGTCTCGTCGACCGCGACGCCGGCGTCGATCAGCTCGGCGGCGATCCTGTGCGTGTGCGCGTTCGTGTTCTCGTACATGAACTTGCCCGTGTCCGTGACGAGGCCGACGTAGAGCGCGGAGGCGATCTCGGAGGTGATCTCGACTCCCAGGGCGATCGCCAGCTGGTAGACGATCTCCGCCGTGCTGGAGGCGCCGGTGTCGAGCAGGTTGACGTCGCCGAAGAGCGTGTTGTCGTGGTGGTGGTCGATGTTGATCCTGAAGTTGTCGCCGGCGGTGAGGAACTCGACCGGCATGCGGTCGACGTTGCCGCAGTCGAGGAAGACGATCGTGCGGTCGGCCATGTCCGCCGGCTCCTCGTGGAAGACCTCCTCCAGGGGCAGGAAGCGGTACTCGATCGGCAGCGGGAACTCCTTCGCCGCCATGAACATCACCGAGTCCTTGCCGAGCTGGCCGAGCATGTGGTGCATGCCCAGCAGCGAGCCGAGCGCGTCGCCGTCGGGGCCCTCGTGGGCGGTGAGCAGGAAGCGGTCGCGCGCGCGCAGCTCGGCGGCGGCGTCCTCCAGGCTCGACGACCTCACTCCGACCTGACTCACTGCTCCTCCTCGTCGAGCAGCTTCGATATCCGCATCCCCTGCTCGACCGTCTCGTCGTAGTGGAAGGTCAGCGTGGGCGTTCGCTTCATCCGCGTCTCGGCGGCGATCCTGGCCTGCAGCACGCCGTGCGAGGAGCGCAGGCCGGCGAGCGTCTCCTCCCGCTCCTCCTCGGAGCCGAGCACGCTGACGTGCACCTTGGCGGCGCGCAGATCTGGGCTGGTCTCGACCGATGTCACGGTTACGAAGCCGATGCGAGGGTCACTCAGCTCGGCGATCGCGACGCCGAGGATCTCGCGAAGCACCTCGTTGATGCGGCGCATGCGGGGAGTGGCCATCTCACGCCAGCGTCTGCTCGACTTGCTTCGTCTTGAAGAACTCCAACACGTCACCCTCCTTGACGTCAGCGTAGCCGTCGAGGACGACGCCGCACTCCTGGCCCTCCTCGACCTCCTGCACGTTGTCTTTGAAGCGGCGCAGGGAGCCGAGCTTGCCGTCCCAGATGACCGTGCCCTCGCGGATCAGGCGAACGCTGGCGTCGCGCGCGACCTTGCCCTCGTTGACGATGCAGCCGGCGATCCGGCCGACCTTGGAGGCCTTGAAAGTCTGTTTGACCTCGGCCTCGCCGAGAATCTCCTCGACCTCGACCGCCTCGAGCATGCCCTCCATCGCGTTGCGCAGGTCCTCTGTGATTTTGTAGATCACCGAGTAGGTGCGGACGTCGACGCCCTCGCGCTCGGCCGCCCGGCGAGCGTCGGCGAGCGGGCGCACGTTGAAGCCGATGATGATCGCGTCGGAGGCCGAGGCCAGCATCACGTCGGACTCGTTGATGCCGCCGGTCTGCGAGTGGATGATGTTGATCGCCACCTGCTCCTGGGGCACCTTGGCGATCTCGTCCTGGAGGGCCTCCAGAGAGCCGGCTACGTCGGCCTTGAGGACGATGTTGAGCTCCTTGATGTCGCCCTCCTGGACGCGCGAGAAGACCTCCTCGAGGCTGACCTTGCGCGCCTGCCTGCGGGCCAGCGCCTCGGTCTTGAGCCGGTTCGCCCGCTCCTGAGCCTCCTGGCGGGCGCGGCGATCGTTCTCCACGGCATGCACGAACTCGCCCGCGTCGCAAACCCCGTCGAAGCCGAGCACCTCGACCGGCATCCCCGGCCCGGCGCTCTCGACCCGCCTGCCGGTGAAGTCCTGCATCGCGCGGACCCGGCCCCACTGCGGCCCGGCGACGAGCGAGTCGCCGACCTTCAGCGTCCCGCGCTGGACCAGGATCGTGACCACGGGGCCGCGGCCGGGGTCGAGCTGGGACTCGACCACGGTGCCGGACGCCGGAGCGTCGGGGTTGGCCCCCAGCTCCTCCAGCTCGGTGACGAGCAGGATCATCTCGAGCAGCTTGTCGAGGCCCTCGCGGGTCTTCGCCGAGACGTCGACGTAGACGGTCTCCCCGCCCCAGTCCTCGGGCGTGAGACCGTCGGCGGCCAGCTCGTTGCGGACGCGGTCGGGCTGGGCGCCCTCCTTGTCGATCTTGTTGACCGCGATCAGGATCGGCACGTCGGCGGCGCGAGCGTGGTCGATCGCCTCTTTGGTCTGCGGCATCACCCCGTCGTCGGCGGCGACGACGACGACCGCGATGTCGGTGACCTTGGCGCCGCGGGCACGCATCGCGGTGAAGGCCGCGTGGCCGGGAGTGTCGAGGAAGGTGATCGTCTTCTCGTCCTGGTGGACCTGGTAGGCGCCGATGTGCTGGGTGATCCCGCCGGCCTCGCCCGCGGCGACCTCGGTCTCGCGGATCGCGTCGAGCAGCGAGGTCTTGCCGTGGTCGACGTGGCCCATGATCGTGACCACCGGTGGCCGGTCGGCGAGGCTCTCCTCGGCGTCCTCGAACTCCGGCGCCTCGGGCTCCTCCTCAGCGGCGGTGACGATCTCGATCTTGCGGTCGTACTCGTCGGCGATCGCCGAGATCGACTCGTCGGTGAGGGTCTGGGTGAGCGTCGCCATCTCCCCCATCATCATCAGCTTCTTGATCACCTCGGCGCTGCCGAGGCCGAGCAGCTCGGCGACCTCACGCACGGTCGCCCCGGAGGGCACCGTGGTCGCCTCGGGCTCAGCCGCCTCGACTTTGGGCGGCGGCTCCTCCAGCATCGGCCGGCGGCGGCGACCTCCGCGCCGGCGTGGCGGCCGTTGGGGGGGCGGCCCGCCCATCTGGTCCCGCCGGGCGGCCTGCGAGTCGATCACGACACGCCGTTTTTTCCCACTGGCGCCCCCGGCGCCTCCGGTGGAAGCAGGCTTGGCGGCGGGCCGCACGGGCCCTTTCGACGCCGCCGAGGACTTGGCGTCCGGTTTCGCCGCGGGCTTGGGTGCCGCCGCCTTGGCGGGCGCCTCCGACTTGGCGGCAGCCTTGGGCTTCTCCTTGGTGGCAGCCGGCGCTCCGCCGTCCCCTTTCGCCGCCTCGATCGCCTTCAGCGCATCGGCCTCCTCAACACTCGAAGCGGCGGCTTTAGCCTCGATCCCGGCGTTCTTGAGTGCGGCAAGGACCTCCTTGCTCTGGAGGCCCTGCGCCTTGGCGATCTCGTGAACCCGTTTTTTCGCCACTAGGACTGCTCTGCCTCCTCGGCCACAGGCTCTACCTCGGGCTCCTCAGCCTCCGACGACTCAGCGGCATCCTCCCCCGCCTCGTCTTCTGCAAGCTCCGGAGCAGGCTCCTCGCCGACTTCGTCGCCAACTTCGGCTTCAGGCTCAGCCGCTTCCTCCGCGGGTGGCGCGGACTCGGAGGGGTCGAGAACGGAGGCCTCGCCCCCGCCCGCAGACCCCTCCGAGGCCGCGTCGGGACCTGCGGCCAGTTCGTCTGGAACCTTTTCCGGAGCCTCCTCGACGAACTCGGCTTCAGCCTTGGCGACGATCTCATCGATCTGCCCCTGGTCGGCGTCGGGGTCCGCGAGGATCTCGACCTCGGTTTCGGAGACGGCTCCGAGCACCGCCATATGGTTGGTATCGAAGCGGCTCAGCGCCTGGTGCTGCGGCAACCCGCAGTAGGTCGAGCCCTCGATCGCCGCGTTGGGGCAGCGCCGGCCGTTGGAGAGCACCGCCATGCAGCGCCCGTCGAAGGTTTCTTCGCCCTCGTACTCGACGTCCTGATCCTCCTGGGAGAACTCGGTCTCGGACTTGATGTCCACCCGCCAGCCCGTGAGGCGGGCGGCCAGGCGGGCATTCTGCCCATCGCGCCCGATCGCCAGCGAGAGCTGATCGTCGGGGACGATCACCGTCGCCTGGCGCTCCTCGTCGTCGACGATCACCTCGCGCACCCGGGCCGGCGAGAGCGCCTTGGCCACGAAGCGGGCCGGCTCGTCGTTGTGGGGAATGATGTCGATCTTCTCGCCGCGCAGCTCGGAGACGACCATCCGCACCCGCGAGCCGCGCGGGCCGACACAGGCACCGACGGGGTCGACTCCGTCGGCATGGGAGATCACCGCGATCTTCGAGCGGTAGCCGGGCTCACGGGCGACGCCGACGATCTCGACCAGCTTGTCGGCGATCTCCGGCACCTCCATTTCGAACAGCTTCTTGATCAGCTCGGAGCTGCGCCTGGAGACGACGATCGCCGGGCCTTTGGTCGAGTCGGAGACATCGGTGATCACGGCCTTGACCCGCATGCCGTGGTCGTATCGCTCGTTGTAGACCTGCTCGGACTTGGGCAGCAGCGCCTCGACCCGCTCGCGCAGCTGGACCAGCGTGTAGCGCTTGTCCGACTGCTGGATGATCCCGGTGATCAGCTCGCCGACCCGGTCCTGGTACTCGTCGAACATCATCATCCGTTCGGCCTCGCGGATCCGCTGCAGGATCACCTGCTTGGCGGTCTGGGCGGCGATCCGGCCGAAGTCTTCGGGCGTGACGTCACGGGTGGAGATCTGGTCCTCGTAGGGAGCGATCATCTCCGGATCCAGCTCGGGCTCCTCGGGCTCGCGCAGCTCGCCCGTCTCGGGGTCGATCTCACGCTCTTCGGACTCCTGTGCCTCGGCGGCCTCGGCGAGCAGCTTCTCCTCCAGCTCGGGCGGCAGGATCAGTTCGAAGACCTTGTACTCACCGCTCTCGTGGTCGAGGTCGACGCGGGCGTATTTGGCCGCGCCGGGAGTCTTCTTGTAAGCGGAGAGGAGCGCGTCCTCGAGCGCGTCCATCAGCTTGTCGGCGGAGATCCCCTTCTCCTGCTCCAGTGCCTTGATTGCCTCGACGATCTCCTTGCTCACTGGGGAAGCTCCTTGTCTTTGCTGTACTTGGGACCGGGCGAGGACACCTCGAGCGAGTACTCGGTCCGCAGGTGGTTGAGATGGTGCGTCACCCTCTCGCAGAGGGCGAGGTCGACGCCCTCGGGGTGATCGATGAAGAGCCGCAGCGCTTCGGAGCTCGGCTGCTCGAGCGCGACCAGGTCGAGCTCGGAATCGAGATCGCGAAGCTGCTCTTGGATGTCTTGCTGAAGATCTTGCACTGGCTTGAGGCCGTAAAAAAAGTGGGCCAGGCCCACTTCGGGTACATCGGGTGAGGCGTAAAGCTCAAAAGCGAGTATAGCTCGGTGCTCCGCGAAGAGGGACGGCAATCCCCTCGCCCGAACAAGCGTCGCGCTAGTTAGCGCGACGCTTTGAGTATCCGTCCGTTCGAGGGGATTGCCGTCCCTCTTCGCGGAGCGCGCTTACTCGATCGAGGATTGCCTCGGCGATTGCGTCCTTGGGAGCTTGTGGGATCTCGGTCGCGTCGTCTGTGTCGATCAGGGTTACGGCGTTTTCCTCGCTCTCGAAGCCGATTTGGGGGTTCGAGATGTCGTTTAGGACCATGAGGTCGGCGTTCTTGCGGATGAGCTTCTCGCGGGCGCGGTCTACGTTGTCGCCGGCTTCGGCGGCGAAGGCGACCACGGTTTGGTCCTCGCTTCGTGTGGAGGTGAGGGTGGCGAGGATGTCCTCGGTGGGTTCCAGGTGGAGGTCCAGGGAGGCGTCGCGGGTGAGCTTGCCTGAGGCGGGTTCGCTGGCGCGGAAGTCGGCGGGGGCGGCGGCCATCAGGAGGACGTGGGCGGCGGGGAACTCGGCCCGGGCGGCCGCGGCCAGCTGCTCGCCGGTCTCGACGTCGATGCGATGGATGCCGGCGGGCTCGGGGAGGGCCACGTTGGCGGCGATCAGGGTGACGTCCGCGCCGCGGCGGGCTGCTGCCGCTGCGAGGGCGATGCCCATGCGGCCGCTGGAGCGGTTGCCGAGGAAGCGGACCGAGTCGATCGGCTCGCGGGTGCCGCCCGCGGTGACCAGGACTCGGAGGCCGTCCCAGGGGCGCTGGCCCGTGGGAAGCTCGGATTCGACCAGGGCGAGGAGGCGAGCCGGGTCGGGCAGGCGGCCCTTGCCGTGCTCGCCGCGGGAGGCAAGCGCCCCCTCGTCGGGCTCGATCACCGTGACGCCCCGCTCGCGCAGGGTCGCCAGGTTGGCCTGTGTCGCGGCATCCGCGTACATGCGGTCGTTCATCGCCGGCGCGACCAGGCGCGACGCGGTACAGGCGAGGAAGGAGGTGGTGACCATGGAGTCGGCGATCCCGCCCGCGAGCTTCGCCAGCGTGTTGGCCGAGGCGGGCGCGATCAGGTAGGCGTCGCAGTTGGCGACCACGGCGAGGTGGCCGATCGGATCGTGCTCAGGTGCCTCGTCGCCGGGGAAGGCGCCGCGCATCGGATCGCGCTCGAACTCCGAAGTCAGCACCGGGGAGCCGACGATGCCTTCGAAGGAGGTGGCACCGATGAAGCGCCCCGCGCCCTCGGTCATCAGCACCCGTACGCCGTGCCCCCCCGACGTGGCCAGGCGCGCGAGCTCGAGCGCCTTGTAGGCGGCTATCCCTCCACTTACGCCGAGCAGGATTCTGGCCATCGCTTTTCTCCTGGCTCCGGTCGCGCCGGGGCGCGGCTAGGAGCGGTACTCGTATTTGAGCTTGCCGGCGGCGACCTCCTCGAGGGCGATCGAGAGGTAGTTCCGCTCGCCGGGCACGTCCACCATCGGGGGCGGGTACTCGCCGAAGCTGCCCTCGCCGAGGCTGTGGTAGTAGCTGTTGATCTGCCGGGCCCGCTTGGCGGCGACGACTACGGCCGCGTAGTGGGAGTCGGTGTGATCCAGAAGCTTGTCAACGCGTGGTTTGATCATTCGGCTCCGGAGTCTAGTGGTACGCCCAGCTCCGCGCGCACGATCCCTTCCAGCTCGCCGGCAGCCCGCTCCAGATCGTCGTTGACGACCCGGTGCGCGAACTCGTCCTGAGCCGCCAGCTCCTGCTCGGCGACTTCGAGGCGGGAGTCGATCGCCTCGAGGCTGTCCGTCCCACGCGACTCCAGCCTGTGTCGCAGCGAGGCCGGATCGGGAGGCGCGATGAAGACCTGCACCGACTCGCGCATCGCCGCGCGCACCTGACGCGCTCCCTGCACCTCGATCTCGAGGACGACCGAGTGGCCCTGGTCGAGGCGGCGGCGGACCTCCGAGCGCAGCGTCCCGTAGCGATTGCCGCTGTAGGTGGCGAACTCGAGGAAGTCTTCCGCCTCGATCCGGCGATCGAACTCCTCCGGCGTGAGGAAGTGGTAGTCGCGCCCGTCGACCTCGCCCTCGCGGGGCTCCCGGGTGGTGGCGGAGATCGAGAGCTCCAGACCCTCGACCCGGCCGAGCAACTTGGAGATCAGCGTCCCCTTGCCGACTCCAGAGGGACCTGTGATGACGAAGACCTTGGCCATGCGGCCCGGGATACTGACGGCCCTGGCGGTCGCCTACCTGCGAAGCTGGCTTACGAGCTCCGCCCTTTGCCGCTCAGACATCCCGCCGATGGTCTTCGACGGGGAGATCCGGCACTGGTTGAGGATCCGGTTGGTCTTCACCCTGCCGTACTTGGGTACCGCCAGCAGCATGTCGAAGACCTTTGCGGTCAGCAGGTAATCGGGGGGGTCGAGCAGGAGCGTGTGAATGTTGGCCTTGCCCGCTTTCAGGTCCTTCTTCAGCTTGGCGCGGGCGGTGCGAATGTCGTTGGCGCGCTTGAGCGCATCCATCCGCTGGTCCAGCGATCGCTCGGGCGTCGCGGCGGAGGTCTTGACTGGGCTGGCCATGTGGGCGGCGAGTATAGCCGCGGGTTGCCGACGTGCAAGGTCTTCCCGGCCTTTGTGCCGGAAATTCACCTCGACCTCGAGTCGAGGTTCAGCTTTGAGAAGCGAACGATCTGCTGCTTCGAGAAGCCTCGAGCGCTTTGGCAAGCTCGCCCGCCACTCGTTGGCCGGCACGGGGATCGCGAAAGCTCTCTGTCCCCACCGCGACCAGCGTCGCACCGGCAGAGATCATTTCCATCGCATCGCCGCCGCCAGCGACTCCCCCCATGCCCACGATCGGGATCTGGATTGCAGCCGAGACGACACGCAGCTGTGCAACGGCGATCGGCGAAACAGCTGCTCCGGATAGCCCCCCGTGACCCGCGGCGATGCCTGGATTTCCTGTCAGGGGATCGATCGCGCTCGCCTTCAGCGTGTTGATCAAGGACACGGCGTCCGCCCCGCCGGCTTCGGCCGCCACCGCCACGTCGGCGGGATTGGCGACGTTGGGTGTCAGCTTCACGATCAATGGCTTCTCCGTCAGCGGCCGCAGCGCTTCCACCAGCGCCTCGGTCTCGCTCGGCTGCTCCCCGACAATCAGGCCGGAATGCACGTTGGGACACGACACGTTCAGCTCAATCGCGGCCACTGCATCTCTCCTCCCTACGCCTGTGACCAATCGCGAGAACTCCTCACGGCTCGTTCCCATCACGGAGACGATCAAGGGAACTGGCAGCTCTTCAAGCCGAGGCAGATCCTCTGCCAGGAATCCCTCCAACCCCTTGTTCGGCAACCCGATCGAGTTGATCATCCCAGCCGGCGTCTCCCAGATCCGCTGCGGCTCGTTGCCGGCCCGCGGCTCCGGCGTGATCGTCTTGGAGACGAAGGCAGAGAAGGGAAAGTCCCTCAGTAGCTCGTCGCCGTACACCCGACGCGCTGCAATTGCATCGAACGTCCCCGATGCGTTGACCACGGGGTGCTCCAGCTCGATCCCGCAGAAATCGACCGTCATTGACGGCCTCTCTGCCCCGTTACTGCCGGGGGGTGGCGTCGCAGGGGGGACCGCCCCCGAGGAAGCTTTAGCTACCGCAGGGGGCGGTGGGTCCCCTGCGGCGACAGGATCCGCCGGCCCAGCGCGCAACACAGGCCCGTCCACGCACAGGCGGAGATAAGTGCCGTCGCCCTTTGGGACGGCGCAGCCGAAGCAGGCGCCGTAGCCACAGGCCATCGGGGACTCCATCGCGAGCTCACACGGGACATCGCGAGAGGTGCAGAGAGCTGCAACGGCATCGAGCATCTGAGGAGGACCGCAGGCGTAGACAGCAGCCGAGGAGGCGTCGTCGCCATCCAGCATCGTTGCGAGCAGGTCGGTGACGTAGCCGTGGTGGCCGGCATGGCCGTCGTCGCTGGCGAGCTTGATCTCGCAGCAGGAGAAGAGGTCGTCCAGGCCGCCGGAGTGGGCCTCGTCGCGAAAGCCAAGGAGGACGCGGATGGGGATGTTCTTCGCTGCGAAGGTGCGGCGAAGAAGCGCCAGGGGTGCAATGCCGATGCCGCCGCCGACGAGGATCGCGCCCGCTGCGTTTGGGGAAAGCTCGCGTGGGACCGAGAACGAGTTGCCCAGCGGGCCGTTGACCCAGACCTGCTCGCCTGGCTGCAACTCACAGAGCCGGTCCGTCCCCGGGCCGATGCCCTCGATCAGGAAGTCGAGGCGGACTCCCGATGCAGCTGCGCCGGTTTCGGCTACCGAGAGTGCTCTCGGCAGGTAGGGACGACCGCCCCGCTGCTCCCAATGCTGCTCCGTGGCGAGCATGTAGAACTGGCCGGGCTGGGGCTCCGGGCCCTCGGTGTCCAACAGGGAGAAGACGTGGTAGCCACCGGAGGCGCGGTTCTCCGTGACCCCGCAGAGCCTTCGCCCGAAGGGGGCGGTCATCGGGGCTGCTTCGCCCTCTCCAGGCCGTGGATCTCCTGGAGGGAGCGGACGTCGGAGTCGCCTTCGATGTTCGCGGCGATCGCGCGGACGGCGGCGGATGCGCCGGTCATCGTGGTCACGCAGGGGATGCCGTGGCGGACGGCGGCGGTGCGGATCTCGTAGCCGTCGGCGCGGGCACCGGAGCCGGTCGGGGTGTTGATCACCAGGGCGCAGCGGTGCTCGCGGATCAGGTCGACGACGTTGGGCGAGCCCTCGGCGATCTTGTTGATCGTGGTCACCGGCACGCCCATCGCCGAGATCGCCTGCGCGGTGCCGCCGGTGGCAACGAGCTCGAAGCCGAGGTCGTGGAAACGGGCGGCGATCTGCGTCGCCGCCGGCTTGTCGGTGTCGGTGACGGTGATGAAGACGGCCCCGTCCGTCGGCAGGGAGACGCCCGCCGCCGCCTGCGATTTCCCGAACGCGGTCGGGAAGTCGGCGGCGATTCCCATCACCTCGCCGGTGCTCTTCATCTCCGGCCCGAGGACCGAGTCGGCGCCGGCGAAGCGAGCGAAGGGAAGCACGGCCTCCTTGACGCTGACCATGCCGGCGGGCGGGTCGCGCAACTCCTGGTCGGAGAGCTTCTCGCCCAGCATCAGCCTGGCCGCGACCTTCGCGAGGGGCACGCCCGTCGCCTTGGAGACGAAGGGGATGGTCCGCGAGGCGCGCGGGTTGGCCTCGATCACGTACAGCTCTCCCCCGGCGACGCCGTACTGGATGTTGATCAGGCCGATCACGCCCAGCTCCAGAGCGATCCGCCGGGTCGTCGCGCGGATCTCCTCGAGCATCTCCTCGCCCAGGCTCAGCGGCGGGATCACGCAGGCGGAGTCGCCCGAGTGGACCCCGGCCTCCTCGACGTGCTGCATGATCCCGGCGACGTGGACGTCGGTGCCGTCGGCGAGCGCGTCGACGTCTACCTCGATCGCGTTCTCGAGGAAGCGGTCGAGGAGCAGGGGGTGCTCTTGGTCGGCCTTGACGTGGGCCTCCAGGTAAGCACCGAGATCCTCGGTCGAGTAACAGATCTCCATCGCCCGCCCGCCCAGCACGTAGGAGGGGCGGACCAGGAGCGGGAAGCCGACCTTCCGGGCGATCGTCGTCGCCTCCTCGGCGGAGAGCGCGGTGCCGTAGGGCGGGTGCTTGATGCCGAGCCGGCGCAACAGGGCGCCGAAGCGGCCGCGGTCCTCCGCCAGGTCGATCGCGTCGACCGGGGTGCCGAGCAAGGGGACGCCGGCCTCCTGGAGGGCGCGAGCGAGCTTCAGCGGGGTCTGACCGCCGAACTGGACGATCACCCCCTCGGGCTGCTCCTGCTCGCAGACCGCGAGCACGTCCTCCTCGGTCAGCGGCTCGAAGTAGAGGCGGTCGGAGGTGTCGTAGTCGGTGGAGACCGTCTCCGGGTTGCAGTTGATCATCACCGCGTCGCGGTCGAGCTCGCGCGCGGTCATCGCCGCGTGCACGCAGCAGTAGTCGAACTCGATCCCCTGCCCGATCCGGTTCGGCCCGGCGCCGAGGATGACGACCGAGTCGCGACTCCCGCGGCGCACCTCCGAGGCCGCCGCGCCCGCCGAGGGGCGCTCGTGGGCGGAGTAGTAGTAGGGCGTCGCCGCCTCGAACTCCGCGGCGCAGGTGTCGACCGACTTGTAGGTGCGAACGAGGCCCTCGGTGCCGTCGCCCTCGCGGGCGAGCGCCTCCAGCTCGCGCAGGAACCAGCGGTCGACGAGGCAGCGCTCGTGCACGGCCTCGACGTCGATCCCGCGCTCGAAGGCGGCGAGGATCCAGTCGAAGCGCTCCGGGCAGGGCTTCTCGAGAAGGTCGAGCAGCGCCTCGTCACCCGCCGGGATCTCGGCCTCGGAGTCGAGCTCGCGAGAGCGCATCGCCTTGGCGAAGGACTCGCGGAAGGTGCGGCCGATCGCCATTGCCTCTCCCACGCTCTGCATGTGGGTCGAGAGGCGCCCCTCGGCGCCGGGGAACTTCTCGAAGGCGAAGCGCGGGATCTTCGTCACCACGTAGTCGATCGTCGGCTCGAAGGAGGCGGGCGTCGCCTGGGTGATGTCGTTGGGGATCTCCTCCAGGGCGTAGCCGACTGCGAGCTTCGCCGCCATCTTGGCAATCGGGAAGCCGGTCGCCTTCGAGGCCAGGGCCGAGGAGCGGGAGACGCGCGGGTTCATCTCGATCACGGCGATCTCGCCGTTCTCGGGGTTGACGGCGAACTGGACGTTGGAGCCACCCGTCTCGACCCCGACGGCGCGGATCACGGCGAGCGCCTGGTCGCGCAGGTCCTGGTAGAGCGCGTCGGTGAGGGTCTGCGCCGGCGCCACGGTGACAGAGTCGCCGGTGTGCACGCCCATCGGGTCGACGTTCTCGATCGAGCAGATGATCACCGCGTTGTCGTTGCGGTCGCGCATCACCTCGAGCTCGAACTCGCCCCAGCCGATCACCGACTCCTCGACCAGGACCTGGTTGATCGGGCTGGCGGCCAGGCCCTCGGAGACGACCTGGCGCAGCTCGGTCTCGGTCCTCCCCACGCCGCCGCCCTGGCCCCCCATCGTGAAGGCCGGACGGACGATCGCGGGCAGCGTGATGCGGCCGTCGGCCAGAGCGGCCTCGACCTCGCCGAGACCCTCTACCGTCATCGACCAGGGGATCCGCAACCCGGCCTCGGTCATCGTGCGGCGGAACTCCTCGCGGTCCTCGGCGCGCCGGATCGCCGCCGCGTCCGCTCCGATCAGCTCCACCCCGAAGCGCTCCAGCGTCCCGTCCTCGTGCAGGCTCATCGCCAGGTTGAGCGCGGTCTGCCCGCCCAGGGTCGGCAGCAGCGCGTCGGGGCGCTCCTTCTCGATGATCCGGGTGACCGGGCCCGGCAGCAAGGGCTCGACGTAGGTGGAGGTGGCGAACTCCGGGTCGGTCATGATCGTCGCCGGGTTGGAGTTGACAAGGACGACCTCGTAACCCTCCTCGAGCAGCACCTTGCAGGCCTGCACGCCGGAGTAGTCGAACTCGGCGGCCTGGCCGATCACGATCGGGCCGGAGCCGATCAGGAGGATCTTCCCGATGTCAGTGCGCTTAGGCATGCGCGAGCTCCAGAAAGGAATCGAAGAGGTGGCGGGCGTCGTGCGGGCCAGGCCCGGCCTCGGGGTGGTACTGGACGGTGGCGGCGGAGACGTCCTTCAGCACCAGGCCCTCGACCGTGCGGTCGTAGAGGTTGAGGTGCGACAGCTCGGCGACGCCGAAGTCGGTCTCCCAGCGGACCGGCTCGTCGACCTCGATTCGCGGCTCGCCGCCCGGGCCCTGCACGGCGAAGCCGTGGTTCTGGGAGGTGATGTCGATCCGCCCGCTCGCCAGCTCCTTGACCGGATGATTGGCACCGCGGTGACCGAAGGGCAGCTTGTAGGTCTCCAAGCCGACCGCACGGCAGAGCAGCTGGTGGCCGAGGCAGATGCCGAAGACGGGGCGCTTGCCGATCAGGTCGCGAACGGTCTCGACGACGTAGCCGAGGGCGGCGGGGTCGCCGGGGCCGTTGGCGAGGAAGACGAGGTCGGGCTCCTCGCCGAGCACCTCCTCGGCCGAGGAGGTGCAGGGAAGCAGCGTCACGCGACAGCCCCGCTCACGCAGCTGGCGGACGATGTTGAGCTTGACGCCGGTGTCGATGCCGACGACGTGCGGGCCGGCGCCCTCGAAGCGGACCGGCTCGGGCGGGGTCACGGTGCGGGCGAGGTCGGCCCCGGCCATCGAGGGCTCGGCGGCGACGCGCTCGCGCGCCTCCACCTCCGGGGTGCCGCCGGGGAAGATCCCGCCGCGCATCGCGCCGCGATCGCGGATGTGGCGGACCACCGCGCGGGTGTCGACGCCGCCGATTCCCGGCACCCCGCAATCGGCGAGCCAGTCGAGCCAGCCGCCCTCGGCCGTGGCGACGTCCTCGCCGTTCTTGGGGTCGCGCATGACGACCCCGCGGGCGTGGATTCGATCGGACTCCATCGCCGCCGCCGAGACGCCGTAGTTGCCGATCAACGGGTAGGTGAAGACGATGATCTGGCCGGCATATGAGGGGTCGGTGACGGACTCCTGGTAGCCGGTCATCGCGGTGTTGAAGACGACCTCGCCGGTGACGGGCTCGACATGCCCGCAGGGGACTCCGTCGAAGCGCGCCCCGTCCTCGAGCAGCAGGAATCCCTCGCCACTCATCGTTCCGGTGCGCCTTTTCCAGGAATGACGGGGATAAAGCGCACCGGAACGAGGGTCATGCGGCGACTCCCATGCTGAAGGAGCGCAACCGGAAGGCGACCTGGCCGCCGGCGAGGGTGAGGACGACCTGGCCGGTGAGCTTGCGGCCTGCGCACCAGGAGTTCGAGGAGCGGCTCTCGTAGCCGTTCTCCCCCACGGTCCACTCCGCCGAGAGGTCGCAGAGGGCGATGTTCGCCTCTCCCCCGGGGGCAAGCGAGGAGCGGGCGACGCCGAAGGGGACGGCTCCGGCGGACATCCGCTCGACGACAAGGTCGAGATCGAGCACCCCGGGAAGCACGAGCTCGGTGTGCAGGGCGGCGAAGGCGGTCTCCAGGCCGGTCACCCCCATCGCCGCCTGCTCGAAGGGAACCTCCTTTTCCTCCGCTGCGTGGGGGGCGTGGTCGGTGGCGACGCAGTCGATCGTCCCGTCGCGGAGGCCCTCGATCAGCGCCTGGCGATCGGCCTCCGCGCGCAGCGGCGGGTTCATCTTGAAACGGCGGGGGTCGAGGCTGCGCACCTCCTCGTCGGTGAGGCAGAGGTGATGCGGCGAGGCCTCGCAGCTGATCCGCACGCCGGCCTCCTTGGCCCGGCGCACGACCTCGACCGACTCGGCCGCCGAGAGGTGCTGGACGTGGATCCGACCGTCCTCGTAGCCGGCAAGCGCGGCGTCGCGGGCGATCGCCGTCGACTCCGAGACCGAGGGGATGCCGTCGAGGCCGAGGACCGCGGAGACGGGGCCCTCGTGCATCACGCCACTGCCCGAGAGCTCCGGGTCCTCCTCGTGCAGCGCGATCGTGCCGCCGCAGAGCCGCTGGTACTGGAGCGCGCGCCGCAGCACGAGCGCGCTGCGGACCGGGAGCCCGTCGTCGCTGAAGCCGACCGCCCCGGCGTCGCGCAGGGAGGCCATCTCGGTCAGCTCCTCGCCTCTCATACCGGCGGTGACAGTGGCGAGGAAGCCGACCCTGACCGAGGCGGCGGAGCGAGCGTCCTCGCGCAGCGCCTCGACGTCGGCGGGGGTGGAGACAGGCGGGTCGGTATTCGCCATCGCGAGCACCCCGCAGTAGCCGCCCGCGGCGGCCGAGCGGCTTCCCGTCTCGATGTCCTCCTTGTGCTCCTGGCCCGGGGTACGCAGGTGGACGTGTGGGTCGAAGAAGGCGGGAAAGGCGTGCAGGCCGGTCGCGTCGATCTCCTCCAGGCCCGACGCGTCGGCCGATCCGGGCGCCGCCAGCTCGGCGATCGAGCCGTCGCGGATCACAATGTCGTGGCTGCCCTCGATGCCGGCGACGGGGTCGAGCACAGCGGCCCGGCGCAGGACCAGGTCGGCGCTCTCTCCAGAGCGCATCTCGAGCTGGCCCACGCTCATGCCGGCCGCCCGATCGCGGTGGGCCGGCCGGCGCCGTTGCCGGCCGCAGGTGCCGACTCGTCGTCGCTGGCGGCAAGCAGCTCGTAGAGGATCGCCATCCGCACCACGAGACCGGAGGCGACCTGCTCGGCGATCAGCGACTGGGGCGAGTCGATCACCTCGCCGGAGAGCTCGACGCCCCGGTTGACCGGCCCCGGGTGCATCAGCAGCTGGCGCCGCCCGAGCCGGCGCGAGTCGATCTGGAAGCGGGCCGCGTACTCGCGCAGCGAGGGGACGAAGCTCTCGGCCATGCGCTCATGTTGGAGGCGCAGGGCGTAGACGACATCGGCCTCTCCGAGCCGGTCCAGCGAGTGCTCGACCTGACAGCCGAGCTGCTCGAGGCCGCGCGGGATCAGCGCCGGAGGGCCGCACACGGTGAGCTCGGCGCCCATCGCCTTGAAGGCGATCAGGTTGGAGCGGGCGACGCGGCTGTGCAGGACGTCGCCGACGATCCAGATCCGCTTCCCCTCCAGGGAGTCGAGCCTGCGGCGCAGCGTGTAGACGTCGAGCAGGGCCTGGCTCGGGTGCTCGTGCTTGCCGTCGCCGGCGTTGACGACTGCGGCGTCGGCCCACTCGGCGACGAGCTGGGCGGCGCCGGCGTGTGGGTGGCGGATCACGATCGCCGCCGGTTCGTAGGCGGAGAGCGTGGCGACGGTGTCCTTCAACGACTCGCCCTTGTCGACCGAGGAGCCCGCCGCCTTTACCGAGACCAGGTCGGCCGAGAGACGCTTCGCCGCCAGCTCAAAGGAGGAGCTGGTCCGTGTGCTCGACTCGTAGAAGAGGGTGACGACGGTGCGGCCGCGCAGGGTCGGCACCTTCTTGATGTCGCGCCGACCGACCTCGGCGAAGCTCTCGGCCCGATCGAGGATCGCCTCGATCTCCGCTTTGGAGAGCTGCTCGATCGAGAGCAGGTGCCTCATGCCGTCACCTCCGCCGGCTCGGAGATCGTCACCTCGTCGGAGCCGTCGACCTCCTCGAGGCAGACGTTGACCCGCTCCTCGCGCGCGGTCGGCAGGTTCTTGCCGACGTAATCGGGTCGGATCGGCAGCTCGCGATGGCCGCGGTCGCAGAGCACGGCGAGCTGGATCCGCTCGGGGCGCCCGTAGTCGAAGAGCGCGTCGATCGCGGCGCGCACGGTACGGCCGGTGAAGAGCACGTCGTCGACCAGCACCACAGTCTTGCCGGTCAGGTCGAAGTCGATGTGCGAGGCGCGGACGACGGGCTGGCTCGCGCGCGGCTTCGCGCCGACGTCGTCGCGGGAGAAGGAGATGTCGACGTCGCCGAGCGGGGCCTCGGAGCCGGTCAGCTCGGCAAGCGAGGCATTGAGCCTGCAAGCCAGAAGCGCGCCCCGTGTGTGGACCCCGACGATTGCCAGCTCCCCAGGGCTCGGGTTCTTCTCGGCGATCTCATGGGCGATCCGCTGCAGGGTTCGCCGCAAGTCGTCGCGCGTCAGCACGACCTTGTCGCTCACTTCGGTTTGCTCCTTCCTGGCCTCGCGGGACCGGGTTAAAGGACGGGGCCAGAGTAGCAGCGCCACGAGATGGCGCCTGCGCTATTCCGCAGTTTCCGGCTCCGCATTTCCCTGGGTTCGAGCCCCGTTCGGCACCAGCTCCGGCTCCCCCCGCTCGGGGAAGGGGATCTCTATGACGTCGAGATCACGGGGGGCCAGGGCCGGCTCGAAGACCTCTCTGGCCTCCTCGAGGATCTTGCCGACGTGGTAGCGCGAGGAGATGTGGACCAGGGCGAGCATCTTCACGTGGGCCTCACGGGCCACCGCGGCGGCTTGGCCGACGGTCGAGTGGCCGGTGTCGGCGGCCCGCTGGACCTCCTCCTCGGAGAAGCTGGCGTCGTGGACCAAGAGGTCCGCGTCAGCCGCGGCCGAAACCGTCGAGTGACAGGGAGCCGTGTCGCCGGTGATGGCGATCGTACGGCCGAGGCGCCGCTCCCCCATCACATCCTCGGGGCGGACGATGTCCGTCCCGCCCTCAACCTCCTCGCCGCGCTGCAGGGCGGCGAAGGCGGGGCCTTCGCGGACCCCGAGGCTCTTGGCGGCCTCCGGGTCGAAGCGCCCCGGCCGGTCCTCCTCGATCAGGACGTATCCGTTCGCCCGCACGCTGTGCTCGACGGCGAAGGCCTCGACCCTGGCACCGTCGTGCGGCACGGCGTCGCCCGGGTCCATTTCGATCAGCTCGAGGTCGTAGTCGGTGCGCCCGATCAGTCTCCCCAGGGTCTTGAAGAGGTCGTACAGCCCGCGCGGCCCGTAGATCGTCAACGGCTCCTCGCGGGCGGTCAGGTCGTAGGTCTTGAGCAAGCCCGGCAGGCCGAGGATGTGATCGGCGTGGAAGTGCGTGAGGAAGATCTCGTCGACCTGTGCCAGCCCGACCGATCGCTGCAGCTGGCGCTGCGTCCCTTCCCCGCAGTCGAACATCATCCGCATGCCGCCGCGGACGAGCATCACGCTCGCCGTCGAGCGCCGTGCCGAGGGCACCGAGCTGCCGGTGCCGAGGAAGATCGCCGAGAGGTCCATGGGGCTTGCGAGCCTACGCGAAGCGGAGCGGCCTGTTGAGGGATGCCGGGGCCTCTCCCCAAAAGGCGGGGCAGGAGCCGCGCTTGAGTGTTTTGGGGAGAGGCCCCGGCATCCCACCCCAAGCGCGTGAGCAGAATCTCGAACCGCCGGAGAGTCACCATCTAGACTGGCCTGCGAGCGCCCGTAGCTCAGCTGGATAGAGCGCATGCCTCCGGAGCATGAGGTCACAGGTTCGAATCCTGTCGGGCGCGTATCCCCGCTGCTCACGGCGGCGATTCCGCCCCCGCTTCCAATACTGTCGCGCCGATGAAGGAGCGGCTATCGCGGGGATGGAGTCACCTGAGGCAGGTTCCGCCGCCGCGGGGAGCGCTGATCGTGATCGCGGTGGGGCTGCTCGCCACGCTTTTCGCGGCGCTGCTGAGCACGGACAAGCCGCTCGGCGCGGCGACCCTGGAATGGGTCGAGGAAACGCGCATGCCCGACCCGAAGCCGGTCGGGGTCCCGGGGGGTGGGCGCATGACGCTCTCCGAAGGGCAGATCCGCTCCACCGAATCGAACGCCGGCGAGTACACCCTCTTTCGCTCCTCGGCGCTGTTGACGATTGACGCCGGATCGGCGATCGGACAGGGCCGGCTCACCTGCGCCATCTCGGTGCCGAAGCGGACGATCGTCGCCAAGACCCATGACAGCCGCGCCTCCTACCCGCGTTCCAGCGAAGACCTCGCCGAACAGGAAGTCCACGACACCTCGCTGGTCGAGTTCAGCTCCCACAGCACCGATTTGGCATCGGTTGAAATCGGCGACGTGATCGACTCCCGCTACACGAGGGAGCCGGGAATAGTCGTCGAGTGGGCGCCCTACCGGATTGGGCGCCAAGTCTGGCAACTGGGCTTCCCCAGCGGGCAGCCGAAGGAAGCGCTGAGCCTCCCCTTCGTCTCGATCTGGCGCACCACCGTCACGCCCGCGGCGCGCATCTCCTGCACGATCGAGACCGCCGAGGGCTCGGCGGCGGTCCGCACCGCCGGCGCCCTGCCCGGCTAAGGAGCGACCAGCAGCTCCGGGCCCTCGATGCCTTTGCCGACCTTGTTCAGCTTCGGGTTCGCGGGCGCGCCCTCCATGCGGCTCGCCGGCAGCGGCGCGCACATCGCCACCGCGTCCTCGACCTCGAGGTCCGGACGCAGCCAGGCGGCCTCGGCCTCGGCGCTGGGCAGGATCGCCGGCATCCGGTCGTGCACCTTGGCAACCACCTCGTTCGGCGTCGTCGTGACGATCGTGCAGCTGTAGAGCCAACCATCGTCGAAGCCCCGGTCCCCGGGGTCCTCCCACTCCTTGCGGGTGCAGATGCCGGCAAAAGCAAAGGGCTCGCCCCCGTCGACCGTGAAGCGCCAAGGTTGGCGCGGCTGCTTGGGGTCCTCCGCCACCATCCACTCGTAGAAGCCGTCAGCGACGATCAGGCAGCGGTGGCGGAACTTGCCGACCAGCGGCGAGTAGGCACGGCTCGAGGTCAGGTTCTCGGTCTTGGCGTTGATCATCCGGTAGCCGACCTTGAGGTCCTTGGCCCAGCGGGGGACCAGGCCCCAGCGCATCAACCGCGCCTCGCGCTCTCCCCTCGCGGCCTCGTCGGGGTCGGGCGAGGCGCGTACCGTCAGCACCTCCTGGGTCGGCGCCACGTTGAAGCGCCCCAGCCCCGCTTCGACCTCTTTCACCCGCTCGGCCCGCGGCGGCGGCGCGTCCCCGGCCGCGTTTCGCTCCAGCGCCTTCTCCAGCTCGACCTGGAAGCGGTCGGCGATCGTCTTCGTGTCCTTGGTCGTGACCGTGAATCGCCCGCACATGGCTACACGGAGACCTTTGCGGGGCGGGCCTGCGGGTGGGATCGGTACCAATCGATCGTGCGGACCAGGCCCTCGGCGAGCTCGACCCGCGGCCGCCAGCCGGTCAGCTCGCGGAGCTTGGCCGAGTCGACGTACTGGCGGTCGATCTCGCCGTCGGGGGTGCCCGCCCCGAGGTATTCGGGGTCGATACCGGTGTCCGCCGCCTCGGCGATCAGGTCGACGACCTCACGCACCGAGTGAGGTCGCTCGCCGCCGGCGTTGAATGCCTCCCCTCCGGCACCATCGCCTCCGAGAGCCTCCTCGATCGCGAGGTAGGCGGACACCGCGTCGTCGACGTGGAGGAAGTCGCGCTCGGGGCTGCCGTCGGAGCGGATCTGCGGCGGGCGACCGTCGAGGACCGCAATCGTCGTCTCCGGCACGAGCCGGGAGAAGTTGAGGTCGCCACCGCCGTAGACGTTGGCGAAGCGGGTCACGGCGAGCGGCACTCCGTAGGCATGGGCGTAGCTGCGGGCGATGACGTCGGCCGCCGCCTTGCTCGCGTCGTAGGGATAGGAGGCGCGCAGCGGGAAATCCTCCCGGTAGGGAAGCTCGGAGCTGCTGCCATATGCCTTGTCAGAGGAGGCGAAGACGACCCGGGAGGCGCCATGCTCACGACAGGCCTCGAAGACGTTCCAGGCGCCGCGCACGTTGACCTCGAAGGTCTCGGCAGGGGACTCGCGGGCGACGCCGACGATCGTCTGCGCGGCCAGATGGAAGACCGAGTCGCAGCCGAAGACAGCCGCGCTCACGGCCTCGGCATCGCGCAGGTCGCCCTCGGCGAGCTCCACCTCCTCACGCAGGCCCAGCATGTCGAGCGCCGAGAGGCGCGGGCCGCCGACATCGGCGATGCGCGGATCCGGCCGGTCGAGCACCCGCACCGCGTCGCCGCGCTTCAACAGCGCGGCGACCAGGTGAGAGGCGACGAAACCATGCGCCCCGGTCACCAAAGCCCGGTCGCTCATCGCCGAACCCCCTTCCGGTGCGCTTTATCTCGGCATATCGGGGCAAAGGCGCACCGGAAGGTCATCGAGCTGCGGCTCCGCTCGCGGTCAATGTCGGCCACGGGGCGTCACCGCTGGCCCAGAGGTCGTTGAGCTCGACCGCGTCCTTGTAGGTGTCCATGCAGTCCCAGAACCCCTCGTGCCGGTAGGCGCTGAGCTGGCCGTCCGCAGCCAAACGCTCGAGTGGCTCCCGCTCGAGGACACTGTCATCGCCGATGTAATCGAGCGCAGCCGACTTGAAGCAGAAGAAGCCGCCGTTGATCCAGTGCTCGCTGCGCGGCTTCTCGACGAAACCCTCAACTTTGTGGTCATCGCCGATCTCGGCTACTCCCCACTGCAGTCGCGGCTGCACAACCGTGACCGTACCGAGCGCCTCCTGTCCCCGATGGAAGGCGAGCAGCGCGTCGAGGTCGATGTCGGCGACCCCGTCGGCGTAGGTAGCGCAGAAGGACCCGTCGTCAAGCCGTTGGCCAATTCGTGCGATCCGGCCACCAGTCGGCGTGTCGAGCCCCGTGTCGACGCACTCGACCTCCACCCCGCCCGGCCAGCTCTCGGCCGCGACAAACTCCTCCACCATCTCCCCCAGGTAGCCGGTGGCAAGCAGGAAGCGCTCGAAGCCCTGCGCCGCGTAGATGCCGATCACATGCCAGAGGATCGGCCGGCCGCCGATCTCGACCAGTGCCTTCGGCACGGTCTCGGTTCGCTCGCGCAGGCGGGTCCCGCGACCGCCGCAGAGGATGACCACAAGTGGCTTCATCGCATCCGACATTTACCCCACTCCAGTGTGGTCAATATCGGATGCGGCGATCAGCCGCCCGCTACTGCCGGGAGAATGGTGACCTCGGCGCCGTCGTCGATTTGCGTCGCGAGGCCCTCCTGGAAGCGGATGTCCTCACCGCTGACGTAGACGTTGACGAAGCGGCGCAGATCGCCGTCCTGGGTGATCCGCTCACGCAGGCCGTCGTGCGTCTCGAAGACCGCGTCGAGAACCTCGCCGACGGTCGAGCCGGCGACCTCGAGCTCTGCCTCCCCCCCGGTCGCGGCGCGCAGCTGGGTCGGGATCTTCACGGTGACTGGCATCAGACGGCTACCTCCTGGCGGAACTCGGCCTCGAAGCTGTCGAGGTCGGGGTCGATCTCGTGCATGCGGAACCTATCGCGGGTGGCGTCGAGGGTCTTCAACCCCTCGCCGGTGATGTAGACGACGACGCGCTCGCCGGCGCCGATCTCGCCGCGCTCGGCCAGCTTCGCCAGCACACCCACGGTGACGCCACCGGCGGTCTCGGTGAAGATCCCGGTCGTCTCGGCCAGCAGGCTGATCCCGTCGCGGATCTCCTCGTCGGTGACGGAGTCGATCGAGCCCTCGGTGCGCCGCGCCTGATCGACCGCGTAGGGCCCATCGGCGGGGTCGCCGATCGCGAGGCTCTTGGCGATCGTCTCGGGTCGCTGGGGCTTGCAGACGTCCCAGCCTTCGGCAAAGGCTGTGGCGACCGGGCTGCAGCCCTGCGCCTGGGCGCCGTTGAAGGCCGGCTGCTCGCCCTCGACCAGCCCGATGTCCAGCCACTCCTGGAAGCCGCGGCCGACCTTGGTGAAGAGCGAGCCGGAGGCGATCGGGCAGACGACCCGGTCGGGAAGCTCCCAGCCCAGCTGCTCGGCCGTCTCGTAGGCAAGCGTCTTGGACCCCTCGGCGTAGTAGGGGCGCAGGTTGACGTTGACGAAGGCCCAGGGCCGCGTTTCGGCGAGCTGCGTGCAGAGCCGGTTGACGTCGTCGTAGTTGCCGCGCACACCGACCAGATTGGTGCCGTAGATCCCGGTGGCGAGGAGCTTCTGCTCCTCGAGGTTGGCGGGCACGAAGACGTAGGAGCGCAGCCCGGCCGCGGCCGCGTGGGCAGCCACCGCGTTCGCGAGGTTGCCGGTCGAGGCGCAGGCGACGGTGTCGAAGCCCAGCTCCTGCGCCTTGGCGACGGCGACGGCGACGACGCGGTCCTTGAAGGAGTGGGTCGGGTTGGCGGCGTCGTTCTTGATCCACAGCTCGGCGTCGAGCCCGAGGCGCTCGGCGAGCCGGTCGGCGCGCAGCAGCGGCGTCAGGCCCGGCTCGAGCGGGTCTCCGGGGCGCCCCTCGAAGGGGAGGAAGTCGGCGTAGCGCCAGATCCCCTGCGAGCCGGCCTGGATCTTGCGCTTGGCCTCCCGCGGGTCCAGGCCGGAGAAGTCATAGGCCACTTCGAGCGGCCCGAAGCAGTTCTCACAGGCGAAATGAGCGCCGAGGTCGTATGTCGCCCCGCACTCCTTGCACTTCAGGCTCTCTATTGCCATCCGATCTCGCTTTCCATTGCCAACGAAAAAAACCTCCGCCTTGTGGGGCAGAGGTCCGATCGGACGCCTCCCCACATCTTCCAGGCCTCTACAACGACCTGCTGGACTTGGCACCTGCCCCGAACCCGAAGGTTCGAGATGGTTGCCGGGGCTTCTACGGGCCAGTCCCTCCACCCCTCTAGATGTGGCGCTTATGTAGGCATGAACCTTATCAGGGGCGCTCTCGTGCAGCCAGCACTCGGACCGGCGGCTAACCTAGTGCGTCCATGCCCGCCGAGCCGATAGGCCAAAACGATGCCGAACCTTCCGAAGCCGAGGCTGCGGCGGGTCCCGCGGCGTGGCGAACCGGCTCACCCCGCCGGGCAGCCTGAGCCGCAGGCGCCGCGCGTCGAGCAGATCGATTCCTCCGGCCTGCGCTGGGTCAACATCGAGCGCCCCGGGGCGCTGGAGCGCGAGTGGCTGGAGCAGAACTTCGACTTCCACGCGCTCGACCTCGAGGACGTGCTCTCGCGCAACCAGCGGCCGAAGATCGACGTCTACGACGACTACCTCTTCATCGTCCTGCACTTCCCCGTCTTCGACCCCGCCGCGGGGCGGCTGGGCACGGGCGAGCTCGATCTCTTCGTCGGGCCCGGCTACGTGGTGACGATTCCCAACCAGCAGCTGCAGCCGGTCGAGTACCTCTTCGAGCGCTGCCGGACCAAGGAGGAGCTGCGCGAGCAGCTCTTCTCGCGCGGCTCGGGCTACCTGCTCTACCGCCTCGTCGACGACAGCTTCGACTACTGCTTCCCGATGCTGCGCAAGATCGGCAACAAGCTCGACGCGCTCGAGGACGACATCT
>DASUZK010000014.1:0-8368 GCA_036376915.1 Solirubrobacterales bacterium
GATCTCGTCGCGGCCGCGGGTTTCTCCTCCGAGCGGAAGCTCGTCGGAGGTGAGCCAGGTGCCGTCCTCGGCCATCATCTCCTTCAGCGCTTCCAGGTCTCCGCGACCGAAGGCCTCATAGGCGGACCGGGCTGTGTCGACGTTCGACATCTCTCCTCCTTTTGGAGTCGGCTGGGCCCTGCCTTTGGGTTGAAGCTACTCGTGACCCGCGGTGTGCGCAAGGCTCCTTAATAACCTGCGGGCATGGCGATCGACGTCGGCGAGGCGAGCTTCGAGAGCGAGGTGATCGAGCGCTCCCGACGGGTTCCGGTGGTCGTCGACTTCTGGGCCGAGTGGTGCGGCCCGTGCCGGACCCTGACGCCGGCGCTGGAGGCGGCGGAGATCGCCCGAGACGGCAAGGTGGTGCTCGCCAAGATCGACGTCGACGCCAACCAGGCGCTGGCGACACGCTTCGGCGTGCAGGGGATCCCTGCGGTGAAGGTCTTCCGCGACGGCGCCGTGGTCGACGAGTTTGTCGGTGCGGTGCCGAAGGCGAAGGTGGAGGAGCTGTTCGATCGCCTGGTGCCGTCGCGCGCCGACGAGCTGCTGGCAGCCGGCGACGAGCTGTCGCTGCGCGAGGCAGCCGAACTGGAGCCGCGGCGAGCCGACGTCGCCGTCGCCCTGGCGAAGAAGAGGCTCGAGCGCGGAGCCAACGACGAGGCGCTGAGCGCGGTTGAGGCCCACGAGGGCGACTTTGCCGCGGAGGGAATCGCCGCTCGTATCCAACTCGCCAAGGGGGGCGTCGCGGCGGATGCCTTCGAGGCGCTCGACCGCGGTGACCGCGACGCCGCCCTCGATGCCTTGCTCGGGGCCTTGGAGGCGGCCCGATCTCGCGAGGAAGAGGAGCGAGAGAAGGTCCGTGAGCAGATCCGTCGCGCCATCGTCGGAATCCTCACCGACTTCCCCCCAAGCGACCCGGCGGCCGTCACCTATCGCCGCCGCCTGGCCACCGCCCTCTACTAACCGAACGCTGACTTCGTCGTTACCGGTGTATATGCCCGGGGAATGACAAAGTCACCGGGCTGGGCTCTTTATTTGGCCAGTTCACGTTGACGTTGAGCCAAGAGTCGGCGAAGCCGGTGGATAACCGCTGTCGGTTCACGCTCCATGCGGATGCCCGTCAGCCGGATCATCTCGATGCCTGCGAGCTTCAGGTCCTCCTGGCGAAACCGATCAGCCTCGAAGGCGGTCGGCGACCCGTGGTAGTCGTAGGTGTCGAGTTCGACAGCGAAGCGCTCGGTGGGCCAGTATGCGTCCAGCTCGAAGCCCTCAATGAAAAGATTCATCGACGGCCGGGGCAAACCAGCGCGCTGCACCAGCGCGAGGAACCGACGCTCCAGTCCCGAGCGCGTGAAGGCGTTTGAGCGGTGGAGCTCCAACGCCGTGCGCAAACGCGCAACTCCCCTGAAGCCCCTGCTGCGCGAGATCAGCTCGTCCATCGCGATCAGGTCGAGGAGGCCGAGGCGCCGGGCGTTGTCGAGCGCCTGGCCGAGGTAATGAGGATCGACTGCGGCAAAGTCCAGGAACGTCCTTGGGATTGCGGTGACCGGAATGCCTTCATGCGTGGCCCTATCCACGTCGGTGAGAACCGCGGCGCTGTGTACCCGAATCGCCTCTCGTCTCCGACGAGGGCTAGCTGCCGTGACCTCGACGGGTACATGGAACCTCTTTGTCAGCCCCCATAGCCACGCAGCCGACCGGTGGCTCAGCAGCCCTTTCTCCCCGCAGCTCAGCACCGCTGCCATGCACAGCCCGTGTCGCGCAATCCCCACATGCCCAACTGCGAAGACGGCGTGATGCACCGGATGAAGCCTTCCCGACCTGATCGCATGTCGAGCCGCTTCCTCCGAGTAGCCAAGTGCAGCGAGCTGCGCCAACGAAACGACCCCATGCTGCCTCCGCGCCAACTCCGCCAACGGATGGTGACTTCGCCTTTCCCGGTGCATATGGACTACTAAGGGCGAAGTCAGCGGAGATTCTTCCCCCTGAGTGGAGGTTCGTCCCTGGGAACGTGTGTTCGGTCGGTTAGGATGGGCGGCAGTGGCTGCTTCGGACCGGATCGTGATCTCGGGTGCTCGCGAGCACAACCTCAAGGACGTTGACGTCGAGCTGCCTCGCGACGCGCTGATCGTGATCACGGGGCTTTCGGGCTCGGGAAAGTCGAGTCTCGCCTTCGACACGATCTACGCCGAGGGCCAGCGACGCTACGTCGAGTCGCTCTCCGCTTACGCGCGGCAGTTCCTCGGTCTGATGGAGAAGCCCGACGTCGACTCGATCGAGGGGCTCTCGCCGGCGATCTCGATCGACCAGAAGACGACCTCGCGCAATCCGCGCTCCACGGTCGGCACGGTGACCGAGATCCACGACTACCTGCGCCTGCTCTGGGCGCGGATCGGCGTCCCGCATTGCCCTGAGTGCGGGGCCGAGATCACCGGTCAAACCCAAGAGCAGATCGTCGACCGGCTGATGACCCTCGAGGAGGGCGTCAAGTTCATGGTCATGGCGCCGGTCGTGCGCGGTCGCAAAGGCGAGTACGGCAAGCTGCTCGAGCAGTTCCGGCTCGAGGGCTACTCGCGGGTCGAGATCGACGGCGAGTTGCGCCGGCTCGACGAGGAGATCGTCCTCGACAAAAAGCTCAAACACGACGTCTCGGTCGTCGTCGACCGCCTCGTGATGAAACCGGACCTGCGGCGACGCCTATCCGAGTCGGTCGAGGCGGCCGCGGGACTCGCGGGCGGCTTGGTCGAAGTCGAGATGGTCGATGCCAAGGCGGGCGAACCGCTGCTTTTTTCCGAGCAGTTCGCCTGTCTCAGCTGCGGCACCTCGATCCCCGAGCTGGAGCCGCGGATCTTCTCCTTCAACTCGCCCCACGGGGCCTGCGAGCGCTGTCACGGGCTCGGCTTCCAGCGCGTGATCGACCCCGAGCTCGTCGTCCCCGACCCCACCCTCTCGCTCGCCGAGGGCGCCCTGCAGCCCTGGAACCGCGGCGTCACGGCCTACTGGCGGCGGCTGATCGCGGCCGTCGCCGAGGAGTACGGAGTCGATGCCGAGAAGCCCTGGTCGAAGCTGAAGAAATCGGAGAAAGAGATCTTCCTCCACGGCACCGGGGACGCCCGGCACCAGGTCACCTACACCAACCGCTTCGGCCGTCGCCGCTCCTACAAGGTCCGCTTCGAGGGGATCGTCAACCAGCTGCAGCGCCGCTACGAGGAGACCGACTCCGAGGTTAATCGCGAGCGGATCGAGAGCTACATGGCCGAGCAGCCCTGCCCGGATTGCGACGGGGCGCGGCTGCGGCCCGAGAGCCTCGCGGTCAAGGTCGGCGGGATCAGCATCGCCGACTTCAGTCAGATGTCGGCCCGCGGCGCGGGGGAGTGGATCGCCGCCCTGGAGCTGACGAATACCGAGCGGGCAATCGCGCGGCTGATCGTGCGCGAGATCACCGAACGGCTCGCCTTCCTCGAGAACGTCGGGATCGGCTATCTCTCCCTCGGCCGCTCGGCGCGCTCGCTCTCCGGCGGCGAGGCGCAGCGGATCCGTCTGGCGACCCAGATCGGATCCAGCCTGGTCGGCGTGATGTACGTGCTCGACGAGCCCTCGATCGGTCTGCATCAGCGCGACAACGAGAAGCTGATCGCCACCCTCGACCGGCTCCGCGATCTCGGCAACACGGTGATCGTGGTCGAGCACGACGAGGGCACGATGCTCGCCGCCGACCACCTGGTCGACCTCGGCCCCGGCGCCGGCGAGCACGGCGGCCACGTGATCGCCGCCGGCACTCCCGCCGAGGTCGCCAAGGACCCGGCCTCGCTGACAGGCCAGTACCTCTCGGGCAAGCGCCGGATCGAGCTGCCCGAGGAGCGACGTCAGCCGAGCGGCGCCCTGCGCGTGCGCGGCGCCCGCGAACACAACCTCAAGGGGGTCGACGTGGCGGTCCCCCTCGGCGTCTTCTGCTGCGTCACCGGCGTCTCCGGCTCGGGCAAGTCGACCCTGGTCAACGAGACCCTGCACCACTCGGTCGCCAACCGGCTGCACCAGGCCAAGCTGCGCCCGGGCGCGCACGACGGCGTCGACGGGCTCAGCCAGATCGACAAGATCATCAACATCGACCAGTCGCCGATCGGCCGCACGCCGCGCTCCAACCCGGCCACCTACACCGGCGTCTTCGACCACATCCGCCAGCTCTTCACCCAGACCCAGGAGTCACGGGCGCGCGGCTACAAGCCCGGCCGCTTCAGCTTCAACGTCAAGGGCGGGCGCTGCGAGGTCTGCCGCGGCGACGGCCAGATCAAGATCGAGATGCACTTCCTGCCCGACGTCTACGTGCCCTGCGAGCAGTGCCACGGCAAGCGCTACAACCGCGAGACGCTCGAGGTCCGCTTCAAGGGAAAGAACATCGGCGACGTGCTGGAGATGTCGGTCGAGGAGGCGGTCGTCTTCTTCGAGAACGTGCCGAAGATCGCTCGCCGCCTGCGCACCCTGCACGACGTCGGCCTCGACTACATCCGCCTCGGCCAGGCGGCGACTACGCTCTCCGGGGGCGAGGCGCAGCGGGTGAAGCTGGCGACCGAGCTCTCCAAAGTCGCCACCGGCAACACCCTCTACATCCTCGACGAGCCGACCACGGGCCTGCACTTCGCCGACGTGCAGCGCCTGCTCGACGTGCTCGGCCGCCTCGTCGATGCCGGCAACAGCGTCGTCGTGATCGAGCACAACCTCGACGTGATCAAGACCGCCGACCGCCTCATCGACCTCGGTCCCGAGGGGGGCGAAGAGGGGGGAGAGGTGGTCGCCACCGGCACCCCCGAGGAGGTGGCCGCGGTCGAGGGCTCCTACACCGGTCGCTTCCTCGCCGAGCTGGTCGAGCCGGCGAAGCCGAAGCGAGCCTCGCGCAAGCGCGAGGCGGTCGCGGCATAAGCCGGCGATAAGTCGCTTATCCGAAATTCGTTCGCCGACGGTAGCCGAGCGCTACCTGGAACATGGACCTGCTCGCGCTCTCTTCGGCGGTCAAGTTCATGGTCACCGGTGGCGTCCTCCTGCTGGCCGTCATCGTCGACGCGATCGCCCGCAGGGAGCGCCAGGCCGCCGGTCGCGTCTGAGGGGCCTGCCCGCCTTTCGAGAAAGCCTGGGCCCCTTTTTATTGCGCGCTAAGGTCGGTGGGTGACTCGTTTTCGCCCGTGGGCCTGCACGCTCGCGATCAAGCTCGACCGGAGCGCCTATGCGCACTGTGTCTCTCCGGCGCGGATCGCGGCGCGGCCTGGGAAGCACGAGTTCAGCGTTATCGCGGTCGGTCCGCCGGACAGCCCGGGTCCGGCGCTCGTGCAGTACGCCTTCCGCGTCCAGAAACGCAGGTAGGGGCTATCAGCTGCTGATCAGCAGTGAGGCGCCGATCGCGCCGCCGAGATCGCCGAGCGAGGCAACGCGGACCGCTGGCGGGCGCTCGTCGACGAAGAGGTGCTTGTGCATCTCCTCGGTCAGCGGCTCCATGTAGCGCTCGCCGAGACGAACGCCGAGGCCGCCGCCGATGATCACCGCTTCGGGGTCGAGCAGGTTGACGGCGGAAGCGATCCCAGTGCCGAGAGCCTCAATCGCCCGGTCGATCAGCTTCTCGGCGAGATGGTCGCCGTGGTCCAGGGCACGCTGCCAGATGCCGCTGGTCAGACGGTCTTTCTCGTGCTTGTGCATGAGCTTGAAGAGATCGGTCTTGGCCCCGTCATCGTGCTGACGCCTCGCCTCGGCCTCCATCGCCGCCCGGCCCGCGTAGGCCTCCAGGCAGCCCTTGCGCCCACAGGGGCACTTGGCGCCGTCGCGCTTGACCACCATGTGGCCGATCTCCCCGGCGGCGCCGCGGCCGAGCCAGGGCTTGCCGTCGAGGACCAGGCCACCGCCAACGCCGGTCCCCCAGAAGACGCCGATCAGGCTGGAGAACTCGCGCCCGGCGCCGAGGTGGAACTCGGCCTCCGTGGCCACCTGGACGTCGTTGCCGACGCGGATCTTGGTCCCAAGCACCTCCCCGAGCGCGTCCGCCAGCGCGAAGCTGCCCTCCCAGCCCGGGAGGTTGCGGGCGCCGGAGACGACCCCGGTCCGCTCGTCCGCATCGCCGGGGGAGCCGACGCCGACGCCCTCGAGGGCGTCGGTCTGCGCTCCGGCTTCCTCGGCGGCCTCGCGGAGCGCCGCCGCCATCTCATCGGCCACGTCCGGGGGGCCGCCGCTGGTCGGCGTCGGCCGCCGCGACTGGCCGAGCACCTTGCCGCTCCCGTCGACGATCGCCGTCTGGATCTTCGTCCCGCCGAGGTCGATGCCGCCGCGCAGATCCGCCACGTTCGTCAGTCTATGGCCGGTGCAGAGGGGGTGGCGCATCTGGTGGGCGAAGCGGCGCTGGTACGAGCGCAACCGGCGCCTCGGCCGGCGCTGGCGACTGGCCCGCCACGCGGCGCGCGGCGGCTTCTTCGTGCGCCAGCCGGTCGAGGGCGAGGTGCTCGAAGCGCTCGACGAGGGTCGCTTGCGGATCGGCGAAGGGACCCTGCTGGAGCCGGGTTGCTGGCTCACCCTGGCGCCCGAGGCGCGGATCGAGATCGGCGAAGGTTGCTTCCTCAACCGCAACACGATGCTGGCCGCGCTCGAGCTGATCGAGATCGGCGACCACACGATGTTCGCCAACGGCTGCTTCGTCGGCGACTCCGACCATCGCTTCGACGACCCCGACGTCCCGATCACCCAGCAGGGCTTCACCTCCAAGGGGGCGGTGAGGATCGGCTCCAACTGCTGGTTCGGCGCCAACTGCGTAGTCACCAGCGGGGTGGCGGTCGGCGACCGCTGCGTGATCGGCGCCAACTCGGTCGTCACCCGCGATCTACCCCCTGGGACAATCGCGGCGGGCAGCCCGGCGAGGCCGCTGAAGCGGCATTAGCCCCTGTCTTTGGACAACTCACGCAATGTGATCAAAACCGCGTAGTTCCGCACGAGACTGCCTATAATCCGCAAGCGGCCGTGACCCGAAGGGCATGGACCAAATGAACCTCGCAGAACTCGTCGATCCCACCCACGCACAAGGCGACGTGAAGCTCTTCCGTGTCAAGGACGAGCTTCGAGCTGCGCTTGCGCCGGCGCGGCGGGACGGCGGCTCGATCGGCCTGGTGCCGACGATGGGCTACCTCCACAAGGGCCACCTCTCGCTGCTTCGCGCCGCCCGCGCCGAGTGCGACCTCGTGGTCATGAGCCTCTTCGTCAACCCGGCCCAGTTCGGCCCGGGGGAGGACCTCGACCGCTACCCGCGCGACGAGGAGCGCGACCTCCAGCTCGCCGCCGAGGCAGGTGCCGACTTCGTCTACGCGCCGCCTGTTGAGGAGGTTTACCCGGACGGGTTTGCCACCCAGGTCGAGGTCGACGGGGAGCTCACCGGCGTTCTCGACGGCGACCCCTCACGCCGCGGCTCCGGGCACTTCCGTGGGGTCACCACCGTCGTCGCAAAGCTCTTCAACACGGTTGGGCCCGACATCGCCTACTTCGGCCAAAAGGACGCGCAGCAGGTGGCGGTGATCCGCCGTATGGTCCGCGACCTCGACGTCCCCGTGCGAATCGAGGTGCTGCCGACCATGCGCGAGGCCGACGGCCTGGCGATGAGCTCGCGCAACGCCTACCTCGACCCGCGCGCGCGGGGGCAGGCGGTCGCGCTCTCACGGGCACTGCGCGCGGCGGAGGAGGCCGCCCGCGCCGAGGGCCTCGGCGCCGCCCTCGAGGCCGCCCGCGCCGAGCTCGACGCCGCCGGGGTCGAGCCCGAGTACCTGGAGGCGCGCGATGCCGAGAGCTTGACCGAGGTCGCCGAGCTCGGCGACCGCAATGTGCTGATCGCGGTCGCCGCCCACGTCGGTGGCGCCCGCCTGATCGACAACGTCTTGATTCGACCTTGAAACGCGAAATTCGAAAGAGCTGAACGGGAGGCCAGATGCAAAGGCAGATGCTCAAGTCCAAGATCCACCGGGCGACGGTGACCGACTGCGACGTCGACTACATCGGCAGCATCACCATCGACACCGAGCTGATGGCGAGCGCGGACCTGATCACCAACGAGCAGGTCCACGTCTGGGACATCGACAACGGCGCGCGCTTCGTCACCTACGTGATCGACGGCGAGCCCGGATCGAAGACTATGCAGGTCAACGGAGCCGCCGCGCATCTGACCCGGCCCGGCCACAAGATCATCGTCGCCTCCTTCGGCGCCTACGACGAGAGCGACCTCGAGGCCTACTCGCCGGTCGTCGTCCACGTCGACGACGAGAACGAGATCGTCGCCGTCGACAGCCACCCCGAGGTGCTCCTCGCCGAGCCG
>DASUZK010000015.1:0-5226 GCA_036376915.1 Solirubrobacterales bacterium
CGATACGTCAACTATGCGTTGACGTATCGGCCCGTCGGCGGCGGGTTTGGTCGCGAAGGCGTCGTAGGCGAGGTAGTCGGGGTATGGGATCGGCTCGGCGAAGCGGGCGGCGGAGCCGATCATCGCGGCGTTGTCCGTGCAGAGCTCGAGCCCGACCAGCTTGAGGGTCGCCCCGTTGCGCTCGCAGGCCTCGCGTGCCGCCTCGCGCAACGGCCCGTTGGCGGCCACACCCCCGCCTAGGGCGACGGCCTGCCAGTCCCCCCGCTTCAGCGCCCGTTCGAGCTTGGCGACGAGCTGACCGACGGCGGCGGCCTGGAAGCTGGCCGCCAGGTCGGCGCGGCGCTCGTTGACGCCGTCGGGGCCGAGATCCCGGCAGAGATAGACGAGGGCGGTCTTCAGACCGCTGAAGCTGAAGTCGAGGCCCGGGTCGCGGCTCATCGCCACTGGCATCTCGAACGCCGCGGGATCGCCCTCGCGGGCCAGCTTTTCCAGCGCCGGCCCACCCGGGTAGCCGAGACCGAGCAGACGGGCGACCTTGTCGAACGCCTCCCCAGCCGCGTCGTCGAGGGTCTGGCCGAGCACCTCGTGGCCGGCATGGTCGCGCACGGCGGCCAGCAGCGTGTGGCCGCCGCTGGCGAGGAGGCAGAGGAAGGGCGGCTGCAGGGGCTCGGGCTCGAGGAAGTTGGCGGCGACGTGCCCCTGCAGGTGGTCGATCGGGATCAGCGGCAGGCGGCGCGGGGCGGCGATCGCCTTCGCGGTGCTGACCCCGACCAGCAGCGCCCCGATCAGGCCTGGCCCCGCGGTGACGGCCACCGAGCCGACATCGTCGAGCGTGGCGCCGGCCTCGCCCAGAGCCGCCTCGACGACCGGGGCCGCCAGCTCCAGGTGGTGGCGGGAGGCGACCTCGGGCACGACGCCGCCGAACTGGGCGTGGGCCGCCGCCTGCGAGGAGATCGTGTTGGCCAGCACGCGTGGCCCGTCCAGCACCGCCGCGCAGGTGTCGTCGCAGGAAGTCTCCAGCGCCAGCAACAACTGCGCCCGTGTGCTCTGCTCCCGCTCGCTCGCACTCATGATCACCGGCTATCTTGCTCGTTCGCTCCCGCGTCCGCCGCGGGCTAGTCCAGCCACATGATCAGAGCGTCCTCGCCGTTGTCCTGGTAGTAGCGGGGCCGCACCCCTGCCGAGCGGAAGCCGAGCCTCTCGTACATCGCGATCGCGGGCCGGTTGGAGACCCGGACCTCGAGCGTGAAGGGAAGCCGGCCTCCCCCCTCCTCGACCAGCCGCGAGATCAAGCCGCGGGCGATACCGGTGCGGCGGCGCTCGGGCGCGACGGCGACGTTCATCAGGTGCCAGACCTGGTCGTAGCGCGAGCAGACCAGGTAGCCACACAGCTCCGCGCCGTCAGTCGCCGCGAGGCAGATGCCCGACGGCTTGGAGAGCTCGAGCACGAACATCGCCAGCGACCAGGGGGTGGGAAAGGAACGGCGCTCGATCGAGATCACCGCGGGCAGATCGCTGTAGGCGAGACGCCTCAGCTCGACTCCCTCGATCGCCTCACTCGGTCGTCTTGACATCGTTTCGCTCACGCCATCGCTGCGCATCGGGAGGCCTCAGGTAGATCGGGTCGAGCGGGTCGCCGACGACGCCGGCACCGGCCTCCGCGAGCGCACAGAGGTGCCGCGCCGCGACCCGGTGTACGGGGTCGGCGTCGCCGGGAACCTCGACGTCCCGACTCGCCAGCTCATCTCGAAATCGTATCGCTCCCGATCCGGCCGCCAGAGGCGGTTGCGGAAGCGCCCCGACGCGGTCGGCCAGCTCCGCGGGCGCGGCCACGAAGGGCTCCCAGAGCCGCGAGCCGTCCGACGAGTAGAGCGCGGCAAACGCCTCCCCTCGACGCGCGTCGAGCACGGCCAGGCAGGGCCGGGCAGGGCCCACGGCCTCGCCCGCCGCGTGGCCGACCGCGTCGAGGGTGCAGACCCCCGTCACCGGCAGGCCGGTGCTCGCCGCCAGGCCGCGGGCCGTGGCGATCGCGATGCGGATCCCGACGAAGGAGCCCGGGCCGAGGCCGACCGCGATCCGGTCGACCGCCCCCCAGCCGCCAACCGCCGCCGCCGCGCGCTCGACCTCGACCAGCAGCGCGGTCGAGTGCCGCGGGCTCCCGTCGGGCCCGAGCCCGAGCCGCTCCTCGTGCATCGCCATGCCGCCGCGCGTCGAGCAGACGGCGGTGTCGGCGGTCGCCGTGTCGAAACCGACCACGACGATCTCTGTTCCCGGACGGTCAGTCAGAGACTTTGAAGATGAAGAGACCGACGCGTTTGCCCCCGACGAACCAGGTCACCCGGTGCTTGCCGGGGATGTTGGAAGTGATCTTGTTGACGTAGAGCTTTCCCTGTTTGGCGGGCTGGGCTTTCGCGCAGATGTTTTCCCCAGTCGGGAACTTGACGCAGATGCTGTAGTCGACTTCCCCCTGGAGGCTTTTGAAGAAGGCGCCCTTCTTGCTTTTCTTCGGGCATTTGTGCGCCGGGGTCGCGTTCTGGGAGACACCACAGGCGACGTAGTGCCGATAGGCGGCCGCCCCCGCCGATGCCGGCGCCAGGCTGGCCAGCGCGGCAACCAGCAGCAGCGCAGCGCCCAGCGTCTTCATTCCTTTCATCGGCATCCTCCAGCTCGCGTTTCTACGTCGGTTCGATGCTACATGGACCCACTATCTTCCGAACACGCCTATTTGCGGGTGGATGCGGCGGGAATCTCGATCTCGCGGCGATCGCCGCCCGCGTGCGCGAGGCGCACCGCCAGGACCCGCCTGTCGGCGAGCTGGGGCTCGGCCACGGCGGGCCACTCGACGAAGGCGATCGCGTCGGCAACCAGATAGTCCTCGAGCAGAGCCGGATCCTCGCCCTCCAGGCCGCCCTCGAGGCGGTACAGGTCGAGGTGGGCGACCGGCAGCCGCCCGCCCTCGTAGCGATGGCCGATCGTGAAGGTGGGCGAGGTGACCGGGGACTCGATGCCGAGCGCCCGGCAGGCACCTCGAATCAGCGTCGTCTTGCCGACGCCGACCTCGCCGCTGAGGACGATCACGTCGCCGGGCCCGAGCCGCTCGGCGAGCCGGGCACCGAGCGCTTCGGTCTCGGCAGCGGAATCGGTGGTCGTCTTCACCCGAAGAAGCCGAGCTGGTCGGCGGGGGGCTCGGGCGCCGAATCCTCCTCTTCCGCCTCCTCGAGAGGCTCTTCGGCGGCGACCGGAGGACCCATCGCCAGCAGGTCCGGGATCGTGGCGAAGTCTTCGCGCAGCGTCTCCTTCACCGCCGGCGTGCGCAGCGCCGCCGCTGGGTGGAAGATCGGCAGCAGGAAGACCGTGCGGCCGCCCAGCTCGTGCACCTGCGGCGTGCCGCGGACCTTGGTGATCCCGGCCGGGTTGCCGCTGAGCAGCTTGGTGGCGAAGTTCCCCAGCGTGCAGATGACCGTCGGCTCGATCAGGCGCACCTGCTCGAAGAGATAGGGACGACAGGCCTCTATCTCCAAGGGCTGCGGATCGCGGTTCCCGGGCGGACGGCTCTTCAGCACGTTGGCGATGAACACCCCCTCGCGCGAGAGGCCGATCTCTTCCAGCATCTGATTGAGCAGCTGGCCGGCGCGGCCGACGAAAGGCAGGCCCTGGCGGTCCTCTTCGGCCCCGGGCGCCTCGCCGACGAACATCAGGTCCGCGTTGGCGTCCCCGGCGCCGAAGACGGCCTTCGCCCGCGTCTCGTGCAGAGGGCATTTCGTGCAGGCTTGGACCTCCTTGTAGAGCGCGACCAGCTCCCCGCGCCGCTCCTCGGCGGTGGCCATCAGAGCTCTCCGGAGGCGCGCTTGCGCTTCGTCTCGGTCAGGCGCTCGCCGCGCGCCGCTTCGCGCTCGCGGCGCCGCGATTCACCCGAGCGAACACTCGCGCCGCGTGGCTGGCGGCCGGGCGGGGAGACCGGCGAGAGCAGGCGCCGCGTCCGGCCCGAGCCGCAGGCCGGACAGGGGAGGCTCTGCGCATCGCTGGGCGCCAGCTCCTCGAAGCGGTCGCCGCACCGCTCGCACTCGAACTCGTAGACGGGCACTCTGATGCCCATCTTAAGTCCCGGATGGACCCCAAGCCGCTAGGGCAGCGGCTCCCAGTCCCACGCCTTCGCCGAGGTGAGGCTCTCCTGATCCAGGTAGCGGCGCAGCTCGGCCAGCTCGGCGGGCTCGATGCCGTAGACGTGGTCGGGCTCGGGGAAGTGGCGGGTGCGGACCTCGTCCACGTATTGGTTCATGCCGGCGACCATCTGGCCGTGGATGTCGGCGTACTGCTTGACGAATTTGGCCATGCGGCCGGTGGTAATGCCGAGCAGGTCGTGGAAGACGAGGACCTGGCCCGCGGTCGCGGGGCCGGCGCCGATGCCGATCGCCGGGATCTCGAGCTTCTCGACGATCGCCTCGGTGACGGCGGCGGGAACGGCCTCGAAGACGATCGCGAAGCAGCCGACCGCCTGCAGCGCCAGCGCGTCCTCGCAGAGCTGGATCGCGCTCTGGGCGGTCTTGCCCTGGGCCTTGTAGCCGCCGAGGGCGGTCGCGGTCTGGGGCGTCAAGCCGACGTGGCCCATCACCGGGATCCCCGAGCGGACGATCGCGCGGGCGCGCTCGACCGAGATCCCCCCAGCCTCCAGCTTCACCGTCTGGCAGCCGGTCTCCTTGACCAGCCGCTGGGCGTTCTGGATCGCCAGCTCGTTGCTCGCCTCGTAGCTGCCCATCGGCATGTCGCCGACCATCAGCGGGGTCTTCAGCCCGCGACGCACAGCCTTGCCGAGGACGATCATCTCCTCCATCGAGACCGCCTCCGTTCCCGAGTGCCCGAGCACGACCATCGCCGCCGAGTCGCCGACCAGGACGACGTCGGCCCCCGCCTCCTCGGCGACCTTGGCCGAGGGGTAGTCGTAGGCGGTGACCATCGCGATCGGCTCGCCGGCGGCCTTCATCTCGGCGAGGCGGGGAAGGGACACCGGCGGGCGCCCCTCCGGCGGCGCGGTGTGGGAGCGGGCGCCCGAGCTCATCACGCCATCTCTGCGTCGGACGCGTGCGCCGGCTCGGCGAGGAGCACCTCGGGGTGGCTGTCGACGGCGACGATCTCGTTCTCGTCGTCGACGTGGACGACGACCGGCGAGTAGGCCTCGAGGTCGCTCTCGTCGTAGGCGCCGAAGGAGGCGACGATGATCTTGTGGCC
>DASUZK010000016.1:0-7529 GCA_036376915.1 Solirubrobacterales bacterium
AAAGGCAGGCCGGATCCCTCCCTGCACGAAACGCTTGCCGTGCTCGAGCGCACCTTGCGCAGCCGCGCCGCTGAGCGCCCAGAAGGCAGCTACACGGTGCAGTTGCTCGACGACCCGAAGCTGATCGGCGAGAAGGTGGAGGAGGAGGCCGAGGAGGTCGTCCGTGCCGCCCGCGAGGAGTCCGACGAGCGCGTCGCCGAAGAGGCCGCCGACCTGCTCTACCACCTGGCCGTGCTGCTCGCCTCGCGCGAGGTCCCGCAGTCCGCCGCGATGGAAGTGCTCGATGGCCGTCGCCGCTGATTCCGAGCTGAGGCTCGAGCCGACACTCGAGCAGGCCCGGGCGCTCGCCGGGGAGGGGAACGTCGTGCCCGTCTGCGCCCGCCTTCTCGACGACTGCGAGACCCCGGTCTCGGCCTTCCTCAAGCTGCGCGCGGGCGAACCGGAGGGGACGCCATGCTTCCTGCTCGAGTCGGCCGAGCAGGGCCAGGTCGGCCGTTACTCGTTCGTCGGCTTCCACCCCCGCTCGGTGCTGAGCTGGAGCGACGGCGTCCTTTCCGAGGACGGGGGGGAGGGGCGCGACGCCCCCGATCCCTACGCCGCCGTCGCCGAGCACCTCTCGCGCTTCCGCCCAGCCCCGGTCGAGGGCCTGCCCCCTTTCAGCGGCGGCGCCGTCGGCTTCTTCGGCTACGACCTCGTGCGCACCGTCGAGCCACTGGGTGAGCCCAACCCCGACCCGCTCGGCCTGCCCGACATGGCACTGATGGTGACCGACCTGCTGCTGGTCTTCGACCACCTCCGCCACGAGCTGACGATCATGGCCTGCGCCTTCGCGGAGGACGAGGGCGGCATCGACGCCGCCTACGAGCGCGCTGCGGCGACGATCGCCGACGCCCGCCGGCGCCTGCGCGGGGCGGTCCCCTCACCCGAGCACCCGGCCCTCGCCGAGCCGCCCCAGTTCGCCTCCAACATGGAGCGCGAGGAGTTCGAAGCCGCGGTCGAGCGGATCGTCTCCTACGTCCACGCCGGCGACGCCTTCCAGGTCGTGCCCTCGCAGCGCTTCAGCGCGCCGGCCCCAGTCGAGGCCTTCTCGGTCTACCGCGGATTGCGGGTGGTCAACCCGTCCCCCTATATGTACTTCCTCGAGTTCGGCGACTTCCAGATCGCCGGCGCCTCGCCCGAGCCGCTGGTCAAAGTCACCGGCGACCGGGTCGAGACGCGCCCGATTGCCGGCACTTACCCGCGCGGCTCCGACGAGGAGGAGGACCGCCGCCTCGCCGAGCGGCTCGTCAACGACCCCAAGGAGCGCGCCGAGCACGTGATGCTGGTCGACCTCGGCCGCAACGACCTCGGCCGGGTCTGCGAGTACGGATCGGTCTCGGTCGACGAGCTGATGGTGGTCGAGACCTACTCGCACGTGCTGCACATCGTCAGCCAGGTCTCCGGCACCCTGCGCGAAGGGGTCGGGGCGATGGATGTCCTGCGCTCTGCCCTGCCGGCGGGCACGCTCTCCGGCGCGCCGAAGGTGCGGGCGATGCAGATCATCGACGAGCTGGAGCCGGTCAAGCGCTGCTCCTACGGGGGCGCGATCGGCTACCTCTCCTGGAACGGTGACCTCGACACGGCGATTCACATCCGCACCGTGGTCGTCAAGGACGGCCAGATGCACGTCCAGGCGGGAGGCGGCACCGTGGCCGACGCCAAGCCCGCCTACGAGTACAACGAGTCCGTCAACAAGGCCAAGGCCGTCTTCCGCGCGGTGGAGCTGGCCTGCGAGCAGCCGGACTGGAGCTGACGATGCGCGTGCTCGTCATCGACAACTACGACTCCTTCACCTACAACCTCGTCCAGTACCTGGGCGAGCTGGGCGCGGAGGTCGAGGTCGTCCGCAACGACAAGGCGACGGTCGACGAGCTGCTCGAGCGTGGCGCCGACCGCCTCGTGGTCTCGCCTGGCCCCTGCACGCCCGCCGAGGCGGGGATCTCGATCGCGGCGATCCGTCGCTTCGCCGAGACTGGCACGCCCGTCCTCGGCGTCTGCCTCGGCCACCAGTCGCTGGTCGAGGCCTTCGGCGGGCGCACGGTCCAGGGAGAGCCGATCCACGGCAAGGAGGGCGAGGTCGAGCACGACGGCCGCACCGTCTACGCCGGCCTGCCCAGCCCACTCGTCGCCGGCCGCTACCACTCGCTGGTGGCGGATCCCGACCTGCCCGACGAGCTCGAGCTGAGCTCGAGCCTCGGCGACGTGGTGATGGGAGCGCGCCACCGCGAGCTGCCCGCCGAGGGCGTCCAGTTCCACCCCGAGTCGGTGCTGACCCCCCAGGGCAAGCACCTGTTGGCCAACTTCCTGGGAGACACCAAATGAGCTTCCGGTGCGCCTTTGCCCCCCTATACGGGGATAAAGCGCACCGGAAGGGGGTGGGTTGAAGAATGGCGCCGAATGACGTCGTCACCCGGGCGATCGACGCGGTCTGCGCCGGAGACCACCTCACTGCCGACCACGCCGCCGCCGTGCTCGCCGAGATCATGGAGGGACGGGCGAGCGAGGTCCAGACCGGTGCCTTCCTGATCGCGCTGCGGGCCAAGGGGGAGACGGTCCCCGAGCTGGTCGGCCTGGCCCGCACGATGCGCTCGCTCGCCACCCCGGTCGCCACCTCGCGCACCGACCTCGTCGACACGGCCGGGACCGGTGGCGGGCCCTCCACCTTCAACGTCTCGACCACGGCCGCGCTGGTCGCCGCAGCCGCCGGCTGCGCCGTCGCCAAGCACGGCAACCGCTCAAGCACGAGCAAGTGCGGCTCCGCCGACCTGCTCGAGGCGCTCGGCGTCGACATCGAGCTCGAGCCGGAGCAGGTTGGCCGCTGCATCGACGAGGTCGGCTTCGGCTTCATGTTCGCGCCGCGCCATCACAAGGCGATGGCGCACGTCGTCCCGGTCCGCAAGGAGCTGGCGGTGCGAACGATCTTCAACTTCCTCGGCCCGCTGACCAACCCGGCGGGTGCCCGGAGGCAGCTGCTCGGCGTCTCCGATCGCCATTACCAGGAGACGATCGCCGAGGCCCTGGCCGGGCTCGGTAGCGAGCGCGCGATGGTCGTGACCGCCGAGGACGGAGTCGACGAGCTCTCGATCTCGGCCCGCACCCGCGTGATCGAGGTCCGCGACGGCGGCACCGAGGAGCACTTCGTCGAGCCCGGGGACTTCGGCTTCGCCACGGCGGAGCTCGGCGACGTCGCCGGAGGCACGCCCGAGGAGAACGCAGCAGCCTCCCGAGCGGTGCTCGCCGGTGAGAGCGGCCCGCGCCGCGACCTCGTCCTGCTCAACGCCGGTGCCGCGATCTACGTCGGCGGCCGGGCTGATAGCCTCGCCGCGGGGGTAGAGAGAGCAAAAACGGTGGTTGATAGCGGAAGGGCAGAGGAGCTTTTGGACGGACTAATTCGCTTTGCCTAAAGCGCCGCCCCCGCACTGCCGATTGCAAGATCGCAACACGCAACGAAACGTTGCGTTTAAGATGCTCACTCTCGCGGTAGGGGAAAGGGGCCGGGAAATTTCCACAGGCATCAAGACCGATACTAGAATCCCAGAGAGCATGCTCGAAGCAATGGTCGGTGCCGCTCGATCTGACGTAGATCGGCGTCGAACCGAAATATCGCAAAGGGAGCTAGAGGAGAAGCTCCGATCCAGGGGCGACTCCCGGCCGTTCCATGAGGCCTTGACAAGGCCCCAGCTTTCTCTCATTGCTGAGTACAAGCGCTATTCCCCTAGTGCTTCGCGGGCTGGTGAAGCTGCGGCAACAGCAGCTGTTGCCGACCAGGTCTTGGCATATCAACGAGGTGGTGCATCGGCTCTTTCGATTTTGACCGACGTCCAGCACTTCAATGGGCGGCTTGAGGACCTTCGGGAGGCTCGCAGCATCAGCGATCTGCCAATCCTTCGAAAGGACTTCACTGTCGACAGGTATCAGCTCTACGAGGCAGCGGTCTTTGGAGCCGATGCGGTTCTCCTAATCGTTGCGGTGTTGGACGACCGGACCTTGGCTGACCTTTACGACGAGGCTCAGCAGCTAGACCTCGACTGCATCCTTGAGGTGCGAGATCAAGAGCAGCTTGAGAAGGCTCTGGAAATTGATGCAGACATCATTGGCATCAATAATCGTGACCTCGGCAGTCTTGAGGTCGACGTCGCGACCACCTACGAGCTGATGCCCGACGTGCCGGCGGGCAAGACCGTCGTCGCCGAGAGCGGCATCTCCTCTCGCGCGGAGCTCGAAGAGCTGGAGAGGGTAGGGGTCGACGCGGTGCTGATCGGCAGCGCGCTGATGAGCGCCGCCGATCCCGAGGCGAAGACTCGTGAGCTGACCGGGGCCGAAGAGGGCACTCGCGAGCACCACCTCCCCTGAGCGCGACGGTTTAGCCCTCGCTTGAGCATTGTTTAGGAATTACTGAGGAAGCGGCTCTACAGTCCTTCCAATGCGTCGCTTCCTTCGCTCTTCCTTCGGCTCCGCCCTTCTCGGCGGCGCGGTCGTCGCCGCCTTCGGTTGGGTGGCGATCGCCTCGGGCTGGATCGAGGCGGAGGACGGCTCGACGACGACGATCGCGGCGCCCCTCTCGGCGCCGATCGAAGTCAAGGACAGCGGCGGCGGCAACCTGGTCAACCAGATCTACCGCCGCGACGGGCAGGGCGTTGCCTTCATCCAGGCATCGAAAGCCCCCGAAGAATCCTCCGGCATCAACCCCTTCGGCGAACCCGAACCGGAAGGCGAAGGCGGCGGTGTCGCAACCGGCTCCGGCTTCTTGATCGACACCCAGGGCCACATCATCACCAACAGCCATGTCGTCGACGGGGCGAGCGAGGTGCAGGTCACTATCGGCTCCAACGAAACCAGCCACGATGCGGAGATAATCGGCACCGATCCGGCGACTGACGTTGCCCTGCTCAAGGTCGACGTCCCGGCCGACCAGCTGCACCCGCTGGCGCTCGGCGACTCCTCGAAGGTCCAGGTCGGCGACCCGGTGGTCGCGATCGGCAACCCCTTCGGCCTCAACCGCACCGTCACAAGCGGCATCGTCTCCGCTCTGCAGCGCCAGATTCAGGCGCCAAACGGCTTCTCGATCTCGCACGTGATCCAGACCGACGCGGCGATCAACCCCGGCAACTCGGGCGGCCCGCTGATCGACGCCTCGGGCAGGGTGATCGGGATCAACTCTCAGATCCAGAGCGGTGGCGGTGGCGGCAACGTCGGTATCGGCTTTGCGGTGCCGATCAACACGGCTCGAGACGTCGTCGGGCAGATCAAGCAGGACGGCGAGGTCGAGCATGCCTACATCGGCATCACCGGAGGGAGCGTAACGCCGGCGATCGCCGACTCGCTGAAACTGTCAACCGAGAAAGGTGTGCTGGTCAACGAAGTGATCGAGGACGGTCCCGCGGACAAGGCCGGGATCGAGGCCGGCGAGACCGAAGCGACGATCGAAGGCGCGAAAGTCCGGCTCGGCGGCGACATCATCACCGAGATCGACGGCGAGCCGGTCGCCTCGATGGAAGACGTGATCGACGCTGTCGACGCGGCCGAGCCGGGCGACGAGATGGAGATGACCCTGGTGCGGGACGACGGCGAGGAGAAGACCGTCACGGTCACGCTCGGGGTGCGGCCGGACTCGGTCCAAGAAGCGGAATAGGCGGAAGTGGCGCGCGAGATGCCGCCTGAGTTAGCTTGATTTGCCTGCAGCGCCATTGTGGGTCGGTTGGCTTTCGTACTCTGGAGACGTGAGAGTCAAGATCTGTGGGATTACGAACCTGGACGATGCGGCTGAGGCTGTGCAGCTGGGGGCCTGGGCGATTGGGTTGATCCATTACGACAAGAGTCCGCGGGCATGTGCTCCCGGGGAAGCGGTTGCGATTGCCGCCGCGTTCCGGCGGAAGTGCGAGGTGGTGGGGATTTTTGTCAATCCCGAGCTCGATGAAGTCGTCAAGGCCGTGGAGGACGCGAACCTGACCATGGTGCAGCTGAACGGGGCCGAGGGGCCGCAGCTGTGCTCCGAGGTGGCGCGCCGCACGGGCGTCAAGGTGATCAAGGCGATCCACGTCGCCAGCGCCGCCGAGATCCACGCGGCCGAGGCCTTCCGCACCGACTTCCACCTCTTCGACCGCCGCGGCCGCGGCCTCTGGGGCGGCACCGGGGAAAGCTTCGACTGGGGCCTCTTGCGCGGGCACCGTTCCGAGGTGCCGGCGATCCTCGCCGGTGGGCTGCGGCCCGACAACGTCGCCGAGGCGATCGCGATCGCGCACCCCTATGCGGTTGACGTGGCGAGTGGGGTGGAGGCCGAGCCGGGCCGCAAGGACCACGCGGCGATGGCGGCCTTCTTCGATGCCGCCAAGGCGGCTAGCGTTCCCGCTCCATGAGCACCGTCGAGGAGCGCTTTGGCCCCTATGGGGGCCGCTACGTCCCGGAGACGCTGATCGCCGCGCTCGACGAGCTGACCGCGGCCTGGACGGCGGCCCGCGAGGATCCTGATTTCCGCGAGCGCCTGGCCGCGCTGCACCGCGACTTCATCGGCCGTCCAACGCCGCTCTACCTGGCCGAGCGGCTCTCTGAGAAGACCGGTCGCACCGTCTACCTCAAGCGCGAGGACCTCGCCCACACCGGTGCCCACAAGATCAACAACGCGGTCGGCCAGGCCCTGCTCGCCCAGCGCATGGGCAAGCCGCGGGTGATCGCCGAGACCGGCGCCGGCCAGCACGGCGTGGCCACGGCCACGGCATGTGCCCTCTGCGGCCTCGAGTGCGTCGTCTACATGGGCTCCGAGGACATCCGCCGCCAGCGCCCCAACGTAGAGCGGATGGGCCTGCTCGGCGCCGAGGTCGTGCCGGTAGAGGCGGGAGCGCGGACGCTGAAGGAGGCGGTCAGCGCGGCAATTCGCGACTGGGTCGCCAACGTCGAGACGACGCACTACGTGATCGGCTCGGCGGTCGGACCGGCTCCCTTCCCAGCGCTCGTTCGCGATTTGCAGAAGGTGATCGGCGAAGAGGCACGCGAGCAGGCTCTCGCCGCCGAGGGGGGGCTGCCGGCGCGGGTGATCGCTTGCGTCGGCGGCGGTTCCAACTCGATCGGCATCTTCACGCCCTTCGTCGAGGACACCAAGGTCGAGCTGATCGGCGTGGAGGCGGCGGGGGAAGGGCTCGAGACAAACCGCCACGGCGCCTCCCTGGGCAAGGGCAGCACCGGCGTCCTGCACGGCTCGCTCTCCTCGGTTATCGCCGACGAGGAGGGCCAGATCCTCGAGGCACACTCGATCTCGGCCGGTCTCGACTACCCGGGCGTGGGTCCCGAGCACGCTTGGCTGCGCGACAGCGGGCGGGCCAGCTACTTCGCGGTCACCGACGCCCAGGCGCTTGCCGCCTTCTCGACGCTTTCTCGGCTCGAGGGGATCATCCCGGCGCTGGAGTCATCGCACGCGATCGCGTGGCTCCTCGAGAATTCGGATCAGGCAGACGGCTTCGACGTTCTGTGCCTCTCGGGACGTGGTGACAAGGATC
>DASUZK010000017.1:0-35514 GCA_036376915.1 Solirubrobacterales bacterium
GTCATCGGCGGGCATCGAGTAAACGATCCCGGCAACGCTCGCCGGAAGGAGATCCACCATGAGACTCATCAAGATGTTCGGTCTCGCCGCGCTCGCGGCGGTGGCGGCAATGGCATTCGTCGGCGCTACGTCGGCGTCGGCCAGCACCAGCACCCAGCTTTGCACTGCGCATACGGGTTTAACTTGTGGGGCTGGCAAAGGAGTTGGCCTTGCACATTACTTTCTAGCAAGCGGCACGATAGGGGAGCTGTTAGCAACCATCGACATCTTATGCTTAGGAATCTTAGGAGCAATCACCCCCTTAGGTTTAGGGAGCCCCCAATCGATTCACATGCAAATTTCAGCTACGAGTTGCGGCACCGGTTCTCTGCACAATAACTGCACGCTCACGGTTGATGAACAGCCTTTAGCCAACCTCTTAAAGACCGGGTTAGACGAAGGAGTACAGACCCTTGTAAGCGGCCGTTGGCATATCATTTGTACAAGCTTGGGCCTCGACTGCGTATATGATCTCGAAGGCATTCAGTTCAACGTCGCTGAAGGGCACCTCACCGCGAATGAAACCCCCATGAACGAATTAGGCGGCAAATTTTTCTGTCCCGACGAAGGATTCTTCGACGCGTTACTGGAATCCTCGGCGGACACGTACGTTCTCGGATAAGAGCTTTAAAAGCAGCCACCACGCACCGATCCGTGAGCACGCGGATCGGTGCGTGCGCCGGCTGGTCATCTCTCAAGGTGCAGGGAAAACGGGTGCCACTCTGCCTGGGGCACGGGTAGGGGACACCGAAGCTCGACATCGCGCCACGGGAGGCTCAGGATCGCCTGTGAGATGCCCGCCACTCGGCAGGCATCGAGCAAACGACCCTGGCAACACTCGCCGGAAGGAGATCCACGATGAGACTCATCAAGACGTTCGGCCGCGCCGCTTTCGCGGCGGTGGCGGCAATGGCATTCGTCGGCGCTACGGCGGCGTCGGCTACCTTCGACACCCAGTTCTGCAAAGTAAACGAAGGATTATTATGCCCAGCAGGTCAAGCGGAGACACACATTCACCGGGTGCTCAAGGCAGGCACGGTGGCTAGGTTATTAGCAGCAGTTACCGTCTTATGCTTAGGAGTTTTATCCGAAGAAGATGTCTTAGGATTAGGAAAACCGCAGGTAATTCATGCTAAATCGGTAGGAGGCTTATCGTTCTCTGGCTGCGGCACCGGCTCCGCGCACAACAACTGCACGGTGACCGTTCAGGAGGCGCCTTTATACCATCTGTTAAAGATTGGCCCAGGCGAAGGGGCATTAACTTTCTTAAGTGGCAGAAAGCGGGTTCAGTGCCCCAATGTAGGTATTGACTGCGTATACGACCTCGCAGGTTCTGAATTTGCAGTCGCTAACAACCTCTTCATTGCAAATGAAGCTCCCTCCGTTGAATTAGGCGGAAAATTCTTCTGCCCCGATGAAGCGCTTTTTGATGCGGAATTAGAATCGTTATTAGCTAGCTACATCAAGAGCTAAGTCATAAAAGCTTTCTCGAGACTCCCTTGATGTACCACAGGCACCTCGGACTTCCGGGGTGCCTGTGGTCTGTGTGTATCGTTTCGCTCCTCGCGACCGTGCTCGATATTTGCCTGGAGGAAAGAATCCAGGAGCCATATACCAGATTCGTGCGCACGCGGATCGGTGCGTGCGCCGGCTGGTCATCTCTCTAGGTGCGGGGAAAATCGGGGCGCCTCTTGGGTGGGTCATGAGTAACGGACAGCAAGGCTCGACAGCGCAAGGCAGAGCGCTCAGGATCAACCGGTGAAAAGCCCGCCCCTTCGGGCGGGCATCGAACAAACGAGCCCGACAACGCTCGTCGGAAGGAGATCCACCATGAGACTCATCAAGATGTTCGGCCTCGCCGCGCTCGCGGCGGTGGCGGCAATGGCGTTCGTCGGCGCTGCGCCGGTGTCGGCTACGAGCACGCAGGTCTGCAACTCCCACACAGGCTTAACCTGTGGGGCTGGACAAGGAGCAGGCACGATCCACGCGGTTCTCGCGGCGGGCACGGTCTTAAAGATCTTAGCCCTCATAAATATCTTATGTTTAGGAGAGTTATGGGAATCCACTGCTTTAGGGTTAGGGAATCCACAGTCAATCCATTTCACAAGCAAAATAGCCACTGGCTGTGGCACGGGATCGGCGCATAACAACTGTACGTTAACTACACAAGAACAACCCTTAGCCAATCTATTAAAGACCGGGTTAGATGAAGGCACCTTGACATTAACAAGTGGCCGTTTACGTCTACAGTGCTCCAATCTTGGCCTCGACTGCGTATATGACGCAGAAGGCATGGAACTCTGGGGTGGGGGCACGCACTGGACCATGGAAGAAACACCTACCAACGAATTAGGCGGCAAATTCTTCTGCCCCGATGAAGGGCTCGTTGACTCGTTAATGGAAACGTTAACGGACGCGCATATTCTCGGATAGATCAAAGGCGGAACCGCACCTCCAGGTTTGCCGAGGTGCGGTCCGCCCACTCTCGATACCCGTCGACATGCCTTGAGCATGCGCCTTTAGGCGCGTGCGCGTTTTCGATATGCTGTGGTTTGCAGGCAAATGTGATGCATCAGCTTTTGGGTCTGAGCGCGTTGGAGAAATCGCCTTGATTGGCGGTCGGCGAGCTGTTATTTCATGCACATCCCTTGCCAGGCAGTAGAAACCAGCGTAGCTGGGGACTCCGGCTCGGTCTGTGGGTGTTTTGGACAGCGTTCGGTGCTGAAGCCCTACCGAGCGTGTTGCGATCAACCCAGTGTCGACCCCTACATTTCGTCAGCTGGGGGCCGACCGGTGAGAGTGGGCGGGGCCGGCGGCCCCGCCCACTCTCCCACGCTCGGTGCCGGCGATCAGCTCGTCGGGGGCCTCGTCCTCAGGGATGAAGCCCGACTTCATGCCGAAGTAGACGGCCTGGGGGTGGTGGGCGACGATCGCGACCGTCGACTGCTCGGGCAGGACGGCGTAGCCGCCGGAGAGGGTCATCCCGATCTGCTCGAGGTCGAGCAGGCGCCAGACCTTCTCGTGCTCGGACTGGTCCGGGCAGGCGGGGTAGCCCCAGGAGTAACGGCGGCCCTGGTCGAGCGGTATGGAGAGGTCGCGGCGGACCTCTGAGTGCAGCCACTCGGCCAATCCCTCCGCCGCCTGCACGCCGAGGCCGTGGACGAAGAGCTGCTCGGCGAACTCGCCTTCGCGCTCGAGGCGCTCGATCAGCTCGGTCACCTCGGGGCCGACCGTTACGCCCTGCAGGGCGACGACGTCGCGTTCGCCGGACTCCAGCGGGCGGAAGAAGTCCGCCAGGCAGATCCGGTCGTGCTTGGGCTGGCGCGGGAAGGCGAGCCGCTCGAGCTCGCTTTCTGGATCCTCTGGATCGAAGACGACCAGCTCGTTGCCGTCGGCCGCCGCCGGGAAGTACCCGAGCCTGGCCCGTGGGTGAAGGTAGTCCTGCTCGCTCCACATGCGCTCGAGGCGAGGTGCGAAGCCCTCCTCGCCGTCGACTCCCTCGACCAGCTGCCGCCAGGCCTCGCCCTTTACCCCCCGCCCGCCCCAGTGCAGCTTGAAGAGCACGTGGCGGTCGAGGTGGGGAAAGACCTCGTCGAGGTCGACCTCGACCTCGCGCACGCCCCAGAAGGGCGGCTCGGGGATCGGCACGTCGGTGTGGGCCGCCGAGCGGACGCTCGCGTCGGTGGTCGGCGGTCCGTCGTCGGCCTTCGCCGGCTTCTCGCGCAGCTCCTGTGCCTCGGCGCGGATCCGCGCGACCAGCGCCTCGCGCGCCTCCTCGTCGACCAGCGCGTCCATCGTGTCCAGCCCCTGGAAGGCGTCCTTGCAGTAGAAGACGCCGGGCCCGTAGACCTCGTCGGATTCCTTGCCTTGCGGGTAGAGCGTGCGGCGGCCGAAGTCGCGGTTGATCGCCGCGCCGCCGATCAGCACCGGGAACCCGAGCCCGCGCTGGTGCAGCTCCTGGACGCAGATCGGCATCTGCTTGGAGGTTGAGACGAGCAGGGCGGAGAGGCCGATCGCGTCGGCCTCGTTCTCGACCGCGGCCGCGATGATCGCGTCGACCGGGACCTGCTTGCCGAGGTCGATCACCGTGTAGCCGTTGTTGGTGAGGATCGTGTTGACCAGCGACTTGCCGATGTCGTGCACGTCGCCGAAGACGGTGGCGATCACCACCTTGCCCTTGGTGTGGCCGTCGATCCGGTCGAGGTAGTTCTCGAGCTGCGCCACGGCGCGCTTCATCGCTTCGGCCGACTGCAGGACGAAGGGCAGGATCAGCTCGCCGGCGCCGAACTTGTCGCCGACCTCCTTCATCGCCGGCAGCAGCACCTCGTTCAGCGTCGGCACGGCGCCGATCTTCTCGACCGAGCGGTCGATCCACACCTCGATCCCGTCCTTCTTGCGGCGCAGGACGTGCCAGTGCAGGGCCTCCTCGGGCTCCATCCCCTCGGTCGGGTCGCCCGCCTCCTCGGCGGCCTCCTCGCCCTTGGACTCGAAATGGGCGATGAAGCGCTCCAGCGCGTCCTCGCGGCGGTCGAAGACGAGGTCGTCGGTCAGCTCGCGCTCCTCGGCGGAGATCTCCGAGTAGGGCGTGATGTGGTTGGGGTTGACCATCGCCAGGTCGAGACCGGCCTCGACGCAGTGGTGCAGGAAGACCGAGTTGAGCACCGCGCGGGCCGGTTGCGAGACGCCGAAGGAGACGTTGGAGACCCCGAGCGAGGTCTTGACGCCGGGCAGCTCGGCCTTGATCCGGCGGATGCCCTCGATCGTCTCGACCGCCGAGGGCCGCCACTCGGCCTCTCCCGTGGTCAGGGTGAAGGTGAGCGCGTCGAAGATCAGCGCCTCGGGGTCGAGGCCGTGGTCCTCGCAGGCGATGTCGCGGATGCGCTTGGCGACCTCGACCTTGCGCTCCGCCGTCTTCGCCATCCCGACCTCGTCGATCGTCAGCGCGATCAGCGCCGCGCCGTGGGCCTTGGCGATCGGCACGACGACGTCGGCCTTGTCGCGGCCGGCCTCGAGGTTGACCGAGTTGACGATCGCCCGCCCGGGGATCTGCTCCAGCGCGGCCCGGATCACCTCCGGCTCGGTCGAGTCGACCTGGATCGGCGCCGGCTGGGTCAGCGAGATCCGCTTCACCACCGCCGCCATCTGCTCGTCCTCGTCGGAGCGCTCGGTCAGCGCCACGCAGACGTCGAGCACGTGGGCGCCGCCCTCGACCTGGTCCTCGGCGACCTGGACCAGGCCGTCGTAGTCGTCGGCGAGCAGCAGCTCCTTCGCCTTGCGCGAGCCCTGCGAGTTGACCCGCTCGCCGACCAGGGTCGGCCGCGGTTCCTGGACCAGTGGGGTGGAGGTCATCATCGAGGAGAGCTGGGAGGGGCCCGATGCCGGGCGCTCGCCGGGCACGCGCCCGTCGACCCGCGCGCGGATCGCCGCGACGTGGGCGGGCGTCGTGCCACAGCAGCCGCCGACGATGCCGACGCCGTAGCGCTCGACGAACTCGCCCAGGGTCGCCGCCAGCGGCTCCGGCTCTTCGGGGAAGATCGTCTCGCCGTCCGGTCCCTGCAACGGCAGGCCGGCATTGGGGATGCAGTGGACCGGCAGCGGGCTGTTCTCGCCGAGGAAGCGGATCGCGTCACGCATGTCCTCGGGCCCGGTCGAGCAGTTGAGCCCGATCACGTCGACGTCGAGCGCCGCCAGCGTCGTCAGCACCGCCCGGACGTCGGTGCCGAGCAGCATCTTGCCGCCCTGGGGCAGGAGCGAGACGCTGGCCTGGATCGGCAGCCCGCGGCCCGTCGCCGCGAACGCCTCGCGGGCGCCGAAGATCGCCGCCTTCACCTCGAGGATGTCCTGCGCGGTCTCGACGATGATCAGGTCGGCGCCGCCTTCGACCAGGCCACGGGCCTGCTCGGCGAAGACCTCGACCAGGCGGGCAAACGAGATGTCGCCCAGGGTCGGATCCGTGGAGGCGGGGAGGAACCCGGTCGGCCCGATCGAGCCGGCGACGAAGCGGTCGGGCCCAGCGGCCTTGCGGGCGATCTCGGCCGCCCTGACGTTGATCTCCAGCGTGTGCTCGCCCAGGCCCCACTCTTCGAGCTTCAGCCGCGAGCCCTGGAAGGTGTCGGTCTCGACCACCTCGGCGCCGGCGTCCAGCATCGATGCGTGCACGCCCTCGATCACGTCGGGCCGGTTCAGCACCAGCGCCTCGTGGCACTTGCCCTCGAGCCCGCCGTAGTCCTCCTGGGTCAGCTCGAACTGCTCCAGCGTCGCGCCCATGCCGCCGTCGAAGACGACGACGCGCTCGCGCGTAGCGGCTATGAAGTCACGCTCGGCCATGATCCAAAGAGGCTACCGGGGAGGCCGAAAGTCCCAGCAACCACACATGCACAGCGTCGGTGTCAGCCGCGCATCCCCAAGCGACGCCTCAGGTCACGTGCGTTGAACGCCTGGGCGACGCGGGCGATCATGCCGCGACGGGCCTTGGTGTAGGGGTACCAGGTGAGCTCGCGCTTGCCGCCGAAGCGGGTGATCACCACCGACTCGGTGCGGCAGTACTTCTTGATGCCCGGCTCGCCGTGGCGGTAGCCGATCCCCGACTGCTTCCAGCCGCCCATCGGCACGTCCATGGCAGCGTAGTTGACCAGCACGTCGTTGACGTTGACCGCGCCGCACTCGACCCGCCGTGCCACCCGCTCGGCCCGCTCCTTCTCGCCGAAGACCGAGCCGGAGAGGCCGTAGCGGCTGTCGTTGGCGAGGCGCAGCGCCTCCTCGGCATCGCGCACCTTCATCACGCCCACCACGGGGCCGAAGGTCTCGTCGCGCATCACCTTCATCGAGTGGTCGACGTCGACCAGCACCGTCGGCTCGAAGTAGTCGCCGGGCCCGGGCACCCGCTTGCCCCCGGTCAGCGCCTTCGCGCCGCTCGCCAGAGCGTCGCCGACGTGGTCCTCGACGATGCCGATCTGGTTGGGGGAGGTCATCGCGCCGACCTCCTTGCCGAAGCCCTTGCCGTCGGCGCCCTGGCGGAGCCTGCCGACCGCGGCGGTGAGCTTGGCGACGAAGCTGTCGTAGGCGGGCTCCTCGACGTAGATCCGCTCCACCGACATGCAGATCTGGCCCGAGTTCATCATCCCGCCCCAGGCCGCGGCGTTGGCGGCCCGGTCGAGGTCGGCGTCGGCGAGGACGATCATCGGGTCCTTGCCGCCGAGCTCGAGGCTGACCGGGGTCAGCGTCTCGGCCGCGCGGGCCATCACCTTGCGGCCGGTTCTGTCCGAGCCGGTGAACTGGACGAAGTCGACCTCGTCGACCAGCGCCCCGCCGGTCTCGCCGACTCCCTGCACGCAGTCGAAGACGTCGGGGGCGCCGATCTCGTCCTTCCAGGCCTCGACCACCTCGGCCAGGCCGAGGGGGGTGAACTCGGAGGGCTTGACCACGACCGCGGCGCCGGCCTGCATCGCCGGGATCGCGTCGCCGAGGGCGAGGATCAGGGGGAAGTTCCAGGGACTGATGATGCCGACCACGGGGTGGGGCCGGTACTGCACGCGCAGCTTCTTCGAGGCCAGCAGCGGCGTGTGGGGCCGGACCGCCTCCTCACCGATGAATTGCGCGGCCTTGGAGCCGTAGAAGTTGATCAGGTCGGCGAGGTAGACCGGCTCTCCCGACGCGTCGGCGCGGACCTTCCCGGTCTCGGCCTGCATCGTGTCGATCACGCGCTCGGAGTTGTCGAGCAGCCAGTCGCGCAGCTTGGAGAGCCAGCGGTAGCGGCCCTCGATCCCGATCGCCTCCCACTCGGCCTGATTGGCGCGCACCCGCGCGACCGTCTCGGCGACCTTCTCCGGCGAGTCGATCGGGAGGGTGGCGATCAGGCCGCCGGTCGCCGGGTTGTGGACCTCGATCGCATCCGGCTCCGCGGCCCGGGCCGCTCCGTTCGACGCCTCGATCGCCTCGCTGCTCTTCTCGGCAGTGCCGCTCTCCACTGGAAGCTCCCTTCGGTCGACCCTTGGCTGGTTGGCCAAGGTTACCCTGCGCCGCTACGAGCAGCCGCGCAAGCCGTACGCCGCGGTCAGCGGGGGCGTTTCCTTGAAGCTCCCCTGGGCTTCGAGGAAGGCTTGGCCGAAGGCTTCGGGGTTTTCGGCTGCTTCGTCGATCCCCTTCTGCACGGCTTCCAGGTAGGCGGCGATCTCCTGCTCGTCACCGCTCGGCGCGCCGAGCGCGCTGATTTCGTCGATCTGCGTTTGGTAGATCTTCGCGAAATCGTCTTCGTAGAATTCGATTTCGAGGGGAGTTTCCGTGGGTTTAGGCGGATTGTCGGTGGATTCTTCGAAGACTTTCCCCAGCTGCGTTTGGAACTTTTCCGCGGCGCTCCTGCAGATCGGTTCCACCTTTTTGATGAACGCCGCTTTCGAGAGCGATCCGGTATCGACGGTGATCTCGGTGCTGTCGCCGGACGAGCCGGTCGCCGAGTCGTCGCTGTCGCCGCACCCAGCCGCGAAAAGGAGGGCAAAGGCGGTTGCCGCGATGACGAAGAGGCCTCGTATGGTCAAGAAATTCCCCCGCATTCCGGCCGCAGCATAGCATGAGGATCGAGGAGGTGTTCAGCGCGGTACGAGCCTGTACACCGGCCCTTCTATAGAGGCCACGTAGAGGCGCCCGCGGCCGTCTTCGCCGAAGGTGGAGGGGGTGTCAACGGCGAGGCCGAGGCGGCGATCGTGGCTGGCCCGGCGCGGGTGGGGCACGAGGCTGCGCAGCTTGCCCGAGCAGAGGTCGGCGTAGACGTAGCGACCGCGCAGCGAGGGCAGGCGGCGGTCGCGGGACACGTAGCCGCCGATGATCGTGCAGCTGCCGCCGTCGCGGCCGCGGCCGTAGGTCATGATCGGTTTCACCGTGCCACCCGGGTCAGGCGTGTCGTCGCTGTCTTCGGTGTAGCGCGAGAAGCCCTCGAAGGCGTCCCAGCCGAAGTTGGCGCCGCCGGCGGCTCCCACGGTCGTGTAGTCGAGCTCCTCGAAGCGGCCCTGGCCGACGTCGGCGATCGCGATCCGCGGCCGCCCGGGCGCCGTCGTCGTGTCGAAGGAGAAGCGATAGGGGTTGCGCAGCCCGTAGCTGTAGATCTCGTCGCGGCCCGCCCTGCCCACGAACGGGTTGCTGGCGGGGACCGAGTAGGGCCGGCCACCGGAGGGCCGCGGGTCGATGCGCAGCAGCTTGCCCAGCAGGCTGTCGGTGTTCTGCGCGTTGTTGGGCGGGTCGCCGCCGGAGCCGCCGTCCCCCGTGGCCATGTACAGGAGCTGGCCGAGGAACTGGAGCTGGCCGCCGTTGTGGTTGGCGTTGACCGGGTGCGGGACCACGATCACCGTGCGCCGGGAACCGCGCGCCGCGCGTGTCGCGCCGCGGCGACGGAACTCGTCGACGCGGATGTTGCCGTCGTTGTCCGTGTAATAGACGTAGAAGAGCCGGCTCTGCCGGTAGTCGGGGGGGAAGGCGATCGAGAGCAACCCGCGCTCGCCGCCGTCGTAGCCGACCAGCCCCCTGATGTCGAGGAACGGCCGAGCCTGGCGCCGACCGCCGCGCATGACCTCGACCCGACCCGCCTGCTCGGTGACGAAGAGCAGCTTCGGGAAGCCGGGCGCGGCGGCGACGAAGGTAGGGCTGTCGAAGCTGCCGACCTGCTTCAGGGCGACGCCGCCGCCGGGCCGCTGTCCGGTGCCGGGCTGCTGGGGTTGCCGCGCGGAGCCGCAGGCCGGCAGGGCGAGCAGGGCGAGGGCGGCCGCGGCAAGGGCGGCCGGCCTCATTTTTCGACGACCTCGCCGGAGTCGGTGACGACCTTGTCGGGGGTGGCCGAGACGATTTGGGCTCCGATCGAGCCGCCGGGTTCGCTGCCGCCGGCGGTGACCGCCTTGGCCTGGCCGCCGAGGCCGGCGTCGACGACGAAGCGGAGCACGTAGCGGCCGGTCCTGACCGCGCTCAGCTTCCAGACCGCGTTGGCGGTCGCGCCCGGCTTCAGCTCGCCGAAGGCGAACGTCTTCGGGTTGGAGGTGCCCGCCCCGCCCGGCTTGGAGGAGCCGTCGAATTTCGGGTACCTGAGGGCGAGCACCCAGACGGGACGGTCGGGCTGGGCGAGTTCGGGCTGGGGGTCGCGGATCCCGAAGGGCAGGGTGGACGCCTGGCCCTCCCGGCCCGCGATCGAGATCGACACGGCCAGGGCCGGGACCGTCTTGCGCCCGGTGTTGCGGATGCCGAGTCGCAGCAGCGACGTCTGGCCGAGGACCTGGCGCGATGGGAACTCGGCGGAGACCACCTCGACCGTGTACTTCCCGGCGGGCTCGTTCGCGTCGGAGGAGGAGTCGTCCCCGCAGGCGCCGGCCGAGATCGCAAGAGCGGCAACGGCGCAGGCCACGATCGCTGCTCTCGAGCGGGAATGCGATGCGTGTATGAGATGCCCCCCCACAGCGGCCGGAACATAGCACGGGGGTTGGCCGCTCCCAGCCCGCATCCGGGCCCCTTTAGCCCGAACTCAACAGTGCCCACCGGCACATCCCATAGACTCGTTCGCAGGAGGAGAACGATGGTCGGATCCGCTGTAAACAGGGCATTCCTGCCCGCCAAGTCGCTGTTCGAACAGGTCGGGGACATGATGATCCTCACTGCTCGCACGCTCGTCTCCGCGGTCAAGCCTCCCTACCCCTACGGCGAGGAGTTCATCGGTCAGTTCCTCTTCGCCCTCCAGCTCTGCTGGTTCCCGCTGCTGGTCTCCACCGTGGCCTTCGGCTTCGGAGCCCCGGGCCTGCAGGCGGCCAACTTCCTCTCCCTCTTCGGCGCGCTCGACCGGCTCGGCGGCTTCTTCGTCCTCGCCTCGATCCGCGAGTTCGCGCCGTTCGTGACCGCCGTCGTCGTCGCCGGCGTCGCCGGCACCGCGATCACCGCCGACCTCGGCGCCCGCAAGATCCGCGAGGAGCTCGACGCCCTGCAGGTGCTCGGCGTCGACCCGATCAAGAACCTGGTCGTGCCCCGCTTCCTCGCCCTGATGCTGATCACCGGCCTGCTCGACATCTACGCCCTGGTCTTCGGGATCAGCGGCGGCATCATCACCGAGCTCCTCTACAAGCAGCCGCTCGGCGGCTTCCTCGCCACCCTCTTCTCCAACGCCTCGGTCACCGACCTCTGGGGCTCGGTGATCAAGTGCACGCTGTTCGGCGCGATCATCGCCGTCGTCTGCTCCTACAAGGGGATGACCGCGTCCGGCGGCGCGGCGGGCGTCGGCCGGGCGGTCAACCAGGCGGTCGTGATCTCCTTCATGGGCGTCTTCGCCTTCAACTACGCCTTCACCCAGACCCTGCTCGCCACCAACCCGGAGCTGCAGACGATCCGATGAACGCCTGGCTGGAGGTCCCGCGCGGCTGGCTCGACTCCTTCGGGGAGATCGCCCGCTTCGGCTCGCGCATCGCCGGCCTCGTCTACAGCGGCCGCGTCCTGCGCTTCTTCGGCGAGAGCCTGCGCCAGGCCGGCATCCTGATCCTCGGCTCGGCGATGATCATCTGGGGCCTCGTCTTCATCCTCGGCCTGCAGTGCGGGATCGAGGGCGCCTACCTGCTGCGCGCCCAGGGCGCGCCCGCCTACGCCGGCGTCTTCTCGGCCTGGTGCGATCTGCGCGAGATCATGCCCTACGCCTTCGGCTACATGCTGGCGGCCAAGGTCGGGACCGGGATCGTCGCCGAGCTCGGCGCGATGCGGATCTCCGACGAGATCGACGCGCTCGAGGTGATGGGCGTTCCTCCCGTCACCTACCTCTGCGCGACCCGCCTGCTCGCCGCCTGGATCGCCTTCCCCTTCATGTACCTGGTCGGGATCGGGATCATGTACTTCGCCAGCTACCTCGCCGTCGTCCAGCAGATCGGCGACGTCTCCTCCGGCGGCTACCTGCTGATCTTCTGGCTGTTCCAGAACCCGCCGGACCTGATGTTCAGCCTGATCAAGGGCATGTTCATGGCCACCGCCATAGTCATGGTCGGCTGCTACTACGGCTACACGGCGTCGGGCGGCCCGGTCGGGGTCGGCACCGCCACCGCGAAGTCGATGGTCCTCAACATCGTCTTGGTTCACATCATCGGGATGCTGGGCACCCTGGTCTTCTGGGGCGCCAACCCGCGAGCGCCGATAGGAGGCTGAGCTACTCATGTCCATGGACGATCCAACTCGAGCCGACGACGGCGATTTCGAGACCGAGGCCGAGACGACGGCGGAGGTCGCCGAGCCGGTGGCGCCCGCGCCGGAGCACAGCGGCCCCTACGTCAGCGACGACGGGATGACGATGGGGCGCGATTTCGTCATCCCCGGCGTCGACCCGGCGGAGTCCGATCCCTACCGCTTCCACACCGGGCGCAAGCGCGACCACGGCGGCACCGACGCGATCGAGATCATCGACCTGGTCAAGCAGTTCGGCCGCGCCCGCATCCTCAACGGCCTCAACCTCGGCCTGCCCGAGGACCAGGTCTCGATGGTGCTGGGGCCGTCGGGCACCGGCAAGAGCGTGCTGATCAAGCACATCGTCGGCCTGCTCTACCCCGACTCCGGCGACGTCCTCGTGCACGGGGAGTCGATCCCGAACATGACCGACGACGAGCTCTTCGAGGTGCGCAAGAAGTTCGGCCTGCTCTTCCAGGACGGCGCCCTCTTCGGCTCGATGAACATCTACGACAACACCGCCTTCCCGCTGCGTCAGCACACCGACAAAAGCGAGGAGGAGATCGGCGAGATCTGCAACCGACGGCTCAAGGAGGTGGGGCTGAGCGAGGCGGTCTACAAGATGCCGAACGAGCTCTCCGGCGGCATGCGCAAGCGCGCCGGCTTCGCCCGTGCCCTGGTGCTGGAACCGGCGATCGTGATGTTCGACGAGCCCGACTCCGGTCTCGACCCGGTGCGCACGGCGCTGCTCTGCGAGCTGGTCCGCGAGGTGCACGAGGAGAACGGCGGTTGCTACCTGGTGATCAGCCACGACCTCAACACCGCGCGACGGATCTCCGACTTCATCGCCGTGCTCTGGAACGGCAAGATCGTCGAGTCGGGCCCGAAGGAGGAACTGTTCGACTCCGAAAACCGCTTCGTGCACCAGTTCCTGAACGCGGACGTGACCGGTCCGCTCTCGATGGATTGAGCCAGTCGGCACGCGGGTCCTGTCACGGGGTGAGGGGGGCGCTGCGGGCGGGCCACGGTCCGTCCTCGACCCCCCTCACCCCGTGCCACCCGCGTGAGGAGCGGCTCAGATGAGAGATCGGTACTCGGTTGTCGTCGGGCTGCTTTTCGCGGTGGTCATCGCGATCGCACTGGTCAACACCCTCGGCAGCGGGGACGAAGGGACGCTGGGGCTCGACGAGCTCGAGCCTCGTTGGGCCCTGCCGGAGTTCGCCGTGCCGCGGGCGGCGGGTCCCCTGGAAGCGGACGCCAACGTCGCCCAGGACGATTGCGAGACCTCGCGGGCGCCCTGCCCCGAGGACGCCCGGCGAGACCCCGCCTGCGGCATCCGCACGCCGGGCGCGATCCGCGTCTGCGACTTCTTCGCCCGGCCGCTGGTGCTCTCGTTCTGGTTCTCCCGTGGCGGCGGGACCTGTGTCGCTCAGCAGGACGTGGTCGACCGGGCATACGCGCGCTACCGTGGCCGTGTGGGTTTCCTCTCGCTGAACGTGCGCGACGATCACGACAGCGTCCGCGAGACGATTCGCCAGCGCGGTTGGCGGATGCCGGTCGGCTACGACCGCGACGGAGCCGTCGCCGCCCTCTATCGAGTGGGGATCTGCCCCACCTTTGCCTTCGTCTACCCGGGCGGGACCCTGCAGGACGCGAGCATCGGCGAGTTGACCGATGCGCAGCTCGATACCCGCGTCGAGGCGCTGCTGCGGGCCACCCGCGCGGCGGAAGCGGGCTGATCGTGCAGCAGGGCCGGGTGGCTCCGCACGTCGCCGACGAGTTTCCCGGCCTGGGGATCTCGTGGCTCGAGCTCGACGCTCGCCCCGGGCGCAGCTCCGAGTCGGCTCGCCTGCGCCTGCGCGGTCTCTCGGACCGCTTCTACGGCGGGCACGCGATCCACATGCGCGAACAGCCGATCCCCTGGGCCTACCGGGTCTTCTTCCGCCAGATCGGGCTCGACCCGGATCGCACCCGCACCCCGGTCGAGCAGCTGGCACTGGACCGGCTTCACGACGGGGCCTTCGTTTCCCACGGCATGCCCGAGGATGCGCTGACGATCGCGATCGCGGAGACCGGCGTCGCCGTCCGCGCCTTCGATTCCGCTCGGCTGCGAGGACGGCTCTGCATCCGCGATTCGGCGCCCGGGGAGACGCTGCCCGGAAAATCGGTGCGGCTCGAGCGGGGGACCCTGACCATCGCCGACGAGAGCGGTCCCGTCGAGCTGCTCTTCGGCGGGACCGCCGAGAGTGGCGTCGGCCGCGACACGCGACGGATCACGGTCGCCGCGGTGCAGGTCAAGGGCGTGCCCCAGATCGCGGTCGAGGAGGCGCTCTGGATCGCCTCCTCGACGATCGAGTCCGCCTGACGGCCGAGAGCCACCGCTTCCACGCTTCCGGTGCGCTTTATCCCCTTATTAAGGGGATAAAGCGCACCGGAAGCGTGGACTAGACTCGAACAGGTCTTCATGCCGGTTCTGCTCGCACCAGACACGCTCAGGCTCGCACCAGACACGCTCAGGACAGAGGGCGACGAGCGCCTCGCCCGGGCTGAGCTGCGCCGCCAGATCGGCCATCTCGAGCGGGAGCTGTCCCGGCTCTCGGCCGAGGCTTTCCCCCTCTTCTCGGTCGACACGCGGGTCGATGCTCCTTCGGGCTCTCCGCGGGTGGCCGGCCTCGAGCAGCTGGAGCGGGTGCGCGATGCGCTTGCCGTGCGGATCGGCGAGGCGCGACTCGCGCTGCGAGAGCGCGCCGAGCTCGAGACCCGCAACCGCGAGCTGCTGCGGCGGATGCTGGCCTCGCCGGCCAGCTACAAGTGGGTGCGCGTCTCGCGGGACGAAATCGGCGAGCACGGTTGCGGGCACTGGCACTCCCGTCCCCGCCTCGGCCCGCTGGGGATGCTGATGGGCTGGTGGCGGGTCAAGGTCTCCTCCGGATGCCCGTTACCCGGGCGGCTTGCGGCCGTTGAGCGAGAAGAGCCAAAGCGGAAAGAGCCGAAGGCCGGCCGCTGAGGAGAGGCCCCCGGCGCCCTGGGGGAACTTCCCCCTGGCCGAGCTGGCCGTGCTCGCCGGCATCGTCTCGCTCCTCGTCGGCATCGTCGGCGGCAGCCCGACCGCGCTGGGAGTCGGCGTCGCCCTCGGCGCCCTCGGCGGCCTCGAGGTCGCGGCGCGTGAGCACTTTGCCGGCTACCGCTCCCACACGACCCTGCTCGCCGGCACCGTCTTCGTCTTCGTCGTCGGCGGCCTCTTCTACCTCGCGGGGCTGATCCTCGCGACCTGCCTCGGGATAGGCGCGGCGGTGTTCCTCGTCGTCTTCTTCGCCCTGAGGCGCGCCTTTCAACGCGCCTCGGGCGGTCTGTCGTTTCGGGTGGGCCGCCTAGGCGGCTGAGGGCCGCGTCAGACCAAAATAGATTCCCTGGAGGCGAGCTCAGAGGAAAGCAGGGCGCGCTGGCGGGAGGTCAGGGTCCCGAGGCGCTTGTTCTCGCTTAGCGCGAGGCCGAGCAGGAACTTGCGTGCGCGGGTGCGGCCCCAGCGGCGCTGGCTGGTCAGCAGCTCGGCAAGGGTCATGCTCTCGGTCTCCCACGGGCACTCGCGGATCACCTCCGCCGCCTCGACGTCGCCTCGTGCGATCGAGCGCTTCAGCTCCGCCCTGGCAAGTCGCACTCGGTTGGCGCGGGCGAGCGCCTGCATGTGCTGCGGGGCCTGGATGGCGGAAGCGGTCGTTTGAGCAGGGGCGATCGAAGCAGCGTCCACTGGGACTCCTCCATTCGGGGGTTTGACTGGGTAGCTCGTTGCGCCGGACCGGAGGGTCCAACCTCGGCGTGGTCGAGTCGAGTTCTCCACCAACTTGCTTCCCTGCCCCGGGACGCAAGCGGCGCGAGGGGCAAGCTATGCCGTGGGTGGTCGGGGGTCAACCCGTAGTCGCGCGGTGCCTCCCGACCTGGTCGCTAAGAGCACCTTTTTCGTAGCGAGGCGGGTCCGGGAGAGATCCAGGAGTGGAGGAAACTACCCCGAGCGGGGTAGTTCGGGAAAGTCCTCGGCGACCCGGGCGATCGTCGCCAGCGCGTCGTCGAGGTGCGCGCGCTCGTGGGTCGCCATCAGGCTGGTGCGGAGGAGCGCGCCACCGGGCGGCACGGCCGGGTGGATCGCGACGTTGGTGTAGACGCCGGCGTCGAAGAGCGCCTTCCAGAGCAGCACCGCCTGCCAGTCGTCGCCGACGACGACCGGGACCACCGGCGTGGTCGCGACGGTGCCGTCGGGCAGCGTGCCCGGCTCGATCACCTTCAGGCCCAGGTCGCGCAGCCCCTCGCGCAGGTAGGAGGCGTTGGCGAGCAGCGCCTCGAAAAGCCGTGGGCCGTCGGCGCGGATCACGCGCAGGGCCTCGAGTGCCGCGCCGACCGCCGCGGGCACCGCGGAGGCGCTGAAGACGAAGGAGCGCGAGGAGATCCGCAGGTACTCGACCACGTCGGCGGGGCCGGCGACGAAGCCGCCGCAGGAGGCGAGGCTCTTGGAGAAGGTGCCCATGCGCAGGTCGACCTCGTCCTCGAGGCCGAACAGCTCGCAGGCCCCCGCTCCGCGGGCGCCGAGAACGCCGGCCCCGTGCGCCTCGTCGACCATCAGTCGCGCGCCGTAGCCCTTGCAGAGCTCGACGATCCGCGGCAGGTCGCAGACGTCGCCCTCCATCGAGAAGACGCCGTCGACGACGACGAGCACGCCGCCGCCGTCCTCGGCCGCGCGCTGCAGCATCTTCTCCAGCTTGTCCATGCGGTTGTGGCGGAAGGGGCGCAGCTTGGCGCCCGAGAGGCGGCAGCCGTCGAGGATCGAGGCGTGGTCGCCGGAGTCGACGATCACGGTGTCGCCGGGCTCGAGCAGCGTCCCGATCGTGCCGAGGTTCGCCTGGTAGCCGGTCGAGAAGACGATCGCGTCCTCGCTCTCCATCCACTCGGCCAGCTCGCGCTCGAGGTCGACGTGCAGCGGGGTCGTCCCGTTCAGCAGGCGCGAGCCGGTGACGCCGGTGCCATAGGTCTCCAGGGCGTCGCGGGCGGCCTGCTTTACCCGCTCGTCCCCGGTCAGCCCCAGGTAGTTGTTGGAGCCGAGCATGATCGTCTCCCGTCCCTCCATCTCGACCACGGGACCGGCCTGCGAGGTGAGCAGGCGGAAGTAGGGGAGGAGGTCGTGCTGCCTGGCCGCTTCCAGCTGCTCGAGGCGGTCGTGGCTGCGGGCCTTCTCGAAGACGTCGACCGGAGTCCGGGCTATTTCGCTCATGGCCAGAGTGTAGGTTCACGACCCGTGGGAAACGTGTCGATCCGGCCGGTCCGCACCCGTCGCGAGCTGAAGCGCTTCGTCAAGGTCCCCTTCCGCCTGCACCGCGACCGCCCGCAGTGGGTCGCGCCGCTGATCTTCGAGCGCATGCAGTTCCTCGACCGCGGCAAGAACCCGTTCTTCGAGCACGCCGAAGCGGAGTACTTCCTCGCCGAGCGCGACGGCGAGGCGGTCGGCCGCATCACCGCTCAGGTCGACCGTTGCTGGGACGAGTCCCAGGGCGGCAGCGACGCGATGTTCGGCTTCTTCGAGACCGCCGAGGACCCCGAGGCCGCCGCGGCGCTGCTGGGCGCCGCGGCCGAGTGGGCTCGCGACAAGGGCCGCGGCCGCATCCTCGGCCCGATGGACTTCACCACGAACGACGAGGTCGGGATCCTGGTCGAGGGCTACGAGCGGCCACCGATGATCCTCGAGAGCTGGCACCCCCCTCACTACCGGGAGCTGATCGAGGCGAACGGCTTCGGCAAGGCGATGGACCTGCTGATGTGGGAGCTCCGGCTCGGCGACCTCAAGGAGGGCGAGCGCTTCGACCCGGCGATCCACGCCGCCGCCGAGAAGGCGCTGAGCGACGAAGGGGTGACGATCCGCAACATCAGCATGCGCAACCTCCCCGACGAGATGCGGGCCTTCAGCGAGGTCTACAACGAGGCCTGGGGGGACAACTGGGGCTTCGTCCCGGCGACGAACGCCGAGATCGAGTTCCACGCCAAGCTGCTCAAGCAGGTGATCGACGAGGACTGGGCCTACATCGCGGAAAAGGACGGCGAGCCCGTCGGCGCCGCCCTCACCCTGCCCGACGTCAACCAGGCGCTGGCAAAGCTGAACGGCCGCCTCCTGCCGCTGGGCTGGCTCCGCTTCCTGCTCGCCAAGCGCAAGATCGACCAGCTGCGGGTCCTCGCGCTCGGCGTCAAGCACGACTACCGCCACACCGGGCTCGCGGCGGGCCTCTACCTCAAGCACCTGGAGACCGCGCAGAAGCCGGGCACGATCGAAGGCGGCGAGATGGGCTGGATCCTCGAGACCAACGGCCCGATGAACCGGGCGATGGAAGGAATGGGGGGCAAGGTCGTCAAGCGCTACCGCATCTACGAGAGGGCGCTGGGCGACTCCTAGTTCTACGCAAGGTGCGGACTGCCTTCGGTCGGTCGCCGCGGCCATCGCTACAGTCGGCCGGGTGAGCAATATGGAGCTGGAGCCGATCCCGGTTCGCGTCCTTCCCCACGAAACGTCCAACTCGCTGGCCGTTCGCGGCGAGGCGAAGACCGCGGCGATAGCGGCCGCGGGCGGGGTCCTCGCCGGTGCCGCCACCGTCGCGGCCGTGCGCGCCGTCGGCGCCGTCGCGAGTCGCAAGCGGGCCCCGCGCCGCCTCTCTCGCCGCGAGCGCCCCGCCAACGTCCTCGCCAGCCGCTCCTTCCTGGTGGACGTCCACCTGCTGGGGCGGTGAACGCGGAGGCAGAGGTCCGACCGCCCTCTCCCTACCGCCTGCCTTCCTACGGCGGTGAGGACGGGGTGATGCGGGTGCAGCGCGGCGTCGCCACCCGGCTGCTCCAGGTCGACGGGTGCCCGGTCCTGGCTCGCGCATGGGAAGCGGGGAAGGACCGGGTGGCGTTGCGCGCCGAGCCGCTCGACCCAGGCTCGATCGCGGCGCCCGGGCCGGCGGCCGAGGCCCCGCCCCGCGAAGCGGGGCCGGCGGAGCTGGGTCTTGCGCTGGAGCGGATGCGCTTTGCGCTGGGCGTCGACGACGACCTCGGCGAGTTCTACCGGCGCTTCCGCGGCGACCCGCTGCTCGGGCCGCTGCTACGTCGCCGTCCCCACTTCCGTCCGCGCCGCCGCCCCTGGCCCTGGGAGGCCCTTGCCTGGGCCGTGGTCAAGCAGCTGGTCGAGAGCGGTCGCGCCGCCCGCATCCAGCGCCGCATGGTCGGCCGCTGGGGGGTGAGGCTCGGGCCGGGTCGGGAGGGCCTGCACGACGTCCCCACGCCGGACCTGATCGCCGGCAGGGCGCCGGTCGAACTGGAGTCGATGGGCCTGGCGCTGAAACGGGCGATCGCTCTGCGCGCGGTCGCCGCCGACGTCGCCGCCGGGCGCTGCGACCCGGGTGAGCCGGTCGCCGACGAGCGCCTGCTCGCCGTACGCGAGATCGGGCCGTGGACCGTGCAGTGCCTCGGCCTCTTCGGCCGCGGCGACCCCGACGCGCTGCCCGCGGGGGACCTGATGTACCTGAAGCAGGTGGGTCGCCTCGCCCGTCTCGGTCGCCGCGCCACGATCGATGAGGTGGAGGAGTTCTACGCTCCCTACGCCCCCTTTCGCGGCCTCGCGGCGACCTGGTCGACGATGGCGGCTTAGGACCCTCTTAACCCTCTGTTGTGCGTCGCCTGGCTGGGCTCAAGGGGGTGGGCGGGGCGCCGATAAGTCGAGCAATGGAGCGCACGGCGCCAGGCGGCAGTTGGCCGGAGAAGCGAGTCAACGAGTTCCTCGACCAGATCTCGGCGGGAGGAGAGGACTACCGGCGGCTGGTCGAGCGCCTGCCCGCGATCGTCTATGCCTCCGAGCTCGGCGAGAAGGGCCGCTGGCGCTACGTCAGCCCCCAGGTGGAGGAGATCCTCGGCTACACCCCGGAGGAATGGCTGGCCGACGAGGAGCTCTGGGCCAGGCTGCTGCACCCTGAGGACCGGGAGCGAGCCCTGTCCCAGGAGACGCGCAAGACGATGGGCAACCGCAACCCGCCACCGGTCGACTACCGCATGGTCACCCGCGACGGCCGCACCGTCTGGATCCTCGACGAGGCCGTGCTCGAGCCCGACGAAGACGGCACGCCGGTCTGGCACGGGGTCCTCTACGACATCACCGAGCGCAAGCTCGCCGAGCAGGAGGCTCGACGGGCGGCCGCTCAGCAGGCCGCGGTCGCCCGCCTCGGCGGTCGGGCGCTGAAGGACGGCGACCCGGACGTCCTGATGGACGAGGCGGTCTCGCTGATGGTCGAGATCGAGGGAGTCGACAGCGCTTGCATCTGGGAGATCGGCCGCGACGGCCGCCGCCTCGGCCTGCGTGCCGGGCTCGAGGATCGCATCGTCGGATCGGCCCGCGCCTCGGCCGCCCGCGACTCCCACGCGGGCGCGGCGCTCGACTCGCGCCTGCACGTGATCGTCGACGACTGGTCCAGCGAGCGCCGCTTCTCGATGCCGCCCGCGCTGCGCGCGATCGGCGTGCGCAGCAGCCTCGCGGTGCCGATCGACGGCAAGCAGCGGCCCTTCGGCGTGCTCGACGTCCACTCCACCGAGCCCAACCGCTTCACGCCGCAGGACGTGCACTTCGTCCAGGCCTCGGCAAACGTCCTCGCCGACGCGATCGAGCGCCACGCCACCGACCAGGCGCTGCGCCACCGCGTCCTGCACGACTCGCTCACCGGCCTCCCCAACCGGCTCAGCTTCGTCGAATCGTTGAGCGACGCCCTCAAGCGCAGCACCGTCTCGGGCTCTCCGGTCGGGCTCCTCTTCCTCGACCTCGACAACTTCAAGCTGATCAACGACAGCCTGGGCCACCATGCCGGCGACGAGCTGCTGTGCGCCGTGGCGCCGCGCCTGCGCGCCCACCTGCGTCCCGGGGACATCGTCGCCCGCTTCGGGGGGGACGAGTTCGGGATCCTCGTCGACCGGCTCGCCGACGAGGACGAGGCGGTGGCCATCGCCGACCGGATCGCGGCTGCCTTCGCCGAGCCGTATGCGATGGGCGGCGTAGACCACTTCGTCAGCGCCAGCGTTGGCATCGCCGTGGCCCGGCCCTCCGCCCGCGAGCCGATCGAGGCCGACCTGCTGATCCGCGACGCCGACGCGGCCATGTACCGGGCGAAGGAGCGCGGCCGCGGCCGCTGCGAGCTCTTCGACGCGGAGATGCGGGCGCGAGCGTTGCGGCGGCTGGAGGTCGAGCGCGAGCTGCGCCAGGCGCTCGAGCGCAACGAGCTGGAGCTCCACTACCAGCCGGTGATCACGCTGCGCAGCGGGGAGATCACCGGCCTCGAGGCGCTGGTCCGCTGGCGCCATCCCGAGCGCGGCCTGCTCGACCCCGGCGATTTCGTCTCGGTGGCGGAGGAGAGCGGCCTGATCGAACCGATCGGGCGCTGGGTGCAGGAAGTGGCCTGCCGCCAGGTGCTGGAGTGGCACGACCTGCGCCCCGACCGGCGGCCGTTCGACGTCTCGGTCAACCTCTCGGCACGGCAGGTGACCAACCGCGACCTGGCGATCTCGATCGGCGAGATCCTCGCCGGCAGCGGCCTCGACGCCGTCCACCTGCGGCTGGAGGTCACCGAGAGCGCCCTGGTCGAGGAGTCGGCGACGGCGACCGGGACCCTGGAAGCGCTCAGCGACCTCGGCGTCGGCCTCGTCCTCGACGACTTCGGCACCGGCTACTCCTCCCTCGCCTACCTCAACCGATTCCCCTTCGACGCGCTCAAGATCGACCGCTCCTTCGTCGACGCTCTCGGCGTCGAACAGGAGCGCACGGCGATCGTCGAGGCGATCATCGGCATGGCCCGCGCGCTCTCCCTCGACGTGATCGCCGAGGGCGTCGAGAACGAGGTGCAGCTGGCCGAGCTGGTCCGGCTCGGCTGCGACCACGCCCAGGGCCACCTCTTCTCGCGGGCGCTGCCGGCGGAGAAGATCACCGCCCTGCTCGGGGAAGGCGCCCCGCTCTACTCGGGGATAGTGCCCGGCAGGTAGGCGTTGCTCAGCACCTCGGCCGGCGGGATCGGGGCCGAGACCAGGCCGTTGTCGCGCATCCAGGCCGCGAACTCGGTCCAGCGGCCCGTCGCCAGGTAGCCGTAGGGGTGCCCGTGGCGCGGAGGGTCGAGCAGCGGCAGCGTCGCCGCCACCTCCGCTCGGGTCAGCTTCGGGTCGAGGTCGGGGTTCGCCTCCAGCAGGGCCTCGGTCGCCGCTTGCGGACTCTTTGCCGCCGCCGCGGTTCCGCGCGCGAGCGCCGCCAGGAAGAGCCGGATCGGCTCCGGGTCCTGCTCCAGCCGCTGGCGCTGGGCGACGAGGACCAGCTCGTCGTATGTCGGCACCCCGAGCCGGTCCACCGGGGTGACGACGGGGTTCTTGCCGCGCAGCCGTAGGTCGACGCCCTCGACGTTGCGGAAGCCGCCCAGCATCGCCTCCGCCTTGCCGCCGACGATCGCCGGCAGCAGGCCGAAGCCGACGTTGACGACCTTGACGTCGGAGGGGGTCAGGTTGGCGCGGGCGAGGATCGTCTCCAGGTATGCGTCCTGGTAGGGGATGCCGGCGGTCGCGATCGTCTTGCCGCGCAGGTCGGCGATGCCTCCGACCTCGGACTTCTTCAGCCAGATCATCGACGTGAGCGGCCGGTTGACCAACGCGCCGACCGCGATCACCCCGAGGCCCTGTTCGTGTGCCAGCAGCACCTCGGGCTCGTAGGAGATCGCCAGGTCGGTCTGGCCGGCGGAGAGCAGCTTGATCGGCGCCGCCGGATCGGCCGGCGTGCGGATGCTGACGTCGAGCCCGGCTTCCTCGAAGTAGCCGAGCTTCTGCGCCATGTAGATCCCGGCGTGGTCGGGGTTGGGATAGAAGTCGAGCGTGAGGCCGAGTGACTCGGTTTCGCCGCTCACGTCCTCGCTCTTCTCGCCGCAGGCGGCGAGGGCGAGGGAGAGGGCCAGCAGGGCGATGGCGAGGGTGACCGCCGACGATCGGGAGGGCTTCATCCCCTGCTTTCTATCGCCAAGTGACGACGCGACGCTCTGCGAGGGCGACGAGGCCGTAGAGGCCGATCGCGATCGCCGAGAGGACCAGGGCCGCGGCGAACACCCGGGCGGTGTTCAGCTGGGCGTTGTCCTGGAGGATCAGGTGGCCCAGGCCCGAGTCGGAGCCGACCCACTCGCCGAAGACCGCGGCGATCGGCGCGAAGGTGACGCCGATCTTCGCGCCGCTGAAGGTGAATGGGAGGGCGGTGGGCATTTCCAGCCGCCAGAGCAGCTGACGGCGCGAGGCATCGAGCGTGCGCATCATCTTGACCGCCTGCAGGTCCACGGCGCGGAGCCCGTCGGCCGTGGCGACGGCGATCGGGAAGAAGCAGACCAGCGCGACCACCGCCAGCTTGGGGCCGATCCCGTAGCCGAACCAGACGACCAGGATCGGGGCGAAGACGATGATCGGGATCGCCTGGGAGGCGACTATCAGCGGGTAGAAGGTGAGTCGCAGCGTCTCGAAGGGGCGGAGCAGGAAGCCGAAGGCGAGCCCGACGGCGAGCCCGATCAAGAAGCCGAAGAAGATCTCCTTCAGCGTGACCCAGGCGTTTTCGGCCACCAGGGACCTGTTGTCCCACAGGGCGGTGGCGATTTCCGCGGGGGAGGGGATCAGGATCGGGTCCAGGTTCAGCACGTCGGCGATCGCCCCCGTGCTCGCGGCGATCTGCCAAATCCCCACCAGCCCCGCGATCAACAGCGCCGGCAGCGCCCACCGCCTCATCGCCCCCACCACCCCTTCCGGTGCGCCTTATCCCCCTTATTCGGGGGAAAGGCGCACCGGAAGCTCTGCGGGCTCATCGGGTGCCCTCCCGCAGGGCGTGCAGCGCTCGCTCGCGGACGGCGACGAACTCGGGGTCGGTGACCGCCGCGTCACGGTCGGCTGCGCGTGGCGCGGGCGCGCTCGTCTCCTCGACGATCCGCGCCGGCCGGGCGGAGAGCACGGCGACGCGGTCGCATAGGTAGAGCGCCTCCTCGACGTCGTGGGTGACGAGCACCACCGTGCGCGGGTCCGCGTCCAGCGCGCCGGCCAGCCACTCCTGCATCTCGGCGCGGGTGATCGCGTCGAGCGAGGCGAATGGCTCGTCGAGGGCGAGAACCGGCTTGCCGGCGACCAGCGTGCGCAGGAAGGCGACGCGCTGGCGCATGCCGCCGGAGAGCTCGGCGGGGGAAGAGCGCTCGAACCCGGCCAGCCCGAAGCGCTCGAACAGCTGCCCGGCCTCGCGCCGCGCCGCGCCGCGCCGTACGCCGCGGTTGCGCAGGGCGAGCGCGGCGTTGTCGATCGCGGAGAGCCAGGGCAGCAACAGGTCGCGCTGGGGCATGAAGGCACAGCGGGCGAGGCGAGCCGCTGGGTCGAGGCCTTCGCCCAGCGCGACCTCTCCTCCCGTGGGCTCCCGCAGGCCGGCGATCAGCTCGAGCAGGGTCGACTTGCCGCAGCCCGAGGGGCCGACCAGGCCCAGCACTCCGTGCGCCGGCACATCGAGGTCGAGACGTTCGATGGTCGGCAACTCGCCGTAGGAGTGCCGCAGGTCCCTGACCGACACCGCGACGCCGGGTGCATTTCCGGAGGCAGGCAATGCGCTCTTCGCGGCGAATTCCTTGGCTTTCGCGGGCATCTCGGGTATCCTGGCGCACTCGCGCTCCTGACCAAAGAGGTCAGGAAAGTCGATAACCAACCCGCGCGAATCTCATATGGACCCGGCAATCATCGTCTTTGGACTAGGGATCGGCGTGCTCGTCGGCATGACGGGCATGGGTGGCGGTTCCCTGATGACGCCCCTGCTGATCCTCCTCTTCGGCATCCAGCCGACCACCGCGATCGGCACCGACATCTTCTACGCGGCGGTGACCAAGACCGTCGGTGGCTGGCGCCACCTGAAGCTGAAGACGGTGAACATGGAGCTGGTCAAGTGGCTGGCGCTGGGCAGCGTGCCCTCGGCCGTGGCCGGCGTCGCGGTCGTCTCGGTGCTGGCCGATCACATCGGCGAAGCGCGCCTCGACGAACTCGTCTACGCGGTGCTCGGCGGAACGTTGCTGATGGTCGGGATCATCACCCTCACCAGGGCGCTGATCCTGCGCAACCTGGTCGACGAGCGCGACCGCTTCGACGTCGAACGGCGCCACAAAGTCGCCGCGGTGACGATCGGGGCGACGACCGGTCTCGTGATCGGGGTCACCTCGGCCGGCTCGGGCACGGTGATCGCGATCCTCCTGATCGCGATCTACCGGCTGGCGCCGAAAAAGGTCGTCGGCACCGACGTCTTCCACGCCGCGATCCTGCTCTGGGCGGCGGGCATCGCCCACTGGGTGGGCGGCAATGTCGACTTCGTCCTCGCCGCCAACATCCTGCTTGGCTCGATCCCGGGCGTCGTGATCGGCGCCGCCCTCTCCGACAAAGCGCCGCAGGGCTTCCTCCGCACATCGCTCGGCGTCGTCCTGGTCGGCTCCGGCATCGTCACGATCCAGAAGGGCGACCCGATGGTCTGGCCGATCGCCGCCGCCATCGCCGCCATCGGCCTCGTCCTCGTCCTCGCCGCCCCCCGCTGGCTCCACCGCCGCCGCCAAAAGGAAGCGGCGGAGCTGGCGATGGAGGCAGCAAGCTGACGCTGCGGGCGCGCGGGTCCTGTCGTGGGGTGAGGGGGCACTGCGGGCGGGCCACGGTCCGTCCTCGACCCCCTCACCCCACGCCACCCGCGCGAGGGACGGCCTGATTTACTGCCTTCATGCGCGTTTCCGCAAAGGCTGATTACGCAGTTCGGGCTGCCGCCGAGCTTGCGGCTGCCGACGAGGGTCCCGTCAAGGGGGAGAAGCTTGCAGAGGCACAGGACATCCCACTCCAGTTTCTCGAGCACATCCTCTTGGAGTTGAAGCATGCGGGGATCGTTCGTGCCCGGCGAGGAGCAAAGGGCGGCTACTGGCTCGCCCGCCCTGCCGAGGAGGTGACGATCGCCGACGTCGTCAGGGCGGTCGAGGGCCCGATCGCCCACGTGCAGTCGGCACCGCCGGAGTCGATCGAGTACCGCGGCAATGCCGAGCACCTGCAGGAGGTCTGGATCGCCGTCCGCGCCAGCCTCCGCACCGTGCTGGAGCACGTCACGCTCGCCGACCTGGTCAGCGGCCAGCTGCCCAGCGAGGTCGAGTCCCTCGCCGCGCAGCCGGACGCCTGGGTCGCCCGCTAGCCGCTAGTCCCTATGGCGACAGCCGGAAGGGCGGATACTCGTCGGTGACGAGGGCGATGGCGTAGCCGATGACGCGGTTGTGCCAGCGGAGCACGCCCTCGACGAACCCAAAGATGCCACGCGGGTAGCGGCCGGTGAAGAGGATCGCGAACCAAGCGCCGATCACCGCGAAGAAGACGCCGATGTAGAGGAAGAAGAGCACGATGTAGTGAGGAATCGCGAGCAGCCACTTGACCAGCGGCATGCCACGCTCCAGCTGTCCGGCATCGGGGTAGGCGAAGTTGAGATGGACCGCCTGCTGTTCGTCGGTGGAGGGGTACTCGTCGTCCATCAGGGCAAGGTAGACGCCGATGCGATTGCCGAAGCGCATCAGTTCGAGGTTCCAGTCGAACCACCAGCGGGGGTACTTTTTGCGAAAGAGCATCATCAGGACGATCGGGAAGACGATCAAGGTGCCGCCCGTCACCGCACTGCCTGCGGCGAACCCGGCGGTTTCGGTGCTGGCGAAGAATTCCCCGCCCGGCAGCATCGCCGCGACGATCGCGATCGGGATCACGGTGAAGATCCGGAAGAAGGTCGTCAGCCGGTTGAGCTGGCGCTCCGGGTAGTCGACTGAGAAGGTGACTGGGTAAGAAGGCGGCATCGGGCTCCTTTCGCGGGTTCGTGAGGACGATTACTAGGTCTCTGCTGGGACTCCTCCCGCTACGACGTTGACGAAGCTCTCCAGGTGCCGGGTGGTCCAGCACTCGAAGGCACCGTCGCAATAGCGCTCGTAGGCGGCCATCACCGAGTCGCCGTAGTTCCAGTACAGGCGCGGCTCAGGGTTGAGCCAGAAGAGCCGACCGGCCCGCTCCGCCACCTGGGCGAAGACCTCGGCATGGGGCTCGCGGCCGTTGGTGCGGGCGTCGCCGAGCACGATCACGGTCGAGCGCGGGTCCAGCTCGTCGGAGATCTGGCCGAGGAACTCGAGCCAGACGCGGCCGTAGTCGGTGTAGCCGGAGACGTCGGCGACGCCGCCCTCGCTGGAGATGCGCTGGGCGATGACGCGGAAGTCGCGCTCGTGCTCGAATACGTCGGTCACCTCCGAGATGCGCTCGATGAAGACGAAGCTGCGCAGCTTGCGGAAGGAGTCGTGCAGGGCGTGCAGGACGGAGAGGAAGAAGACGCTGGCCGAGGTGACCGAGGTTGAGACGTCGCAGAGGACGTAGATCTCCGGCCGTCGCGGGCGCTTGGGCCGGTAGCGCACGTACATCGGCACGCCGCCGGTCTCCAGCGAGGCGCGCATCGTCCGCCGCACGTCCACCGTCTGCCCCTTGCGCCGCCCTCGCTGCTCCTGCCCGAGCGTCGCCAGGCGGCGCTTCATCTGCGAGACGGCGCGGTGCACCGCGGCTAGGTCCTGGGTGGGGCTGGTCGGCAGGGCGCGGTCGAGCTCGGCCAGCGGCCGGGAAGGGGGGAGCGTGGAGGTGCGCTCGATCAGGTCGCGCTCGAGCTCACGTCGCAGGTGGCGCTCGAAGGCGTTCAGCTGCTCGCGGTCGATCGGCGGCGGCTCGGCGGCACCGTCGGCGCCCGGCGCCTGCGTCCCTGCCGAGAGCCCCAGGGTGCGCCGGATCCGCTGCACGTCGACGCCGACCACGCCCGAGCCCTCGCCCTGGCGGCCGAAGGCCGAGATCGCCAGCCGGGCCAGGTCGCGCATCTCCCCGTCGTCGCCCTCGAGGATCGCCTGGCGTATCTGCTCCCGCAGCTGGTCGAGGTCCAGCCGCTCGCCGCCCTCGTGGCGCCGCTCGGTCTCCTCGATGCCGCGCTCGATCGCCTCCGCCTCGGCGGCGCGGAAGAACCAGCGCTCGAAGAGCAGCTCGAAGAGGCGGCGGTCCTCCTGGGACTTGGCGATCGTCGTCGCCAGCGCCTCGCGGAAGCCCTCGCGCGAGGTCCAGGGCACCTGCTCGAGCGCCGCGAAGGCGTCGAGGATCTCCGAGGTGCCGACCGCGACCCCCTCGCCGCGCAGCTCCTCGCAGAAGCCGAGCAGCTTCGCCGCCAGGCCGGGCGGCCCGGCCTCAGCCCGCGGGCCGTACGGACTCGGCGGCGGCAAGCTTCACCCCGACCCGCTCCGCCACCAGCTCGATGTCGGTGCGGTGCTTGACGATGATCGACATCGACTGCTCGAAGGTCTCCCGATCGATGTCCTCGGCCCCCATCAGCAGCAGCGTCCGCGCCCAGTCGATCGACTCGGCGATCGAGGGCGGCTTCTTCAGGTCGAGCGCGCGGATCATCCGCACCACCTCGACCATCCGCCGTGCCAGCGCCTCCGGCAGCTCCGGCGCGTGCAGGCGGACGATCTCCATCTCGCGCTCGAGATCGGGGTAGTCGAGCCAGAGGTAGAGGCAGCGACGCTTCAGCGCCTCGGTCAGCTCGCGGGAGTTGTTCGAGGTGAGGACGACGATCGGCATCGTCGTCGCCGAGACCTGGCCCAGCTCCGGGATCGTGATCTGGAAGTCGGAGAGCAGCTCGAGCAGCATCGCCTCGAACTCCTGGTCGGTCTTGTCGATCTCGTCGATCAGCAGCACGACCGGCTCGGGGCTGGCGATCGCCTGCATCAGCGGCCGCTCGAGCAGGAACTCCTTGTCGAAGATGTCGCCGTGAACCTCCTCCCAGCCGTCCTCGCCGCCTGCCTGGATCCGCAGCAGCTGCTTGCGGTAGTTCCACTCGTACAGCGCCTTGGCCTCGTCGAGGCCCTCGTAGCACTGCAGGCGAATCAGCTCGCGGCCGGTGGCGCGCGAGAGCGCCTTGGCCAGCTCGGTCTTGCCGACACCCGCGGGGCCCTCGACCAGGACCGGCTTCGCCAGCCTCTGGGCGAGGAAGGAGACCAGCGCAGCGGGCTCGTCGGCGAGGTAGCCGACCTTCGCCAGCCCCTCCTTCACCTCGGTCACAGAGCCCGCAGCCATCGAGGCGATGATAATCGGCGCCGTGCCCGACCTCTTCCTGTCGCTCGCCGCGCTGCTTCCCCACAGTGCCGGCCCCTACCTGGCGCTGATGCTGATCGGCTTCGCGATCGGCATCCTCGGCCACCTCACGGCGGCCCGTTGGCTGGTCGCCGCGGGCATCCTCCTGATCTTCCTCGGCGCCTTCCTCTTCCCCCTCGCGCTCAACGTGACAGAGGAGGCGCCGCGCCAGATCGAGGTCCCCGCCGAAGGCACCGAGCCCCCCTGAGCGCTGTCGAGCCCAGCGCCAAGCCGGGAATCTCCACCGGCGTCGTAAGCTTTTGCGGCCAGTCCGAATTTCAAACGGAGGTCCACTGCCTTGCGCCCACTTCGCATCCTCATCTTTTTCATCGCCATGATCGCCTTGGGGTTAACCGTCGCCGCCTGCGGAAGCGGCGGCAGCAGCGGCGCGCAGCAGATCCTCGACGAAGCAACTCTCAGGGGGATCGAAAGCGCCAACCTGGACCTCTCGCTGGGGGTCGACGCAACAGGAAAGGAAGACAGGCGACTCGACGTCGATCTAACCGGCCCCTTCGAGGCCGAAAAAGGGGCGCAGTCGCCCAAGCTCGATCTGACCGCGGCGGTGAAGGGCACCGTGGACGGTGAGAAGGTGGATTTCGAAGGCGGAATCGTCTTGGTCGACGCCAACGAGGCCTACGTCGACTTCGAGGGGACCGACTACGAGGTCGATGCGACCACCTTTGGCTACGGACAGTCGGTCCTGGGAGAATCGGAAGAAGTCAGCGCCTGTCAGGAAGCCGTGAGCGAGAGGCAGCTGAGCGAACTCATCGAAGATCCCGCCGAAGAAGGAACCGTCGACGTCGGCGGCACCAGCACGACGAAGGTGGGCGGCGACATCGATGCCGAGGTCATGAAGGACGCGTATGCCGAAATGAAAGAAGACGCGCTCTGCAACGAACAGCTGAATGCGCTTCCGGGGTTCGAAGCGTCGGTGCGCGAACTCGAAGAATCCAACGGCAAAGCGGAGGACTCGGTAAAGGATGCGCATCTCGTGCTTTACGTGGGCGACGATCACATCGTGCGCCGGCTCCAGGCGCAGGTAGCGATCGAATCGCCGGAAGGATCGGCTCAGGGTGGGCAGAGCGCTGAGCTCGACCTCGACCTGACCCTGACCGACGTCAACGAGCCGCAGACGATCTCGGCGCCCAAGAGCTCGAAGCCGCTGACCGCGCTCTTCGTCAAGCTGGGCATCAACCCGATCGAACTGCTCGGCGTGCTGCAGAGCGGCGTCGGCGGGGCCGGGCTGACCAACTTCTTGGAACGGATCGCCGCCGCGGGGAGCACGCAGTAGTCGCGTTTCTCCGCACTCCCTACGGTTGGCCGTACCTGCTGACACCGCTGATCCCGCTGGCGGTGGCGCTGGACCTCGCCGGAGCGGCGGCAGGGCTCGTCTTCGGCGCCGCTGCGCTCGGGATCATCCCCACGGCGGCGCTGATGGGCCGCGCCACCGAGGAGCTCGCGGCCCGCTCGGGGCCCGGCATCGGCGGCCTGCTCAACGTCACCTTCGGCAACGCGCCGGAGCTGATCATCGCCCTCTTCGCCCTTCAGCAGGGCCTGCAGGAGGTGGTCAAGGCCTCGATCGTCGGCTCGATCATCGGCAACATCCTGCTCGTGCTCGGCGCCGCCATGCTGGCCGGCGGGATCGGCCGCGAGAAGCAGACGTTCAGCCGCACGAGCGCCAGCGTGCAGACCTCGATGCTGTTGCTCGCCGCAGCGGCGCTGGTGATGCCGGCGATCTTCGAGCTGGTCGAGGGAGTGGGCCTGCCCGACCCCGGCGCGGAGACGGTGAACTACGACTCGACCGTCGAGCACCTCTCGCTGGCGGTGGCGATCGTCCTCATCGCCACCTATGTCGCCGGGCTCTTCTTCTCGCTGAAGACCCATCGCGACATCTTCAACCCCGAGTACGAGGACGAGGACACCTGGGGCTGGTCGCCACGCAAGTCGATCCTCGCCCTCGCCGGCTCCGGCCTGCTCGTCGGGCTGATGTCGGAGGTCTTGGTCGGCTCGATCGAGGAGGCCTCGCACGCGATCGGCCTCTCGGAGTTCTTCATCGGCGTGATCGTCGTCGCCATCGTCGGCAACGCCGCCGAGCACTGGGTAGCGGTGCTGGTCGCGATGAAGAACAAGATGGATCTCGCGGTCAACATCGCGATCGGCTCCAGCGCCCAGATCGCCCTCTTCGTCGCCCCGGTCCTGGTGCTGGCCTCGTTCTTCCTCGGCCCCCATCCACTGGCGCTCGTCTTCAACGGGTTTGAGCTGGGGGCGATCCTGCTGGCCGTGCTGATCGCCAACTACATAGCTCAGGACGGGGAGTCGACCTGGTTCGAGGGCGTCCAGCTGCTTGCCGTCTACGCAGTCTTCGGCCTCGCCTTCTACTTCGCCTAGTAGGGCGAGGGTCCAGTCACATAGGCTGACCCGCTCGTGGAAGTCATCCTGCTCATCGTCAGCTTCGCCGTGATCCTCTCCGGGGCGCTGCTCTTCACCAATGCGGTGGAGTGGATAGGTCACCGGCTCTCTCTTGGCGAGGGCGCCGTCGGCAGCCTGCTCGCGGCGGTCGGCACGGCGATGCCGGAGACGCTGATCGCGATCGTCGCCCTGATCGGGGCGGCCGAGGGGGCGGACCAGGTGGCGATTGGCGCGATCGTCGGCGCTCCCTTCCTGCTCGGCACCCTGGCGATGGGGCTGGTCGGCCTCTTCGCCTATCTCTACCGGGAGAAGCGCGAGCAGGGCCTCGAGCTGAAGGCCCACCGGCCGACGCTCGAGCGCGACCTGCTCTTCTTCCTGCTCTTCTTCGCGATCTCCCTGGCGCTGTCGTGGGGCGCTCCCGACGCGCTGAGGATCCCGGTCGGGATCCTCGTCATCCTCGCCTATCCGCTCTATATCGCCCGCACGCTGCGGGGAGGGGGGGAGGTGCAGGACGAGGAGACGCTCAACCCGCTGGTCTTCGAGCGACGCTCCGAACGACGCGAAAGCCCGGCCCTGTCGCTCTGCATCATTCAGCTCCTGGTCGGCCTCGCGGCGATGGTCGGCGGCGCCCATCTCTTCGTCGAGGAGCTGCTCCACATCGCCGACAGCCTCGGCGTCGAGGCCGTGGTCCTCGCCCTGGTCCTCGCCCCGCTCGCGACCGAGCTGCCGGAGAAGGTCAACAGCTTCTTCTGGGTCCGCGAAGGCAAGGACTCGCTGGCGCTCGGCAACATCACCGGGGCGATGGTCTTCCAGTCGACGATCCCGGTCGGGATCGGGCTCATCTTCACCGATTGGGAGCTGAGCGGCAACGCCGCTCTCTCGGTCGTCCTCGGCCTCGCCGGCGGCCTGCTCGCCTACGAGGTTCTGCACCGCCGCGGCCGTTTCGGGCTGCCGGCGGTCGTCACCTGGTTCGCGCTCTACACCACGTTCATAGTCGTCGTCGCTCTTGGTGCCTGATCGACGAGTCCTGCATTGACCCCGTTATGGGGGCAAAGGCAGGACTCAGACCGCGGCGAGCTCGCCGAGTGCTTTGAGAACCAGGTCGTCGTGCTTCTTGGGCTGCGCCTTTGGGAAGGCCTTGGCGATCTTGCCGTCGGGGCCGACGATGAAGGTGGCGCGCTGCACACCCATGTACTTCTTGCCGTACATCGACTTCTCGACCCAGGTGCCGTAGCGCTCGGCGACGGCATGGTCGGCGTCGGCGAGCAGGGTGAAGCCGAGGTCGAACTTGTCGGCGAACTTCTTCACGGCCTCGACCGTGTCGGGCGAGACGCCGATCACGCGGACGCCCGCCGCCTCGTACTCGGGGCTGCGGTCGCGGATGCCGCAGGCCTGGGTCGTGCAGCCGGGGGTATCGGCCCGCGGATAGAAGTAGAGGACGAAGGTCTGGCCGCGCAGGTCGGAGAGGCTGAGGTCGTTGCCGTCCTGGTCGGGCAGGGTGAAGTCGGGCGCGCTCGCCCCGGCCTCCAGCACTACTCCGGGGCTCCGCCCTGATCCTCGCGGCCGGGGTCTTGGCCGTCCTCGCCTTCGTCGAGCTCGTCGTCGCCCTGCTCCAGCGCGGTTTCGGAGACCGAGCCGGCGGAGCCGGGGTGGTAGTTGGTCTGGAAGCGCTCCAGCACCTGGTCGCGCCGATCCTCGTCGACCGGCACCTCGTCGGAGACGCGCACCCACTCCGCCCCCTCGTAGGCCTCCATGTTGAAGACCTCCTGGTCCAGCGAGGTCGAGTCGTCGACGACGACCAGGACCTCGGTCTGGGGGTTGAAGTAGGTCCCGGGCTGCATCAGCAGCTCCTCGACCTCGTAGAGGTTCTCCTCGGCGGCGGCCATCAGTCGGATCCTACGAGATCGGCGAGCCGGCGCTCGGCCTCGCGCTCGACGTCGATCGGCGCTTCCCCGCGCCGCTCACGGCGGTAGGACTTGGCCTGCAGCATCTGGCGGACCTCGACTTCCTGAGTAGCGCGGCTCACCGGCGAGGCCAAGCGCCTGACCGAGCGCGGAGGCAAGTCGGGGTCGATCGCGTACGGCCCCCTCCCGATCCCCTGCCAGGCCTTGCCCGAGAGGGCGAAGGCGATGGCCGCGACCGGCACCGCGAGGAGCGTGATCGCGATCAGCACGTTGCCGCTCTCGACCGTCGTCGCTGCCAGCAGCAAGTGCGCCATGCCTCAAGGTTAGGGCTCCCGCCGCGTCCTCGCCAGGGCTCTCTCCCCGGCGCCGCTATCCGGTACCCTTGACTTGGTTGACTGACCAGTCAATCGGTGGTCCGTCGTCTTGCGGCGAGGCCGCATGCAAAGCCTTTTACGGACTGAAAAGGAGCCGCGACCAGTGGTTGACTTCACCCTCACCGACGAGCAGAAGGATCTGCGCGAGATGGCGCACAACTTCGCGGAGAATGAGATCCGCAAGGTGGCCTGGGAGTACGACAAGGACGGCGCCTGGCCCCAGGACATCATCGAGAAGGCCTGGGAGGTGGGGCTGATGAACACCCACATCCCCGAGGCCTACGGCGGCCCCGGCCTCGACTACCTCTCCGGCTGCCTGATCGAGGAGGAGATGGGCTGGGGGTGCTCCGGCATCGGCACCAGCCTGATGGCCAACGGCCTCGCCTCGGCGCCGATCACCCTCGGCGGCTCCGAGGAGACGAAGAAGAAGTACCTCGGCATGCTCTGCGAGGAGCCGAAGCTCGCCTCCTTCTGCCTGACCGAGCCCGACGCCGGCTCCGACGTCTCGGGGATGAAGACCAAGGCCGTGAAGAAGGGCGACAAGTACGTCATCAGCGGCTCCAAGTGCTTCATCACCAACGGCACCTACGCCGACTACTTCACGGTCTACGCCAAGACCGATCCCGAGGGCGGGCACCGCGGGATCAGCGCCTTCGTCGTCGACGCCGACCTCCCCGGGGTCTCTGTCGACAAGAAGGAGGACAAGATGGGCCAGCGGGCCTCCAACACCGCGACCATCTCCTTCGACGAAGTCGAGATTCCCGCCGAGAACCTGCTCGGCGAGGAAAACAAGGGCTTCAAGCTGGCGATGATGACGCTCGACCGCACCCGTCCCGGCGTCTCGGCGATGGCGGTCGGCATCGGCCGCGCCGCGCTCGAGTACGCCACGGACTACTCCAAGGAAAGGGTCCAGTTCGGCGTGCCGATCGCGATGCACCAGGCGATCCAGTTCATGATCGCCGACATGGCGACCAAGGTCGAGGCCGCGCGCCTGCTGGTCTGGAACTCCGCGGTCCTGCTCGACCAGGGCGTCCGCAACAGCAAGGTCTCCTCGATGGCCAAGCGCTTCGCCGCCGACTCGGCGATGGAGATCACCGTCGACGCCGTGCAGGTCTACGGCGGCTACGGCTTCATCAAGGAGTACCCGGTGGAGAAACTGATGCGCGATGCCAAGATCATGCAGCTCTACGAGGGCACCAGCCAGATCCAGCGCCTCGTGATCGCCAAAGAAGTGCTGCTGCCGCGCAGCGTGGACGAGCCCACGCCCGAGGCCGAAGCGAAGGCCAAGGCCGCCGAGAGCAGCCAGTCCGAGCAGGCAGCCGCCACGGTCTAGCCACCCCTTCACCGCCGACGGGCCGATACGTCAATGCATAGTTGACGTATCG
>DASUZK010000018.1:0-23922 GCA_036376915.1 Solirubrobacterales bacterium
TTTGAAGAGGACCCCCGACGGCCCCACCCCACCCGGGCACTTACGGCTTTCCCAGCGCCGCCTTGAAGCTGTCGATCGCTTCGACTGGCAGGGGGTCCACTCCGCGCGCCTCGGCCAGGGCGAGCGAGACGAGATCTCCGAGCATTGTTGCCCAGAGCAGGCGGGCGACGCGGGTCTTTCCCTGCGTCTCGATGCGGAGCACCTCGGCGCCGGCCTCGGCGATCGCCTCCCCGGTCAGCTCGAAGCGGCGGCGCTCGCGCGGGTGCTGGTCGGAGTCTTCGAGCAGCACCGCCGAGAAAGCGTCGCCGGCCCAGCCGCCGATCTCGTTGTGGTCGGCCTCGGGCAGCTCGGAGAAGAAAGCGTGGAGCTTGGGGTTCTCGTTGATCTGCGTCTTCCAGCGACGGGCGACCGGGGCGGTGAGGTCGGAGCCCACGATCACGGGGACGGTCCCGTCGAGGCGAGCGGCGAGATCGGCGGCGAGAGCCTGTAGGTCGGCGGACCGCTCGGCCAGGAAGGCGGCAGCGGCGTCGATCTCGGTGTGGATGCGGGGGGCGATTCCCCCTAGCGCGGCGACCTCGGCCGCGCAGACCAGCATGTAGGCGACCGCGGTCCGGGGAGCCGGCAGCAACCCAGGCAAGCCGATCACCGGCACACCGGCCCCGCGGGCCGCCTCGACCAGGGCGCCGCCGGTGCTGGCGACGATCCGCCGCGCGCCGAGAGCCTCGGCCGCGGCGAAACAGGCCAGGGTCTCCTCGGTGTCGCCCGAGTAGCTCGAGCAGAGAATCGTCCACCCCGGCGTCGCCCAGCTCGGAATCTCGTAGCCGCGCACGGTCAGCAGCGGGCGGGTGAGCCGGTCGCCGAGCGCCGCGGCGGCAAGGTCGCCGCCGATCGCCGACCCCCCCATCCCGCAGACCATCAGGCCATCGGCCTCGCCGGGCTCGAGCCGGGCCGACTCGACCCGCCAGAGCGCGTCGCGCAGATGGTCGGGTATGGAGAGGACGTCGTCGAGCATCGAGCGGGGCCTTCGACCTTCAGGCGGGGACTCTTTCCCCCTGGCCGATCACGGCGCCATCCAGAGATGCCCCGGCGGGCACCTCGACGCCGGCCGAGAGGATCGAGCCGCTGACCCGAGCGCCCTCGCCGAGGAGGCAATCGCCAAGCAGCACCGAGTCGCGGATCGCGGTTCCCTCTCCTACCTGACAGCCGGGGCCGAGCACGACCCGCGGGCCCACGCTCGCGCCCTCCGCCACCTCCGCGCCGGCGGCGACGAGCATCCCGGGCGCGGTCGGCTCCACATGGGTCTCGACCCTGCGCTCGAGGATGTCCCAACTGGCCTGTAGGTAGCGCTCCGGGGTGCCGATGTCCATCCAGTAGCCGTCGAGGCGGAGGCCGTGCAGGCCGTCGCCGACGAGGCGGGGGAAGACGTCGCGCTCGATCGAGACCTCCTCGCCGGGCGGGATCAGGTCGAGCACCGAGCGCTCGAGCACGTACATCCCCGCGTTTATCTCGCCGGGCGCCCGCTCCCCTGTCTTCTCGAGGAATTCGAGGATCTCCCCCCCGTGGCCGCTGCGCACGAGCCCGTAGGCGGAGGAGTCCTCGACCGGGTGCAGGCCGAGCGTCGCCCGCGCCCCGCGCTCGTGGTGAGCGCCGAGCAGCGCGGTGAGATCGAGGTCGGTGAGGACGTCCCCGTTGAGGGCGAGGAAGCGATCCCCCAACCGGTCGCCGAGCTCGTCGGCGGCGAACCGGATCGCGCCGGCGGTGCCGCGCCGCTCGGGCTCGACCACGTAACGGATCGAGACACCTGCCCGATCCTCCTCGCCGGCCAGCGCCTCGCGCAGCACGTCGGGGAGGAAGCCGCAGGCGAGAACCACCTCGGTCACCCCGTGCCGCCCCAGCCACTCGATCATGTGCGCGAGAAACGGCCGATCGACCAGGGTCAGCGCCGGCTTCGGCACGGTCTCGGTCAGCGGCCGCAACCGCGTCCCCTCGCCTCCCACTAGGACTATCGCCTGCACTAGTGCCCCTGGCCGGCGCATACCGGCGTCCTCGGTCGCTCGCGTGCAGAGCACGCCACGCTCCCCGCGTCCTTGATCTGCTTGGCTAGGGGCACTAGGACGCTGTTCCCGTCTGCACGGAATTCTCAATCGCCCTGCCGATGCCCTCGTACTCGAACCCCACAGAGCGCAGCAGCGCAGGGTCGAGGAAATTGCGGCCGTCGATCAGAAGCGGTCGCGCCATGCGGCCGGCTGCAGCTGTCCAGTCGAGCTCGGCGAACTCGGCCCACTCGGTGACCAGGACGGCGGCATCGGCCCCCTCGAGAGCGTCCATCGCGGAGTCGCGGAACTCGACGTCCTCGAGCAGGCTCCTCGCCGCATCCGCGGCAACCGGGTCGTATGCGGCAACCTCGGCACCTTCGCCTTGAAGCCGCGCCGCCAGGACCAGGCTCGACGCCTCTCGCATGTCGTCGGTATCGGGCTTGAAGGCAAGGCCGAGCAGGGCCACGCGCTTGCCCGCCAGCGATCCGAGCCGGTGCTGGAGCTTCTTGACGACCCGCCGCTTCTGCAGCTCGTTCACCTCGATCACCGCCGTGAGCAGCTGGAAGTGGTAGCCGGTATTGCCGGCCAGCTGCTTGAGCGCTTTGAGGTCCTTCGGGAAGCAGCTGCCCCCGTAGCCGATCCCGGGGCGCAGGAAGGCCGGCCCGATGCGCTGGTCGAGGCCCATTCCGCGGGCGACTTCGGCAACGTCGGCACCGACCTCCTCGCAGACGTTGGCGATCTCGTTGACGAAGGAGATCTTGGTGGCGAGGAAGGCGTTGGAGGCGAGCTTGATCATCTCGGCGCTGGCGACGTCCGTGCGCACGATCTCGCCACCGAGCGGCTCGTAGAGGTCGGCTACCGCGTCGCCGGCAGACTCGTCGCCGCGGTCCGCCCCGACGACCACCCGGTCGGGGTGCATGAAGTCCTCGACCGCCGATCCCTCCTTGAGGAACTCGGGACAGGAGACGTAGGGGACGCCGGGAAGCTCGCGGCGGATCGTCTGGCCCGTGCCCGCGGGCACGGTGCTCTTCATCACCAACACGTGCTCGCCGCCGGCACCCAGCTCCTCGACGACCGAGCGCACCCGAGAGAGGTCGGCGTCGCCGGAGGGGGTCGGCGGCGTATCCACGCAGACGAAGAGCAGCCGCGCCGACTCGAGCACCCGCGCCATCTCGGTGGTGAAAGTCAGCCGCTCGGCGTTGCGCTCCAGTAGCTCGCCGAGGCCGGGCTCGTGGATCGTCGTCTCGCCGCGCGAGAGGGCCTCGACCTTCTCGGGCAGGATGTCGCGCGCGACCACGGGATGACCGAGGTCGGCGAAGCAGGCGGCCGTCACCAGACCGACCCAGCCGACTCCAATCACTCCGACCGGCTCTTTGTCCCCTGTCATCGCTGCACCCTTCCCTTCTTCGGCTTCTTGTTCGGAATCACGACCTGCGCCGAGCGTGCCATTCCCACCATCTGGTCGTTGGTCAGCACCCGCAGCAGGCTGTTCGAGACCCAGTAGGTGTTATCCCCCCGGTGCCAGGCGATCAATTTGATCCTGTCGCCGTCGAGGAAGATCTCATAGTCGCGGCCGCGGATCTCCTGCTCGATGCTCGGACCGCCGAGGATCGGGGGATCGCTCCAGCCCTGTATCCCCTGCATGCCGAAATAATGGGTGCCGTCGGGCAGATCCAGGGTGATCACCATCCGGTAGGCACCGTGGCGGTTGCCGTCGGTGTCCTTGAAGTGGTAGACGCGCGGATCCTGGATGTGCAGATAGGGGTTGCTTTCCTCGTAGGCGGCTCCGGGAGGCAGGCGGCTCGGGTAGAAGACCGGGAAGCCGCGATTGACCTTGCGGGCCACCACCTTCGCCTCCGCCTTGCCAGCTTCGCCGGCCGCGCTCAGACCGTCGTCGCCGGGCGGCTTGGGCTTGACCTTCGGCTTCGGCTTTTTCTTCTTCGCCGCTCTCTGCTTGGCCTTGCCGCTCGGCTTGCCCTCGACCTCGTCCAGCGAGCCGCGCGGCCCGCCGCTGGCTTCGATGCCGAGGAACTTGTCGACGGCGCCGGCGATCTGCTCCGGCGAGGAATAGACGAAGCTCGGCCCCAGTTCGGCCGGGAAGTCGACCTCGTTGATCGTCGCGTTGCGCGAGGCGATGAACAGCTCCAGCACCTCGAGCATCGCCTTCGTGTCGCTGATGTCGGAGGTCGTGTACTGGGTGAAGACGTCGATCAGTTCGTTGCTGCCGAGGACCAGGTCCTTGATCGGCACCCGCTGGCGGGCGGCGCTGAGGAAGTCCTGCTGGCGGGCGGCGCGGACGATGTCGGTGTCGGTATGGCGGTAGCGCACGTACTCCAGCGCCCTCTTCCCGCACATCAGCTGGTATCCGGGCTGCACGTTGATCTCCGCGTATTCTTCGGAGGATTCCGCGTTGGAGTGGTAGTAGCGGCGGTCGATGTCGACGTAGACGCAGCCGATCGCGTAGACGGCGCGGACGAAACCGAGGTAGTCGACGTTGACGACGTGGTTGATCGGCAGGCCGGTCAGTTCCTTGACCACCTGAAGCGTCAGCTTCGGCCCGCCATATGCAAAGGCGGAGGTGAACTTGTCGGTTCCCCAGCCCGGTATCTCGACCTCGAGGTCGCGCGGGATCGACATCAGCGCGATCGCGTTCTTGTCGGGATCGAGGCGGAGCAGGATCGTCGTGTCGGAGCGGCCGGTGTCTTCCGGTTCGCTGGCCCGCTTGTCGGAGCCGATGATGAGGATGTTCTGCGGCTCCCCGCCCTGGGTCTTGGCGAGGATGCGCTGGACTTTGTTCTGCAGCACGTCGTTGTGCGAGAGGGCGTCGGCGATGCTGCCGACGTAGAGGAGGATGCTGGCGGCGGTGGCCGCGGCGACGGCGGTGACGATCACCACCGAGCCGAGCGTGAAGCGCCACCAGAAGCGCTTCGGCTTCGGCGGCGGCTCGTGGTCGCCGGAGGGCGGTGGCTTGCTGAGGCCGGCGTCAGCCACGGCGGCTCAAGCGTCGAGCTGGGCAGGGAGCGAGCGCAGGAAGGTGTCGAGCGTCTGCCGGTAGGTGTGCAGGGAGGAGACCGAGACCCACTCCTCGGGCCCGTGATGGCCCGCGCCGACGGGACCGAACTCCACCGCCGGCACGCCGACCCGTAGGAAGGAGACGGCGTCGGAGGCACCGTCGCGACCGACGCTCATCGGCTCGCCGTCGTGGTGCTCGGTCGCCGCGTGGCGAAGCGCCCGCACGTATGCGAGGTCGCGGTCGACCACGGCCGGCGGGCGTGTGAACAGCTGCTCGACCTCGGCGTCGGCGATGCCTCGGACCTGCTCCAGCAGGTCGGCGGGATCCTGGTCGGGCAGGTAGCGGATGTCGACGTCGATCGCGCATCGGTCGGGCACCTTGTTGAGCGCGTCGCCACCCAGGATCCGGCCGAGGTTGATCGAGGGGCGGTCGAACAGCTCAGAGCTGTGCCGGGCGAACGGTAGCGACTCGATACTGCGGAAAACGTCGATCGCCCTCAGGACCGCGTTGTCGCCCAGCCAGGGGGTGGCGCCATGGGCGGCGACGCCGCTGACGTGCACCCGCAGCGCCAGCACGCCCTTGGCCTCGACGCCGATGTGCAGATCTGTCGGCTCGCCGGTGATCGCGAAGTCCCCGGTGAAGCCGCTGTCGACGAGACGGTCGCTGCCGCGGTCGACTTCCTCCTCGGACTCCTCGTCGCCGACGATCCCCAGCCGCACCCGCACGGCATCCTGGTCGCGCATCGCCGCGGTGGTCACCAACATCGCCGCCAGCGCCCCCTTCATGTCATAGGCGCCGCGCCCATAGAGCCGATCCCCGTCCACCCGGGGGTCAAACTGGCCGGCCTGGCCCGGCACCACGTCGATATGCCCGTGCAGCACGACCGTCGGCGCCGCCTCGGGCCCCACCTCGGCCCGCAGCACCGGCAACCCGCGCACCTCGTCGCTCTCCACCACGATCCCGCGCGCGTCCAGCCACCCTTCGATGAAGCCGGCGGCTTCCAGCACCGCCTCGGGTGAGGAGGTCTCGTACCCGATCAGCCTTTCGGCGAGCGCCACGAGCTCGTCGCTCATCGGTGCGCCTTTCGTGGGTCCGCAGCTTGCGCATCGGAGTTTGACCACACTGGAGTGGTGTCAAGGTCGGATGCCCAGCCGGCGGGTGCGGAGGGGGTCGGGTGTCCCTTCCCGGGAGGCTCAGTGACCCCGTGGCAAAGCTCGGTAAACGATCTGCTGCGCAACGGCCTCCCGGGAAGGGGCACCCGACCCCCTCTACCCCTCGGCGATAGCGAGGAAGGCTTCCGCCCGGTCGCGATCCTTCTGCGCCCGGGCCTGAGCCCCACTGCCGTCCTCGGACTCGGCGAGGCGCTGCTCGGCGTCGGCGAGCTGCTCTTTGAGCTTCGCCGTGTCGAGCTCCTCGGGCGGGAGCACCTCCTCGACCAGCAGCTTGGCGTGGTTGCCGAAGACCTGCAGCCAGCCGTGCGCCTGGGCGTAGCGCTTTGTCTCGGAGTCGCTGACGTGCAGGCGCAGCTCGGCCGGCTTCAGCGCCGCCAGCAGCGGCGCGTGGTTGGCGAGGATGCCGACCTCGCCTACCGCGGTGCGGGTCGAGACCTGGCGGACTTCGCCGCTGAAGACCTCTCCCTCGGGGGTGAGGACCTCGACGTCGACCATGTGCTCGGCGGCCACGCGTCTCCCCCTAGGCGGCCGCGGCCGCTCCGGCGTCGGCGGTGACCTGGTCGATGCCGCCCTTCATGTAGAAGGCGCCCTCGGGCAGGTCGTCGTGCGTGCCGTCGAGGATCTCGCGGAAGCCGCGCACCGTCTCGTTGACGGGCACGTACTCGCCGCTGCGGCCGGTGAACTGCTCGGCGACGAAGAACGGCTGCGAGAGGAAGCGCTCGATCTTGCGGGCGCGCGAGACCGTCTGCTTGTCCTCGTCGGAGAGCTCGTCGATGCCGAGGATGGCGATGATGTCCTGCAGCTCCTTGTAGCGCTGCAGCACCTCCTGCACCTCGGTCGCGGTCCGGTAGTGCTCCTCGCCGACGACGTCGGGCTTGAGGATCGTCGAGGTCGAGTCGAGCGGGTCGACCGCGGGGTAGATCCCCTTCTCGGAGATCGCCCGCGAGAGCGTCGTGGTCGCGTTGAGGTGGGCGAACACCGAGGCCGGCGCCGGGTCGGTGAGGTCGTCGGCGGGAACGTAGATCGCCTGCACCGAGGTGACCGAGCCGCGCTCGGTCGAGGTGATCCGCTCCTGCAGTTCCCCCATCTCGGTCTCCAGCGTCGGCTGGTACCCCACGGCGGAGGGCATGCGCCCGAGCAGGGCCGAGACCTCCGAGCCCGCCTGGACGAAGCGGAAGATGTTGTCGATGAAGAGCAGCACGTCCTGGCCGCCCTGCTCGCGGAAGTATTCGGCCATCGTCAGCCCCGAGAGGGCGACGCGGAGACGAGCTCCGGGAGGCTCGTTCATCTGGCCGAAGACGAGCATCGTCTTGTCGATGACGCCGGACTCCTTCATCTCGAGCCAGAGGTCGTTGCCCTCGCGCGAGCGCTCGCCGACCCCGCAGAAGGCGGAGAGGCCTTCGTGCTCCTCGCCGATCGAGCGGATCAGCTCCTGGATCAGCACCGTCTTGCCGACGCCGGCACCGCCGAAGAGCCCGACCTTGCCGCCCTTGGCGTAGGGCGCGAGCAGGTCGATCACCTTGATCCCGGTCTCGAGGATCTCCTGGGTCGGAGCGAGCTCGGAGGCTTCGGGCGCGGGGCGGTGGATCGGCCAGCGCTCCTCCGCCTCGACCGGCTCGCCGAGGTCGATCGGCTCGCCGAGCAGGTTGAAGATGCGGCCCAGGGTCGCGTCGCCGACGGGGACCGAGATCGGCGCGCCGGTGTCGATCACCTTGTCGCCGCGCTGCAGCCCGTCGGTGGCGTCCATCGCGACCGTGCGCACGCGGTCGTCGCCGAGGTGCTGCTGCACCTCGCAGACCAGCTCGCTGGTTTCCCCGTCGCCGCCGTTCATCTCGATCTTCACGGCCGAGTAGATCTCCGGCAGCTTGTCCGGGAAGACGGCGTCGACGACGACGCCCGTCACCTGCTCGACGCGACCTGCGTTTGCTCCGTTCTCAGACATACGTTCCTTTTCTCCGGTTCTAAGACTTATCCCAGCGCCTCGGCGCCGGCGACGACCTCGAGGATCTCCTGCGTGATCTCGGCCTGCCTGACCCTGTTCATCTCCAGGGTCAGGTCGCCCATCATTTCCTCCGCGTTCTCGGCGGCGCTCCGCATCGCGGTCATCCGCGCCCCGAGCTCGGAGGCGGCGGACTCGAGCAGCGCCCGGTAGACCGAGATGTTCACGTACTCGGGGATCAGCTGCCCGAGCAGCTCCTCGGCCTCGGGCTCGTATTCCCAGATCGACTGGCCGTGCGCCCGCTCGATCTCGGTCTCCTCGCCCTCCTCTTCCTCCCCGGCGACCCCCTCGCCGATCACGTCGGCGTGCTGCAGGGGCAGCAGGGTCTGCCGCCAGACGTGCTGGGTAAGCGGCGAGACGTAGTGGTTGTAGACCAGCTCGACCCGGTCGAGCTCCTCGTCGACGTAGCGCGCGGTCAGCTCCTCGCCGATCTCGCGGGCGTTGGCGAAGCCGGGCCGGTCGGTGAAGCCGACGTAGGAGGTGCGCGGGTCCTCTTTGCGGAAGGTCAGGGCCGAGACGCCCTTGCGTCCGACCGCCGAGAAGACGGCCTCCTTGCTCTCGTCGCGAAGCTCGTTGCGCAGGCGCAGCCCGTCGCGGATGATGTTCGTGTTGAAGGCTCCGGCGAGGCCGCGGTCGCCCGTGATCAGGACGACGCCGACGCGGCGCTCCTGCTCACGCTCTTCCAGCACCGGCACGCGCGGGATCCCTCCCGCCTGTTCGGCGGCACGGCGGGTGAGCTTGCGCATCGACTGCGCGTAGGGACGCAGCTGCTCGATTCGCTGCTCGGCCCGGCGCAGTCGCGCCGCGGCGACCATCTCCATCGCCCGCGTGATCTTGTTGATGTTCTTGATCGACGCGATGCGATTCTTGACGTCCTTCTGGGTTGCCATGGGCGGGACCGGCGCTGGGCGCTAGGCCGGGGTCGCCTCCTTCTCGGTCTCCTCGGCCTCGGCGACGCGACCTGGCTTGGCCCGCTCCTCCTCGGACTTGACGCGGTCGGACTCGCCGGCCTCGACCGGGTCGCCGTGCTCGTCGAAGTCGGCGCCGAAGTCGTCGACGAACTCGGCGATCGCGGCGCCGAGCTCCTTCTCGTCGTCCTCCTCCAGCTTGCCGGTGTCCGAGATCCGCTTCAGCAGGTCGGCCTTCTCCGAGTGGAGGCGGATCTTCAGGTCGCCGAGGAACTCGCCAACCCGCTCGGTCTTGATCCGGTCGAGGAAGCCGCCGGTGCCGGAGTAGATCGCGGCGACCTGGTCGGCCACCCCGAGCGGCTCGCGCTCTTTCTGCTTGAGCAGCTCGACCAGCCTTTCGCCGCGATTCAGCGTCTTCTGCGTCTCCGGGTCGAGCTCGGAGCCGAACTGGGCGAAGGCCTCGAGGTCGCGGAACTGGGAGAGGTCGAGGCGCAGCTTGCCGGCGACCTTCTTCATCGCCTTGGTCTGCGCGTTGCCGCCCACCCGGGAGACCGAGATGCCGACGTTGATCGCCGGCCGCACGCCCGAGTAGAAGAGGTCGGACTCGAGGAAGATCTGGCCGTCGGTGATCGAGATCACGTTGGTCGGGATGTAGGCGGAGACGTCGGAGGCCTGGGTCTCGATGATCGGCAGCGCCGTCAGCGAGCCGCCGCCGAGGTCGTCGTTCAGCTTCACCGCCCGCTCGAGTAGGCGCGAGTGCAGGTAGAAGACGTCGCCCGGGTAGGCCTCGCGACCCGGGGGGCGCCGCAGCAGCAGCGACATCTGGCGGTAGGCGTAGGCGTGCTTGGTGAGGTCGTCGTAGACGCAGAGCGCCGCCTTGCCGTTGTAGAGGAAGTGCTCGCCCATCGCGCAGCCGGCGTAGGGGGCGATGAACTTGATCGGCGCCGCCTCGTCGGCGGGGGCGGCGACGATGATCGTGTTCTCCATCGCGCCGTTCTCCTCCAGCACCTGCTTGAGCTGGACGACCGTCGACATCTTCTGGCCGATCGCGACGTAGATGCAGATCATGTCCTTGTCGCGGTTGTTGATGATCGTGTCGATCGCGATCGCCGTCTTGCCGGTCTGGCGGTCGCCGATGATCAGCTCTCGCTGGCCGCGGCCGATCGGGATCATCCCGTCGATCGACATCAGGCCGGTCTGCACCGGTTCGGTCACCGGCTGGCGCTGGACGACGCCCGGGGCTTTGAACTCGGCGGGCCGGGTCTGAGTCGTCGCGACTTCGCCCTTGTCGTCGAGCGGGCGGCCGAGTGGGTCGACCATGCGGCCCAGCAGCTCGTCGCCGACCGGGATCCGCAGCAGGTGGCCGGTGCGCTTGACCGTGTCGCCCTCGACGATCTTGTCCCACTCGCCGAAGAGCACGGCGCCGACGTTGTCGGCCTCGAGGTTGAGGGCGAGGCCGGTGACGCCGTGGGGCAGCTCGAGCATCTCGAGCGCCATGCAGTTGTCGAGGCCGTGGATGCGGGCGATCCCGTCCGCGACCGAGAGCACGGTGCCGACCTCGGCCAGGTCGGCCGACTCGGTGTCCAGTCCCTCGATCCTCTCGCGGAGGATCGATGCAATCTCGTCTGGCTTTATCTCCACTGCGGTTCTGCCTCCTTACGCCGCTTGGGCGACGCTCTTTCGAAGTTTCTCCAAGCGAGCGCGGATGCTCGCGTCGAGGATCTTGTTGCCCACCTGCAGGACGATTCCACCGAGAATCTCGTCGTCGACCCGGCTGGCCAGCTCGACCTTCTGGCCGGTCTGGCGCTCGATCTCCTCGCCGACCTTCTCGACCACCGCCCGGTCCAGCGGGACGGCGCTGGTCACGGTCACGTCGATGCGCCTGTTCTCGTGCTTCCAGAGCTCTTCGAGCTCACGGCGGATGCGGAAGACCTCCGGCATGCGCCCCTTCTCGATCAGCAGCTCGAGGAAGTTGAGCAGCTCGGGATCGGCACCGGAAACCGCGCGCCTCAGCCCGGCTGACTTCTCCGCCGAGGAGAAGTAGGGACTGAAGAAGAAGACCTGCAGCTCGCGGTCGCCGTCGACCGCCTCGGCGAACTGGGCGAGCTCGTCGCGAACCGCGTCGAGCTTGCCCTTCTCCTTGGCAACGTCGAAGAGGGCCTCGGCGTATACGCGAGCTGCCTCGGACATCAGCTCCTCGACTCCTCCGCGCCGGACAGGGCCGAGAAGTCGACCTCGCTGAGCGCCTCCTCGACTAGGCGGCGCTGGTCCTCCTCGCTGAGGGACTTGCGGGTGACCTTCTCGGTCGCCAGCACGGTGAGGTCTGCCACCTCCTTGCGGATCTGCTCCAGCGAGCGCCGGGTCGCCGCGTCGATCTCGCGCTGTGCGGCGGCCACGAGCTCCTCGCCCTTCTCCCTGCCGGCGGTTTTCGCCTCGGCCTCGGCCGTCTCGGCCGCCTTGCGGGCGCGGGCCATGATGTCGTCGGCCTGCTCGCGCGCCTCGGTGAGGCGCTCTCGGTACTCGGCGAGCAGCTCGTCGGACTCCTTGCGCTGGCGTTCCGCCGCCTCGATCGACTCCGCGATCGTCTTGGCGCGCCTGTCGAGCGCCTCCTGGATCTTCGGGAAGGCGACCTTGCTCAGCACCCACATGGTGAAGAGGAAGAGGACCAGCGTCCAGATCATCAGGCCGAGGCCAGGCGAGACCAGGAAGCTGCCGCCTTCTTCCTCCCCATGCGCGGCCTCCGCCGCGAGGGGCAGCCATGCCGCTATTTCAGCGATGAGCTCCACGCGATCGACCTAGAGGAAGAAGGCGATGAGGCCGAAGATGAAGGTGTAGAAGGCCACGGCCTCGGTCAGGGCGAAGCCGAGCCAGCGGATGCTCTGCAGCTCGTCTTTCATCTCGGGCTGGCGGGCGACGGACTCGATCTCCTTGCCGAAGATGATGCCGATGCCGATGCCGGCGCCGATCGAGCCGAGACCGGCACCGACGCCGAGGGCGATCGCCTTGCCGGCGGATTCGATCCCTTCGTCGGAGATCGCGGCGACAACTGGGGACAGGTCCATGTGAGGTAGCGCTCCTTTTTCAGTGGCTGGCGGAGGTCGCTCCGCCGAGGTAGATAGCGGTGAGGGTCGAGAAGATAAATGCCTGCAGGGTGGCGATGAGGCCCACCTCGAGGATGAAGAAGAAGAAAGCCAGGGGGAAGGTGAGGGCACCGAGCGCGGCGATGCCGAGCAGCACGGCGAGCCCGCCGCCCATGAAGAGCAGCAGCAGGTGGCCGGCGAGGATGTTGGCGAAGAGCCGCACCGAGAGCGAGATCAGCCGGGCGAAGTGGGAGATCGCCTCGATCACGAAGATGAACGCCTTCGCGATCGGGTTCATCTCCTCCAGGCCGGGCGGCAACCAGCTGGCCAGGTAGGGGATGAAGCCCTTTGCCCGCACGCCTTCGACGTGGTAGGAGATCCAGACCACCAGGGTGAGGACGAGCGGGATCGAGAGGTTCGCGGTGGCGGCGTAGATCGCGAACGACGGGATCTCCAGGCCGAAGACGTCGACGGTGTGCTCGGTGTTGGTCGGCAGCGGCAGGAAGCCGATGATGTTCGAGAACCAGATCCAGAAGAAGAGCGCGGCGAGGAAGGGGAACCAGCGCGCGGCCGTGGCCGGGTCGAGGTTGCCGCCGGTGATGTTGTTCTTGGTCAGGTCGTAGGAGACCTCGATCGCGGTCTGCACCCGGTTCGGCTTCTGCTGCATCCGGCGCGAGATCCAGACCATCGTGAAGACCGTCAGGGCACTGGCCAGCACCAGGTAGAGCACCGCCTTGTTGATGCTGAGGTCGATGCCCCCCAGTTCGAGCGTGATCCACGGTTCGAGCTTGAACTCGTTCTGCGGCTGGAACGCTTCGTTCTTGCCGGAGCTGCCGAAGATCAGCAGCATCAGGATCGCGATCGCGAAGTAGGTGCCGAGCCCGATCAGGACTTTGGTTTTCGTCTTCATGCCTTGCCCGCCTGCGGCTCTTCGTCGAAGAGGTGGGCGATGCCCTGGGCGGCGAGAGAGACCGTGAAGAGGACCGCGACCAGGATGGCCGAGGAGAGGCCCGCCTCCCGTTCGACGATCCCGGCGACCAGGACCGCGGTCGCCATCAGCCCGACGCGGCCGAGCGTGGAGACCGCGACGGTCGCCATCGCACGCTGCCGGTTCCCCGCCGCCAGCTCCCGGTTGGCACGACGCTCGGCGAGAGCCTGGATGCCGCGCTGGAGAAGCCAGACGCCACCCCCGGCGGCAAAGCCGAGCATGGGCAGACCGCCGAGCAGAAAAACGGCGAGTGAGGCGGCAAGGACCAGGAGGTCGACGTACTTGGGAGGGGACATAAAAGTCGCCCGTCATGATTGAGCGGGCGGACTCGCGACTATATCCGAAAGGGTCGACGATCCGCTTTCTAGAGCCAGTTCGTGAGGCTTGTTACAACCTGTTACTAAGTCTTCGACCCTCTACTCGCCGGCCTCCTCCAGGCTTATCGCTTCGAACTCGCCCGTCTCGGGGTTGCGCCGGCCGCGGCGCAGCTTGAGGATCTCCAGCACGTAGATCAGGTAGACGCTGTAGGCGAGGGCACCGAGGCCGAGCAACAACATCACCGCCGTCCAGAGCGCGTCGAAACTACCGTGGTCGTCGCTGTAGGGGACGAAGCGCAGGGCCAGGGCCAGGGCGGCCATCACCAACGTCCACCCGTAGAGGTAGGCGAGCGTGCGCCTCTGCGAGAAGCCGATGTTGGCCATGCGGTGGTGGAAGTGCCAGGTGTCGGCTTTGTAGATCGGGCGCCGGTATTTGAGCCGCTTGGCGACGACGAAGCCGGTGTCGAGGATCGGCACGGTGAGCACTAGCAGGGGCAGGAAGAGGGCGATCACGGCATTCGTCTTCAGCGCTCCCTGGACGGCGACGACGCCCAGCAGGTAGCCGAGCAGGTTGGAGCCCGTGTCCCCCATGAAGGTCGTCGCCGGCGGATAGCCGTGGCGCAGGAAGCCGAGCGAGGCGCCAGCGGTGAGCGCGGCGAGCACCCCGGCCGCATTGCGGTCGAGCGAGAGCGCGATCATGGCGAGGGCGATGCTGGAGATCAGGCAGACCCCCGCCGCCAGGCCGTCGACGCCGTCGATCAGGTTGATCACGTTGATCACGGCGACGATGCCGATAACGGTGCCGACTTCGCCGAGGTCGACGGCGCCACCCCAGGGCAACCCGACCAGGTCGACCGAAGCCGGGTCGAGAGCGCCGAGGAAGGGGAAGGTGAAGCTCTGTACCGTGACACCGGCCGACACCGGCACGATCACCGCCAGCGCCTGGCCGCAGAGCTTGACCGCGGCGTTCAGGTCATAGACGTCGTCGAGGAAGCCGACCACGGCGACGATCCCGGCGCCGGCGAGGATCGCCCGCGTCTCCGCGTCCCAGGGCAGCCAGATCAGGCCGCTGACGAAGACCGCGACGAGGATCGCCAGGCCACCCAGTCGGGGCGTCGGCGCCTCGTGCAGGGAGCGCTCGCCGGGAACGTCGATCGCCCCCACGCGGCTCGCCAGCCGGTCGGTGAGCGGCACCAGCAGCAGCGCGACGACTCCGGCGACGAGGAAGGCGAGCAGCGCGTCGAGGCTAGACGGCATAGCGATCGAACCAGAGTGTGAAGGCCATCAGGCCCCAGAGCTGGCGGCTGAGGTCCTCTTTTCCCGCACAGTGGGCATCGATCAGAGGCGTCACCGCCGCCGGGTCGAGGCAGCCCTGGCGCTCGAGCGTGGCTGGTGAGAGCGTTTCGCGCGCAAACGACTCCAGCGGCCCGCGCAGCCAACCGGCCAGCGGGATCGAAAAGCCCTGCTTGGCGCCCTGCAGGATCTCCGTGGGCAACAGCGGTGCAAGAGCGCTGCGCAGCAATCGCTTCGTCGCCCTGCCCCGCACCTTGAGCGGCGTGGCGAGGCCGAAGGCGAACTCGGCAACGTGCTGGTCGAGGAAGGGCACGCGCAGCTCCAGAGAGTGGGCCATGCTCGAGCGGTCGGTCTTGACCAGCAGGTCGTCGACGAGGTAGATGCCGAGGTCGACGTCCTGGAAGCGAGCCAGCGGCTCGGCCCCGGCCGTCTCGGCGTAGCGCTCGCGGTAGAGGTCGACCGGGTCCCAAGCGGTGTCCATCCCCGGCAGCAGAGTGCTGCGTAGCTCTGGGGAAAAGATCTCCTTCCAGGCGTGATGGCGCTCCAGCGGCTGCAGGTGGGCGCCGCGGGCGAAGCGCTTCGCTTTGTAGTCGAAGCTGGCCTTGGCGTCGGAGCTGGGCAGCGCCTCGATCAGGGGCGCGGCGACCCGGGCGAGCCAGCCGACGCGCGGAGCCAGCAGATCGGCGACATAGGTGTAGTAGCCGCCAAAGAGCTCGTCGCCACCCTCGCCCGAGAGCGCCACCTTGACCTCACCGGCAGCCAACTCCGAGACGAGGTAGGTGGGGATCGCCGAAGAGTCGCCAAAAGGCTCGTCGAAGGCCTCGATCAGCTTGGGCAAGAGCTCGGCCGCATCGGGCCGCAGGACCAGCTCGTGGTGATCGGTGCCGTACCGCTCGGCGACCAGGCGGGCGCGCGAAAGCTCGTCGAAGCTCGCCTCCTCGAAGCCGATCGAGAAGGTCTTCACTCCTTGCCCTTCCTCCCCGGCCGCCAGCGCCGCCAGGCCGGCGGAGTCGACGCCACCGGAGAGAAGCACGCCGACCGGGACGTCGGCGACCAGGTGAGCGCGCACCGAATCGCGCAGCGTCGCGCGCAACTCGTCGGCCAGGCCCGCCTTGGGCCCCTTCCTGACCCGCTCGGCGGGCAGGGGACCGGGGCGCGCGTAGCGGTGTTCGCTCAGCTCCCCGTCTCGCCAGCCGAGCGAGGTCCCCGGTGGCAACTTGCGTGCCTCGGCGAAGATCGTCAACGGCGCCGGGATCGAGTTGAAGGCGAGGAAAGCGGAGGCGGCACGCGGGTCGATTCGGCGCGAGAAGCCAGGCACCTCGAGCATCGCCTTGAGCTCCGAGGCGAAGGAGAGGGTCCCATCGGCAACGCGGTAATAGAGCGGCTTGATCCCGAAGCGGTCGCGGGCGAGCAGCAGGCGGCGCTCGCGCGAGTCCCAGATCGCCAGCGCGAACATACCCCGCAGGCGCTCGAGGAAACCGTCGCCGTGCTCCTCGTAGAGGTGGACCAGGACCTCGGTGTCCGAAGCGGTGGCGAAGCGGTGCCCGGCCCGCTCCAGCTCGCGGCGCAGCTCGCGGTAGTTGTAGATCTCGCCGTTCTGGACGACGACGACGCTGCCGTCCTCGTTGGCGATCGGCTGGCGGCCGCCGTCGAGGTCGATGATCGAGAGTCGCCGGGCCGCAAGGATCGCCTCCCCCCCGTCGAACAGTCCGTCGCTGTCGGGCCCGCGGTGGACGAGGCGGCTGTTCATCCGCGCGACGACCTCGGCCTCGGGGGCCGCGCCGTGCTCCGAGGAGACCATCCCGCAGATGCCGCACACAAGGCGGCAGTCTCTCAGCCGATGGGGCTGGAGACGGCCGGGCCTCGGCCGACCACCTTGGCGACCGTGGCGAAGAGGACGCGCAGGTAGAGGCCGACGGAGCGGTCGGCGATGTACTCCATGTCGTGGGCGAGCTTGTTGGCCCACGATTCCTCGCGGGTCACCCGGGTTTGGGCAAAGCCGGTGACGCCGGGACGGACGACGAGCCGCTGCCAGTACTGGGGGATCTCCTCGCAGAGCTCGGTGAAGAAGGCGGGCCGGACCGGGCGCGGGCCGACGACGGCCATCTCGCCGCGCAGGACGTTCCACAGCTGCGGCACCTCGTCGAGATGGGTCCTGCGCAGCGCCCGGCCGACGCGGGTGACCTCGGCCTCGGTACGGCGCGAGAGCTCCTCGCCCAGATAGGGGCCGAGCCGCTCCTCGGCGTCGGGCGCCAGGGTGCGGAACTTGTACATGAGGAAGAGCTGGCCGGCGCGGCCGACGCGGGCGCCCCGGTAGAAGACGGGCCGCCCCGAGGTGAGCGCGATCGTCGCCGCGACGAGCGCCAGGACCGGCGAGAGAACAGCGAGGATCAGAGAGGCGATCGCGACGTCGAGGGCGCGCAGGACGAGGTCGACGGGACGCGACTCCCCGTCACCGGCGAGCGCGAGGAAGTGGTCGAGCTCGGCTCGAGCCTCCTCGTCCCCGATGAGCGGTTCAGTTGGCGATGTAGGTCTCCGCTGGATGAGAGCCTCCGACGGTACCGAGGATGGTCTCGACCAGTGCGGACGGGTCGCGCTTCGTCGGGCCCGCCCCGGACCCGCGCTTCTCGAGCTCGATCGCGCGCGGATCGGTCAGTGGCCGCAGGCGCCCAGAGCGGATCAACGCTTCGTCGACGCCGCCGAGGCGGCCGCCGTAGGTCGTGTAGACCGGGACGCCGAGCGCCGCCGCCTCGCGGTTCATCGTCCCTCCCGCCGAGACGACGAGGTCGGCGAGGGCGACCAGGCTCTGCGCCTCGACCGCACCGGGCGGGACGATCAGCGAGGGTAGCTCGAGGCTCTCGACCAGCTGGCGCTGGGCCGCGGTGCGCGGCAGGACGACGGCGTGCACGCCGCTGTCATGGCCGAGGCGGGCGAGGACCTTGGGGAAGAGCGGGTTCGACTTGCGGTGGTAGAGCGAGACGTCGGGGGGCGGGCGCACGATCACGACGACGCGCGAGGTGTCGACCCCGAGCCGGGTGAGGGCGTTCGGGTCGGCCTCGAAGTCGTAGAGGTAGTACTCCTCCTTCAGCCCCGGGTAGGGAAAGAGCTTCTCCGGGCGGACGCCGAAGCGGCGCAGGCGCTCGGCCGGCACCGAGTCCGGGAACATCACCCGGCGGGCGAGCCGGCAGCCGATGTGGTGCTGGGTGACCGCGTACTCGTAGTCGTGCATGTTCGCCTCGGGGACGCCGAGGATGCGCGCGGCGATCGCGATGTCGTTGGAGCCGTGCGCGAGGGCGAGGTCGAAGGAGCGCTCGCGCCCGAAACGGACCATCGCCGCCGTGCGCGCACCCAGTCGGTAGCCCTTCTGCAGTCGCGAGGCGCCGCCGTGGCGCCCGATCGGCGTGTGCTCCATGCCGTGGATCTCAAGCAGCGCCTGGGTCTGGGCGTAGTCGCGCGATGTGATCTGGACCGTGTGCCCACCGGCCCGCAGTCGCTCGATGATCGGTCGCAGCACCAGCACGTGCGCCGGCGCGCTCATGTCCACCCAGATGTCCATGGGACGACGATATTGGCTTACGACGACACTGCCGAGCGACGGGGGAGCTAGAAGATCCCGTATTCACGCACTAGAGGCTCGAGGCGGGTCTCGAAGAGAAGCGCCAGCAGCCCCTGCTCCAGCTCTGCCCCGAGCCGGCGCCCCTCTTGGAAAGCTGCCGATCCCTGCGCCTCCTTGCGGGAAAGCTGCTCCAGTTCGCCGCGAACCGCATAGTCCCCGATCATCCCCAGGAATCGATCGTACGCGCCGATCGCCCGCAGGCCGGCGTCGACCGCCCCAAGCTCGATGAACGCCCACGCGATGCGATCGACTGCAGGCTGCCTCAGGGCGCGCCCGAGAAACGGACCGATGTCGGTTGCCGCATACCGGTGGCAGAAGAGGATCGGCAGCAAGCCGCTGGCAAAGAGGACCTTGCGAGAGGTGCCGAGCTTGAGGTTGCGAATGGCCCACTTCTGCCCGGAGCCCTCACGCTCCTTGCCGACGAAGTCGACGCAGATCGTCCGCCAGTAGCGCACCAGGTCGTTGAGGAAGAAGCGGGGAGGCCGATAGTCCTTGACCGACCAGTCGAGATAGCCGTCCAGCACGCGGCTTTGGCAGGCATGATGCGCCTCCTCGTTGACCACCGCCACCGACTCGAGCAGGAGCAGCATTCGCATGGTCAGGTTCCTGTTGTCGTCCGCGTCGAGACCGATGCGGTCGACCAGGTGATCGCAGAAAACAACGTCTCCGAAGGTTCCCTGAGCCGCCGGGGCCTGCCCTCCGCGGCCGAGCACGGTGCGCACCTGCGCCAAGGAGGGCGCTACTTGAACCTGTCCACCCCCATTCACGACGACAGCCCAGTCGTCGTCGCTTCCGTCGGTGAGCTCCCGACGCCCCCAGGAGCCGAACAATGCCACGCACACGTCACGGTCGGCCGGAACCTCGGCAAGCCGTTCCTGTGCTTCCCGGAGCCGCGCTGCGGTTCTCAACCTCGCCGCAGTGAGATTTGGAAACCCTCGTTCGCTGCGCTCGGCGAGTTGTTCGAGAGCGTTCAAGGAGATGTCAGGACAGACGCGGCTCGGCCTCGAGAATCCAGGGAACGTCACGGCAACGCGAGAGCAACGGCGCGAAGAGCTTCTCGTGCTCCTCGGTCAGGGGCACGTGGCCACTCTGTCCGGAGAGAGAGCTGAGATGGACATGTCGGAGCCGCGGGGCAAAGCGGTCGAGAAGCTCTTCGCCCGCCGCCATCGTCGGGTCGACGCTCCAGGCGTGGGCGACGTCGAAGCAAAAGCCGGCTTCCGGAAGGACCTCGAAAAGCGGGGCAAGCTCCTCCCCGTGCCGCCCCGTCGACTTACGGGCGTCCATGTTCTCAATCACAAGGCGCCCGCCGAGCCCTGCGTATGCGCTCGGATCCTGGATCTGATCCGGGTGGAGCACTATCGCGTCGACGAACCCGGGTAGCCCGGCCAGGCGCGCCGCCAGCACGTCCTCCAGCATCCGACGTCCCTTGCTCGGACCGTGAACGCTCAGGTAACGAAAGGGCAGGGGCGGAGCCGCGTTCAGAAAGTCCACAAGGCCGGACAGCTCGCCCTCGTCCAGTGCGGCTAGCTCGACGGCGAAGCTCGACAGGCGAGCCGCCTCTTCGACGAGGCGAGACCAATCGCCCCTTAGATCGGCCATGTAGCCGGTGGATGCCCCCAGCGGGTGATGCTCGAGCAAGGGGGGCGAAGCTTCGACCAGCAAAGGCGAGTTCATGAGTTCAAGCTATCGCCCCCCCAGGACAGCTTCAGCCAGGAGAAACCCTCCAATTTCGGGCGAGGCGCGGGGCGCCGGTCCGTCTTCTCCAGGGTCTTCTATTAGGAACGATGGCCCGGCCCGACTCCCCCTCGCTTTGCCCCCCGCAACCGGGGCAGCTCGTGCGTGTGCCAGCCAAGGCGGAGGCGGCGCAGATCGCGGACGCGGCTCGCCGGGCTTGGGGCGTCGAGCCTGCCGCCCGTCTCGACGTCGACGAGGTCTGCGCTCGCCTTGGAATCGAGGTGGAAGAACGGCGGCTGGGCGGCGGCGGCGGCATCCAGGCCCTGCTGGTGCCGAAGCGCTCTGGATTCAAGATAGAGGTCGACCCCGAACCAACCCGCGGCTGGCCGGCCGACGAGTCCATCCGGAGCGCGCTGCGGCGCCACCGGCGCCGTTTTCTGCTCTGCCACGAGCTCGCCCATACGCTCTTCTACTCATACGGCGAGGCCGGGCCGGAGCGGCTCGTCTACGACAGCCCCGAGCAGGAGGTGTTCTGCGACGAGCTTGCGCGGTCTCTGCTCGTCCCGGCCGCGGTCGCCGGCGCCGTGCCGTTCCGTCCGCGCAGCGTGGTCGAGCTTCAGCGTCGGTTCGACGTCTCGATGGAGGTGGCGACGCGCAGCGTCGCAACTGCACAGGAAAAAGGCGACGCATGGCTTCTCTTGCGGCAGGACGACGCGATCAAGGTCCAGTGGACCTCGGCAACCAACGGGCGCACCGCGAAGATGCTGGCGCGCCTGCGCAAGGCGATCGAGCGTGCCGCGGGCTCGACCGCCAGCACCGCTCGGCTGCCCACAGCCGACGTGCTCTTCCTGGCGCAGCGCAGGCAGGCGATCGTCACCTCGCCCGCCTAGGGAACCCGGCCCGAAGCCTCGACTTCCCTGCACAGCTCATCGAACGTCCTGACCCCCTTCGGTCCGCGCGCGGCGAGGTTGGCGAGTTGCCCTTCGCGCCTGTTGAGCTCTTTCTCGACGGGCGCCTTGAAGCTCTTCCTGAAGACCTTCGCAACCGCCAATCGCAGCGGCCACTGATCTGGGCGCCCGCCGAAGTAGCTATGACGCCGCCAGCGGATACCCATGCGGCTGCCGAGGAATGCGGCGACCATCTTCTCCTGTGCCGGCTCGACGTCGCGATGAACAAATATGTAGGCCGCCCAGAGGCGTTCGTGAGCGTCGTAGATGTCGCTGCCGCGACGAGATCGACTGCGCTCGTAGTTGACGAACGGGGCGATGCCGGCCTCCTGCTGGACGAGCACCTCGGCGAGCTTCAGGCGCATCTCGTGCGACGGGATCCAGAGAAGGACTTTGGGCTCTGTTCCCAGCCCCGCGAACTCCTGGGCTTCCGCCTCGAGTCGCGCTCGTTCGAACGGATTGCCGTAGCGCTCGTGCACATGCTTGGGCGATACGTCTCCGGCACCCACCTGGTCCGTCATGCGAAACAGGCGTCGGTCCATCAGGTCCCTGGCCAAAGCGGCGCTCGACGAAAACAGCGGCTGCACGACGGCGTCTTCGCCAGCACCGTCGAGGGCGGAGAGGAACGTCAGGACGCCCTCGTCGCCGAATGCCTGCAGCCGCTTCTCCATGTCCTCCTGGACGGCGGTATTCACCTTGCCGAAGCGCGTCGCCACCCACGCCTCGTCGCCCAGCTTCCCCTTGCCGGCTTCCTTCTCCAATTCCGCGCGGTAGTTGGGCACGTCCTCGATGCGGAACGTGGTCCTTGCTTCGACCGCTTCGATCTTCGCTTTCGCGACTTTCCTCGCTGCCTGCCACCAGAGCCCCATTCCCAACGCTCGATGCTCTCGCCGAGCATCGCGTCCGCGGCCAGCTTGGCGGGGTGCACCAGCGCCCGCTCGCTGAGCTCGTAGCGATAGCGCAGAGCCTTGAGCAGCTCCGAAACGATGTCCGTGCGCTCGCGGCCGTTGCGATGGATGTTCAGGGCGAGCCGCTCACCGAACGGGCCGCGTTCGCTCGGCGTGACGAAGAACGCGGAGATGAAGCGACGTCCCAGGCTCTCGGGCAGGCCCGTGAAGAGATGGTCGCGATCGAGGTAGTCGAGCAGGTCGGCGCAGATCGTGTTGCCCACCAGATCCGCGCAGAACGGATATTTCATCTCCCCCTGGGGCATGGTCCCGCGTCCCTTGGAGATGACCAGCGGGCGCAGCTGGCGGTGCAGCCCCCCTTTCGAGCTGAGCAGTTCCTTCTCCACCGGCCCGATCGCGGCGGACCCCACCCCGAGCTGAGCAAGCCGGTGTGGCACGTCTTCGGCGAGTCCCTGCCAGAGCTCGGAGAAGCGGACCTCGTTGCTGTCGTGGGGCTCGAGGACGCTCAGGTCATCCTCGACCGTATGCCCCGCTGGAATGTGGCAGAGATCGTGGAGCAGGGCGCCCAGCCGGGCTAGAACCGTCGCCTCCGCCCACCGCTCGCTTGCATCGGGGTCACCATGCCTTTTCCGCCACTCGGCGAACAGGTCGTCCTCGACCCCGTGGAGTTCCCTGCTCTGGCTCCAGACGACGTCGAGAAGCGCCTGCGCAACGCGCAGCGCGCCGAGGGAATGGGAGAAGCGCGAATGAATCGCGCCCGGATAGACATAGTGGGTATTGCCAAGCTGGCGAACCCGCCGGAGACGCTGGAACGGCCGCGAGTCCATCACTGCCACCTCGAGCTTGGACAGATAGACGTCACCGTGGACCGGATCGGTGATCACCTTGCCGGGGCCAAGGACAGAGGCATGCAAACCCCAAGGCTTTGAATGCTGCTGGCTCTTGTCGAGTCCGTAGTTCGACATGAGTGCAAATCCTCACAGAGGATTGATCGTTCAGCTGAGCTGAATGAGAATTTGCGAACCCGCAAGTTTCCCGTCCAGGCCCGACACCGGCGCCGGACGATGCGCGCTATGCCACCGCAGCAGAGAGCTGGGGGTACAGGGGGTACTGCTCCATGAGCGCCTTCGTGCGCTCGCCGAGCGCCCCCCGTTGCGTCTCGAACTCGCCGGAGAGAGCGGTGGCGATGACGGATGCGATCTCGGTCATGTCGTCCTCGACCAGACCGCGGGTGGTCAGCGCCGGCGTGCCGATGCGCAAGCCCGAAGGGTTCATCGGCGGCCGCGGGTCGAAGGGAATCGCGTTGCGGTTGACGGTGATGCCGACCGCCTCGAGCCGGTCCTCCGCGGTCTGGCCGTCCAGCCCGGTGGGGGTCAGGTCGACCAGGACCAAGTGGACGTCGGTGCCGCCGGTCAAGACGGGCACGCCGTTGGCTTCGAGGCCCGCGGCGAGGGCCTGCGCGTTGGCGATCGTCTGTCGCTGGCGCTGGCGGAACTGCTCGCTGGCGGCAATCCGCAGGGCGACTGCCTTGGCGGCGATCGTGTGCATCAGCGGCCCGCCCTGCTGACCCGGGAAGACCGCTTTGTCGATCGCCTTGGCGTGCTCCTCGCGGCAGAGGATCATGCCGCTGCGCGGCCCGCAGAGCGTCTTGTGGATCGTCGTCGTCACCACGTCGGCGTGCGGCACCGGGTTCGGGTGCTCGCCGGCTGCGACGAGACCGGCGAAGTGGGCCATGTCGACCATCAGCTTCGCCCCGACCGAATCGGCAATCGCGCGGAAGGCGGCGAAGTCGAGCTGGCGTGGGTAGGCGGACCAGCCGGCGACGATCAACGCCGGCTTGTGCTCCTCGGCGAGCTGCGCCACCTCGTCCATGTCGACGAGCAAGTCGTCCCGGCGCACGTGGTACGGCACCGGGTTGTAGAGCTTGCCGGAAACGTTGATCTTCATCCCGTGGCTGAGGTGGCCGCCGTG
>DASUZK010000019.1:0-14379 GCA_036376915.1 Solirubrobacterales bacterium
CGCGCTTGAGTGTTCGGGAGGGGGTGTCCCCGACGCCCCATTGCCTCGGATCGTCGTGGAGCGGATCGACGCGGAGATCGACTCCGAGCTTGCGTTCGTCGAGCTCTACGGCGACTGCGATACAGCCTTTTGGCTCGACAGCAATGAAGGCAGCGGGGGGCGGGGGCGTTTCTCCTTCATCGGCGACGCGAGGGGGCCGTTGGCGGCGACGATTACCTATGACGTTGAGCTTGGGGAGGTTCGGGTCGAGCGCAGGGGGCGCGTTGAGCTTTACCGGGAATCGATCTTCCAGTTCCTAAAGCGGGAAATCAGTCGCCTGCCCCACGCTGGCGAGGAGCTTCCGTTCGATTTCGATTGCGGATTCGTTGGCTACTTCGGATACGAGCTGAAGGCCGAGTGCGGGGGGGAGGCTGCTCACCATTGGACCCATCCCGATGCGGCTTTTGTCTTCGCCGACAGGATCGTCGCCTTCGACCACGGGGAGGGCTGTGCCTACCTGCTCTGCCTTGTCGGGCCAGGGGAAGAGGAGCTTGCTGAGGGTTGGGTCGAGGCTACCCGGGGACGGCTGCTCTCCCTGTCGGAGATCGGGGAGCCGGATGCGGTGGCGGGCTGGGATGTACCGGAGTTCGAGCTCGCCCGCGACCGGGAGCGCTATCTGGCCCACATCAAGGAATGCAAGCGGCTCCTGCTCGAGGGGGAGAGCTATGAGGTCTGTCTGACGAACAAGGTGCTGACCGAGACCGATGCAGATTCTCTGGAGCTCTACCGGCGCCTGCGCCGGCTCAACCCGGCGCCATACTCCGCCTTCCTGCGGTTCGGGGAGCTTGCCGTGCTCAGCTCCTCGCCGGAGCGGTTCCTTCGCATCGGGCGCGACCGCCAAGTCGAGGCCAGGCCAATCAAGGGGACGAGCAGGCGGGGGAGGACGCCCGCCGAGGATTCGCTCCTCGCAGAGGAGCTTCGCCTCGACGAGAAGAGCCGGGCCGAGAACATGATGATCGCCGACCTGCTGCGCAACGATCTCGGCCGGGTTTGCGAGGTGGGGACGGTGCAGGCCCCGGCCCTGATGCAGATCGAGACCTACGAGACCGTCCACCAGCTGGTCTCGACGGTTCGCGGCCAACTTCGCGGCGGGTTGGAGGCCGTCGACTGCATCAGGGCGTGCTTTCCGCCTGGGTCGATGACCGGGGCGCCGAAGGAGCGCACTATGGAGATCGTCGACGAGCTCGAGGGGGAGGCTCGCGGCGTGTACTCAGGGGCGCTCGGCTACCTCGGGCTCGGCGGGGGCTGCGACCTCGGCGTCGTGATCAGGACGATCCTCGTCGAGGGCGATTCGGCCAGCATCGGGGTCGGCGGCGCCATCGTGATGCAGTCCGACCCCGACGAGGAGTACCAGGAGATGCTGCTCAAGGCCCGGGCGCCGATGCGGGCGATCGACCCCCAGGGCGTATCCGGTAGGGATCCTAAAGTCTTTGAGCGTGCCTGAAGGCGCCCTGGTAATACTTGCCCGCGAGATCCGGTGCAGAGGGGGACAGATGACGGCTTTTCGCCGGGCCGGCGCTCTGGCGCTGTTGACCGCCGCCTTCGCGCTGGGGGTGTCTGGCTGCGGAGAAACGATCATCGACACTGCGAAGACAGAGGACGCGATCGAGCAGAACCTCGAACGCGCCACCGGCCAGAAGGTGACCTCGGTCGAGTGTCCGTCGGACGTCGAGGTGGAGAAGGGCGCGACATTCGATTGCGCGGTGAGCTTCGCGGGCGGGAAGCGCGAAACGGCGACCCTCAAGATCCTCAACGAGGATGCCGACGTGGCACTGACGAACCTCCAGCCCTCCGGATAGGCGCGAGTCCGATGAGCCCACTGAAGCTTCTCTGCGCCATGCTGGTGGTCGCCTCGGTCGGCCTCTGTGTGCCGGCTGCCGGATTCGGCGACGACGAGCGCTCCTCCCGCTGCGGCGAGGTCTTCCAGCCCCCCGGCGCGGCTACCGAGCACCAGCTGCGCACCTCGGTCCTCTGCCTGGTCAACGCCGCCCGCGAGAGGAACGGGATCGAGCCGCTCGAGTTCAACCTCGCGCTGCGCAAGTCCGCCGAGGCCCACTCGATCAGCATGGTCAGGAGCGGCATCCTGTCCCACTATGGCCCGAGCGGCAGCACGCCGACCAGCAGGGTGGCCCACTCCGGCTACCTGGGGCGTATGTCGAGCTTCCGCGTTGCCGAGAACATCGGTGCGGGGCGAGGCCAGGAGTACGGCTCGCCGATGAGCATCATGCGGATGTGGATGGGCAGCGCCCTCCACCGGCAGAACATCCTCGACTCCGGCCTGCGGGACTTCGGAGTGGGCGTCTCCTATGGCGACCCGCTCGGGGGCGGCCGCGACGCCGCCACCTACACGCTCGTCTTCGGCGTTCGTAGCCGCTGAGCCGGTCGGCGCTGCACCCGCCAGCCCGCGGCAGGACTCAAATTCCCGCAGAAAGCGACCTATCGTCCCGCCCCGGCCTCAGGCCCGGTAAGTAGAGTGCTGTAGATGAGCCAAATGACGACGGCCGACGCGCCGACCACGCACGCAAAGCTCCTCGACTGGGTCGGGGAGATCGCAGATTTGACCCAGCCCGACGCCATTCACTGGTGCGACGGCTCGGCGGAGGAGTACGACTCCCTCGCCCAGGCCCTGATCGACGCCGGCACCTTCGAGCGCCTCTCCGACGCCAAGCGGCCCAACTCCTACCTCGCTCTCTCCGACCCCGCCGACGTCGCCCGGGTCGAAGACCGGACCTTCATCTGCTCCAAGCGCGAGGTTGACGCCGGGCCGACCAACAACTGGCGCGATCCCGCCGAGATGCGGGAGACGCTGAACGGCCTGTTCGAGGGCTGCATGGCCGGTCGGACCCTGTACGTCGTACCTTTCTCGATGGGCCCGCTCGGCTCGCCGATCGCCCACATCGGCGTGCAGCTGACCGATTCGCCCTACGTCGCCGTCTCGATGCGGATCATGACCCGGATGGGCAAGGGCGCCCTCGACGTGCTCGGCACGGACGGCGAGTTCGTTCCCTGTGTGCACTCGGTCGGCATGCCCCTGGTCGATGGGGTCGAAGACGTCTCCTGGCCCTGCAACGAGGACAACAAGTACATCGTCCACTACCCCGAGACGCGCGAGATCTGGTCCTACGGCTCCGGCTACGGCGGCAACGCGCTGCTCGGCAAGAAGTGCTTTGCGCTGCGGATCGCCTCCGCGATGGCCCGCGACGAGGGCTGGCTGGCCGAGCACATGCTGATCCTCAAGCTGACCTCGCCCGAGGGCGCGGTCAAGTACGTGACCGGCGCCTTCCCCTCCGCCTGCGGCAAGACCAACCTGGCGATGCTGATCCCCACCATCCCCGGCTGGAAGGTCGAGACGGTCGGCGACGACATCGCCTGGATGAAGTTCGGCGAGGACGGCCGCCTCTACGCGGTCAACCCCGAGGCGGGGTTCTTCGGCGTCGCGCCGGGCACCGGCGAGGCGACCAACCCAAACGCGATGCGCACGATCGAGAGCAACTCGATCTTCACCAACTGCGCCAAGACCGACGACGGGGACGTCTGGTGGGAGGGGATGACCAGCGAGCCGCCCGAGCACCTGATCGACTGGCACGGCAACGACTGGACGCCCGAGTCCGAGGCGCCCTCTTCGCACCCGAACGCGCGCTTCACGACGCCGGCGGCGCAGTGCCCGACGATCGCCCCGGAGTGGGAAGACCCGGCCGGCGTGCCGATCGACGCCTTCCTCTTCGGTGGCCGGCGTGCCACCGCGGTGCCCCTCGTCCACGAGGCCTTCGACTGGGAGCACGGCGTCTTCCTCGGCGCGACGATGTCTTCGGAGAAGACCGCCGCCGCGTCCGGCAACGTCGGCGAACTGCGCTTCGACCCGATGGCGATGCTCCCCTTCTGCGGCTACAACATGGCCGACTACTTCGCCCACTGGCTGAAGGCGGGCGAACGAGAGGGCGCGCAGCTGCCGCGGATCTTCTACGTCAACTGGTTCCGCAAAGACACCGAGGGCAAGTTCCTCTGGCCCGGCTTCGGCGAGAACAGCCGCGTGCTCGAGTGGGTCTTCCGCCGCTGCGAGGGCACGGCCGACGCGGTCGAGACGCCGATCGGCCTGCTCCCCCCAGAGGGCGCGATAAACACCGAGGGCCTCACCATCGACGACGCAGCAATGCAAGAACTGCTCTCCGTCGACGAGAACCTGGTCCGCGAGCAGCTCCCCCAGGTCAAAGAGCACCTGGCCAACTTCGGCGACCGCCTCCCCCCGCAGCTCCAAGCCCAGCTGACAGCCCTAGAACAACGCCTCAGCTAACCCCGGCTAACCCCAGCTAAGCCGTCGCGGGCTGCCAAGGGCGCCGCGCGATGCACCCGTGCCGGTTTTCCGCCCCTCGCGCGGGTGGCGTAGGGGAGGGGGGTCGAGGACGGACCGTGGCCCGCCCGCAGCGCCCCCCTCCCCTACGACAGGACCCGCGCGCCAGTTGCGCTAAAGCCCGTACGCCTCAGCCAAATCCGCGTCCTTGGCAGCCAGCATCTCGGCCAGCTCGACCATGACCTTGCACTGCTTCCAGGTGGCGTCGTCCTGCATCTTGCCGTCGATCATGTGGACGCCGCGGCCGTCGGGGATCGCCTCCAGCACTTTCTTGGCGAACTTGACCTCGTCGACCGGCGGGCTGAAGACCTGCTTGGCGATGCCGATCTGCACCGGATGCAGCGACCAGGCGCCGACGCAGCCGAGCAGGAAGGCCGAGCGGAACTGGGTCTCGCAGCCGGCGGTGTCCTTGATGTCGCCGAAGGGACCGTAGAAAGGAAGGATCCCGGTCGAGGCGCAGGCGTCGACCATGCGGGCGATCGAGTAGTGCCAGGGGTCCTGCTGGGCGGTGACGCGATCGGCCTCGGGGTTCTCGGGATCGGCCGGGTCCTCCATCGAGCGGTAGCCGGGGTGACCTCCGCCGACCCGGGTCGTCTTCATCCGCCGCGAGGCGGCGAGGTCGGCCGGGCCGAAGCTCATCCCCTGCATGCGCGGGCTGGCCGCGGCGATCTCCTCGAGGTTGACGACGCCCTGCGCCGTCTCGAGGATCGCGTGAATCAGGATCGGTCGGTCGAGCTTCGCCTTGGCCTCGAGCTGGGCGAGCAGGCGGTCGACGTAGTGGATGTCCCAGGCGCCCTCGACCTTGGGCACCATCACCACCTCGAGCTTGTCGCCGATCTCGGTGACCAGTGTGGTCAGGTCGTCGAGGACCCAGGGGCTCTCCAGCGAGTTGACACGGGTCCAGAGCGCGGTTTGGCCGAAATCCGACTCCTTGGCGGCCTGGATCAGCCCCTGTCGCGCGGCCTCCTTGCGGTCGACCGGGATCGCGTCCTCGAGGTTGCCGAGCAGGATGTCGGTCTTGGTCGCGATGTCGGCTGCCTTGGCGACCATCTTCTCGTTGGAGAAGTCGAGGAAGTGGATCATCCGCGAGGGCTTCACGGGGATCTCGCGCAGGGGCTCGGGTGCGCCGATCGCCTGCGGCTGGAAGAAGTCTCTGGGGTTTCTCACGCTGCTCCTCGGGTCGTTCGTTCGCCGGTCGGGCCGGAATCTAGATGAACCAGAAGACCGCCGCCGGCCTGGGGCAGAGGAGTTTGACCTCGGCTGCCGTACCTTGAACCGATGGCCGGAGCGGTTGCCGACTCGACGCAGGACTGGCTGCTGCCCGAGCAGTCCCGGCCGCCGCTGATCGGAGAGCTCGAGCTCAAGGTCGAGGAGGCCCTGGCGACCGCGCGGGCGTCCGAGGCGGCTGTGATCACCGTCGGCGCGGCCGCGCTCGATGCCGCCGAGCAGGCGAGGCGCGCCGCCGAGCTCGCCGAGCGAGCGAGCGTCGCGATGCTTGCCAACAGCCCCCCGCCGCCGCCGGAGCCGGAACTCGGCGACGAGGACGAGCGGCTGCGCGACTTCCATGCCCGAGCCGACTTCATCGCGTCGAGGCTGCAGAAGCTGCAACGCGTGCCGCTGGCGACTGCGAACCGGGCGCGAGCTTAGATGGCCGAGATGCGATCGGCGGGGGGCAAGCTGGATCTCGTGGCCGGGATCGTGCTGGGCGTGGCCGTCGGCCTTGCCCTGGCCTACCTCGTCGTCTTCGTCATCGGCGGCGGCGGCAGCGGCAGCGGTGTCTCCACCGAGACGACCGCGCCGCGGGGTGGCGCGACTACGAAGCCGGCGATCCCCGGCGAAGCCGCTCCCCCACCGCGTGGGCAAAGACGATGAGGCGCTGCGCCGCGCTGTAGACCGGGTGGCAGGTGCTGAGGACCAGGCGCTCGTAGCCAACGTACTTCACCACGCCAACGTCGGTGGGGTCGACGACTTCGGTCTTCTGCACCCGGTAGAAGATCTTCGCGTAGGGCATTTCGAGCACCATGCGATCGCCGCGCTCGACCGATTCGGCGTCGCGGAACGGAGCGCCGTAGGTGGTGCGGTGCCCTGCTATGGCCACGGTGCCACCCTGGCCGGGGAACGGCGTTTCCGGGAAGTGCCCCGGGCCCTTCTGCAGGCTGGCGGTATCGGTGCCCTGCACGACGACTATGTCCAGGTCGCCCATGGTCGGGGCACGGAGCCGGCCGATTGCCTCGCCGGGCTCCGCCTTGGCGCCGAAGCGCCGCGCCAGGGTCGCGATCTTCCGCTTGCGATTGCGAATGCGGGCGATCGCCCGCTCGTCGGCTCGGCTCGGGTAGCTCGCTTCGGTCTCGTCGAGCTCGTTCTCCGCGTTGCGCTGCTGCACCGAGGCGTAGATGGAGGTGAGGGGCTCCTCGTAGGCGAGGGTGATCCCGATGTCGGCCATCAGCACGATCCCGGCGGTGATCAGGGCGGTGGAGAGGATGCGGAGAAACCTGTGCATCGATTGGATCTTCCACCATCCGGGTCGCGAGCACGGCGGTCCACAGCTACTGGGACGGTGTTACCGCCTTAACCCCTAACGGGATAGGCCCTCAGCAGTGGCTGCCGAAGTGCTGGGTCCAGACCTGGGCCGCGCCGTGTCCGCTCAGGTTGCCGACGCGCAGCCCCAGGCCGATCTCCGAATAGGGCCCGAGGATGTTCGCTCGATGCGGGGGAGAGTGGATCAGGAGCTTGAAGATCTCGCGCACCGTCGTCTTGGGGTCGCCCTTCCAGGCAATGTTCTCGCTCACGCGCCAGCAGCGGGCGGGGATGTAGCCAACCTTCTCCAGCCAGAAGTCGAAGTCCCTGCCGCAGGCGAAGTGGCTGAAGTCGTCGCAGCGCAGGATGTCCGCCGACTTCGCGTCGGCCGACCGATCGAGCCGATCCGAGCCGGAAAGCGAGGCCAGGCCGGCATCGCGACGGGCGAGGTTGACCAGGCAGCGCATCGCCTCCAGCTGCACCGCCGTCGAGGCCTCGGCTTCGGTCTGGCCGGGGCAGGGGTCGGTCGGCCCGATCGATCTCCCTCGGCCAGGTCCGTCGGTGGAGGCGTGCGCCGGCGCGTGGGCCACGTGGTTGGGGGCCACGCCGATGGCACTCTCGGCCGTCGCGGGCAGGACGGTGAGCATGGTGAGGGCGAGGAGGAGGGAGAGCTTCGCGGACATTGCGTCTTCCTCGCCAGGCAACCGGACTGCTGGATGCCTCCTGGACGGGTGTATGAGGAGAAAGCGGGACAGGCACCGACCGGCGGCCGCAGAACGGCCGGATATATCCTTCGATCTACTTCGCCCCCGACACGAAGCTAGGAGCCATGGCCGTAGACACCGCCGCCTTCCGTGAGCAGACCGACGAGCAGCAGGCGATCACCGAAATGGTGCGCCAGTTCGCCGACGAGAAGATCATCCCCAACGCCGAGCACTACGACCACGAGGACTCCTTCCCGGAGCCGATCGTCGAGGAAATGAAGGAGCTCGGCCTCTTCGGGGTGACGATTCCCGAAGAGTACGGCGGCATGGGCCTCGACCTGACCACCTACGCGATGATCGTCGAAGAGCTCTCGCGCGGCTGGATCTCGATCTCGGGCGTCGTCAACACCCACTTCATCGGCTCCTACCTCTTGATGAAGTTCGGCACCGACGAGCAGAAGGAGTACTTCCTGCCGAAGATGGCGACCGGTGAGATCCGCGCCGCCTTCTCGCTCTCCGAGCCCGAGGTCGGCTCAGACGTGCAGGGCATCAAGGCCACCGCGAAGAAGGGCGAGGACGGCAACTGGGAGCTGAACGGCCAGAAGATGTGGGTCACCAACGGCCTCGGCTCCAGCGTCGTCTTCGTCCTGATGAAGACCGACCCGAAGGCCGAGCCGGCCTACAAGGGGATGACCTGCTTCATCACCGAGAAGAAGCCCTGGGAGGAAATCAACGAGGGCGACTTCAAGGGGCTCAACGTGCCGCCCAAGATCAAGAAGATGGGCTACAAGGGCGTCGAGTCGACCGAGCTCGTCTACGACGGCTACCGCTGCCCGCCCGAGCGCGTGCTCGGGGGCGAGGAGGCTGGTGTCGGCGAGGGCTTCGTGCAGATGATGGACGCGCTGGAGGTCGGTCGCGTCAACGTCGCCGCCCGCGGCGTCGGCATCGCCCAGCGCGCCCTGGAGCTGGCGCTCCGCTACAGCCAGGAGCGCAAGACCTTTGGCAAGCCGATCGCCCAGCACCAGGCGATCCAGTTCAAGCTCGCTGACATGGCGACCAAGGTCGAGGCAGCGCGCCTCGTCACCCGCAAAGCGGCGCGGATGAAGGACGCCGGCGAGCGCTCCGACCTCGAGGCGGGCATGGCGAAGCTGCTCGCCTCGGAGACCGGCAAGGAGTGCGTCGAGGAGTGCTTCCGCATCCACGGTGGCTACGGCTACTCGAAGGAGTACGAGATCGAGCGCCTCTACCGCGACGCGCCGCTGCTGCTGATCGGCGAGGGCACCTCCGAGATCCAGCGCATGGTGATCGGCAAGAAGCTCCTCCAACGGCACAAGATCTAGCCCGGCGTCGCTTGACCACCGAGCACATGGGCCGGCCGGTCCTCGCGGTCGACGTCGACGGGGTCATCTCGGTCTTTGGATTCGACCAGCCCCCCGATCGCTCAGAGGCGAGATTCGAGGTCATCGACGGCAGGGTGCAGTGCATCCCGAACGCCGTCGGCGACCGGTTGCGCCGGCTGGGCGAGCACTTCGACCTGCTCTGGGCGAGCGGGTGGGAGAGCCAGGCGAACGAGTTCCTCTGCGACATCCTCGGGCTGCCCGAGCTTCCCTTCCTCAGCTTCGACGGCAAGGCTCGCTTTGGCACCGCAGACTGGAAGCTCGAGCCGCTGAGCCTCTACGGGAGGGGCCGGCCGCTGGCCTGGATCGACGACAGCTTCGACGATGCCTGTCGCCGCTGGGCCCGGCAGCGGGACGAGCCGACGCTGCTGATGCCGACCGAGTCGCAGGTTGGGCTCGAGGAGGTCCAGGTCGAAGCCCTGATCGCCTGGGCCAAGGGCTTCGGCCCGGCGCAACGCCGGCGGCGAAGCGGCATTCGCACCCGGGCTCAGCGCCGTGGGTAGACTGCGGGCGCATGGCGTCGACAGCCGATCTGATCAAGACCGCCGTCGAGCGCTTCCAGGCCGAGGTCCCTGCCCTGCAGAAGCTGAAACTGGTCTTCGGCCTTGAACTGAAGGCAAAGCACGACATCCAGCTCTACCGGGTCGAGGTGCCGGGCCCGGTGATCAAGAAGGACCTCTCCCAAGACGAGCGGATCCTGGTCCAGATCGACCGGCCGCAGTTCAACGAGCTGGCCGAGAGCGGCACGGTCAAGAGCTATCGCAAGGCATACGAGACAGGCCACATCAAGGCGACCGGCGACTCCAACGTGAAGAAGCTGATCGCACAGGTGGTCGAACGGCACGAGGAACGCGCCCGGCTCAAGAAGGCACACTGAGTGGTACGCCTAAGGCGTGCGAGCCGACGCCGAATGGGCGGCGATTGGTTCGCCTTGTCCGGCTCAGATCGCTTACCCGGCCAGCCCGCTGCGAACGTCTCCACGATTTCCTAGCTCGAAGCCACGCGCTCCGTCTCGAGCTGGGCCTCCGTCAACCTCCGGATCCGGCGACAGACCTGCCGGTAGAAGCGCAGCTGGTGGGAGCGGCCGAAGAGCCTGAACCCGAGTCGGGGGAGGACTGGACCGGTTCGGGCGGCTCGCGAGATCGCCCTCAGGTGGAACTCGACGTCGCCACTGTCGAGCCACTTCCAGAGCTCATAGTGCATCCGGCCCTGCTCGAAGTGGCCTTCCAGGGTGCTGTAGCTCCAGCCGAAGACATGGACCCGCTTCCCTTCCAGATCTCGGGTCTCCTCGTAGACATCGCCGATCCTCACCCCGACCCGCAGGCGCAATCCCATGAACCTGATTCGCAGCAGCATGTCGCGACCCGACAGCGGCGTGGCTTCGTCATAGGCGGCGGTGACGACCCCCGGATCGGCGAGCTGGTAGCTGTCCATGATCCGTCTTGCGACTTCCCAAGCCTCCCCCTCGGCAGGCGGTCCCGAGCACTCGTGGGGCAGCGGCTCGACCATGTCGTCGAGGTGCCAGCCGCTCTCGGCGGCGCGATCCTCGATCGTCGCCTCGTCGAAGTTGAGGCGACGCGCATCCAGGGCGGTGAGACGGGGGGCGGTTCGCCGGCTGGGCCGATCGTCCGTGCTTCCTCCAGGAAGCGCGCTCGGCTCGACGATGCGGGTCGTGATCACGATGCCTCCCTCCATGGTTCCCTGGGTCAGTCCGACGATCTTGCGCAGGACCGAGGACCACATGTGCAGCTGGACCTCCTTGGAGATCCGCAGACGGGCGTAGAGGGCATCGCTGAGGCGGTCGCCGCTGCGGGCCCAGGACTCGATCTCGAACCAGAGCGAGCGGTAGTCCGAGCTGACCCGGAACTCGATCTGGCCTGCCTCGAGGTGCCCGGGAAGAGTCGCCAGCCGAAACGAGGTGGCATCGGCGGCCACGACCTGGACGGGCCCGTCCCAGGGACCGGGCATTCGGACCACGTAGCGGTCGCCGCTGGTCAGGGTGCCCTTCTCACCCTCGATCTTCTGGAAGGTCGCGAACTCCGAAGGCGCGACGCCGTCGAGGTTCTCCGACATCCGCGCCATCAGCCGCTCCGGAGTCAGCGTCGAGCCGACGATCCGCGTGCGATAGATCCGGTGAAACAGCGTGCCCACGCCCTGCTCGAAGCACTGCAGCTCGCCCGGGTCCGTCCCAGCTGGGAGGTCGGGTGGTGCGTCGGCGGTCCAGGAACCGCTCATCTCCCACCGATGAATAGGCGTGGTGCTCCACATGTAACGCCAAGACGCCAGCCCAACACCGAGCGGCCATCGGGCCGCAGTGGCCCAGCGCTTGCCTGGGGATTGAGGAGGCGACACTGCACCGGGTCTACCCCTCCGAGGCGCCCGCAAAGCCTGGACGGCCATGCGGATCGGTCACACTTGTCGCTGTGTCACTTCCTGAACCGAGCAGGCTGCGGCCCCGAGGTCATCACTTCTATGTGCTCTCGATCGGCTCCATCCTGTTTTGCATCGCCCTCTGGATTCGCGCGAAGACAATCGGCGAGGACGAACGGGGGAACGCCGAACGCCGGGCTCTATTCGTCGGCCTCTGGCCGCCGATGTTCTGGCTGATCGGCGAGGCGCTGCGTCGGGAAGAACTGCGAAGAGGTCGACGCCGCTGGTGTTGGCGAGCGTCGCGTTAGGCGCTGGGATCCAACCGGCCTACTCGACGAGATCGGTCGGGTCGAGGATGAAGACCTCGCACATCATGTCGGGCTCCTGCTGGTTGCCGCTCATGAAGCCGATCACGTGGCGGCCGGTCGCCTTTTCGACGACTTCTTCGAAGCGCGCGCGCATCATTTCCTGGAACTGCATGCGCTGTTCGATCACCGCGTCTCCCCGGCCGCCGTCGCGCAGCGTTTCCTCAACCCGGGTAAAGCCTCCGCGCAAGACGCAGACGACGAGATCGTCCTCGTAGTAGGACTTCGCCTGGGTGGGACCGCGGCCGTAGAACTCCTTCAACAGCGCGACCAAGCCGTCGGAGATCGCCGTCAACTCCTCGCCGTGCCGTTGGTTGCTCTCGATGTCGACTTGGCTCTTGATCAGCAACTCCCCGGGACGACCGTCTCGCGATGGTAGCCCAGAGCGCTACGCTGGACAAACCGCTCGTTGGGTTCTCCTCCCTCTGCCTCGCGCGCGATCTGCCCAGAGGGAGGAAAGGGGCCAACCCATGATGGCGACCGCCGATTCACCTCTCCATGGCGACGCTCTACTCGTGGCCGTGACCGATTCGATGGTCGCGCTACATGAGCGCTACCACCACCGCGCCCCGGTCACCGCCAAGTCTCAGATGCTCGGTGACGACCTTCTCGCCTGTGTGCTCGGTGGCGTCTACACCGACGTCGAGAAGACGATGATCGAGTTGCAGCGCAGCACCGTCGTGCAGGAGACGCGCAGCGCCTTCCAGAACACGATGCAGCAGACGTTCATCGCCGAGGTCGAGCGCCTCTCCGGCCGCGATGTCCTCGCCTTCATCTCCAACCATCACGTCGGCCCCGACATCGAGGTCGAGTTGTTCATGTTCAGGGATCTCCCCTGAGCTATCCTCCTTTGAGGAGGGCATCACTGGGGTCGGCCTGAAGGTCGGCAGCACTACTTGACTTCCGGCACAGCAGTCGTTCGAGCCGAGGAGTCCCGATGCCCCAGATCCCCTTACTTTCGGTCAGCCCCACCGACGCGGTCCGCGGTTGGGTACCCGCCCCCTTTGCCTGCACCTGCAAGCCCGACGGCTGGGGCTCAGTTTGCCTCCACCTCGTGGGCGAGCTGGATATCTCAACCCGCCCACTCTTCGAGCAGGCTTTGAAGGAGGCCCAAGGCAATTCGAGCATCGTCTCGATTGACCTGCAGGAGCTGTCCTTCATCGACTGCGCAGGCCTGGCCGCCATCGTCAACGCAGCAAGGCGCGCTGCGGCTGTTGAGACGAGGTTGATTCTTGTTGGAGCCACGGGGCAGGTAGGGCGGCTCCTCGATTTGACCGGTCCTCTCCGGACGGTGGAGGTGGTCGAGTTCGGTCGAGCCCACAGTCTTCGGACCACCCCTTCCGCGCATTACGTCGCCCCCCAGGGCGCCAATCTCGAAAAGGCCCAGACACCTGAACAGCAAGGGAGCAGCTTTGTGAATTCCGAGCCTCGATTGGTGCACAAGGGAATCGCTGGTCAGCTCCCAAGCACTTTCAGGCGCGATTGAAGATGCCCTGAAGCAGAAGCCCCGCTGTGCAGGGGCTTCTTCCGGGGGTCAGATGGAGGAGTGGCGGTTTCCCCGCTCGAAGCTCGGGTAGTCGAAGGGTGGCTCCGGTTGGATCACCAGCGTCAACCAAGTCATGGGGAGCCTCGCTGGGGCCTGATCCTGAACCAAGCTGCGCCGTCTCGTCCCAGGACGGGCGTGGCCGAGTTTGGAACAAGCCAATCCATAGGAGGACATCAACATGGAGTCAGCAACGACTCGCGCCCCAGGCGCGGGCGCAGCCGACCGCTCCGGAGGGCGCGGCGTAGTCCGCCGTCTCGCCACCGAGACGAAACAGGCGTTCAAGACGACCGAGTTTTGGGCGATGGTGGCTGTGATCGTCGGCATCCTCGTCGCCGCCGCCGCGATCAAGGGCGGCGACACCAGCGGCACCGATGAGTTCATCGCCAGGCAGGCATGGCTCTACGTCGCCATCGTCGCCGTCGGGTACATGATCAGCCGCGGCTTGGCGAAGTCCGGCTCACGCGAGCCTTACGACGCCGACCGCGATGACCGCGACTAGACGACTAGACAGGTGAGGCGAGTGGTGTGAGGAGGGCGCTTCGGCGCCCTCCTTTTTGACCTCTCCTGCTTAGGGCCCGCTCGGTGTTCGAGAAGACGCTCGGCGTCTACCAGGCGCTGCCCGGCCCAGAGGCCCACGGGCTGCACCGCGAGACCCCAGCGACACCGCCTCGACGTGAGCGCGCGGTAGCATCCCGCGCCGTCCAACCGCAGAGGAGATTGCCCAGAGATGAGCGAGCAGACCTATGAGCTGACCACGAACCAGGCCGAGCGCGAGGCGTCGGGGGCGCACGCCTACGGCCGCTACCTGGAGGAGTTCGAGGTCGGCGCCGTCTACAAGCACTGGCCCGCGAAGACGGTCACGGAGTCCGACGACCACCTCTTCTGCCTGATCACGATGAACCACCACCCGCTGCATCTCAACGACGTCTACGCGGCGGAGTCCCAGCAGGGCCGCAACGTCGTCGTCGGGCCGCTCGTCTACTCGCTCGCGCTCGGCATGTCGGTCTCCGACGTCTCCGGCAAGGCGATCGCCAACCTGGCGACCGAAGACCTCAGCCACCCCAACCCGGTCTTCCACGGCGACACCCTCTTC
>DASUZK010000020.1:0-16731 GCA_036376915.1 Solirubrobacterales bacterium
CAGAAGGGTTGCGAAGGCGGAGGCGTATGCGGCCTGGCCGCTGGGGCGGGGGTGGTAGCTGCCCTTGTAGATGCCGTCGCCGGCGGTGATGTGGATGCCGTATAGCCAGGGGTCGTCACTGCAGAGCTCGTGGCCGGCGAAGCGCTCGGTCACGTCGACGTAGGAGACGTTTCCCCGCTGCCGCCGAGCGGCGCGAGCCGCCTCGGCGATCCTGCGGTTTCCCCGGATCACGAGCGAGTTCATCCATTTTGCCTCGGTGTCCGAGATGAAGAGCTTGCAGTCCGCATCCTCGGAGACGAAGAGGCGCGGGTAGCCGGCGACGAGGAGCTGGCCGCCGGAGTCCATGTGGCTGCGGACTTGGGTGTAGGCGTCGACCAGATGCGGCTTGATCGTCTGCAGTCCTGCCTCGACCCTCTCGGCAAGCTTCCATTTCGAGCAGTTCCCCGGCAGCAGGCACTGCTTGACGATGTCCTCGAAGCCGAGGTCGTTGCCGCCGATGGTCAGCGTCACCAGCCTGGTCGAGGGATCCACGTACTCGAGTTGGATGCGCTGGTTGCCACGTCTGGGCTGGGGGCGCGCCAGCACGTCGGCGATCGTCGCTCCGGTGCAGGCGTGGAAGGAGGGTTGGGCGAGGTAGCCGACCAGGCTGGGCAGCATCCGCGGGTAGGCGGAGGCGCCGGCCAGGGCGCGGTGGCAGGGTCCGTCGAAGGGCCCGTTCCCCTCGCCGCTGGAGTAGGAGTCGCCGAGGGCGACGTAGGGGACGGGCGCGGCGGCCGTGGCCGGGGAGGCCGGGACGACAAGCGCGCAGAGCACGACGATTGCACAGGAAATCCGTTTCATGCCGACATGTTTTATCTCATACGATCCGGCGATGGGCGAGCGCACCTGGAGCGTCTACCTCTCCGGCGAGATCCACTCCGACTGGCGCGAGCGGATCGAGGCGGGGGTGCGGGAGGCCGGCCTGCCGGTCGAGCTCTCGGCGCCGGTCACCGACCACGCCGCCTCCGACGACGCCGGCACGGGGACGCTGGACGAGGAGGAGGCGCCGTTCTGGCGCGACCACATCGGCGCTGGCGTCAACGCGATCCGCACCCAGACCCTGATCCGCGCCGCCGACGTGGTCGTCGTCCGCTTCGGCGACAAGTACCGCCAGTGGAACGCCGCTTTCGACGCCGGCTATGCCGCCGCCCTCGGCAAGCCGATCGTCACCCTGCACGACACCGAGCTGGACCACGCCCTGAAGGAGGTCGACCGCGCAGCGCAGGCGACCGCCCGCACAGCCGAGCAGGTCGTCGACGTACTGCGCTACGTGCTCGAAGGCAAGCTCCCCGAGAGCTAGCGGTGGGTGGGAGCCCGGGAGGCCCTTCCCAAAACGCTCGGCAGGAGCCTCGCTGGAGTGTTTTGGGAAGGGCCTCCCGGGCTCCGACGAGGCCGTATGCGAACATATGTTCGTATGAGGTGGGATGAGCTTAAGACGGAGAGGGATTTGAGGCTTCCGGGGATCGGCGACGGCACGGTGGTGCGGACGTTTGACGCACCGGAGGCGATGGGGATCAACTTCCACGAGGTGCGGGCGCGTTCGGCGCTGAATCGGGTTCCGGGAGGGCGATACGGGTTTGGCTGGACGATCAACCCTTACCGGGGATGCACCCATGCCTGCGTTTTCTGCTTCGCTCGTCGCACCCACAAATACCTCGACCTGAACGCCGGGCGGGACTTCGAGCGGGAGATCGTGGTCAAGGTCAACGTGCCGGAGCTGCTGCGGGGGGAGTTGGCCCGGGACAGCTGGAAGCGCGAGCTGGTGGCGCTGGGGACGAACACCGACCCCTACCAGTGGGTCGAGAGCCGCTACCGGATGATGCCGGCGATCCTCGAGGCGCTGGAGGAGGCGAACACCCCCGTCTCGGTTCTGACCAAGTCGCCGCTGGCGATGCGCGACGTCGAGATCTACGAGCGAATGGCGGAGCGGCTGCCGGTCTCGGTCAACCTCTCCGTCCCCACTCTCGACGAGGAGGCCTGGCGCGCGACCGAGCCCCACACCCCAAGCCCCTCCGCCCGCCTCGACGCCGTCGCCGAGCTGCGCAGCCGCGGCATCGACTCCGGCGTCCTCATCGCCCCCCTGATGCCGGGCATCAACGACTCTCCTGACCAGGTCCAGCCGATCGTTGACAGAGCCAGGGAGGCCGGCGCCACGTTTCTCGGCGGCGTAGCTCTCCACCTGAGAGACGAGGTCAAGGACGTCTTCTTCGCCTGGCTGCGGGCCAAACGCCCCGACCTGCTGTCCCGCTACGAGCGGCTCTACCGTGGCAGGGCGTACATGCGCCCGGGGCAGCGCCAACAAGCGACACAGGCTGTCCGCGGCTGGGGCCAAAGCACAAGGCGGGCGAAGGGGGAAGGGCAGCCCTCTCAACTGGCGGATGCTCAAAGTCGCGGCCCCTCCGACCGCGACTTGTCAGGCGAGAGGGCTGCCGTCCCTCCTTCGCAGGACACCCTCTTCTGAGCGGTCCTCTGACAGGGGCTTTTGAGGAAAATCGCCACCTCGATTGGCTCGGGCCTTGTCGTCGGGAGTTTCGCCGTGGGACTCGGAGCCTTTATCTGGACCGGCTCGCGCAGGCGTTCAGAAGGGTGGGCACTGATCGGCGGCTATGTGGGCGGTCTGGCGGCGGCAGCTTCACTGGCAATCGATACACTGATGAAACGTTTTGTCTGATCGAGAACTGAGAAGGCTCTTCCGAAACGCGAACATTGGCCTGGCCATCGGTGTCGCCGTGCTGGTCGTTGGCTTTTTTCCTGCTCGACACAGCGAAGCAGCGATCACCGCGTTGGGCCTGGCGATGTTCGCCATAAGCATTGGTGTCTTCTTTGGGCTGAGTGTGCGCGACGAACGGGTTCGCCGCAGAGGCCGCCCTCCCGCTTAACCCTCGTCCAGCTGCTCGAACCGGCACTCCCCCGGATCCTTGTCATCCCGGAACCGCCGGAAGCGCGCGCCGTGGCGGATGCGCCCTGCCGCTGCGTGGTCGTAGCCGACTTCGATCACCAGCTCGGGGCGCAGGGCGACCCACTCCAGGTCCCGCCCGCCGGTCCAGCGGCTCGGCTCGGCGGTGCCGCTGTCTCCCGTCTCCAGCGGCTCGAGCAGGCTGCGCAGGCTGCGTTTCGTCTCGTGGCTGAAGCCGGAGATGTGGCCGACCGAGCGCAGCTCCTCGCCGTCGTAGAGGCCGAGGATCAGGGAGCCGACGGTTCCCTCCTCCTTGCCCGGGCGCCAGCCCATCACGACGCAGTCGATCTCGCGCTCGCGCTTGACCTTGGCCATCCCCTTGCGCTTGCCGGGGACGTAGGGGGCGTCGAGCTGCTTCGCCATCGTCCCCTCGGTGTGGCGCAACCACTCCTCGGCCTGCGCCGGGTCGGCGCTGAGCACGCTGGTCTCGATCCCGCTGCGCGCGGCCAGCGCGTCCAGGCGCTCGCGTCGCTGGTCGAAGGGCGTTTCCAGCAGCGACTCGTCGCCCTCGGCCAGGAGGTCGAAGGCGACGTAGTCGACCGGGATCTCCCTGGACAGCAGGGCTATCCGCGACTCCGCTGGGTGGATGCGGCTCTGCAGCGCGTCGAACTCGAGGTTGCCCTCGGCGTCGCGGATCACCAGCTCGCCGTCGAGCACGTAACGGCCGGCTGGGAAGCTCAGCTCGGGGAAGTAGCGCGACAGCGCTTTGCCGCCGCGCGACTGGACGTAGGCGCCCTCGCCGCCGTCGACGAAGACGATCGCGCGGAAGCCGTCGAGCTTCTGCTCGTAGGCCCACTCCTCGCCCAGGGGAAGCTCCTTGCGGGTCAGCGCGAGCTGCGGCTTGATCGGGGGGGCGAGCGGGAGGGTCACGTGCCCGACAGTTTGCCGGGCTGCCGCTTCAGGCGAGGCCGGCTGCCTGCCGACGTGCCCGCGCCTGGCGCGGGTCGGGGATCGGCACCGCGGCGAGCAGCTTGCGGGTGAAGGGGTCCGAGGGCTGCTCGCAGACCCGGTCGGCGGGGCCCTCCTCGACGATCCGCCCCTCGCTCATCACCGCGATCCGGTCGGAGACGTGGCGGACGACGCCGATGTCGTGGGCGACGAAGAGGTAGGTGAGGCCGAAGTCCTCCTGCAGCTCGGCGAGCAGCTCGAGGATCTGGGCACGGATCGAGACGTCGAGGGCGGAGACCGGCTCGTCGGCGATGATCAGCTTCGGGCGCAGCGCCAGCGCCCGCGCGATCCCGATCCGCTGCCGCTGCCCGCCGGAGAACTCGTGCGGGTAGCGGTCGTAGTGCTCGGCGGAGAGGCCGACTCGCTTCAGCAGCTCGAGCACGCGCCGTCGCGCCTCGCCGCCGCTCGCCCTGCCGTGGAGCCTCAGCGGGTCGCCGACGATCTGGCCGATCCGCTTGCGCGGGTTGAGCGAGGCGTAGGGGTCCTGGAAGACGATCTGCATCTCGCGCCGCAGCGGCCGCATCTCGCGCCGCGAGAGGCCGGCGATCTCGCGACCCTCGAAGCGGACCGAGCCCGAGGTCGGCTCGATCAGCTGCAGGGCGGCCCGGCAGAGCGTCGACTTGCCGCAGCCGGACTCCCCGACCAGGCCGAGCGTTTCGCCCTGGCGCAGGGTGAAGCTGACGCCGTCGACCGCGCGCACCTGGTCGACCTCGCGACGCAGGAGCCCGCGCCGCACCGGGTAGTGCTTGACCAGGCCGTCGATCTCGAGCAGCGGCTCGCTCGTGCGCGGCGGCCGCAGCGGCGCGGCGCCGTCGATCCGCACCACGGCGCCGAGCAGGCTGCGCGTGTAGGGGTCCTTGGGCGAGTAGAAGACCTCGTCGAGCGAGCCGCGCTCGACTATCCGCCCCTCGTGCATCACCAGCACCCGGTCGGCGACCTCGGCGACGACCCCGAGGTCGTGGGTGATCAGGATCGTCGCCAGCCCCCGTTCGCGGTTGATCCGCTCCAGCAGGGCGAGGATCTGCGCCTGCACGGTGACGTCGAGCGCCGTCGTCGGCTCGTCGGCGATCAGCACCTCGGGCTCCAGGGCGAGCGCCATCGCGATCATCGCCCGCTGGCGCATGCCGCCGGAGAACTGGTGCGGGTAGTCGTCCACCCGCCTCGCCGCCTCGGGGATGCCGACCGAGTCGAGCAGCTCGATCGCCTGCTCGCGCGCCTCGCCCTTGCCGACCGCGGGGCGGTGGGCCCGGATCGCCTCGGCGATCTGGGCACCGATCCGGTAGACCGGGTTGAAGGAGGTCATCGGGTCCTGGAAGACCATGCCGATGCGCTCGCCGCGAACCCGCTGCAGCTCGCCCTCGCTCGCCGCTACCAGGTCCTCCGCGCCGAGTCGCACCGAGCCCTCGATCCGGGCGTTGTGCGAGCGGGTGAGGCCGACGATCGTCTGCGCGGTGACGCTCTTGCCCGAGCCCGACTCGCCGACGATCGCCAGCACCTCGCCGGGGGCGAGGTCGAAGGAGACGCCGTCGACCGCTTGCACCAGCCCACCCTCGGTGGCGAAGCCGACCCGCAGGTCCCGCACCGAGATCAACGGCCCCTCGCTCATAGCAGCCCACCCTTCCGGTGCGCTTTATCCACGCATATCGGGGGAAAGGCGCACCGGAACGTCATCGCGCCTCGCTTCCCAGCTTGACCCGCGGGTCGAGGTAGGCGTAGGCGATGTCGACCAGGGCGTTGAAGAGGACGACGAAGAAGGCGCCGAAGAGGACGATCGCCATGATCGGCGGCAGGTCGAGGTTTTCGATCGATTCGTAGAGGTACAGGCCGACGCCGTTGAGGTTGAAGATCGCTTCGGTGAGGATCGCCGAGCCGCCGATCATGGCGCCGAAGTCGAGGCCGAAGAGGGTGACGATCCCGATCAGCGAGTTGCGCAGCACGTGGCGACTCATCACCTGCCGATCGCGCAGCCCCTTGGCGCGGGCCGTGCGCACGTAGTCCTCGCCCATCGCGTCGAGCATGTTGGAGCGCAGCACGCGGCTGTAGAGGCCGACCAGGGTGACCGCGACCGTGATCCAGGGGAGGATCAGGTGGTAGGCCCAGTCGACCGGGTCTTCGGTCAGCTCGACGTAGCCCTGGGCGGGGAAGAGGCCGGTCTCATAGGCGAGGTAGTTGAGTAGGACGGCGGCGAGCCAGAAGACCGGGACGGAGATGCCGGCGACGGCGAGGATGGTGAGCGTCTTGTCGAGCAATCCCCCCGCCCGCACCGCCGAGAGGTAGCCGAAGAGGACCCCGAAGAACATCCAGATCACGGCGGCCCCGATGCAGAGCGAGAGGGTGGCCGGGATGCCTTCGACGATGCGCTCGTCGACGTCTTCCTGCCCCTGGTAGGAGATCACGTCGCCGCTGAAGACCTTGCCCATCATCGTCAGGTACTGCTGGGGCAGGGACTCGTCGAAGCCCCATTCCTCGGTGATGCTGGCGACCAGCTGCGGGTCGGCGCTCTTGCCGGCCATGCGCACCGCCGGGTCGTAATTGGGGATCACGTTGAAGATCAGGAAGGTCAGCACCGAGACGGCGAACAGCACCGCCGCCATGCCGCCCAGGCGCCTCAGCGCGAAGGCGCCCATCAGACCGCGGTGCCCTCGGGCTCGGCGACACCCGCGTGGGCCTCGATCCGCACCTTCGAGCGGGGGTCGAGCGCGTCTCGCAGGCCGTCGCCGAGGACGTTGACCGAGAGCACGGTGAGGAAGATCATCGTGCCGGGAAGGATCGTCAGCAGCGGCGTGCTGCTGATCAGGTCGAAGCCGTCGCCGACCATCGCGCCCCAGGAGGTGTCGGGCGGCTGCACGCCGACGCCGAGGAAGGAGAGGGCCGCCTCGAAGAGCATCGCGTTGGCGACGGCGAGGGTGAAGAAGACGATGATCGTCGAGGCCAGGTTGGGCAGCAGCTCGCCGAACATGACCCTCAGCGGCCCGGCTCCCTGGGCGACCGACGCCTCGACGAACTCCTTTTCGCGCAGGGCGAGCACCGTTCCGCGCAGCGGTCGCGCCGTGTAGGGGACGAGGACGCCGCCGATGATCAGGACGGTGATCCAGATCGAGCCGCTGGGGATCACCACGGGCCCGATCTTCAGCCCGCCCAGCGCCAGGGCGATGCCGAGCGCGATGCCCAGAAGGAGCACCGGGAAGGCCCAGATCACGTCCATCGTCCGCGAGATGACCGTGTCGACCCAGCCGCGGTAGTAGCCGGCGAGCAGGGCGAGGATCGTCGCCAGCACCGTCGCCAGAAGGGCCGAGGCGAAGCCGACGAAGAGGGAGGCCCGCCCGCCGTACATCAGCCGCACCATCTCGTCGCGGCCGAGGCGCCCGTCGGCGCCGAGGAAGAACTTGCCGCCGGCGCCGAGCCAGGCCGGGCCGATCGGCCGGCCTTCGACGTTGACGACTTCACGCCGCTCGCCGTCGACCTCGATCTTTTCCAGCGTGTGGGTCTGGTTGGGCCCGGTGTCGGCGACGTGGTTCGCCCAGAGCGGCGCCGCCAGCACGAAGACGACGATCAGGGCCAGCAGCCCACCGAAGGCCAGCGCCACCCGGTTCCGCCGCAGGCGCCGCAGCGCCAGGCGCCACGGGCCCGCGCCCGGGGAGCCGGGCGCGGGATTGGGCTCGGCAGCCACTCTTTCTATTGTGAGCTTGCCGTCGGCGCTACTTGAGCTCGAAGCTCGTCAGGTCGTGCCCGAAGGTCGGGTTGAAGATCACCTCGTCGAGGTCGATCGAGCTGTCGACGAAGGTCGACACCGTGTTCGTCCCGTAAGGCGCCCACGGGGCCAGCTCCATGAATTCGCGGTCGAGCGTCGCGTATTCGGCTTCCTGGTCAGGGCCCAGCGGCTCTTCGGCGAGCTCGTTGATCTTCTCGTTCAGCTTCGGAACGTCGATGCGGGCGAAGTTGATGTTGTTGGTCGGCGTGATGCCTTCGCCGTTGAGCAGCGGTTCGAAGAACCCGTTCGGATTCGGGTAGTCGGCGAACCAGTTGATCCAGCCGGTGTCGAGGTCGGGCGTCGAGACGTTGCCGATCGTGGGGACGTAGACGTCGGCGTTGACCGTTTTCAGCGTCGCGTCGAAACCGAGTTCCTTCAGCACGCTGTGGTAGTAGGCGCCCGCTTCGTCGTTGGGGCTTTCGTTGTTGGTCCAGACCGTGATCTCCATGTCCGAGGGATTGGCTTCCTCGAGCAGCTGCTTGGCTTTGGCCATGTCGTGGGGATAGAGGTTGAGCTCCTTGTAGCCGGGCATGCCCGCCGGCAGGATCTGATGGGTGGCGCCGAGCTGCCCGGCGTAGATGCGTTCCAGGGCGGTGCTGTCGATCGCGTAGTTGACCGCCTGGCGCACCTTGACGTCATCGAACGGGGCCCGGTTCGTGTCCATCCAGAAGTAGTAGAGGTTGAGCGGCCGCTCAACCCGGAACTGGGTTCCCTCGTATTTGTCCTTGATCGACGCGTAGAGGTCCGCCGGGGGCGGATTGACCATCCAGTTGGTCTCGTCCTGCTCGATTTCGTTGACCTGGGTCGAGTCGTTGCGGACGACCGTGATGTCGATCTTGTCGAAGTTCCCGGTGGGCAGGTCCGGCATCAGCTCCGCGTTCGTCTTCTCCCATTGCGGGTTGCGAGCGTAGCTCCAGCCTTGCCCCCGCTTGGGGTTGACGATCGTGTAGGGCCCGGTTGCCGGGGCGGGGTCCGTCGTGATGTCCTTGGCCGGCGTATCGCCCGGAACGAGGGCCGCGAACTGAATGCCCAGCACGTTGGTGAAGCTGCCGTTCGGCGCGGTCAGCTCGATCGTGATCTTGCCCGTCTTGTCATCCGCTTCGATGCCGGAGATGCCGCCTTCCTTGGTTTCGGCGAACTCTTCGGCGCCGACGATGCCGGTGTAGAAGCCCGAGCCCGGCGAGTTGAGCTCCAGCACCCTCTCGATCGAGCTGGGAAAGTCGGAGGCCTTGACCGCTGAGCCGTCGGAGTACTTGAGCCCCTTGCGCAGCTGCAGCGTGTATGTCTTGCCGTCGTTGCTGATCTCGGGCAGGCTCTCAGCCAGGGCGGGGATGACTTTGCCGCCCTCCTCGCCGTTGGCGTGCGCGTAGGTGAGCAAGGGCAGGTAGGTGTTGTACATCGCCGTCCAGCCTTCCTGCGAATAGGAGACCGCGGGATCGAGAGAGTCGGGGAACGCGGCATAGCTGCCCGTCAGCGTCCCACCTTCCTTGGCGCTCGAGTCGCCGCACGCGGCAAGGCCGAGGGCAGATCCCGCGGCAAGACTTAGGGTCAGCAAAACGAGACCTAGCTTTCTCAACTCACAACCTCCGATTTAGACCGGGTAGGCAAGCGATTCCCTCCCACTGGAATCAGCTCCACCATAATCTCCGGATCGGCGCCAAGCCGATCCACGCCCCCTTTTTCCCCGCGTTCGGGCCAATTCCTACCCAGGGTCGCGAAGGCCAGGCCGGCGATCGCCAGCACGCCGGCGCCGGCAACCAGGAAGGTCGCCCGCGGGCTGGCGCCGCTGGCGATCAGCCCGCCGAGCAGGTAGCCGACCCCGGGCATCGCGGCGCCGACCGACTCGAGCACGCTCATCACCCGCGCCTGCATGCTCTGGCTGGTCAGCTCCTGCACTCCGCTGACCGCGCTCACCCACTGCACCCCGTTGCCGGCTCCGCCGACGACCGAGGCGGCGCAAGCGAGCGCCAGCCCCGGCGCTGCCGCGATGCCCAGGTAGCCGACGCCGACGGTCGCCGTGCTGAAGAAGAGCAGCTGCGTTAGCGACGCCTTTCGCACGGCGACGAAGAAGAGGCTGCCGACCACCATTCCCACCCCCCAGCTGGCCAGCAGCAGGCCGTAGCCGGAGTCGCCGGAATCGAGCGTCTGCTTGGCGTAGATCACCTCGATCGGGATCACCGCCGCGAAGAAGACGAAGGCGGCGCCCTGGGCGACGAGGAGCCGCCTCAGCGTCGCCTGCTCGCGGATGTAGGCGATGCCGGCGCGAACGCGCTCGCGGACCTGGCCCGGGTCGGGCTCCGCCTGGGGAAGCGCCCCCGCGGTGAAGAGGATCCAGGCGATCGCGTAGAAGGAGGCAGCGTCGAGCAGCAGGGCCGCCTGCACGCCGAAGCCGGCGACGATCAGGCCGGCGAGCCCGGGGCCGAGCGCGGCGCCGCCGGTGAAGGCGACGTTGAGGATGGCGTTGCCGGCCCGCAGCTCGCCGGCCGGCTCCAGCAGGGCCGCGACGACGGCCCGCGTCAGCGCCCGCCCGGCGAGGGCCAGCGTCCCGTCGATGGCGGCCAGGACGATCACTCCGGCGAGGGCGAAGTCCTTGCCGGCGAGGAGCGCCAGGGCGCCGAAGGCGGCCGCCTCCCCGCAATAGATGACCGGCAGGGCGAAGCGCGGCGGCGGCTGCTCGACCCGCGCGACCAGGACGGGCGCGATCAAGGCGGGGAGGAAGCGGGTGCCGATGAAGAGGGCCGCCGTCGCCATCGCGCTTCCCGTGCGGTCGTAGACCAGGACCGAGAGGGCCACGATGCCCATCCAGTCGCCCAGCTCGTTGACCGCGTAGCTCACTGCCAAGCGCCGAAATTGCGGCCTTTTCAGGGGGTCGGCTAGGGGTGAATTACGCATTGCTGGACGCACGAACTACTGCATTTATGCACAAGATTTCCTGCAGATGCACAAGTTTCGGCGAACCTGTGCTACAAAGCTGACAAGCAATTGACGAGTTTCAGATCGCGATGCGCAATCTGAGGGCTTCAACGATCGAAAGGGCATAGGAACATGGGCTTCCGTAACTAAGTTTCTTCAAGCGAGCATTTACCGCTCGCCCAGTCTTCAAAGGGCGTCCCGTTCGCGGGGCGCCCTTTTTGGTTGTGCACATCGTTCGGGGCCTCTCGGCTCGAACCTCCAGCTGGCTTCGTCCGTTCTCGTGCCGAATCGCCGCCGCGACCGGTCTCTTGCAGGTGGTCCAGCCGGCTTGCCGGCCCGGGCCCCTGCCGCTACCTTCAATCGGACGCAATCCCCGCCTGCGGCAGGCTCGAGACGATCTGGCAGAGGGAATGGGCGACCGCCCATGAATCCTCCAGCCAGGGTCGCGGACGAGTTGTCGCATCCCCGTACGAAGAGGCCGATGGCTGAAGATCGCCCCACTCGCGCAGCACTCGCAGGCATGAGCGCAGCCCTGGCGGCGACGGCTGCCTTCGCCGTCTGGTGGGCGCCGGAATGCAACTGGAACCTGCCGCTCTTCGCCGTCCTGCTCACCTTCTCGGTGTTCAGCGACCTGACCGCCGTCTCGACCGAATCGAAGGTCAAGGTCTCGGGCAGCTTCCTCGCCCTGGTCGTGGCGATGGTCTTCCTCGGAGGCACCCCGGCCGCCCTGATCGGCATTGCCACGATCGGGGTCGGCTGGCTGCGCTGGCACGACGAGGGCCACTACCTGCTCAACAACCTCCTCACCTACGCGCTCTTCCCCCTCATCGGCGGGATCGCCTTCGACGCCGCCACCGAGGCCGCCGGCCTCACCCAGGACGACGCCTACTTCTACCTGCTCGTCTTCGCGCTCTTCCAATTCTCTCTCGCGATCAACTTCGTCCTCGTCGCCGGCTACCGCGCGTACGTGGAGCGGACGCGGTTCTCGGGCCAGCTGCGCGTCCTGCCCCCGGTCCTCCCCTCCGAGTTCGCGAGCGCAATGCTGGCCGTCGCCGTCGCCTTCATATACCACGTGATCGGGATCTCGGCGATCGCCCTCTTCGGCGTCGTCCTGATCACCTTCCAGTACCTGCTCGGCCAGCTGCTGCTCTCCCAGCAGCGCGCCCTGGAGCTGGAGCGGCGCAGCAAGCAGCTCGCCAGCTTCCAGGTCGGGATGTTGAGCGCGATGCTGCGCACGCTCGACCTGCGGGACCAGATGACCGCCCGGCACTCGGCCGCCGTGGCGCGCTACTCGCGGGCGATCGCCCAGCGCGCCGGCTTCTCGCGCCAGGAGGAGGAGCTCGTCCACATCGCGGCGCTGCTGCACGACATCGGCAAGTTCATCCTCCCCGACCGCATCCTCAAGGCGAACGTGCCGCTCACCGACGAGGACTGGATGCTGATCCGCCGCCATCCCCAGCAGGGAGCCCGCGTCGTCTCTTCGCTCGACGGCTACGGGCCGGTGGCGGAGATCATCCTCGCCCACCACGAGCGGATCGACGGCAAAGGCTATCCGCGCGGCCTGGCCGGGGACGACATTCCCGAGCTGGCCCGGATCATCTCGGTCGCCGACACCTACGACGTGATGACGGCGCGCGACTCATACAGGACGCCGATGTCCAGCCATGACGCGATATTGGAGCTGCGCAGGGTCGCCGGCAAACAGCTCGACGCCCGCTTCGTCGAGGTCTTCGTCGAGCTGCTCGAGGGCAAAGACGTCTCCTTCCAGCACGGCGAGGCGGCCGACTTCGAGAAGGAGCTGGCTCTGGAAGCGCGGATCGAAGAGACCGCCAGCCCACTCGGCAACGGCACCCGCTTCCAGCCCTCCACCACCACCGTCGCCTAACCACCACCCAACTGCCCGCCGACGGGCCGAAAACCCCCTTTATATGGAGGGAAATCGGCCCGTCGGCGGGGGCGATACGGTTCGGGCGCATGCGCGCCGTCACTTTTCAGGCTCCCGGGGAGGTTCGGGTTGAGGAGAAGCCCGCTCCCGAGCTGGGGGCTGCCGACGATGCGCTGATCCAGGTCGAGGCGAGCGGCATCTGCGGCTCCGACCTCCACATCTTCCACGGCCAGGTCCCGGTCGAGCCGGGGTTCACGATCGGGCACGAGTTCGTCGGCACGGTCCTCGCCGCCGGCCCCGACGTCGAGCGGGTCGCGGTCGGCGACCGCGTGCTCGGCTGCTTCCACACCGCCTGCGCGACCTGCGCCACCTGCCTGCGCGGCGACTACCACCGCTGCGAGCGCGGCCGGATCTTCGGCCACGGCGCCAACCTCGGCGACCTCCAGGGCGCCCAGGCCGACCAGCTCCTGGTCCCGCGCGCCAACGTCACCCTGCGGCGGGTGCCGGAGGGGATGGGCGACGACGTCGCCCTCTTCGCCGGCGACGTGATGGGGACCGGCTACCACGCCGTTGCTCACGCCGGGATGCGCTCGGGCGACACGGTGGCCGTGCTGGGCCTGGGGCCGGTTGGGCTGTGCGCCGTGCAGGCGGCGCTCGCGGGCGGGGCGACCGAGGTCTTCGCGATCGACTCCGTCGAGCAGCGGCTGGCGATGGCGGCCGATTTCGGCGCGACGCCGGTCCACCTGACTGAGGAGGAGCCCAAGCGCGTGGTGCGAGCGGCGACCGAGAAGCGCGGGGTGGACGTCGTCGTCGACGCGGTCGGCGCCGCGGCGCCGCTGGCGATGGCGGTCAGCCTCTGCCGCGACGCCGGCACCGTCTCGGGGATCGGCGCCTACGCCGGCAAGGGCGAGGTCCCGCTCGGCCTCGCCTGGCTCAAGGGTCTGACGCTGCGTCTCGGCCTCGCCAACGTGATCGCTCACGTCGACCGCGTGCTGGCGCTGATCGAGGCTGGCAAGCTCGACCCCTCGCCGCTGGTCACCCACCACATGAAGCTGGACCAGGCCGCCGAGGCTTATGCGCTCTACGACCAGCGCGAGGCGCTGAAGATCGTGCTCACGCCGTAGTCGGCTTAGCATTAGGGGCATGGCACTTCTGGACGATGCCGAGATCGAGGAGAAGCTCGCCGACTTGGAGGGCTGGGAGCGCTCCGGCGAGGCGATCGCCAAGACCTTCGGCTGCGGCGACTTCGTCGGCTCGGTGCGGTTCGTCGAGAGCCTGGTCGAGCCGGCCGAGGGGATGAACCACCATCCCGATCTGAAGATCTCCTGGGACGAGGTGACCGTGACGATCTCGACCCACTCAGAGGGCGGCCTCACCGCGGCCGACTTCGAGCTGGCCGGGAAGGTCGATGCCCAATCGCCGACGAGCTGAGAATCGACGCGCGGCTCTCGATCCCGCTGGCCGAGATCGAGCTGCGGGCGAGTAGATCCTCCGGCCCCGGTGGGCAGCACGCGAACGTGACCGCCTCGCGGGTGGAAGCGGTGTTCGACGTCGAGGCCTCGCGGGTCTTGGACGAGCGCCAGAAGGAGCGCTTGGTCGCGCGGACGGGCTCGACTGTCACCGCCGTCTCCCAAGACGCGCGCGGCCAGGCGCGCAACCGCGAGCTGGCCCTGCGTCGCCTGGTCGAGAAGATCGCTGCCGGCCTGGCCGAGCCGGTGCGCCGCCGCCCGACCAGGCCGACGCGAGCCTCGCGCGAGCGGCGCCTGGAAGAGAAGCGGCGAGCTGGGGAACGCAAGCGAAGCCGGCGCCGGCCCGGCGGCAACTACTGAGCGGGCGAGACTGGGCACGATGGCGAAGCGGAGGAAGCGAGCGCCGCGGCGCAAGGCGCCGACCGTCGAGTACGTCGATGCCGACGGGAACAAGCTGACCCTGCGCGAAACCCTCAGCGCCGGGACCGTCGCCAAGCTCGAAGAGGGTCCGGCGACCGCGGCGACCACGCAGGAGGATGCTTGGCACCGACGCTCGGAGCAGCTCTTCGAGCGCCTAGCGGTGAGCTGGGAGATCGCCGGGCTGCCGCTGAGCGACCAGAAGATGCTGCTCGGCCGCTATCGCATGGCGGATCCGGCGACCCAGCAGTGGGTCCGCGAGACGATCGATGCACACCTGCGGCGCTATATCCCGGATCTCTCCGGGTAGCGGCAACAGGGACAAAGGGAAAGGAGCGAACATGTTCGCGAGCACGAAAGCAACCAACGGCTTTGCGGTCGACGACATCGAGGCGGCGAAGCGGTTCTACGGCGAGACGCTAGGACTTGGCACGACCGACCTCAGCGAGGAGTTCGGGTTGATCTCCATCCAGCTGGCCGGCGGCCGCGACACCCTGGTCTACCGCAAAGACGACTTCACCCCCGCCACCTACACGATCCTCAACTTCGAAGTGGACGACGTCGACCGCGCCGTCGACGATCTCACCGCCAAGGGGGTCGAATTCGAGCGCTACGACGGCTTCGACCAGGACGAGAAGGGCATTGCCCGCGGCCCCGGCCCCCAGGTCGCTTGGTTCAAGGACCCGGCGGGGAACATCCTCTCGGTGCTGGAGCAGCCGAGCTGACGCGCGCCATCCTTCCCAAAAGGGCAGCTGCTTTTAGGCCTGCGTATCGCCGGGAGGAGCCAGGGCTCCGACCCAACTCTTCCGCCCGGGCGTAACCGGTATCGATGGGACTCGACCGATGGGCGCGGCTGGGTTCGAACCAGCGACCTCTCGCGTGTGAGGCGAGCGCTCTCCCGCTGAGCTACGCGCCCGGGAGAGGGTCAATCATAGGCGGGCCGGCCGGGCTGGATCAGGCCGGGGCGGGGGCCTCGGCGGCCGGGGGCGGCTCGTCTCCCCGTTCGGCCTCCGAGCGCTTGCGCAAGGCGAGGCCGACGAAGGGGAAGACGAGGGTGGAGAGCATCGCGGCGCCGACCAGGCCGGCGGCGGTAGAGGCCTTCATGTGGTCGCCGTCGACGGCGAGAGTGGTGATTGCGACGACGAGGGGAAGCTCGGTCGCCGAGTAGAAGGCGAGGGCCGCCCGGTCGCGGGCGGCGAGGACGCCGCGGTAGAGCAGCAGGGCGGGGGCGCCGCGGACGATGAGGAAGAGGACGAAGAACATTGCCAGCTTGAGCAGGGCTTCGGCCGAGCCGAGCGCTCCGAGATCGAACTCGATACCGCTGGTGATGAAGAAGAAGGGGACGAAGAAGCCAAAGCCGACCGCGGTCAGCTTTGACTCGAAGACCTGCAGCTCGCGGCCCCTGAGGGCGAGCCGGACGATCATGCCGGCGACGAAGCCGCCGATCAGGACGTCGAGGCCGAGCTTGCTGGCGAGCAAGACGAGGCCGAAGACGAGCACGACGGTGATCCGCACGGCCAGCTGGCTGCTTGCCTCGAAGGTGCGCTCCAGAGCCGGCCAGCCCCGCCAGGCGAGTCGCACCGAGACCAGCGCCAGGGCCAGGGCCAGGAGGATGAAGGCGACGAGGATCGCCGCCTCGTGCAGCGGCTGCTTTGTCGAAAGAACAAGGGTGACGAGGAGAATCGGACCGAACTCGCCGACTCCTCCGGCGGCCAGCAGGTAGGTGCCGAACTTGGTCTTCAGCTCGCCGCTGTCGCGAAGGATCGGGATCAGGGTGCCGATGGCCGTCGTCGCCATCGCCGAGCCGGTGTAGAGGAAGGAGACGATGACCCCGGCGGCGGCGAGGACGCCGCCGATCCCGTAGGCGAGCGCGATCGAGAGCAGCCAGCCCAAGGCCCCCAGCTTCAGCGGCAGGCCCTTGATCCGCTCGAAGTCGATCTCGTAGCCGGCGAAGAAGAAGAGCATGCCGAGGCCGAGGTTGGAGAAGAAGTCGATGAACTCGTCGGTCGTCGCCAGGTCGAGCACCTGGGGCCCGACGACGATCCCCATCAGCAGCTCGACCACGACGACCGGTGGGGCGAAGCGCTTCGGCACGACGGCGACGGTGATCGCGGCCAGGGCGGCGATCGTGACGATGACGAAGAAGGAGTCTGTGTCGACCTGGATCACGGGAGGCGTGTCGATCCTATGCGCGCAGGGTAGGATCGACCATGGACCGTGCTAGGCGGGGAATCAGCGGTGCCCTGTAACCCGCAATCCGCTCTAGCGGGGCCGAATCCCGTTCCGAGGGGCTGGCCGTCGGGGTCAGTGCGCCGCGGGCGGCGTTGACGGCCGGGTCCTGCGCGACGTGGGC
>DASUZK010000021.1:0-2038 GCA_036376915.1 Solirubrobacterales bacterium
GTTGGTCGCAAGCGGGGGCAGGCGCGCTCGCTTTTGCTCTCGTGCTTGTGGTCTTCCGGCTCGGTCCCACATTGCTGAGGCCCCCCGACCCACCCAAGCTCCCCCCAGACGTCGGCCTGCCGCGGGCCGCGGAGACAGCGCCGATCCTGCCTGACCCGCCCCAAGCTCGACCGCACCTCGGGCGGGTGGCGCGGGGTGGGGGTCCTCGGCTCCGCGCGGAGGCTGCTGAGGGCGGGTCTTCGAAACTAGGTGTGCACCGTCCCTCTGCCCGAAGCAGCGCGCAGCGCAAGCCGGACACCCCCACCCCGCGACAGGACCCGCCCGCCTACGCCGCCGAGCCCTCGACGGTTTTGCCAGCACCGCCCGAAATTTCTTCGCCCGCCCCACCAGACGACGGCTCCCAAGAGTTTGCGCCACATTGACTGAGTGGCCTTGCCTCGGGGTAGGGTGAGGACAGTGGCCGACGGCGACCCGCTGATAATCGTCTCCAACCGAGGCCCGGCCCAGTTCGAGCTCGACGAGCGCGGCGATCGCACCGTGCGCCGCGGCGGCGGCGGCCTGGTCACGGCCCTCTCCGGCCTCGTCTCCCACCGAGATGCGCTCTGGATCGCCTCGGCGATGACCGACGAGGACGTTGCCGTCTCCGAGGAACGCGGCGGCCCGGTCGAGCTCTCGATCGACGGCATCGAGTACCGAGTGCTGCTGGTCGGCAGTGAGGCCGAGGCCTACGACCGTTTCTACAACGTCATCGCCAACCCGATCCTCTGGTTCATCCAGCATTACCTCTGGGACCTCTCCAACGCGCCGGACATTCGCCAGGAGGAGCTCGACGCCTGGGACTTCGGCTACCAGGCGGTCAACCAGGACATCGCGACCGCTGTGCTAGGCCAGATCGAGGGTCGCGAGCGGCCGCTGGTGATGCTGCACGACTACCACCTGTACACGGCCCCCGCGATGATCCGCGCCGAGCGTCCCGACGTCTTCCTACACCATTTCGTCCACATCCCCTGGTCCCAGCCCGACAGCTGGCGCATCCTGCCGGGACGGATCCGCGAGGCGATCTTCCGCGGCATGCTCGCCAACGACATCATCGGCTTCCACACCGGTCACTACTGCATCAACTTCCTGCGCTGCTGCGACGAACTGCTCGAGGCCGACGTCGACTACGACCTCGGGCTTATCCGCCACGCGGGCGGCCAGACCGCCGCCCGCGCCTATCCGCTGTCGATCGACGCCGAGCGCCTGCGCCGAGTCGCCGAGTCGCCGGAGGTCGCCGTCGCCGAGCGCGAGGTGCTGGAGCGCCGCCGCAAGCACCTGATCATCCGCGTCGACCGCGCCGACCTCTCAAAGAACGTGCTGCGCGGCTTCACCGCCTTCGACACCTTCCTCACCCAGCACCCCGAGTTCCGCGAACAGGTGACCTTCATCGCCCACCTGCAGCCCTCGCGCCAAGACGTTCCCGAGTACGCCGAGTACCTGGAGCGGATCGAGGCCCTGGTGGCGGTCGTCAACCACCGCCACGGGACCACCGACTGGATGCCGATCGACCTGAAGATCTACGAGAACTTCCCCGACGCGGTCGCCCGCTACAAGCACTTCGACCTGCTGATGGTCAACTCGCTCTTCGACGGGATGAACCTGGTCGCCAAGGAGGCGCCGGCCGTCAACACCCGCGACGGCGTGCTGATGCTCTCCGAGAACACCGGCTCCCACGAGGAGCTGGCCGACTGCGTGCTCTCGGTAAACCCCTTCGACATCCAGGAGCAGGCCGACGCGATCTACCGGGCGCTGACCATGGACCCGGAGGAGCGTCGCATCCGCGCCCAGCACCTCAAGGAGCTCGTCTTCGCTCGTAACCCGGGCGATTGGGTAGACGAGCAACTGGCCGACATTGCGGAGTTGCGCGAACCCGTGCGGTAGGGGGAGCCTGGTCGTCCTCCAGACGAATTGAGCACCGCGCGTGAGCGCGGTGCAACCAGGAGCGCGGCCTAGACGGCCGCGCAAACACCAGATTGCATGTCGCTGCCTTCGGCCACAT
>DASUZK010000022.1:0-15481 GCA_036376915.1 Solirubrobacterales bacterium
ACCGCCTACACGCGCTTTACGCCCAATGATTCCGGACAACGCTAGCCCCCTACGTATTACCGCGGCTGCTGGCACGTAGTTAGCCGGGGCTTCTTGTGAAGGTACCGTCACTCCAGCCGGCTATTCACCGGCGAAGCTTCGTCCCAACTGAAAGGGGTTTACAACCCGAAGGCCTTCTTCCCCCACGCGGCGTTGCTGCATCACGCTTTCGCGCATTGTGCAAGATTCCCCACTGCTGCCTCCCGTAGGAGTCTGGGCCGTGTCTCAGTCCCAGTGTGGCTGATCGTCCTCTCAGACCAGCTACCCATCGTTGCCTTGGTAGGCCGTTACCCCACCAACAAGCTAATGGGCCGCGAGCCCCTCCCAATGCGGAGGCCGAAGCTTCCTTTAGTGCACAGACTTGAATCCGTGCACCACATCCGGTATTAGCCCGAGTTTCCTCGGGTTGTCCCGGTCATCGGGGCAGGTTACTCACGTGTTACTCACCCGTTCGCGGCTTTGCCCCAGGGCAAGCCCTGGTTCGTCGCACCACTTGCATGTGTTAAGCACGCCGCCAGCGTTCGTCCTGAGCCAGGATCAAACTCTCCGTGAAAGGTACTTCTTACAGAGAGCTGTCATGCCTGGCAAATTGCAAATCGCCGGGTACACATACTCGGCGACCGGCATGACGGGTAAATCAGACCACCCGGCGCGCTGGCGCACCGAGTGGATCGGGCTCAAACATCCCACGGACACGCATGTCCGCGGGGTGCACGCTGCTCAGTTTTCAAAGACCGCTGCGCCCCAGAGCGACGGGACTCGCCGCTCATCACGCACGGGCCAGGCACAGGGCCTTGCCCAGAGGGACGAAGAAGTATAGCGCCGCCGAGGCGATTTGCATAGCCGGCGCTAGGCGGCGGCGCGAAGTCGGCGGAAGCGTCGCTTGCCGACCTGCAGGACACGACCATCCAGGGCCGTCTGGGGAATGTCCAGGCTACCTGAAGGGAGCGCCTCGCCGTCGAGCTTGACCCCCCCCTGCGCGATCAGCCGCCGCGCCTCGCTGGAGCTGATCCCGAAGAGATCGCTCATCAGGCGGGGCATGTGGACCGTCTCGCCGCCATTGCCGAGATATGGCCCCAGCCCAGCCTCCTCGACGTCGTCCGGCGCCTGGCGCTCGACGAAGAGGCGGTTGAAGTGCTCCTCCGCCCCACGCGCCGCCGCCGCGTCGTGGAAGCGCTCGACGATCCCTCGGGCCAGCGCCCGCTTCGCCTCGTTGGGCGCCAGGCCCTGTGGCGGCTCCGATCCCAGGACCAGGCGGTAGTAGTCGGGCATCGCCGCGTCCGGCACCCGCATCGTCTTGCCGAACATCTCCTCGGGCTCGTCGGTGACGCCGATGTAGTTGCCGAGCGACTTGCTCATCTTCTGCGCGCCGTCGATGCCGACCAGGATCGGCATCGTCAGGACCGACTGGGGCTTCTGGCCATAGGCGGACTGGACGTCGCGGCCGAAGAGCAGGTTGAACTTCTGGTCGGTCCCCCCCAGCTCGACGTCGGCCTCGACCGCCACCGAGTCGTAGCCCTGCAGCAGCGGGTAGAGCAGCTCTAGCGCCGCGATCGGCGCCCCGGCGGCGAGCCGCTTCTGGAAGTCGTCGCGCTCGATCAGACGGGCCACCGTGGTCTGGGCGAGCAGCCCCAACAGCTCCTCGGGCGCCATCCGCAGCCACTCGCTGTTGAAGCGGACCTCGGTGCGCTCCCGGTCGAGCACCTTGAACGCCTGCTCCTGGTAGGTGGCGGCGTTGGCCTCGATCTCCCCGGGGGTGGGCAGCGGGCGCTGGGCCGAGCGGCCACTGGGGTCGCCGACCCGAGCGGTGAAGTCGCCGACGATGAGCACGACCCGGTGCCCCGCCTCCTGGAACTCGCGCAGCTTCTCGAGCACTACGGTGTGCCCGAGGTGGATGTCGGGCGTGGTCGGGTCGATCCCGAGCTTCACGCGCAGAGGCCGCCCTGCGGCGAGCTGGTCCTCGAGCATCCCCGCCGGCAGCACGTCGACGGCGTTGCGCTTCAAATTCGAACTTGCCGGCTCGGCGCTCACGGCCGCAATGCTAGACTGCCGCACTCTCTTGGCGGGCGAACGCAGCAAGCCGCGCCTCAAGAAGCTACGCATCCTCTTTGTTTTGCTGGGGCTTGGCGTACTGGGGCTTGTCTCGATGGTCTTCGGGATGATGGCCGCTGTCTCCCGGGATCTCCCGGCCATCTACAACTTCGCCCAGTACAAGGAGGCGAAGAACAGCGAAGTCTTCGACGCCGCCGGAGAGCCGATCGGCACGCTGACCAGCGACCAGAACAAGATCCTGCTCACCTCCGGGCAGATCTCTCCCAACGTCAAGAACGCGGTGGTCTCGATCGAGGACACACGTTTCTACGAGCACAGCGGCGTCGACTTCCAGGGCATCGGTCGCGCCCTCGTCAAGGACATCCTCAGCCAAAGCGCGGCCCAGGGCGGCTCGACGATCACCGAGCAGTTCGTCAAGAACGCGCTCGCCGCGCAGGGCAGCCGCACGCTCTTCCAGAAGTTCCGCGAGGCGGCTCTGGCCTACCGCCTCGAGCGCCACTGGAGCAAGGACAAGATCCTCACCGAGTACCTCAACACGATCTACTTCGGCGAGGGCGCCTACGGGATCGAGGCCGCGGCACGAACCTACTTCGGCGAGGCGCACCCCGGCTGCGGGACGGCGAGCGAGCCCTGCGCCTCGGTGCTCGAGACCTGGGAGGCGGCCACCCTGGCGGCGATCATCGCCTCGCCCTCCGCCTACGACCCGAAGATCTATCCCGAAAACTCGCTCGGACGGCGCAACATCGTGCTCGAAAAGATGTACGAGCAGGGCTACATCACGCGCGAGCAGCTCGAAGAAGGCCGTCAGAAGGCGCTGCCCTCGCCCGACGACATCGAGCCGCCCCGGCTCGACTCCAAGGCGCCGTACTTCACTGCCTGGCTGCGCCAGCAGCTGGTCGAACGCTACGGCGCGGCCAAGGCCTTCTTCGGCGGGCTGAAGGTCAAGTCGACCCTCGATCTGCGCCTGCAGGGAGCGGCCGAAGAAGCGGTCAACTCCTACCTCGGCTACTCGCCGGCGACGGCCTCCGTTGTCGTGATCGAAAACAAGAACGCCGGCATCAAGGCGATGGTCGGCGGCCCTGACTTCGAGACCAAGCCGTTCAACCTCGCCACCCAGGGCCACCGCCAGCCCGGCTCCTCGATCAAGCCGTTCATCCTGCTCACCGCGCTCGAGGAGGGGATCTCCCCGTACACCACCTATGAATCGGCGGCCCAGGAATTCAGCTACGGCAAGAAGGGCCAGGAAACGTTCGTCGTCACCAACGACGAGGGCGCCTACGCCGGCGTCAGCGACATCGTCTCCGCGACGACCAACTCCGACAACTCGGTCTACGCCCAGCTCGCCCTGGAGGGGCTGAAGGGCAAGACGGTCGAGGACCGGACGCGGTCGATCGCCGCGACGATCCACAAGATGGGCTACGACGACCCGATCTCGACCAACCCGGCGATGGTGCTTGGCGGCATCGACCCGGGCGTGACGCCGGTCGGCTGGACCTACGCCTACACGACCCTCGCCAACGACGGCGATCGGGTCAGCGGCAGCCTGGCGCCGCGGCCCGGCAACAGCCCCGTCGCCTACACCCAGGTCACCGACCAGGACGACAAGACGATCCCCGACGGCGACAACGACTCGCGCCACACCCAGGTGATTCCCGAAGGCGTCGCCGAAGAAGCGAAGAGCATCCTGGAAACGGTGGTCAGCAGCGGCACCGGGGTCAATGCCGACATCGGCGCGCCCGGCCAGTGGGGGAAGACCGGGACCACCGAGGAAAACGGCGACGCCTGGTTCTGCGGGGCGACGGAAGAAGTCACCGCCTGCGTCTGGGTCGGCTACGCCGACACGGTGACGCCGATGACCACCCTCTACAACGGCGGACCCGTGCAGGGAGGCACCTTCCCGGCCCTGATCTGGGCGAGCGTGATCTCCTCCTGGGAAGAGATCAAGGCCGAACGGGCGGCGGAAGCCAAGGCGGAGCGCGAGGGGAAGGAAGCGCCCGACACGGGGTCCGGCGAGCCCTACACGCCGCCGTCCTCCTCGCCGGGCGAAACCGAAACGGCGCCCGTAACCCCGGAAGAAGCCGAAGAACCCGCCGAAGCGGCGCCGGAAGCGGCCGAACCCGCGACTCCGGCCCCGAGCGAACCGGCAACTCCCGCCACCGGTGGCGGGGTCACCGCAGGCTAGGGCGAGATATATAGGGGCTGTCGGCGAGGCCGAAGCGCCAGGGACGATCTACCGCTTTGGTGATGCCCACCCTGGGGCCGGTGAGGATCTCGCCTTCCCAGCCCGGCTCGGGCCCCAGCAACGCGAACGGGTCATCGCTCAGGTCGGCGCCGTTGTCACCGAGCCCGATGGCCAGGGCCTCGGTCAGCTTGCCCGGCCCCGAGCAGAGCTCGCGGTCGGGGCGGCCACCCCGTCGGGCGCGCATCGCCTCCAGGCCCTCGGTCGGCTCGAGGGCGCGAACGAGCACCGCCGCCGCCTCGCCCTCGGGTTCGGCCACGACGTTGAAGAGAGAGTGGATGCCGTACGAGAGGTACACATAGGCGCGCCCCGGCGGGCCGAAGAGCACCTCCGTACGGTCGGTCAGTCCAACGTAGGCGTGACAGGCGGGGTCGTCGCGCTCATAGCTCTCGGTCTCGACGATCACGCCCCCGCAGCCGGCGTAGAAGAGCCGGCAGCCGATCAGCTCACGGGCGACCACGTGCACCGAGCGCTCGAAGAACGCGGCCCCCAAACCCTCGGTCGAAGGTTTTTCGTGGTCCTGGGGCCGAAAATCCTTCGACGAAGCTGACGTGCCCACGAGCTCAGGATCGCTCTTCGAGCGCCCTCGCCTTGACCGCGGCCAGGGTCTCGGCGGCCTGCTCGAGCTGGCGGGCCAGCGAGGCCGAGGAGGTACCACCCTCGATCCGCTTCGACTCGAGCCAGCTGCTCCGGGTCAGGACCTCGTAGAAGGACTCGTCGAGGTGCTCGGAGCGCTCGCGCAGCTCCTCCGGCGTCAACTCGGAGAGCGACTTCCCCTGCTCGACGGCGTCGCGGACCAGGCCGCCGACGATGCCGTGGGCCTCGCGGAAGGGGACGCCGCGGCGGACCAGCAGGTCGGCGATCTCGGTGGCGGCGAGCATCTCATCGCCGGAAGCGGCCTCGAGCCGCTCGCGGTCGAACTCGATTCCCGCCAGCATTCCCTCGGTGGCGTCGAGGCAGGCCTCAATCGTGTCGATCGCGTCGAAGAGGGGCTCCTTGTCCTCCTGCATGTCCTTGCCGTAGGTCAGCGGCAGCGCGTGCATCGTGCCGAGCAGCGCCCCGTAGCTCGCCGCGACCCGGGGGCTCTTCGCCCGCAGCAGCTCCGCCGAGTCGGGGTTCTTCTTCTGCGGCATGATGCTGGAGCCCGAGGAGAAGGACTCGTCGAGCTCGCAGAAGCCGAACTCCGATGAGCTCCAGATGACGATCTCCGAGCCGAGCCGCGAGAGGTGCATCGCGCAGATCGAGGCGGCGGAGAGGTAGTCGAGGACGAAGTCGCGGTTGGACGAGCCGTCGATCGAGTTGTGGCTGACGTGCTCGAAGCCGAGGTCGTCGGCGACCGCTCGCCGGTCGATCTCCCAGTTGACCCCGGCCAGGGCGCCGGACCCCAGCGGCATCACCGAGGCGCTGTCGAGGGCGAACTGGAAGCGCAGGACGTCGCGGCCGAGCATCCAGAAGTAGGCGAGCAGGTGGTGCCCGAGGTAGACCGGCTGGGCCCGCTGCAGATGGGTGTAGCCGGGCATCGCCCAGTCGCGGTGGCGCTGGGCGAGCTCGAGCAGCCGCTCCATCGCCGCCCCGGCCAGCTCGATCGCGCGCAGCGAGTGCGCCTGCACGACCATCGCCACGTCGGTGGCGACCTGGTCGTTGCGCGAGCGCCCGGTATGGAGCTTGCCGGCAAGCGGGCCGATCTCATCGCCCAGCAGTCGCTCGATCGCCATGTGGATGTCCTCGTCGGCCTCCTCGAACTCGAAGCCGTGCTCTCCCATGCGGGCGCGGACCCGCTCCAGCCCGGCGTCGATCCGCTCGAGCTCGGCGTCGTCCAGGACTCCGATCTCCCGCAGGCCGCGGGCATGGGCCTGCGACTGGTCGATGTCGTAGGGCGCCAGCCGCCAGTCGAACTCGATCGAGCGGTTGATGCGCCAGAAGCGCGGGTCCGGGTCTTTGCGGAAGCGGGACATCAGCAGAGCGATTGGGCGAGAGCCTCGCACACGCGCCCGACCTCAGACTCGTTCATCGCCGGGAAGAAGGGCAGCGCGATCGAGCGGGCCGAGGCGCCTTCGGCGACCGGGAACTGCCCCTCGCCGTAACCGAGCTCACGCAGATGGGGAAAGAGGTGGATACAGGGGAGGTAGGCCTTGCTGGAGACGCCCCGCTCGGCGAGGCCGGCGATGACCGCGTCGCGGTCGGCCCCGGCCGGCAGCTGGGCCGTGTAGACGAACCAACTGCGCACCTCGGCGCCGCGACCGCCGATTGGCACTCGGACACCCTCGACGCCGGCCAATCCCTCCGCATAGAGAGATGCGACGCGGGCGCGGTTCTCGATCATCGCGTCGAGCTTCTCCAGCTGGGCGACGCCGAGCGCGGCGGCGGCGTCGGAGAGTCGGTAGTTGAAGCCGAGGCGGGTGTGGTCGAGCCAGCCCATGTCCGCTTCACGGCCCTGGTTGCGCGCGCTGCGGAGCAGGCTCGCCGTATCGGGATCCGTCGGGACGATCATCCCCCCCTCCCCCGTCGTCAACTGCTTGTTGGCGTAGAAGGCGAACGTCGCGAGATTGCCGCGGGTGCCGACCCGGCGACCCTCGGAGTCGACCGCGCCGAGGCTCTCGCAGGCGTCCTCGACGATGCCGAGCCCGCGGCTGCCGGCGAGCGCCTCCAGCTCGACCATCGCCGCCGGGTAGCCGAAGATGTGGACCGGGAGGATTCCCACCGTGCCCTCGCCGACGGCCGCCGCTGCCGCGCCGGGATCGATGTTGAGCGTGTCGGCGTCGACGTCGCAGAAGACCGGGCGGACGCCCTCGTAGAGCAGGCAGTTGGCGGAGGCGACGAAGCTGAAGGGGCTGGTCAGGACCTCGTCCCCGGGGCCCCACCCGAGCGCCCGGACGCAGAGGTGCAGCGCCGCCGTGCCGCTGGAGACGGCGACCGCGTCCTCGACCCCGAGCCACTCCGCGAACTTACGCTCGAAGCGAGCCCCCATCGGGCCGAGAGAGAGCTGGCCGGAGCGCAGAACCTCCAGGACCAGCTCCTCCTCGCGGGCGCCGATCTCGGGCCGGGCGAGCGGAATCGTCTCGGTGTCCGGAACTCCGGCCATCGGCCCCGACCCTACCCGCCGTCGCCGTCGCCGTCGCGTGGCTGGAAGGCATAGGCGAGCGAGTCGACCAGGGCCTCCCAGGAGGCCTCGATGATGTTCTCCGACACTCCTATCGTGCCCCACTCGTGCTGACCGTCGGTCGAGTCGAGCAGCACCCTCGTGACCGCCCCGGTGCCGTGCGCCTCGTCGAGGATCCGCACCTTGTAGTTGGTCAGCTCGATGTCCGCCAGGTGCGGGTGGCGAGCGCCGATCGCGGCACGCAGCGCCTTGTCCAGGGCGTTGACGGGACCGTTTCCCTCGGCGACCTCGACGTAGCGCTCGCCGTCGACCTCGACCTTGATCGTCGCCTCTGTTTCGACCCGGCCGCCCTGGCGCTTTTCGGTCGTCACCCGGAAGCCCTCCAGCTCGAAGAGCGGCTCGTAGGCCCCGGCCTCGCGGCGCAGCAGCAACTCGAACGACGCCTGTGCGGCCTCGTAGTGGTAGCCGGCGTGCTCCCTCTCCTTCAGGCGCTCCACCGCACGCGCGGCGGCGACGTCGTCGAGCTCCAGACCGGCGTGCTCGGCGGCGCTGCGGATCGTCGCCTTGCCAGAGAGCTCGGAGGCGAGGATGTCACGCTCGTTGCCGACCAGCCCGGGATCGAGATGCTCGAAGGTGCTGGCGTCGGTCGCCACCCCGGCGGCGTGCATCCCCGCCTTGTGGGCGAAGGCGTTGCGGCCGACGTAGGCCCGGTCGGGATTCGGCGTCATGTTGCAGAGCTCGTCGAGGTAGTGCGAAGCCTGGGTGAGGCTCGCGAGCTGCTCGCCGGAGACGACCTCGAAGCCCATCTTCAGCTGCAGCGCCGGCAGGATCGAGGCAAGGTTGGCGTTGCCGCAGCGCTCGCCGTAGCCGTTGACGCAGCCCTGCACCAGGCGAGCGCCCGACTCGACGGCGGCGAGGGAGTTGGCCACCGCGCACTCGGCGTCGTCGTGGGTGTGGATGCCGACCTCGACCGCGCCGGCTAGCTCGGCGACGACCGCCGCGGTTGCCTCGGCGACGAACCCCGGCAGGCTGCCCCCGTTCGTGTCGCAGAGGGTCACGTTCTCCGCCCCGGCCTCGGCCGCGGCGCGCACGCACTCGAGCGCGTAGGCGGAGTCGTCGCGATACCCGTCGAAGAAGTGCTCGGCGTCGAAGACCGGCCGCTTCCCCTGCTCGCGGAGGAACGCCAGCGAGTCCCCGATCATCGCCAGGTTCTCCTCGGCGGAGACCTTGATCACCTTGTCGACGTGCAGGCGCCAGCTCTTTCCCACCAGGCAGACGACCGGCGCGAAGCAGGAGGCGAGCACGGCAAGCGCCTCGTCGTCCTCGGCGCGGCGGTCGCGGCGGCGGGTCATGCCGAAGGCGGCGATCGTCGCCTGCTCCAGCTCCTGCTCGGCCAGCAGCTCGAACAGCTCTGCCTCCTTCGGGTTGGAGCTGGGAAAGCCGGCCTCGACGAAGTGGACGCCGAGCGCGTCGAGGACGTGGACGACTTTCAGCTTCTCGCCGACCGAGAGCGACATGCCGTGGCCGCCCATGCCGTCACGCAAGGTGGTGTCGTAGAGCTTTACCTGTTCCATCTGACGCCTTTCGATTCGAGAGATCGGGGTGAGGGCCTGCCGGCCCGCGCACACGGCATTGCCGTGCCAGCCGCTAGGCGGCTGCGGTAATTCGCCCGATTGCCTCGAAACGGTGCTGCATCAGGAACTGACCTTACTGGGTCGGTCTGTCTCGGCCGGGGCCTCGACGAAGTCGAGCCACTCCAGGTACTCCTCGGCACGCCCGTGCAGGGCGTCGTCGAGCTTTGCCTGGATCACCCGCGTGATCTCGCCCGGCTCGCCGATCGCGTGGTCGTCGATCTCGCGGACCGGGACCAGCTCGGCCGCGGTGCCGGTGAGGAAAACCTCGTCGGCGAGGTAGAGCTCGGCACGGGCGACGTCGCGCTCCTCGACCCGGTAGCCGAGGTCGCCGGCGATCTGCACCACCGAGGCGCGCGTGATCCCGTCGAGGATGGCGTTGGTATGACCGGGCGTGATCAGCACGCCGTCGCGGACCACGAAGACGTTCTCGCCCGAGCCCTCGGAGACGTGGCCGTGCTGGTCGAGCAGGATCGCCTCCTCGTAGCCGGCCTTCTGGGCCTCCGTCTTGGCCAGGATCGAGTTGAGGTACTGGCCGGCAGCCTTGGCGTGCGGGATCAGGCTGTCGGCCGAGATCGCCCGCCAGGAGGAGACGGTGGCGCGGATCCCGTGCTTCTGACCCTCCTCGCCGAGGTACACGCCCCAGGGGAAGGCGGCGACGATCACGTCGATGGGGGCATTCGTCGCGTAGAGCCCGAGGTCGCCGTAGCCGCGGTACGCAAGCGGGCGGATGTAGCAGGAGCCGAGGCCGTTGCGGCGGACGAGCTCCCGTGTCGCGGCGGCGAGCTCCTCGGTCGAGTAGGGAAGCTCGAAGTAGTAGAGCTCGGCCGACTTCGCCAGCCGGTCGAGGTGATCGGCATGCCTGAAGACCGCCGGCCCGCGCTCGGTCTCGTAGCAGCGGACGCCCTCGAAGACGCCGGTGCCGTAGTGCAGCCCGTGGGTGAGGACGTGCGTCTTGGCGTCCTCCCAGGCGACGAACTCGCCGTTCTGCCAGATCAGCTCCGCGGTCTCCATGGTCCGGGAAGTATGCCCGATAGCGCGAGGTCGTTCAGGCGGAGAGCTCGGCCAGCACTGCCTCGGTCATCTCCGCGGTTCCGACGGATGCTCCCCCACCCCCCGCAAGGTCGGGGGTGCGCAGGCCGCCGTCGAGCACGGTGTCGACCGCCGCCTCGACGCGGGCGGCATCGTCGGCTCGGTCGAGGCCGTGTCGCAGCATCATCGCCGCCGAGAGGAAGGTCGCCAGCGGGTTGGCTACACCCTGGCCGGCGATGTCGGGGGCGGAACCGTGGACGGGCTCGAAGAGACCCGGCTCGCCCTCTGCTCCGAGGCTGGCGGAGGGCAACATCCCCAGCGAGCCGGTGAGCATCGCCGACTCGTCGCTGAGGATGTCGCCGAAGAGGTTCTCGGTGACGATCACGTCGAAGTCGGCCGGGCGGGAGACCAGCTGCATCGCGGCGTTGTCGACCAGCAGATGGTCGAGCTCGACCTCGGGATACTCGGGTGCGACCCGGCCGACCACCTCGCGCCAGAGGCGCGAGGTCTCCAGCACGTTCGCCTTGTCGACCGAGGTGACGCGGGGCTTGCGCGCGGAGCTCGTGGCACGGCGTTGTGCCGCCTCGAAGCCGACCCTCGCGATCCGTTCGACTTCGCCGGCCGAGTACTCGCAGGTGTCGTGGGCCACCTCGCCCTCGCGACCGCTGTCGCCGAAGTAGATGCCGCCGGTCAGCTCACGAACGACGAGCAGGTCGGTGCCGGCGATCACGTCCGGACGCAGCGGACTGGCGCCGACCAGAGCCGGGCTGGGCCGGACCGGGCGCAGGTTGGCGTAGAGGCCCATCCCCTTGCGCAGGCCGAGCAGGCCCTGCTCCGGCCGCGGCGCGTCGGGGTCCGTGGTGTCCCACTTGGGCCCGCCGACGGCGCCGAGCAGGACGGCGTCGGCATCGCGACAGGCAGCGAGGACCTCGTCAGTCAGGGCAGTGCCATGGGCGTCGATCGAGCACCCGCCCATCAGGTGCTCGCTGAACTCGAACTCGCCGAGTGCCTCCAAGAGCCGGCGCGCGGCCTCGACGATCTCAGGCCCGATCCCGTCGCCGGGCAGCAGGACTATGCGGGGCGCGCTCATCGGGGCGGGACTCTATGCGTGCGGCTCACAGGCTGACGCCGGCCTCGATGTTGAGGCGGACGTAGTCGAGGGTGATCGGCGCGCGGGAGCGACCCAGGACCGCCTCGGCAAAAGGTCGGCGCAGTTGCTCGGGAAGCTTCGCCAGATGCGCGCCGAGAGTGGCGGTCATCGTGAAGCGGAGCGGGTCCTCCGGAACGACCGGCTTCGGCTCCAGCCAGCAGCGTGCTTCCGCGAAGCCCGCCCGCCGCAGCCTTCCTTCGGTCTGCTCAGGATCTGCGTAGTTCCATAGCTCGGCGGCATCCTCGAGGTAAGGCCTGAATTCAGGCTGAGCGGCCACCTCCGCCGTCGCCTCCGCGTGCTCGCGGATGTTTCCCTCGCCACCGCACTGGGCGATAAGGCGTCCCCTTGGGCGCAGCGCGGCCCGCAGGCGCTCGAAGAGCCGCTCGTGATCCGGGATCCAGTGGAAGGTCGCGGTGGAGAAGATCAGGTCGACCGGCTGTTCGATCTGCATCTCTGCCAAATCCGCGACCAGGTACTCGGCTCGCCCGCCGAGTCGCTCCCTGGCCTTCTCGATCATCGCCGCGGAGCCGTCGACGGCGATCACATGCCCCGCGGGCAGGCGCCTGACGAGCTCCTCGGTCACCCGACCCGACCCGCAGCCCGCGTCGAGCGCCCTCTCGTCTCCCCTCAGCTCGAGCCGATCGAGAACCTCCATCCCCCAGCTGAGCTGAGGGCCCGAGATCTCGTCGTAGCTCTCGGCGTCCCACTCGATCGGGCCAGCGCCCACCGAGCTCAGAGCGCCGTCGTCACCGGGCCGCGCACGGCACCGGACCGCTCGAACTCGTCGATCGCGACGACGTTCTCCAGGGTGATGCCGATGTCGTCGAGGCCGCCCAGCAGGCGGTGCTTGACGTCGGGCTCGACCTCGAACTCGAAGACGCCGGCGGCGCAGGTGACCGTCTCGTCGTCGACGTCGATCCGGGCCTCCCCCGCCTCGGCGACCGCGCGGCAGTGCTCCTCGTCGAGGATCGCCGGCAGCAGCCCGATCTTGGTGCAATTGGAGTAGAAGATGTCGGCGAAGGAGGGCGCGACGATCGCCTGGAAGCCGAAGTCCTCCAGCGCCCAGGGTGCGTGCTCGCGCGAGGAGCCGCAGCCGAAGTTCGCCCCCGTGACGAGGATCGGGTTCGGCTCCAGCTCGATCTCGCCGTCGCGGATCCAGTCGTAGAAGAGGAACTCGCCGAAGCCGGTCCGCTCGACCCGCTTGAGGAACTGCTTGGGGATGATCTGGTCGGTGTCGACGTCGGCGCGATCCAGCACCGAGACCCCGCCCTCGATTACGTCTATCGGCCTCATCTCTAGCTCCAATCCCTGATGTCGACGAAGTGCCCCTCGATCGCGGCTGCTGCCGCCATCCTCGGGCTGACCAGGTGGGTGCGCCCGCCCTTGCCTTGGCGCCCCTCGAAGTTGCGGTTCGAGGTCGAGGCGCAGCGCTCTCCCTCGGCCAAGGTGTCGGGATTCATGCCCAGGCACATCGAGCAGCCCGCCTCGCGCCAGTCGAAGCCGGCGGCGCGGAAGACCTCGTGCAGGCCCTCCTCTTCGGCCCGCGCCTTGACCTGCTGGGAACCCGGCACGACCATCGCCCTCACCGAGCCGGCGACCTTTCGCCCGTCGACGATCTCGGCCGCCTCGCGCAGGTCCTCGATCCGGGAGTTGGTGCAGGAGCCGATGAAGACGCGTTCCGGCGCGACCTCGGTCATCGGCGTGCCGGCCTCCAGGCCCATGTAGGCGAGTGCGCGTTCGGCCGACTCGCGGTCCGCCGGCGAGTCCATCGCGGCGGGGTCTGGGACCGAGTCGGTCACCTCGACAACCATCCCCGGCGTCGTGCCCCAGGTGACCATCGGCGAGATCTCGCCGGCGTCGATCTCGACCTCGGTGTCGAAGGCGGCGCCGGCGTCGGTCTGCAGCCGGCGCCAACGCTCGACCGCGGCGTCGAAGTCCCGCGGCGCGGCGGGCTTGTCACGCACCCACTCGAAGGTGGTCTCGTCGGGGGCGACCATGCCGGCCCTGCCACCGCCCTCGATCGTCATGTTGCAGACGGTCATCCGCCCTGGCATCGAGAGCGACTCGATCGCCGGCCCGGCGTACTCGACCGCGTGGCCGACCATGCCGCCGGTGCCGAGGCGGCCGATCGTCGCCAGGATCAGGTCCTTGGGAGTGACCCCGGCGCCGAGCTCGCCGCCGTAGAGGATCCGCATCGTCTTCGGTCGCTTCTGCACCAGGCACTGGGTGGCGAGGACGTGCTCGACCTCGGAGGTGCCGATGCCGAAGGCCAGTGCCCCGAAGGCGCCATGCGTCGAGGTATGGCTGTCACCACAGACGATCGTCATCCCCGGCTGGGTCACGCCCAGCTCCGGGCCGATCACGTGGACGATCCCCTGCCGCTCGGAGCCCAGCGAGTAGATCGGGATGCCGAACTCCTCGCAGTTGCGCTCCAGGGTCTCGACCTGGACGCGTGAGAGCTCGTCGGCGATCAGGCGAGCCGCCATCGTCCCATCGGTGGGCACGTTGTGGTCTGCCGTGGCGATCGTCTTGTCGGGGCGCCGTACGGGACGGCCGGCCAGCCGCAGGCCGTCGAACGCCTGGGGGGAGGTCACCTCGTGGACCAGGTGCAGGTCGATGTAGATGAGGCCGTCGGAGACCTCGTGCGCCTCCCAGAGCTTGTCGAACATCGTTTGCGGCATCGGCGGACCCCTCCTAGCCCCGGCGCAGGCCGGCGGCGATCACGGCGATGAAGCGCGTCGGCTCCTCGCCTTCGTTCTCGAAATGGTGGGGCAAGTCGGCGTCGAAGGTGACGCTGTCGCCCTCGTTCAGCTCGTGCCGGGTTCCGTCGACCACCAGCACGAGAGTGCCGGAGAGGACAACCGCCGTCTCGCGGCTGCCCGGCTCGTGCATCGGCGGGTCGTCGCGCCCTCCAGTGGTCGCGCCGGCCTCCAGGGTGTGCAGCGACACGTCGGCTCGCTGCCCCGGCAGCGGCGGCGTCAGCTCCTCGAAGCCGTGCCCGCCGCGCTCCAGCTTGCGCCGAGCGCCAGCGCGGCTGACCGCGGCGTGCTCGCCCTCGTCGAGGCGCAGCAGCTGGGAGAGCGTCAGCTCCAGCCCGGCGGCGATCTTCGCCGCCACCGCCAGCGTCGGGCTCGTCTCGCCTCGCTCGACCTGCGAGAGCATCGGCGCGCTGACGCCGGATCGCTCCCCCAGGTCCCGCAGCGAGAGCCCCATCGCCTCGCGCAGAGCACGGACCCGAGTCCCGATCGCGGGACCCTCGGCGACCCTGGTTTCGACCACCGTGCTCATCGGGCGTACGTTATCACATACGTTTGTATTCAACGGCAAGGAAGGCGCGTAGGTCGGCGGCGATGGCCTCTGGTTCATCGTCGAGCTGGGCAGAGGAGACGCGCGTCACCGCATAGCCCGCCGTGCGCAGGGCTCTGTCTCGAGCCCGGTCCTCTCTGAATGCCGAGCGGGTGCCGTGCGCTTCCCAGCTGTCGAGCTCGACTACCTGGCGGGCACGGGGCCAGTGGCAATCGACCTGGAATCTCTTCGTGCCCACGACGATCCAGTCGTTGAGCTGGGGCCGCGGCAACCGATGACGTCGCAAGAATCGTACGAAGCGCTCCTCCAGCGGGCTCCTCGTGCGCCCGGGCGGCGCCCCTTCTATCCGCTGGAGCGCAGTTCGCAGCTGCCGCACGCCGCGGCGACCGGGGTAACGCTCGATCAAGTCGGGGAGCGAGAGGCGATCGTAGAGCCGCAGGTATTCGACCTGGCGGATCGCGCTTTCAACGACATCGATGGAAGAGGTGGCCGCTAGGTCGAAGACCGTGCGAGGCACCGTGGTAACCGGAATTCCATCGACCGCGGTGCGCTCGTCGTCAGGAAGGGCGGCGAGATGGCGGCGGATCACCGGCGAGGACCGGCTCCGATGGCGAGTGGTGACATCGATCTGGGTCCTCGAGGTGGGGCGAACCCCCCAGAGCGCGGCTGCCGAGAAGTGGCTCAAGACCGCCCCGGGGCCCGAGGCCAGGACCGCAGCCAGCCAGCGGCTCTCGCGTCCAATCGCCTCATGTCCAACCGCATAGACGCCCGCATGCAACCGGTGCAGGCGCCCTGCCTCGATCCGCCCTTCGATCGCCTCCTCGCTGAAGCCGAGCCTGACGAGCTGCCCCCGCCCCACCACCCCATGCTGCAGCCGCGCCAACTCGGCGATATCGCGATCGTCCCCGCGAGTCCGCGAAAACCCGTCTTGA
>DASUZK010000023.1:0-65311 GCA_036376915.1 Solirubrobacterales bacterium
CGGGGCGGTCTCGCAAAATTCCGGTGGTTCATAGCGAGAGGGAGACACCTCTTCCCATTCCGAACAGAGCAGTTAAGCCTCTCAGCGCCGATGGTACTTGGAGGGCAACCTCCTGGGAGAGTAGGTCGCCGCCGGTTCTTCAGTCACTCAAGCCGAATGATTCGAATTGCCGCGCCACGGATGACGCACCTGGCGCGGCGCTGGCTTGACACCCACGGCCTCGCGCGTAGCGCCGCTACGCGCAGCGGCCGCGTGCGCCACCCAGCTTGGCCAGTTGCGCCCCCGCGGGACACGTCAATTGCAAATCAGTCGGCTTGAGCGCCTGTTGTCTCTCCGAGAAAGCGTTTGAGGCGGCGCTCGTAGAGCGGGGGGTTGACGTTCCAGGACTGGGTGTGGCCTGCCTCGGGGACGGCGTGGTACTCGACCCAGCGGGGCAGCTCGGCGGCGAATTCCTCGCTGGTCTCTATGGGGACGACCTCGTCGTCGTCGCCGTGGAAGAGCAGGGTGGGGAGGTGGAAGTCCTCGGTGTGCCGGAGGACGTCGAGGCTGTTCCAGTCGGGGTTGATCCTGAGGTCGATCGCCCACTTGACGGGGAGGGCGGCGAAGGCGGGGTAGCCCATGCGTTCGGCGTTGAACTCGAGGATCGCGTTCCAGTCGAGGGCGGGGGCGTCGAGGACGAGGGCGCTGACGTGGCTTGCGAGTGGAGAGCGCTGCATGAACTGGCCGATCAGGGCGCCGCCCATCGAGTAGCCGACTAGGACCAGGCGATGGGCGCCATGGGCGAGCGCGTAGCGCGTCGCGGCCTCGAGGTCGCGCCACTCGGTCAGGCCCTGGTGGTGCAGTCCGTCGGGACTGGGGGGTGCGCCGAGGTCGTCGCGGTAGGTGATCGAGAGCGAGCCGAGGCCGGCGCGCCGCAGGGTGGGGAGGATGCGCAATCCGACCTGAGGGTCGTCGTTGATGCCGTGCACGACTATCGCCCAGGTCTCAGGCTCCGAGTGGGCCCGTCCGGGCACGAGCCAGGCAGGCATCGGGCCGAGCTCCCCCTCGACCATGACCTCCGAGAAGGGCAGGCCGCGAGCCTCGGCCGGCGTGCCGGAGAAGGTGCTGCTGTCGAAGCCGATCTGCTCGGTGCCGGGCTCCAGATAGCCCTCCACGCCGCGCAGCTCGCGGGTCACGGTGTCTGCGTCCTGGCGGACGATCGGCCCGACGAGCGCGTGCCCCGAATGCCAGACGAGGCCGTAATAGCCGGGCCGCAGGGTGGCGTCGGAGCGATCGAAGGTTATGCGACCGGGCGCCACGTCCTCGACCTCGACCGGGTCGTACCAAGGCTTGTGCTCGGGCACCAGCACGGCACTGGAGAAATGCCAGCCCGCCGCGGCGATCGCCGCCAGGACGAGCAGCAGGACTGCCGCACCGCAAATCGCCCAGCGTTGCCTTGACCGCCACCCGCGCCGGCTAATGGCGCGGGTGGGGTTCTCAGGAGTGCTGGGCGGCGAAGCGGGCGATTGCGGCATTCCAGGCGCCACTGCTACGACGCGGCGAACCAACGCGGCGTCGCGCCTCGCATGGCTTCGGAGCGGGATCCACCGGCTCGAGGCCGTACTCGCCCAGGGTGGCGAAATCGATTGCCAGGTCAACGGCGTCGGCGATGCGGACTGTGGTTGAGGTCTTCGTCGTATCGAACATAGGTTCGTAATCTAGGGTCACCGACGGACGCCATCCGGATTCTGCAGGCGGTCTTGCACCTGACGCCTGGTGGCGTTGCTTTTCCCGGACGGCGAGGCCGCGAAGCCGAGCAGCAGGGCGGCCGTCTTCGCCGGGGCCTCGACGTTGGGCGAGTGTCCGACGCCGGCGATCAGCTTGGTTTTCGCGCCGGGAACCGTGGCGCGGTATTCGGCCAGGCGCTCGGCCGGGTCGTCGATGATCTGCTCCTCGGCTCCCATGATCACGAACAGCGGCTGGCCGCTTTCCTTCATCCGCTCGTCGAGGGGCTCTTCCTCGGTGTAGTCCTCGGAGCCGAGCGGGGAGTCGTGGTAGGAGCTGTACGTCATCCGCTTGACGTCCTCGACGAATTCGTCGGGAACGTCGAAGCCGGGCGCAAAGGCCACCCCGAGGCCCTTCTTGACCGCGAAGTCCGGCTTGATGCGCCAGAAGAGCTCGCCGACTACGGGGGCAAAGCCGAGCTTGGCCACGAGCCCGAGGCTGCCGCCGGAGTGATCCGGCGGTGTGTCGAGGATCATCACCTTCCTGACCAGGCGCGGCGAGCGTTCGGCGAGGGCGGTGACCACGGATCCGCCCAGAGAGTGGCCGGCGACCACCGCGTCGCGAACCCCCAGCCGGCCCAGGGCCTCCGCCACCAGGTCGGCCTGGTTGGGAACGGTGTAGCCCGAGGTCGGCTTTTCCGAGCCCCCGTGGCCAAGCAGGTCGACGGCGATCACCCGGTGGGTGCGGGCGAGGATGGGGATCATCCCGTCCCAGTAGTTGATCGCGCAGCTGAAGCAGTGGACGAGGACGATCGGGCTGCCATTCCTCGGTCCCCGTTCGACGACCTCGAGCTTGCCGCCCTGGAGGTCGAGGATCTCTCCGCCGGGTTCGGTCACGCCCGCCGGCTTGGTTTCCTGCCGGAGGGTGAGCGTGTTGAGGCCGAGCAGCACGACCACTGCCGCGACGACGCCGATCAGGATCTTCCAGCTTCTCCCCATGCCGCTCGTTACCCTAGCGAGCAATGAGCGAGAAATTCGTCATCCAGGGCGGCGTGCCGCTCTCCGGCGAGCTCACCGTCGCCGGCAACAAGAACGCGGCCCTGCCGATCCTCGCTGCCTGCCTGCTCACCGAGGAGGAGCTGCTGCTCGACCGCGTGCCGCGCATCCGCGACACCGAAGCGCAGGTCGCGCTGCTCGAGCAACTCGGGGTCGAGGCCGAGTGGACCGGGGACAACAGCATCCGCCTCTGCGCGGCCGGTGTCGTCGAGGTGGCCGTCGACGAGGAGCTCTCGAAGCAGATCCGCGCCTCCTTCCTGCTCGCTGGCCCGCTGCTGGCGCGCTTCGGCGAAGCCCGGATGCCTCCTCCCGGCGGCGACTTCATCGGCCGCCGCCGCCTCGACGCGCACCTCGACGCCTTCACCGACCTCGGCGCCACGGTCGACGGCGATCGCTGGATCGAGGTCAAGGCGCCCGCCGGTGGCTTGCGCCCCTGTCACATCTTCATGGACGAGCCCTCGGTGATGGGCACCGAGAACGCCCTGATGGCGGCGGCCCTCACGCCGGGCCCGACGACGATCTCCAACGCCGCCTGCGAGCCGCACGTCCAGGACCTCGCCCGGCTGCTGAGCGCGATGGGGGCCGAGGTCTCCGGGATCGGCTCCAACGTGATGACCGTCCACGGTCGCGACAAGCTCGGCGGGGCCAGGCACACGATCTGCGCCGACCACATCGAGGTCGGCAGCTTCATGGCGCTCGCGGCGGCGACCGGGGGGGAGTTGCGCATCCGCGACGTCGAGCCGGCCGACCTGCTGATGGTGCGGCGCCAGTTCCGCCGCCTCGGCCTGAGCTCGGAGATCGAGGGCGATGACATGCTCGTGCCGCCGGGCCAGCGCCTGCGCGTCCAGGCCGACCTCGGCGACGCGATCCCCAAGATCGAGGACGGGCCCTGGCCGGCCTTTCCCGCCGATCTCACCTCGATCGCCCTCGCCCTCGCCACGCAGGCCGACGGGGAGATCCTGATCTTCGAGAAGATGTTCGAGAACCGCCTCTTCTTCGTCGACAAGCTGGTCGCGATGGGCGCTCGGATCACGCTTTGCGATCCCCACAGGGCGATCGTCAGCGGTCCGAGCCGGCTTCACGGCGAACGCGTCGAGAGTCCCGACATCCGGGCCGGGATGGCCATGCTCATCGCCGCGCTGGCGGCCGACGGCACCTCGGAGATCGGCAACATTCGCCAGATCGACCGCGGCTACGAGCAGATCGACGAGCGCCTGCGCGGACTCGGCGCCCAGATTGAACGGCGCTCGTCAGAGGTCCCTGCCTAGCAGGGCTTTCCCACCCGCTCTCGTAAGGTCCGGCTGGTGATCCACCCGATACCCCCAGGCACCCGCGACGTGCTGCCCGACGAGATGCGCGAGCTTCGCCGGCTGCACCTGGCGATGATCGAGGTCTTCGAGAGCCGCGGCTACGGCGAGGTCGCGACGCCGGCGATCGAGTACGACGAGGTGATGGCGCGCGGCGACGGCCGCACGGCCGCTTCCGCCTACCGCTTCTTCGACGAGCGCGGCGACCTGCTCGCCCTGCGCTCCGACATGACCGTGCCGATCGCCCGCCTCGTCGCCAGCCGCTACGCCGACGCCGATCCGCCGATCCGCCTCTGCTACCTCGCCAACGCCTTCCGCGCCGTGCGCCCGCAGCGAGGCCAGATGCGCGAGTTCGCTCAGGCTGGGGTCGAGCTGATCGGGGCGCCGGCTCCGGATGGCACCGCCGAGGTGATCGACGTGCTGGAGGCGACGCTCGACGCCGCCGGGCTCAACCGCGCCGTGATCGGCCTCGGCGACTCCGATCTCTTCCGCCAGCTGCTCAGCGAGCTCGGCGTCGAGGGTGAGGCCCGCGACTCGGCGCTGGGCCGGCTCGCCGCCCACGACCTGGTCGGGCTGGAGGCCGAGCTCTCCGAGCTCGACGGAATCGGCGCCGAGCAGGTCGACACCTGCCTCGCGCTCTCGCAGCTGCGCGGCGGCAAGGAGGTGCTGGAGGAGGCGCGCGGGCTGGGGGGTACCGCGGTCGAGCGGGCCACGGCCCGAATCGGCGACACCTTCGAGGCGCTCGAGGCCCGCGGGGTCGCCGACCGCGTCCAGATCGACCTCGGGTTGCTGCGCGACCTCGGCTACTACAGCGGCGCGATCCTCGAGGTCTACGACCCGGCGATCGGCCACGTCCTCGGCGGCGGCGGCCGCTACGACGGCCTGCTCAAGCGCTTCGGCCTCGACCTGCCGGCGGCGGGGTTCGCCCTGTACCTGGAGCGGGTGCACGTCGCCCAGATGGAGGAGGCGGGCGGGGTGGAGGAGCCGTGAGCGTCGAGGTCGCCGGGCTGGGCCACACCAAGGCCGAGGGGCCGCTGAAGCTGGCGGTGCCGCGCGGAGCCCTGCTCGGCGAGACGCTCGACGCCCTCGACGCGATCGGCGTCGACACGAGCGAGGTGCGCGGCGAGTCGCGCTCGCTGATCTTCGAGACGGAGGGGATCACGCTGGTCACCATGCGCCCCTCCGACGTGCCGACCTACGTCGAGGCCGGCGCCGCCGACGTCGGCATCACCGGCAAGGACGTGCTGCTCGAGCAGGCCGACCGGGTCGTCTACGAGCTGCTCGACCTCGGCTTCGGCCGCTGCCGCATGGTGCTCGCCGCGCGCAAGGGCGACGAGAGCCTGGGCGAGTCCCAGCGGCGCCTGGGAATGATGCGGATCGCGACCAAGTACCCGCGCACGGCCGAACGCCACTTCGAGTCGACCGGCCGCCAAGTCGAGGTGATCGAGGTCAAGGGCTCGATCGAGCTGGCGCCGCTGATCGGCCTCGCCGACGGCATCGTCGACCTCGTCGCCACCGGCCGCACCCTGGAAGAGAACGACCTCGAGGTGCGCGAGGAGATCGTCGAGTGCACGGCGCGCTTCGTCGCCAACCGTGTCGCGCACAAGCTGCGGGCGGCCGAGGTGGACGAGCTGACGCGGAAGCTGCGGGAGGCGAGCGCGGGATGAGGGTCGAACGCTTCGAATGGAAGGGAGCGGACGCGACTGCGCACGACGTGCGTGCCTGGGCTTTTGAGGAAATTTTCGAGGAGCACCGTCACCGTGAAATCTTCGACGGGGTACGCGAGATCGCCGGGCGGGTCTTCGATGAAAGGGACACCGCCTTGCTAGAGCTAACGAGGCAATACGACGGCATCACACTGACACCGGAGCAACTAAGGGTCGACCCCGGAGATGCAGAGGAGGCCCTGCGCGGACTCGATGCGACCCAGCGGGAAGCAATGGAGCTCGCCGTAGCCAACATCCGCCAGGTAGCCGAAGCGCAGATCCAAGCTGCGGCGCTGGCGGTCGAGCTGCCACAAGGCCAGACCGTGAGAGTCCGCGAGGTCGCCGTCTCCGCCGCGGGTATCTATGTTCCCGGCGGTCGGGCGACCTACCCTTCCACCGTCCTTATGTGTGCGATCCCGGCACGGGTGGCGGGCGTCAAGCGCATCGTTCTCGTATCGCCACCGGGAGACAGCGGGCGTCCTTCGGACCTGGTCCTGGCGGCTGCCGCCTTCTGCGGCATTGACGAGATCTACGCCGTGGGTGGCGCACAGGCGATTTTCGGTCTCGCCTACGGGACCGACACGGTTCCGCGCGTTGATGTGATCGTGGGTCCCGGGAATAGTTGGGTCCAGGAGGCGAAGCGGCAGGCTTTTGGCGAAGTCGGCATTGAGTCGTTTGCTGGTCCCTCTGAGCTGATGGTGATCGCTGGCCACGACGCCGATCCTGAGTGGATTGCTCTCGACCTTTGCGCCCAGGCTGAGCACGGCTCCGACAGCCCTCTAGTCGTTACTGCGGTCGAGGAGCACATTCTTGACGTAATCGAGAATGCTGTGGCGTCCGCCGCGGAGTCTCGTGCCACCGTCACCAATGCGCCACTTGCCCTCGTGCAAGTTCCCGATGCGGATGCGGCGATTGACTTCGCTAACAGCTACGCCCCCGAGCACCTTGAGCTGGTCGAGGAGGACGCGGCGCTGCTTGCCGACAGGGTGACGACTGCCGGCTGTGTTTTCGTCGGCCGCTACGGGGCAACCGCTTTCGGCGACTACGCCGCCGGCTCCAACCACGTGCTGCCAACCAGCGGCGCCGGCCACTTCGCCGGCCCTCTCGGCCCTGCAACCTTCCGCCGCAAGATCTCCACCGTGGAGGTCTCCGCCGACGCCGCGGCGAAGCTTGCTCCACATGTAGGCGTCCTCGCCCGCGCCGAGGGTTTCCCCGTCCACGGCGAGTCGGCGATGATTAGGGCGAAGAAATGACCAGAACTGCCACAAAAGAGCGCAGCACCGCCGAGACCCAGATCAAGCTCTCGCTCGACCTCGACGGGGGTGAGTCGAGCGCGGCCACCGGGGTCGGCTTCCTCGACCACATGCTCGACCTGCTCGCCCGCCACGGACGGCTGGGGCTGAAGGTCGAGGCGAATGGCGACCTGGAGACCGGTGCGCACCACACGGTGGAGGACGTCGGGATCGTGCTCGGGCAGGCGCTGGACGAGGCGCTCGGCGACCGGGCCGGGATCCGGCGCTACGGCTCGGCCGTGGTGCCGATGGACGAGTCGCTGGCCGAGTGCGCGATCGACGTCTCGGGCCGGCCGCACTGCGTCTTCGACGCCGATTTGCCGACGACCTCGATCGCCGGCTTCGACACCGAGCTCGCCGAGGAGTTCTTCCGCGCCGTCTCCAACAGCGCCAAGCTGACGCTGCACGTATCGGTCCGTTACGGCAGCAACGCCCACCACATGATCGAGGCCTGCTTCAAGGCCTTCGCCCGCGCCCTGCGGGTGGCGGTCTCCATCGACCCCGGCGAGAGCGGCGTCCCGTCGACCAAGGGGACGCTGAGCGAGTGACCACGCGAATCTGCATCCTCGACTACGGGATGGGCAACCTTCGCTCGGTCGAGAAGGCGCTCGAGCACGTTGGGGCAACCGCGACGATCGCCAGCGACGCCGACACGATCCGCGCCGCCGACGGCCTGATCCTGCCTGGCGTCGGCGCCTTCCCCAAGGCGATGGCCGTGGTGCGCGAGCGGGGGCTCGACGAGCTGATCGCCGAGCGCCGCGACGCCAGCGTGCCGATCCTCGGCATCTGCCTGGGGCTGCAGCTGCTCTTCGACTCGACCACGGAGCTGGGCGGGGCGGAGGGCCTGGGCCTGCTGTCCGGCGGGGTAGCCGAGCTCGACGCGCCCGGGCTCAAGGTCCCGCACATCGGCTGGTCGCCGGTCCGCTGGGAGCGCGAGTCGCGCCTCACGGAGGGAATCGACTCCGGGACCCCCTTCTACCTCGTCCACTCATTCGCGCCTCACCCCGAGCCGGCCGATCTGCTCGGCACGGCGGAGTACGGCGCCCGCTTCGCCTGCGCCGCCGAGCGCGACAACGTCTTCGGCGTCCAGTTCCACCCGGAGAAGTCGAGCGCGGCCGGGTTGCGGCTGCTCTCCAACTTCGCCGGCATCTGCGCCGCCGTTCCCGCGTAGGCACGGGCGTGATCCTCTATCCCGCGATCGACATCCGCGGCGGCCAGGCCGTGCGGCTGACCCAGGGCGACTACGAGCGCGAGACCGCCTACGACGCAGATCCCGTCGACGCCGCAAAGCGCTGGGCGGCCGAAGGCGCGGAGTTCCTCCACGTGGTCGACCTCGACGGCGCGAAGGCGGGCGAGCCGCAAAACCTCGGCGCCGTGGAGCGGATAGCAAGCGCGGTCGATTGCCCGATCCAGGTAGGCGGCGGCCTGCGCGACGCCGGCTCCGTCAGCGCGATCCTCGACGCTGGCGCCGAGCGCGTGGTGATCGGCACCGCCGCCCTACGCGATCCCGACTTCCTCGCCGCCGCGCTGGAGGCCCATGGCGACCGCGTGGTGATCTCCGTCGACGCCCGCGACGGCAAGGTCTCCCTGGCGGGCTGGACGGAGGTCAGCGACGTAGACGTCGCCGACGCCGTCGCGGATCTCAGTCAGCGCGGCGCAGCCCGCTTCCTCTGCACCGCGATCGAGGTAGACGGCACGATGGAGGGCCCGGCCCTCACTGAGCTCGACCGTATCGCCGCGGCCACCCGAGCAAAGGTAATCGCCTCGGGCGGAGTGGGGGGACTTCCCCATCTCGAAGCCCTAGCCCGCAACGCCGCCCCCAACGTAGAGGGCGCCATAGTCGGCCGCGCCCTCTACGAGCGCAAGTTCACCGTCGCCGAGGCCATCGCCGTTCTCGGTTGACGACTGGCGACTTATGCGCCCATATGACGCATAAGTCGCCAATTAGGCTGTAGCGATGGTGCTTAAGCGGGTGATTCCCTGTCTCGACGTCGACGCCGGCCGCGTGGTCAAGGGGACGAACTTCGTAGGCTTGCGCGACGCCGGCGACCCGGTCGAGCTGGCGGAGCGCTACGACGCCGAGGGCGCCGACGAGCTGGTCTTCCTCGACATCACCGCCTCGCACGAGAAGCGCGAGACGATCGTCGAGCTGGCACGGCGCACCGCCGACAACGTCTTCATCCCCTTCACCATCGGCGGCGGAATCCGTTCGATCGAGGATGCACAGGCGGTGCTCGACGCCGGTGCCGACAAGGTCTCGGTCAACTCCTCGGCTTTGGCACGGCCCGAGCTGCTGGGAGAGCTGGCGGACCACTTCGGCGCCCAGTGCGTCGTGATCGCGATCGACGCCAAGCGCGAAGGCGACTGCTGGGGGGTCTACGTCAACGGCGGTCGTAGGAAGGTGGAGGGGCGAGACGCGGTCGGATGGGCGCGCGAGGCGGTGCGGCGCGGCGCCGGAGAGGTGCTGCTGACCAGCATGGACCGCGACGGCACCAACGACGGGTACGACGTTGAGCTGACCCGCGCGGTCGCCGATGCGGTCTCGGTCCCGGTGATCGCCTCGGGCGGCGCCGGCACGCTCGAGCACCTGAGCGAGGCGATCGCGGACGGCGGGGCCGATGCCGTCCTCTGCGCCTCGATCTTCCACTACGGCACGTACCGCGTGCGCGAGGCGAAGGAGCGCCTCGCCGCCGACGGCATCCCGGTTCGCCTCTGATGGCCCTGGAGTCCGGCGAGAGCCTCGCCGAGGCGCTCGCGCACGCCCACCCGGAGCTGGCCGCCGTGCACGAGGTCGCGACCGAGCCCGTCTACCTGGTCGGCGGGGCGGTCCGCGACCTCCTGCTCGGGCGCGGTCGCGCGGACATCGACTTGGTCGTCGAGGGCGATGCCGCCGCCCTGGCGGGATTGCTCGGCGCCGAGGTCGTTGCCCACGAGCGCTTTTCGACGGCGAAGGTAAAGCTGGACGGGCATGAGGTCGACATCGCCAGCGCCCGCGCGGAGAGCTACCCGCACCCGGGCGCGCTGCCGGTGGTCGAGCCGGCGGAGCATGTCGAGGCCGATCTGGCCCGCCGCGACTTCACGACCAATGCGATGGCGATCCCGCTGACGGGGAAGCCACGCCTGATCGACCCGCACGGCGGTCGCGAGGACCTCGAGGCGGGGCTGCTGCGCGTCCTCCACCCGCGTTCATTCGGAGACGACCCGACCCGCGCGATCCGGGCCGCCCGCTACGCGGCGCGCTTCGGCTTCGAGCTGGAGCCAGAGACCGCGACGCTCTTGCGCGAGGCGGACCTGGGCGCCGTCTCGGACGACCGCCGGGAGGCCGAGTTGCTCCGGCTCGCGGCGGAGGCCGAGGCGCCGCGCGCCTTCGCCCTGCTTTCGGAGTGGGGCCTGGTCGAGCTGCGACCGGGTGGCGGGGAGCTCGTATCCCGCACGGCGGAGCTGCTTGGCTCGGAGCCCTGGAGTGGGGCGGTGCCGCGCTCGCGCTCGCTGCTCACGGCAGCTCTGGGGCCTCCGGGCGGTGAGGAGGCGTTGGCGCAAGCGCGACCCGAGCAGCCCTCCGACGGAGTGGAGCTGGCGGCGAGTCGCGACCCGGTCGAGCTGGTGCTCGCCAGGGCGCTGGGCGCCGAGTGGCTCGATCGCTACCTGACCGAGTGGCGCGAGGTGAGCCTCGAGATCGACGGTTCGGACCTGATGACGGCCGGCGTTCCGCAGGGCCCGGCACTCGGCCGGGGCCTGCGGGAGGCCCTGCGGCGCAAGCTCGACGGTGAGATCTCCGGTCGCGACCAGGAGCTGGCGGCGGCCATCGAGGCAGCGGGGAGCGAAGATGGAGTGGCGTGAGAAGGACGGGGTGCGATGGCTGGAGTCTCGCCTGCCGGGTGCGACGGCCGTTTTCCCGACCCGCTCGGCAGGCTCGTTGAAGGATGGTCAGGCCCGCCTCGCCGAGGCCCTGGGCCTCTCCCCTGAGCGGATTCCCAGCAGCAGACAGGTGCACGGCGCCGAGCTTGCCTTCTACGACGGTCCGGCCGACCCACCCGCGGAGGCGGACGGCCACGTCGTCCGCGGTCCGGGTGTGGCACCCCTCGTCTTCACGGCGGACTGCCTGCCGGTCGCCCTCGCCGGGCCCGGTGGCGCGGCGATCCTCCATTGCGGCTGGCGCGGCCTGGCGGCCGGAATCGTGGCCCGTGGTGCCGAGGCGGTCGGCGCCACCGCGGCCGCGATCGGCCCCGCTATCGGTCCCTGTTGCTACGAGGTGGACGATGACGTTCTGGGCGAGTTCGCCTATCTCGATGGGGTCGCCTCTGGTCGTATGCTCGACCTTCGCGAGGTCGCAGAGCGCCTATTGCGCAGGGCGGACGTGGGACAGGTGGAGATCTCCGACCTCTGCACGCGTTGCGAGGCGGATCTCTTCTTCTCCCACCGGCGCGACGCCGGCCCCGGTCGCCAGGGCGGCCTCGTCTGGCTCGATGCGGAGCGAGGCTGAGGTGCCCGGTCTGGTCCACGGCCTCGACCCGGCCAAGATCGCCGCCAACCTCGAGCGTGCCCGCGAGATCGTCGGACCCGGGGTGGAGATCCTCGCCGCCACCAAGTACGTGCCCCTGGAGGAGATGGGCGCGCTCGCCGAGGCCGGCGTGACGCTCGTCGGCGAGAACCGCCAGCAGGACTTCGCGGCGAAGCACGAGCGCTGGGGAGACGCCTTCGAGTGGGACTTCATCGGCAACCTGCAGAGCCGCAAGGTGAGGCAGCTGCTGCCGGCCTGCCGCCTGATCCACTCCGTCGCCACGGAGTCCGCCCTGGACCAGCTCGGACGCCACGGCAACCCCGACACCGAGATCCTGGTCGAGGTCAACGTAGCCGGCGAGGAGGGCAAGAGCGGAGTGGACCCAGCCGACCTGGCCAGCTTTATCGAGCGCTGCCCCGTCCGCGTCACCGGCCTGATGACGATGCCTCCATTCAGCACAGACCCGGGAAACTCCAGGCCATACTTCGCCCGCCTCCAGGAGCTAGCAGCTCAACACCACCTCCAGCGCCTCTCCATGGGCACCTCTCAGGACTGGCAGGTCGCTGTAGAGGAGGGGGCGACCATCATTCGCCTGGGTACCGCGCTTTACATCTGACGCCTCTCCCGCGGGTGGCGCTGTAGGGGGGACCGCCCCCGAGGACGCTTTAGCGACCGCTGGGGGCGGTGGGTCCCCTGCAGCGACAGGACCCGCGGGCCAAAGCGCCATAATCAGTAAAGGAATCGGCCAATAGAGGCCGAAACACGCGGATATCCATGGCCCTACGCGATACATGGCATAGAGCGCTGGTCTACTTCGGCCTTGCCGAGGACCACGACTACGGCCCCGAGTACGAAGACGACTTCGAGCCGGAGACGGGAGCCGAAGAAGCCCACGAGGGCCGTCGCGACTCGAGTCAGGTGCGTCGCCTGCCGACCTCGCGTCGCTCCCGGCGCGACGAGATCGACGACATCTTCGCCGACGACGAGCCGATCACGGCCTCGCGCACGCGCACGCTGCGCCCCGTCTCCAACGGCGATTCCGACGTCCAGGTCCACCTCGTCATCCCTCGCAACTTCAACGACGCCCAGCAGGTCGCCGACCAGTTCAAGCGCTCGGTGCCGGTGATCCTCAACCTGCAGACGACCGACCACGAGCTCTCCAAGCGGATGATCGACTTCTGCTCGGGCCTCACCTACTCGCTCGACGGCGGCATGCAGCGGATCGCCGAGAAGATCTTCCTGCTGACGCCGCGCAACGTCGAGGTCTCCGCCGAGGAGAAGGCACGTCTCCTCGACAAAGGCTTCTTCAACCAGTCTTAGGGGACTAGCTGCGACTAGTCTCCCGAGCGATGATCGTCGGATTCGTCGGCTCGGGCAGCATGGCCGCCGCCATGGCGCGTGGGTTGCGCGGCGCGGTGGGGGCGATGATCTTCACCGACGGCGGCTCCGGTCGGGCCGCGGCGCTGGCCGCCGAGGTCGGTGGGGAGGCTCTCGCCACGAACCGCGAGCTCGCGGAGCGCGCTGACGTCGTCGTGCTGGCCGTGAAGCCGGCGGCGCTCGGCACTGCCGCGGCCGAGCTGGGCGGTGCGAACACGGTCGTTTCCCTGCTCGGAGCGACTCCGCTGGAGAAGGTATCGGCAGCTTTCCCAGGAGCCGGGGTCGTTCGGCTGATGCCGAACGTCGGCGTCGAGGTGCGCAAGGGCGTGCTCTGCGTGGCTGGGGACCTCGACCCGGCCCTCCGCGAGATGCTCGGGGCCCTTGGCCACGTGGTCGACCTGCCTGACTCCCAGTTCGACGCGGCGACCGCCGTGATGGGGTGCGCTCCGGCCTACCTCGCGCTCGCGGTCGAAGCGATCGCCGACGCCGGTGCCGCGGATGGGCTGGACGAGGAGCTGGCGAGGGAGCTCGTAGTGGAGACGACCGCGGGGACGGCGGAGCTGTTGCGGGTCCGCCACCCGGCGGACGTACGGAAGGCCGTGGCATCTCCCGGGGGAAGCACCGAGGCCGGGCTGGAGGCGCTCGACCGCAAAGGCGCCCGTGAGGCCTTCGAAGCCGCCGTGAGGGCCTCGCTGGAGAGGATGCGCGGATGAGGCTGTTGCTCGCGATCACCCGTTACGACGTTGCCGACTACGTCAGCGCGCTGTTCCTCGTCTACACCATCCTGATCTTCCTCAACGTGCTGATCTCCTGGGTGCCCCGCATGCCCTACAACCGGCCGTTGCGGGCGACTCTCGACTTCGTCAAAGAGACCACCGACCCCTACCTGAACTTCTTCCGGCGCTTCCTGCCGCCCCTCGGCGGTAGCGGTTTCGCGCTCGACCTGAGCCCGATCATCGGGGTGATCGCGCTTTTCGTCGGGCGTGCGATCGTCGTCGGCTTGATCGAAGGGTGACCGGCCCTCGCGCCCGCGCCTGGGGCCTTGCCGGCGCGCTCGCCGGCCTAGTCCTCGTCCTCGATCAGGTCGCGAAGGCGGTGGTCGAGGCCGAGCTCGTGCCCGGCGAGGACGTAGACGTTCTCGGTCCGCTGGAACTGACCCTCTCGCACAACACCGGCGTAGCCTTCGGCCTGGCCAGCGGCGGCGGAGCCCTTCTGGTCGCGCTTCCCCTCCTGGCGCTGGTTGCGGTCGGCGTCGCCTTCTCTCGGGACCCGAGCCGCTGGGGGATGTGGGTCGCCGTGGGGCTGCTGGTCGGAGGCGCGCTCGGCAACCTCGTGGACCGGGTTCGCGTCGACGCCGTGACCGACTACATCCAGGTCGGCAGCTGGCCGGCCTTCAACGTCGCCGACGTCGCGGTGACGGCCGGCGTCGTCCTCTTCGCCCTCTCATACCTGCGGGAGGGAGAGGCCCAATGAGCTTCCGGTGCGCCTTTCCCACGCTATCCGGGGATAAAGCGCACCGGAAGGGGAGGTGCCTGGCGTGAGTGAGGCGCTGACGGTCGTTCACGTCGACGAGGCCCTGGCAGTGGTCGACAAGCCAGCGGGCATGGTCGTCCACCCGGCGCCCTCGCACCGCGGCCCGACCCTGGTCGACGAGCTCGGCGATCTGCTCGGGGGCGGAGCCGACCCCGAGCGCCCGGGGATCGTGCACCGGCTCGACAAGGGCACCAGCGGCCTGCTCGTCGTCGCCCGCACCGACGAGGCCCACGCGGCGCTGCAGGCAGCCGTGCAGCGCCGCGACGTCGAACGCGCCTACCTCGCCCTGGCCCGCGGTCGCCTCGCCTCGCGCACCGGCACGATCGACGCCCCGATCGGACGCGCCTCGCGCCAGCGCCACCGCATGGCCGTCTCCGGCGCCGCCTCGCGCCAGGCGCGGACGCATTTCACGGTCATCGAGCTGCTCTCCGCCGAGACCTACCTTGAGGCGAAGCTGGAGACAGGCCGCACACACCAGATCCGCGCCCACTTCGCCGCGATCGGTCACCCGCTGGCCGGGGACATCACCTACGGCGGCGAGCGCAAGTACGGGCTCGAGCGCCAGTTCCTCCACGCCCACAGGCTCGCCTTCGACCACCCCTCCAGCGGCGAGAGGCTGAGCTTCGCCTCCGAGCTGCCGGCGGACCTCGAAGCTGCTCTGCGGGCGGCCCGCGCCGCCTAGGAGCGCCTACTACAATCCACCGGCTCGGAAACCGACCCCCGTCGGTGCCGAACCGGATCCTGACCGGCATCGTGCCGGGTCCCGGCGAGGGCGGCGGGGAACGCATCTCACGACCAAGGAGCTTCACCCATGCCAGAGGCAGGCCTCAAAGAGCTGCTGGAGGCCGGAGTCCACTTCGGCCACCAGACCCGTCGCTGGAACCCGAACATGCGCCGCTACATCTTCGGCGAGCTGGACGGGATCCACATCATCGACCTCGTCCAGACCGAGGCGCTGCTGGAGAACGCGCGCCGCTTCGCCGGCGAGTTGGCCAGCGGCGGCGGCACCGTGCTCTTCGTCGGTACCAAGAAGCAGGCCCGCGGGCCGGTCGAAGACTGGGCCAACCGCTGCAAGATGCCCTTCGTCAACCAGCGCTGGCTGGGTGGCCTGCTGACCAACTTCAACACGATGTCCGCCAGGATCGCGCGCCTGCACGAGCTCACCTCGTGGCGCGAGGAGGGCAAGCTCGAGCTGCTGCCGACCAAGGAGCGGATGGGCATGCAGGCGGAACTCGCCAAGCTCGAGTTCAACCTCGGCGGGGTTCGCGACATGGAGCGGCTGCCCGACGCGGTCTTCGTCACCGACCTCAAAACCGAGGAGATCGCGGTGCGCGAGGCGGCCCGCCTGAGGATCCCGATCATCGCCCTGGTCGACACCAACTGCGATCCGACCCCGATCGACTACGTGATCCCCGGCAACGACGACGCGATCCGCTCCTGCGAGTTGGTGATCGGCACGATCGGCGGCGCGGTCGACGAGGGCTCCAGCGCCTGGAGGGTCAAAGAGGAGCGCCGTATCGCCGAGGAAATGGAGCGGCGAAAGAAGGAAGAGGAAGAGCGCAAGAAGCGCGAGGAGGAAGAGAAAGTGCGGCTTGCCGCGGAGGAGGCTGCCAAGAAAGCGGCGGCTGAGGCCGAGGCTGCCAAGCAGGCCGAGGCGGCGCAGGCTGCTGCTAAGGCGCCCGCTCCCAGTGCTCCGGCTCAGGCCCCGGCCGCATCGGCTGCGGGTCCTGCCGCGGGGCAGGCGGCCTCGTCCTCGCAGGCTGCGGGCGAGGCCCCCAGCCCCACGCCACCCGCAGAGGACGCCTCCAAGACTGAGAAGGTTGAGAAGGGCCCTGCGGAGGCGGAGAAGGCTGCTGAGCCCGAGAAAGCTGCCGAGGCGAAGGCTGAGGAGCCTGCGGCTGGTGAGAAAGCTCCCGAGGAGCCTGCTGCGGATGAGAAAGCTGCTGAGGAGGCGAAGGCTGCTGACCCCGCTGCTGACGCGAAAGCTTCTGAGGAGAAAGCTGAGGAGGGGAAATGAGCGTTACTGCTGCCGACGTGAAGGCGCTTCGGGATCGGACCGGGGCGGCGATGATGGACTGCAAGGCGGCGCTGAGCGAGTCCGACGGCGACGTGGATCGCGCGATCGAGATCCTGCGCGTGAAGGGCCAGGCCTCCGCCGCGAAGCGCGAAGGGCGGGGGACCAACGAGGGCGTCGTCGCCTCCTACATCCACGCCAACGACAAGGTCGGGGCGATGGTGGAAGTGCAGTGCGAGACCGACTTCGTCGCCCGCAACGAGGACTTCAAGGCATTTGCCTACGAGGTCGCCCTGCACGTCGCGGCGACCGCTCCCCAGTACGTCACCACCGATGAGATCTCCCCGGAGGAGCGCGAGGCCGAAAAGCGGGTCTTTGAAGAGAAGGCGCGTGAAGAAGGCAAGCCCGACAACGTCGTCGAGAAGATCGTCGAGGGGCAGCTCGCCAAGTGGGGCAAGGAGGTCGCTCTGCTCGACCAGGCCCACGTCAACGCCGAGAAGCACGACTCGAAGTCGATCGAGGAGCTGCGCCAGGAGCTGGCGGCCAAGACCGGCGAGAACATCCGCATCGCCCGCTTCGCTTACTTCCGCGTGGGCGAATAAGCTCGCGGGGCCTCAGATGGCCGGCGACCCCCAGTTCAAACGCATCCTCCTGAAGCTCTCGGGCGAGGCCCTGATGGGCGATCTTTCCTACGGCACAGACGCGGCCGAGGTGCAGCGGATCGCCGAGCAGGTCTCCGCGATCCGCGGGCGCGGGGTCGAGGTGGCGATCGTGGTCGGGGCGGGAAACATCTACCGCGGCCTCTCCGCCGCCGCCGAAGGGATGGACCGCGCAACCGGCGACTACATGGGGATGCTGGCGACCGTGCTCAACGCCCTTACGCTTCAAGACGCGCTGGAGAAGACCGGCGAGCACACCCGGGTGCTCTCGGCGATCGACGTCAAGGAGGTTGCCGAGCCCTACATCCGCCGCCGCGCCATGCGCCACCTGGAGAAGGGCCGCGTGGTGATCTTCGCCGCCGGCACCGGCAACCCGTTCTTCACCACCGACACCGCCGCCGCGCTGCGCGCGCTGGAGATCCACGCCGAAGCGATCCTGATGGCGAAGAACGGGGTGGAGGGCGTCTACGACTCCGATCCTGCGACCAACCCGGATGCCGAGTTCATCGCCGAGATCGGCCACCGCGAGGCGATCGAGCGCGGCCTCAAGGTGATGGACTCGACGGCGCTCTCGCTCTGCATGGACAACGACCTGCCGATCTACGTCTTCAACATGGGAGACGCTGGCAACATAGATAGGATCGTCAACGGCGAGAGGGTGGGCACGCTGGTTTCCGGCAGGCCCACCGCGTGAGGAGAAACGGGGGCCCAGTGGAGCTGATCGACGAAATGCTCGAAGACGCCAAAGGCCGCATGAGCAAGTCGGTCGAGTCGAGTCGTGGCGAGCTGACGACGGTGCGCACCGGCCGCGCCTCCCCGCACCTGCTCGACCGCATCGTCGTCGACTACTACGGCGCCCAGACCCCGCTCAAGCAGCTCGCCAACATCGCGACCTCCGACGCACGGTTGCTCACCGTCACGCCCTTCGACAAGTCGTCGATCGGGGCGATCGAGAAATCGATTCAGGAGTCCGACGTGGGCCTGACGCCCAGCAACGACGGCAACGTGATCCGGTTGCAGGTCCCCGAGCTGACCGAGGAGCGCCGCCGCGACATGGTCAAGGTGGTGCACGGCGTCGCCGAGGAGGGCCGGGTCGCGATCCGCAACATCCGCCGCGACACGATGCACGACCTGCGCGAGCTGAAGAAGGAGGGCGAAGCCGGAGAGGACGACGAGCGCCGTGCCGAGGCCGCCCTGCAGAAGCAGACCGACGAGGCGATCGCCGAGATCGACGCACTCCTGAAGGGGAAGGAAGAGGAGATCCTGGAGGTGTGAGTGCCTCCGCGCGGTACGTGGCGATCATCACCGACGGCAACGGGCGCTGGGCAGAGCAGCGGGGCGTGCCGACCGTGGAGGGACACCGGGCCGGCGCCGACACCGTGAAGGCCCGGCTGCGCGACGCCGTCGAGCTGGGGATCGAGGAGCTCACCGTCTTCTCGTTCTCGACCGAGAACTGGTCGCGCCCGGCCGAGGAGGTCTCGGCGCTGATGGCGATGTTCGGGGAGAGGATCGACGCGGAGACCCCCGAGCTGGACGCGGAGGGCGTGAGGATGCGCTTCGTCGGCCGCCGTGAGGACGTCGCGCCGGAGCTGGTCGAGCGCATGGAGTGGGCCGAGGGGACGACGGCCGCCAACGAGCGGATCACCCTCTTCATCGCCTTCAACTACGGCGGGCGGGCGGAGATCGTCGACGCCGCGCGTGGCTTCGAGGGCGGTTCGGACGAGGAGTTCCGCCGCCGGCTCTACGCGCCGGAGATGCACGACCCCGACCTCCTGATCCGCACCAGCGGCGAGCGGCGCATCTCCAACTTCCTGCTCTGGCAGTGCGCCTACTCGGAGCTGGTCTTTCGCGACGAGCTCTGGCCCGACTTCGGGCGCGAGGCGCTGGAGGAGTGCCTGCGGGAGTTCGACGAGCGCCGGCGCCGCTTTGGGGCGAGGGTCTGATGCAGGAACTCTTCGACGACGACCTCTTCGAGGAGCCGGCGCCGAAGCGACCCCCGCGGAAGCGGCGCCGGCGGGGTGGGGCGCGGAGCGGCGAGACGGTCAAGCGCATCCTCTTCGCCATCCCCTGGGGCATCTTCGCGATCGCGATCATCGTTGCCGGGGAGCTGGTCTTCACCGTGGCGATGATCGGGATCGGCATGCTCTGCCTGCGCGAGTACCTCTCGCTGACCGGGGAGATTCGTCCGGTCCAGCGAGCCGCCTACGTCGCCGTCCCGGCCCTGATCCTCGCCGCCCACTTCGGCACCGCCTTCAACGTGCTGCTGATCCTCGCCGCCTCGTTCCCCGTGCTCTTCGCCTTCGGGGCCGACCGCCACCATCGCGACGGGATCACGACGTCGATGGGAGTCACCCTGCTCGGGATCGTCTGGATCGGCATTCCCCTCGTGCACGCGGTGCTGCTGCGCGACCTCCCCGACCACGGCGCCGCGCTCCTGGTCGACGTCCTCGTCGGCACCTTCGCCGCCGACACAGGGGCATACGCGACCGGTCGCATGTTCGGCTCGCACAAGATCGCGCCCACGCTCTCGCCCAACAAGACGCTCGAGGGACTGCTCGGCGGCTTCGTGATCGGCACGATGGCCTTTTGGTTCGCGGGCCTCTACCAGGACTGGCTCTCCGGCGTGGACGCGCTGATCATGGGCGCGGCGGTAGCGGCGATCGCCCCCGTCGGCGACCTCTTCGAGTCGATGTTGAAGCGCGACCTCGGCAAGAAGGACACCGGCACCCTCTTCGGCCCCCACGGCGGCATCCTCGACCGCCTCGACGCCGTCTTCTTCACCGTCGTCGTCGGCTACTACCTCTCCATCCAGCTCGTCTACTGACGCCGAGTCCGCGCTAACCCGTCCTCAACACGGGTTTTCGCGGACTCGCGAGTCGTGGGGGCGTCTCCGTATTCTTTGGATGGATGAAGAAAGTTGTGATTCTCGGGTCGACGGGGTCGATCGGGACGCAGGCGCTGGAGATCGTCGCCGCCTCCGAGGAGCTCGAGGTGGTCGGCCTCGCTGCCGGTTCGAGCTGGGAGCGGGTCCTTGCGCAGGCGTCCGAGCACGGCGTCGGCACCGTCGCGCTCTCCGATGCCGGAGCGGCCGAGGCCGCGCGCGGGGCCTGGGAGGGACAGGTGCTCGCGGGCGAGGGGGGGATCCGCGAGCTGATCCTCGACTCCGGCGCCGACCTGGTCCTCAACGGGATCGTCGGGGCAGCCGGTTTGGGGCCGACGATCGCCGCGCTAGGCGAGGGCATCGACGTGGCGCTCGCCAACAAGGAGAGCCTCGTGATCGGCGGCGAGCTGACGATGGCGCTGGCGGAGGCGACCGGAGCGAGGTTGCTTCCCGTCGACTCCGAGCACTCGGCGCTCTTCCAGCTGATCGGGTCCGAGCCTCCGGGGACGGTCGACCGGTTGGTGCTGACTGCCTCAGGGGGCCCCTTCCGCGGCCGCACCGACCTCGACGGCGTCAGCGTCGAGGAGGCTCTCGCCCACCCCACCTGGAGCATGGGCGGGCGGATCACGATCGACTCGGCGACGCTGATGAACAAGGGCTTCGAGGCGATCGAGGCCCACCACCTCTTCGGCGTCCCCTTCGAGCGGATCGAGGTAGTCGTCCACCCGCAGTCGATCGTCCACTCGCTGATCGACCTCAACGACGGCGCCACCCTGGCCCACCTCGGCCATCCTGACATGCGGGTGCCGATCTCCTACGCGCTGCACTACCCGCAGCGCGTAGATGTCGACGTGCCGCGCCTCGACCTCCCGGCGGTGGGCCAGCTGACCTTCGAGCCGCCCGACCTGGAGACGTTCGCCTGCCTGCGCCTCGCCCTGGAGGCGGGCAGGGCGGGGGGGACCGCGCCCTGCGTCCTCAACGCGGCCGACGAGGTCGCCGTCGCGGCCTTCCTCGGCGGAAAGATCGGCTTCCCCGCCATCCCCGCCGCGATCGAGCGGGTCCTCGAGGCGATGCCCGCCCTGCCGCCGACCCACTTCGAAGACCTCTTCGCGATCGACGCCGAGGCCCGGCGCCGCACCGAAGAAGAGGTCGGGGGGTTGGCCAGGGTATGAACTGGATCCTGATCTTCCTCGGCTTCTCGCTGCTGATCGTCCTGCACGAGGCCGGGCACTTCTTCGTGGCGAAGGCGACCGGGATGCGGGTCGAGCGCTTCTTCCTCTTCTTCGGGCCGACGATCTGGTCGTTCAAACGGGGTGAGACCGAGTACGGGGTGAAAGCGATCCCGCTCGGCGGCTACGTGAAGATCACGGGCATGAACCCGGAGGAGGAGGTGCCGCCGGAGGTCGAGCCGCGCGCCTACTACCGCCAACCGGTCTGGAAGCGGATCGCCGTGATCGCTGCCGGCCCCGGGGTCAACATCGCTCTCGCCTTCGCCATCTTCACCTTCGTCTACTTCACCAGCGCGCAGCAGGTGACTCAGTCGGTCGACGAGGTTCGCGACGGCTCCCCGGCCGCCAAGGTGCTCGAGCCGGGTGACGAGATCCTCGCCGTCGACGGCCGCTCCTACCCCGGCCTGGACCGCGAAGCGCGGCTCGAACGCTTCGCCGACCAGGTCGCCGGCCACGAGTGCGCCGGCAAGCAGGTCGACGGTTGCGTCGCGGCGACGCCGGTCAAGCTGCGCATCAGCCGCGACGGCGAGCCACGGACGATCTCGGTCAAGCCCGAGTACGACTCCGCCAGCAAGCGAGCCCTGGTTGGCTTCGCCTACGGGACCGAAGCCGAGGAGATCGGCTTCGGTGCGGCGGTTGGCCGGGCGTGGGACACGGTCTGGCTGGTGACGACGAAAACGGCCTCGATCTTCTCGCGCATCTTCGAATCCGAGCAGCGCAAGGAAATCTCCGGCATCGTCGGGGTCAGCGACGTCGCCAACCAGACACTCGACCTGGGGGTCGACCGCTCACTGCTGCTGCTCGCCCTGGTCAGCCTCTCGCTGGGCCTGATCAACCTGCTGCCGATCCTGCCGCTGGACGGCGGCCACATCTTCTGGGCCCTGGTCGAGAAGCTGCGCGGCAAGCCGGCCTCGCTGCAGGTGATGGAGCGGGCGACGGCGATCGGCTTCGTGCTCGTCGTGATCCTCATGTTCATCGGGCTGACCAACGACATCGGGCGCCTCAACGGCGAGGGGTTCGACGTCAGATAGGCATGAGTCGCGGTTCGGGCGGTCAACCGTCGATGGCTGCTTGGGTGGGGGCAGTTGTAAAGATGTTGTGAAACTCGACACAAATGTCTGCAGGATTGGACCAGTTTCGCTACTTTGAAAAGCGGAGTAGTCAAATGCTGCCATCCCTGATCAAACCTTCTGACCCATCAGATGAGAAAACGAAGCGATCCAAGAATCGCGAACGACTGAGCTGGTGGGACCGCCTGGTTGACGATTGGAAACCGCTTTGGAGCGGGTTCAGGGAGTCCGTCGAGGGAATCCTGAAGCTCTTCGAGGAATCGGGCAGGCTCGCGATTCAGATCGGTGAACTGATCCAGGGCTTTCACGGCTTCCTGCGGGATCACGGCAGTCGCCTGTTGATCCTTGCGACCGCGGCGGGCATCAGCTCCCCGATATTCGATGGGTGGGGAAGCGCGCGCGTCTCGAGCCTTCCGTTGGGCGATTGGGCTCCCGCCGTGGTGCTGCCGGCCACGGTCCTGCTGGTGCGGGTGACGCTCCATGCGGTCGCCAAAGAGTCCTGGCGGCGGGCCAAGCGAATAGAGCGAGAGCGTCCCGATTCGAACATCGACAGCGAGCTCACCGTGCAGGCGGAGCTGCGCGGGATCGCCAACGAGAAGCTCTTCGCGGACGGCAAGGACGGAAGGCTCGACAACGAAGAGTTCGTTCACGACATCATGGCGGCCCTATACATCGGTGTCGTCGGAAGCCACTCGGGCGACTTCGTCTTGGCTCTCCTGAGGCTTGAGGATGCATATCTCGAGGCGGTGTCCACGCGCGGCCGGATCGACGACGAGCTGCGATCGGCGATTCAGCTCCCCTGGGAAGACCTGATCGAGTTCGGCTTCGACAGGGCCTTGCAGCCGTTGCAGTACCGTTGCTCACCGGTGCCGTTTAGCGCGAATGCGCACAGCTATGTACTGCTTGGCCTTTCGGGGGCAACTATTCCCGGGGAGACGACGGTGCAGATAAGCCGTGCGGCGACGGCGATGGTTTCGCGACTCGCCTACGGGGACGAAGCTCCCGGGTGGATGGCGGGCGAGCAATGAGAGTCCCTGTCAGGGCCTCCACCGATGACCTGGACCGGGCGGAGGCCTCGGTCCACGAGCTTCCGGCACCCCCCCCGTGGCGGCGGATGCGACGACGGCTTCGGGCTCATCCACTGATCGACCCACTGGGCCAGGCGGTCATCTGCCTCGGCCTCTCGGTGGCCCTGGGGGCTCTCGGAACCTGGCTGCTCGAACGTCACCGGGGGACGGGAATGGCGCTCCTCCTGCTTGCCATGGTCCTGGCTCTGAGCTATCTCGCTCTGGTCGGAAGAGCGGTGAAGCGCGACAAGGCGATCCGCTACTGGCAGGATCGCCGCCTGCTTCGGCTCCGTGTGACCCAGGAGCGGGCGCACCGACGGTTTCTGGCGACCGTCCTGACCCAGCTTCGGGCGTTGGAGGGCTCCCCGTCGGGGGGATCGCAGCAGGCTCCAGCTCCGGTCGCGGTGGCAAGGGTTCTCGATCAGCTGTATAAGGCGCTTTCGGTAGGCAATGACGACCTGGCCGTCGTCGTCGGGATTGCCGCTGACGGCTCGTGCAGGATCGTTCAGAGCAGGCTCAGCTCCGGCAGTCGCTGGAAGGCGCTAAAGCCCGGCAAGCGCTGTGAGCTGAAGGGGCCTCTCGAGCAGAGGTTGGATGAGCTTGCGGAGCACCACTACGCGGCGGAATCGGATATCCCGACCGGCAGGCTTTGCATCGCCGTTTTGGCCGACAGGCAGTTCGACGATTGCGACAGGGAGCTGCTGGATCAGCTCCCCACATGCTTGGAGCTCCTGGCGGGGGCGTGGCGCCAGGGCAGGCCCGCGGGGCAGCCGACGATTTCCGCAGTGGAGTGAGCTCCAGCTCCACGTCCGCCGTCCCAGGCGCCCACCCGGATACCCTTCCCACATGGCTTCCAAGCGGCAGATATTCGTCGGCGGCGTGCCGATCGGCGGCGGGGCGCCCGTTGCCGTGCAGACGATGACCAAGACCGAGACCGCCAACCTGGCGGCGACGATGGAGCAGATCCGCAAGGTTGCCGACGCCGGGGCGGACATCGTGCGGGTCGCGGTGCCGCGCGACGAGGACGTCGAGGCGCTGAAGACGATCGTCAAGGACTCGCCGATCCCGGTGATCGCCGACATCCACTTCAACCACACCCTGGCGCTGAAGGCGATCGACGCCGGCGCCCACTGCATCCGACTCAACCCGGGCAACATCGGCGGGCGGGAGAAGGTCGCCGAGGTGGCCGAGCGGGCGACCGCCGCCGGCGTGCCGATGCGGATCGGGGTCAACTCGGGCTCGCTGCCCAAGCACCTGCACGCGCTCGAGCGCGAGAGCCCGGTCGAGGCCCTGGTCGCGGCCGCGGTCGAGTTCGTCGAGCTGATGGAGGGACTCGACTTCGAGAACTTCAAGGTCTCGATCAAGTCGACGAGCGTGCCCAACACGATCACCGCCAACCGCCTGCTCTCCGAGAGGATCCCCTACCCGCTGCACCTGGGAATCACCGAGGCCGGGACCAAATGGTCGGGCTCGCTCAAGTCCTCGGTCGGCCTCGGCACGCTGCTCGCCGACGGGATCGGCGACACGATCCGGATCAGCCTCTCGACCTTCCACGCCGAGGAGGAGGTCAAGGTCGCCTGGGAGATCCTCAAGGCGCTGCAGCTTCGCGAGCGCGGCCCGGTGCTGATCGCCTGCCCGACCTGCGGTCGCCTGCAGTTCGACATGGACTCCGTCGTGGCCGAGATCGAGCAGCGACTGGAAGGCTACGCCGAGCCGATCGAGGTCGCCGTGCTGGGCTGCGCGGTGAACGGCATCGGCGAGGCCTCGCACGCCGACTTCGGCATCGCCGGCGCCAAGAACGAGGGTCTGATCTACGCGCACGGCAAACCGCTGCGCAAGGTCCCGCAGGCGACGCTGGTCGACGCTCTCTTCGAGGAGATCGACAAGTCGCTCGACCGGGGCGGGGTGGAGTTCGACGAGGACGAGTCGCGCGAGGGGGCGGCCTGGCTGGCGAAGATCGAGGCGGAGAACGCAGGGGAATTGACGCCGGAGAAGATCGCTCGGATGGAGCACGAAGCGGCCGAAAAGGGGGAGTCCGACAAGGTGCTCCTCGACGAGGACGTCTCGCCCACGGCGGGCCGCCGCTTCACGCGAGCCTAGATGGTCGACTCCATGACCCCATACGCCTGGATGACGGCACACGCGGCCGTGGAGTCGACCATCTAGATGTCAAGCGGCAGAGCCCTGACAGAGGCGGCGAGCGTGGCCGAGGCCTTCCAGCTGACGGCGGCCGAGCACGGCGAGCGCACCGCGATCCGCACCAAGGACGACGAGTTCACCGCCACCTGGTCGGAGTACGCGGAGAGGGTGCGGCGGATCGCCGCGGGCCTGGCGGCGCTCGGCGTCGGCCGCGGCGACACGGTGGGCCTGATGCTCGTCAACCGGCCGGAGTTCCACTTCGCCGACACCGGGGCGATGCACCTCGGCGCGACGCCGTTCTCGATCTACAACACCTCCACCGTCGAGCAGATCGAGTACGTGATCGGCGATGCCGCCAACCGGGTTCTGTTCACCGAGGCCGCCTTCCTCGACACGGTGCTGGAGGCGAGCGCCGGCGCGCCAGCGCTCGAGCACGTCGTGGTCGTCGACGGTGAAGCTCGCGACGGCACGATCTCCCTCGCGGAGCTGGAAGCGATGGGCGAGGAGGAGTTCGACTTCGAGGCCGCATGGCGGGGAATCGAGTCGGACGACCTGGTGACGCTGATCTACACCTCGGGCACGACCGGCCCGCCGAAGGGGGTGCAGCTCACTCACGGCAGCCTGCTGGCAGCGGCCCGCTCCTTCAACGAGCTGATCCCCTTCCCCGAAGGCGGCCGGCTGATCTCCTGGCTGCCGATGGCCCACGTCGCCGAGCGCAACGTCACCCACTACATGCCGATGGTGCACGGCGTCACCACCACCTGCTGCCCCGATCCGCGTCAGGTGGCCGCCTACCTGACCGAAGTGCGACCGACCTGGTTCTTCGCCGTGCCGCGGATCTGGGAGAAGCTGAAGGCGGCGATGGAGATCGGGATCGGCGCAGAGCCCGACGAGAGCCGCAAGAAGGCGGTGGAGTGGGCGCTGGACGTGGGGAGGCGCAAGGTCGAGGCCGAGCAGGATGGGGGAACGGTTCCCGTCGAGCTGGCCGAGGAATACGCCCAGGCGGACGCGCTGGTGCTCTCCAAGCTGCGCGAGCGGATTGGTCTCGATGAGGTCGAGGCCGTAAACGTCGGCGCCGCTCCGACGCCCCGCGAGGTGATCGAGTTCTTCCACGCGATCGGCGTCCCCCTGGCCGAGCTCTGGGGGCTCTCGGAGAGCTGCGCCGCCGGTACCTGCAACCCGCCGGAGCGGATCAAGATCGGCACGGTCGGCCCGCCGGCTCCGGGGATAGAGCTGAAGCTCGCCGGGGACGGCGAGGTGCTGCTGCGCGGCTCGATCCTGATGACCGGGTACCGCAACGACCCCGAGAAGACCGCGGAGGCGATCGACGCCGAGGGCTGGCTGCACACCGGCGACGTGGGCGAGCTCGACGAGGACGGCTACCTGCGCATCGTCGACCGCAAGAAGGAGCTGATCATCAACTCGGCCGGCAAGAACATGTCGCCGGCCAACATCGAGGCGAAGATCAAGGCCTCCAGTCCGCTGATCGGGCAGGTCTGCGTGGTCGGCGACAACCGCCCCTACAACGTGGCGCTGGTCGTGCTCGACCCCGACGCGGCACCCGCCTTTGCCGCGCGGAACGGGATCGAGGCCTCTGCGCCGGAGGAGCTCGCCACTCAGCCGGCGGTGCTGGCGGAGGTCAGCGCCGGGGTCGAGCGGGGCAACGCCCGGCTGGCTCGGGTGGAGCAGGTGAAGAAGTTCAAGCTGCTGTCGACCGACTGGCAGCCGGGGGGCGTCGAGCTGACGCCGACGATGAAGCTGAAACGGCGGCCGATCGAGCATCGGTACGCGGAAGAGATCGAGGGGCTGTACGCGGAGTGACGGGGCGTCTCTGGCGCGGCGGGTCCTGTCGCCGTAGGGGACCCACCACCCCCTGCGGTCGCTAAAGCGTCCTCGGGGGCGGTTCCCCCTTCGACGCCACCCCCCGCGACAGCGGATAGGTTTCTCCGGTGACCCGGCTCAGCCAGACATTCCTGCCGACGCTGAAGGATGCGCCTGCGGATGCTGAGGCGCTGTCGCACAAGCTGATGGTTAGAGCTGGGTTGATCCGGCAGGTTGGGGCGGGGCTGTGGTCGTATCTGCCGGCGGGGTGGAGGATCCATCGCAAGGTCGAAGCGATCCTCAGGGAGGAGATGGCTTCGATCGGGTGTCAGGAGATGCTGATGCCTGTGCTGCAGCCGGCGGAGAACTGGGAGAAGACCGGGCGGTACTCGATCGAGGAGCTGTTCAAGCTGGAGGATCGCAAGGGGTCGCCGATGGTGCTGGCGATGACGCATGAGGAGTGCGTCACCTACCACGTCGCCCGCGAGGTGCGCTCGTATCGAGACCTGCCGCTGATGCTGTACCACCTGCAGACCAAGGAGCGTGACGAGCCGCGGCCGCGGGCGGGGGTGCTGCGCACGCGCGAGTTCACGATGAAGGACGCCTACTCCTTCGATCGCGACGAGGAGGGGCTGGCGCGGTCCTACGAGCTGCAGAGCGAGGCCTACGCGCGGATCTTCGATCGCAGCGGGCTGCGCTGGTACCGGGTCGAGTCCGATGTCGGGATGATGGGCGGCTCGGGTGCCCACGAGTACATGGCGCCCTGTCCCGCGGGGGAGAACGAGGTCGCGTTGGCCCCCGGCTACGCTGCCAACGTCGAGGTCGCCTCGGCCGAAGCGCAGCCGGCCGAGCTGCCGCCGCCGCTGAGCGCGCCGGAGGAGGTCGACACTCCCGGCCTGACCAAGGTCGAGGAGGTGGCGAAGCACCTCGACTTGGGCCACGGCGCCTTCATCAAGACGCTGCCGATCGTCGTCGAGGGTCGGGGGATGGTCCTCGTCCTGCTGCGCGGCGACCACCGGCTGAACGAGATCAAGCTGCGCAACGGGATGAAGACCGACTTCCGCCAGGCCAGCGCCGAGGAGATCGAGGACCAGCTCGGCCCGGTCGGCTACCTCGGCCCGGTCGGCAGCGGCCTGCCGATCATCAAGGACGCGGCGCTGAGCGGCAATTCCTACGTCTCCGGCGCCAACAGGCCGAACACCCACCTGCGCGGCATCGACCCCTCGCGCGACTTCGAGTCCTACGAGATGGACGTGCGTAACGTCGAGGCGGGGGACACCGCCCCGGGGGGCGGCACGATCGAGATCGAGCCGGCGATCGAGATCGGCAACATCTTCAAGCTGGGCACCCGCTACTCCGAGCCGCTCGGTGCCACCTACCTCGACGAGTCTGGGGCGGAGAGGCCGATCGTGATGGGCAGCTATGGGATCGGCCCGGCTCGGATCGCCGCCGCCGCGATCGAGCAGGGCGCCGACGAGCGCGGGATCGTCTGGCCGAGGCCCCTGGCCCCGTGGCAGGTCCACCTCGTCTCCCTGGCGAAGGCCGGGGAGGAGGAGCGGTCGGCGGCGGACTCCCTCTATGAGGAGCTGCGGGGGGCCGGCGTCGAGGTGCTCTACGACGACCGCGACGCCGGGGCGGGGGAGAAGCTGACCGACGCCGAGCTGCTCGGCTGCCCTCTGCGCATCGTCATCGGGCGTCGCGGCCTGGCCGAGGGCGTGGTCGAGGCCAGTGAGCGCGCCGGCGGCGCCGAGCACAAGCTGCCCGTGGGAGAGGCCGCCGCGCAGGCCCAGGCACTCCTGCAGGGCGTCGATGGCTGACAGCGCGCCGTTCGGGCGCGGCCGGGTGCGCCGCCTCTTCGGCCTCGACCGCAGCGGCCCGCCTCCCCGCCAGACCCAGAAGGGCGAACCGCTCAACCCCTGGACGCTGCCCAACCTGGTCGGCTACCTGCGCCTCGCCGCGCTACCGCTCTTCCTCTGGCTCGCCTTCGAATCCGGCGACGGGCGCAGCGCGCCGGCGGCGATCGTCTTCTGGCTGATCGCGGTCGGCGACTACGTCGACGGCTTCCTCGCCCGCGTCACCGGCCAGTACAGCCGCCTCGGCTCGATCCTCGACCCGCTGGTCGACCGCCTCACGATCCTCGCCGGTGCCGTCGTCTGCTGGCACTTCGAGCTGCTGCCGCGCTGGGCGCTGGCCCTACTCGCCGCGCGTGAGCTGGCGATGCTCGTCCTCGCCCAGCACGGCCTGCGCCACGGGGTCGAGATCCGGGTCAACTGGCCGGGTCGGATCTCGGTCTTCCCGATCATGGGCGGGATCTTCTTCGCGATGGTCTTCGCCGGCTGGGTCCCGGCCGCGCTCCTGATCGTCGGCCTCGCTCTCGCGGTCGTGGCCACGGTGCTCTACGCCCGCGCCGGGATCCGCGAGGTGCGCGCTGCCACCCACCGCTGACTTCGTGGCTTGGGACGTATCCATGCGCCTAACCACGAAGTCAGCGGTGCAAGAGCGATGCCACCGCGGCCGAACCTTCAACCTTCAGTTGAACCTTCGACGCCGGGCCTCCTATAATCGCCGGACGAAGGCCGTCGAGGCCCAATCCAACCAAGGAGCGAGATGGAGGACACCTTTCCCGATCTCGGTTCCCTCAGCGACGAGGAGCTGAAGGGCCTGATCGACAACCTCACGCAGGAGGAGGATGAGATCTCCTACAAGCGCCGCGTCCTGCACGGGAAGATCGACATCCTCCGTGCGGAGCTGGTGAACCGCCTGCGCCAGAAGCGCGAGCGCGGGGACACCCTCTTCTCCGGAGACGACGTGGCGCAGCTGACCGAGATCCTCGCCGGCAAGGCGCAGGCGACCGACGACGAGCCCGAGGACCAACCCGCCTAGCGGAGGCAGTCGATGGCCGTCCACTGCCCCGAATGCGGATTCGCCAACCCCGAGGGCGCCAACTACTGCCAGAAGTGCGGCTCTTACGTCGGCGGTCCGGCCGAGGGCGGTGAGGGAGACGAACCGACGACGATGACCTACACGGTCGACGACACCGGCGAGATGCAGCCGGTCGACATCGACGAGACGATCGAGCGCAGCGGCGCCGCTCTGGTGATCCGCGCCGGCGGGGGTCGCGCCGGGGAGAGCTTCGCGCTCGGCGAGGACAGGGTCAGCATCGGGCGCAGCCCCGACGCCGGGGTCTTCCTCGACGACGTCACCGTCTCACGCAACCACGCGCTGCTGGTGCGCCGCCGCGACGGCCTCTACATCGACGACCTCGGCTCGCTCAACGGCACCTACGTCAACCGGCGCCGCATCGAGTCCCACCGGCTCGCCGACGGCGACGAGATCCAGGTCGGCAAGTACAAGCTCAGCTACCTGGAGAAGTAGGGCATGGCGGGGAAGGCAGGCAACTGATGGCGGTCTCCGAGCAGCAGATCCGGCAACGCGACTCGCGCCCCCGCAAGGCGCTGACGATCGGTGCCGTCTGCAAGATCCTGCAGAGCGAGTTCGACGACGTCTCGATCTCGAAGATTCGCTATCTCGAGGACCAGAAGCTGCTGACGCCCCGGCGCACCCCCGGCGGCTACCGCCTCTACAGCCAGTCCGACGTCGAAAGGCTGCGGACGATCCTGCGCCTGCAGCGCGACGAGTTCCTGCCGCTGCGGGTGATCCGCCAGGAGCTGGCGGCGGGCGGCGACATCGCCGCCGTGGTCGGTGGCGCGGACAAGCGAACCTCGGGCGGCGCCGTGCGCAGGGCGATCCTGATCGACGCCTCGCGCGCCTACCTCACCCTCGAGGAGGTGATCGAGGAGACCGGCGCTCGCGAGGAGCTGATCGCCGAGCTGGAGAACTTCGGCATCGTGCAGCCCGAGAAGCGGGATGGCAAGACCGTCTACGACGAGACCGACCGCGAAGTGATCCGCGCCGCCAACGAGCTTTCCCGCTTCGGCGTGGCGGCCCGCAACCTGCGCGTCTTCCGTTCCTCGGCCGACCGCGAGGCGAACCTGCTGGAAGCGCTGCTCGGGCCGTCGCTGCGCTCGCGCAACCCCGAACGACGCAAGGAGGCGCTCGAGAGCCTGGAGAGCCTCGCCGCGACCGTCAGCCACCTCAAGCACCTTCTTCTAGTGCGCGACCTGCGGCGCCTCGCCGGCGACTGATTCGGCCGACCGTGCCGCGAGCGACTCGCCGGAGGACGATCGACGCGCCGCGCCCGGAGGTCTGGGGCCTGGTCTCCGATCCGTACAGCTTGCCGCGTTGGTGGCCGCGCACGATGCGGGTCGAGGGCGTCGAGGGGAGCGGAGCGGGCGCACAGTGGACCAAGGTCCTGGGGACGGCCGAGGGTCGCGGTGTCCGTGCCGACTTCCGCTGCACCGAGTCGGTCGAGGGAGAGCGATACGCGTGGGAGCAGCAGGTTGCCGGAACACCGTTCGAGCGACACCTGCGCAGCTACGCGGTCGCGATCGCCCTCGAGGACGCGGGGGAGGGCACAGATCTCTTGCTGACCGCAGCGCAGTCCCTGCGCGGCCTCTCGCGCCTCGGCGGGCCGATGATGCGGCGCGGGCAGGGAGCGCTGCTCGACGAAGCCCTCGACGGGATCGAGCGGGCGCTGTGAGCGTCCCGATCGTCACGGTGATCGCCGGTTGTTCGAATCCGTGGCGATTGGGGCGCGAACGAGAGGTTGTTCTGTGAGGGCCCCTCGGCGCGACTCGAAGTGGTGGGGATGGGGCGATCCCTCGATCCTCCCGGAGCTCGACGGCGAGGCACTCGAGACGCTGCGCGAGCGGGTCGGCGAGCTGAGCCCATCTCCGCGCGCGACGGAGCTCGAGGACTTCGAGCTGCCGCCGCCGGAGCCGCTGCCCCAAGCGCTCGTCGACGCGGTGGGCGAGGAGAACGTCTTCACCGGCCTCGAGGACCGGCTGCGGCATGCGACCGGCCGCGGCTATGCGGACCTGGCCCGGCTGCGCGGTGGCTACCTCGATGCGGCGCCCGACGGGGTGCTGCTGCCACCCGACGCCGACGCGGTGAAACGCGCTGTCCACGCATGTGCCGAACAGGGCGTTGCGGTGGTGCCGTTCGGGGGCGGGACCAGCGTCGTCGGCGGGGTCACGCCGCTGCGCGGCGAGCACTCGCGCGTGGTCAGCCTCGACCTGGCCCGGCTGCGCGGCGTGGAGGTCGACAGGCGCTCGCTCACGGCCACGCTCGGGGCCGGCCTGCGCGGGCCCGAGGCCGAAGCGGAGCTGGCGCCGCACGGGCTCGTCCTCGGCCATTACCCCCAGTCCTTCGAGTACGCGACGGTCGGCGGCTTTGCCGCGACCCGTTCCGCCGGGCAGGCCTCGAGCGGCTACGGGCGCTTCGATTCGCTGGTCAGCTCGGTGCGCCTGATCGCCCCGGTCGGCGACCTGCGCACGCTGGAGACGCCGCACACGGCCGCCGGTCCCGCTCTACGCGAGCTGATCGTCGGCTCCGAGGGAGCCTTCGGCGTGATCCCCGACGTGACCGTGCGGGTGCGGCCGGCGCCGCGCGTGCGGCGCTACGAGGCCTGGATCGCCGAGAGCTTCGAGGCCGGAGCCGAGATCGTCCGCGCCCTGGCGCAGGGGCCGGGCCTGCCCGACGTGATCCGCGTCTCCGACGAGGAGGAGACGGAGGTCTCCCTGGCGCTCTCCGGCCCCCGCGGCCTCGCCGGCACGCTCTTCGGCGGCTATCTGGGCATGCGCCGGCGCCGCAGCGGCTGCCTGATCGTCGTCGGGCACGAGGGCGGGGAGGAGCCGGTCGCCCGCCGCCGAGCGCTCACGGTGCGCGAGCTGCGCCGCGGCGGCGGCGTCTACCTCGGGCAATCTGCCGGGCGCTCCTGGGAGCACGGGCGCTACCAGGGGCCCTACCTGCGCGACACGCTGATGGAGATGGGGGCGATGGTCGAGACCCTGGAGACCTCGCACACCTGGAGCAGGCTGAAGGAGTTGCACGCGGCGGTCGGTACGGCGATCCGCGACTCGCTCACCGCTCAAGATACGCCCGGGCTCGTCTTCTGCCATCTCTCCCACGCCTACGCCGACGGCGCCTCGCTCTACTTCACCTTCATCTCCCGCGCCCGCCGAGGCGAGGAGATCGCCCAGTGGCAGCAGGTCAAGCGCGCCGCCTGCGAGGCGATCGTCGCCCACGGCGGGACGATCACCCACCACCACGCCATCGGCCGCGACCATGCCCCCTACATGGAGGCGGAGGTGGGTCAGGCCGGCTTGGATGTGCTGCGTGCTGTGAAGGACCAGTTGGATCCGACCGGGATCATGAACCCCGGCAAGCTGATCTACTGAGAGGGCGTATCAGCACCGCCTATCATCTGGGTAGGTGCTCGCCTAGCTGGCCTAGCGGGTAGTCACCCCGTCACGGCCCGTCCTCTCGTACCCAAGTGTATTGTCCTCCGCCGGTCATCGACAGCTGCCAGCCCATTCCTCCTCCAATGCCGTATATCTCTGTATAGATATTTGGGTTTGAAACGCTACGCGCATACTCATATATCCCTGCTATAAAGTATCCAAATGATCCGGATGCGTGGATCGTAGACGCTCCTCTCAGGTCATCCCAGGTCACGGCGTTGCTGGTAAAGCGTGCCCCGGCTACACACCAGCTATTCCCGAGCAGTTTGAGCAACCCTTTGAAGCTTTGCGCAAAGATCCATTTCTCGAGGTTTTTGATTGCCTCCAAGTTCTGACCTATAGTGCCCCCCAGGGATAGAGTCAGCGCACCTTTCCCTTGGTCATTCCATACCCTGCATATGGTTAGGGTGAATGAGCCAAAGGGAGCCGAGACCGATCCCACACCACACCAGCCAGTTACTTCTAGTCCACTCGGGTCTCCCCGGTTAACCGGGTCATCTCCCGCGTAGGCATACGCTTCCCCTGTCTGCGCCAGCAGCGGGTCGACCGACATGAACTGGGCCGTGATCGGGTCGTAAGTCCTCGCCCGCAGGTAGATCAACCCAGTGCTCTGGTTGCGGTACTGCCCCCCGAAGCCCAGCTGGGTAGTCGCCGTACCCGTGTATTCCTGCACCGCCCCGTATGGCGTGTAGGTGTATTTGCCTTTCGCTTCGCCGGAGGCGTTGGTTATCAGCCTGGTCGAGCCGATGTGGTCGTGGTGCAGGTAGGTCGCGGTTTCGGAGGCGATCTGCTCGAAGGGAAGCCCGTCGGGCCCGTAGAGGTAGTAGCTGGTTCCGTCGTAGAGCAGCAGCGGAAGCTCCCCCGAGACGTCCCAGGCGAACTGAGCTTCGACGCCGGAGATTTTCTGCGAAGCCCTGAGCCCCGTCCCGTCGTAGGCGTAGTCGTCTTCGATTTTCGCGACTTCGCCTTCTTCGGCCCGATCGACCGAGATCAGGTTGCCCGCCTGGTCATAGCCGTAGGTGGTGCTCGGCCCCGAGGCCGGGTTGGCTTCGGTGCGCTGGCCCACTTCGTCGTAGGCGTATTCGGTCGTTCCCGCTTCTTCGAGCTGGGAGGCGTTGTCGTATTTGAGCGTGGTCCCACCTAGTTTGGTCGGGTTGTTGGCGGCGTCGTATTCGAAGGAGGTGCCGGCTCCTTTTTTCAGCCGCTCGCGTTCGTCGTATTCGTATTCGGGTTTTTCGGCCCCCGGCAGCCCCGTCTGGGTTGCCGATTTGACCAAGCCCATGTTGTCCCTTGCGTAGGAGATGGAGGCCAGCGTTTCAGAGGCCTTCTTCATCGTCGTTTTGGTCAGCTGGCCGGCGGGGTTGTATTCGTATTCGTCTTTGTTTTCCGAAGCCGAGGGGAAGGTCGTCGTTTTCAGCGCCGAGTCGCGGTTGTAGGCGAATTTGGTTTCTTTGCCGAGCCAGTCGGTGACTTTTTCGAGGCGGCCAGCGTTGTCGAAGCCTCGCGTAATCGCTTTGCCGTTGGGGTAGGTGATTTTGGTGATCTGGTTGCCGAGGTCGTATTCGTATTTGATGACTTCTTCGTTGCCGTTTTCGACTTCGGTCAGCCGGCCCAGGATGTCGTAGGCTTTTTCGGTCGTCCCCGTGCCGTCTTTCATTTCGGTGACGTTGCCGTCTTTGTCGTATTTGTAGGTGACGTCCGCGGTCGCTTCTTCGGAGAAGTTGACTTTTTCGAGCCGGTCCCCGGCGTCGTAGGTGTATGTCGTCGTCCTCCCTTTGGCGTCTTTGAGCTCTTCGAGGTTGCCGGCGTCGTCGTATTTCTTCGTCGTTTTGCGTTCCAGGGGGTCGACCGTTTCGGTCAGCTGGCCGAGCAGGTTGCGTTTGTATTCGGTCGTTTTACCGCGCCCGTCGGTTTTGCTTTCGACCTGCCCCATCGAGTCGTAGGCGGTTTTGGTCGTGTTGCCGTTGGCGGCTTTGACTTCGACCAGCTGGTTGGCTTCGTCGTAGACGTTGGTCGTGGCGTGGCCATTTGGGTTGGTCAGGACTTCGAGGTTGCCGGCGGCATCGTATTTGCGTTTCGTTTCGTGCCCGAGCGGGTCGGTCACGACTTCCGGGCGCCCCTGGGCGTCGCGTTCCGTTTCGGTCTCGAATTCGGCGGCTTCGGCCCCTTCTTCGTTGCCTCGAGGGCTGACGGTCGCGATGACGCGGCCGTTTTCGTCGTATTCGAAGGTCCTTTTGTCCCCGGCTGGGCTGGTTTCGGCTTCGAGGTTGCCGTATTCGTCGTATTCGAAGGTCGTTTTGCGCCCCAGCGGGTCGGTCGATTCTTCCAAGTCGCCATTGGCGGCCCATTTGAATTTCGTTTCCTGGGTTTTTTCACCGGGAGCGGGGCGTTTGATCGATTCCGCGTCGCCGGCGGCGTTGCGGGTGATCGTCGTCGTGTTGCCCCGCGGCGTCGTTTCGGTCAGGACGTCATGGGTCGAGTTGTAGGTCCGTTTGGTTTCGTTGCCGTTGGCGTCTTTTTCAGAGGTTTTGTTGCCTTCGGCGTCGTAGCCGAAGGTCGTGGCGTTGTTGTTGGCGTCGGTTTCTTTGAGCAGCTGGTAGTCGGCGTTGTATTCGTATTTGGTCGTCTGGGCAAGTTCGGTGCCGTGGGCTCTGGTGATTTCAGCTAGCTCGTCGGCTCCGTTGAACTTCTCCAGCGTTTTGGAGCCGTTGGGCTCGGTGATCATCGTTTCTTTGACGCCTTCGGTCACTTTGTATTCCAGTTCGCGTTCCTCGCCTAGCGGATCGATCTGCAGGGTGACGCGGTCAGAGCCGTCGAATTCGTTTTCGGTCGTATTGCCGCGCCCATCGGTGCGCTCGGTCATCCGGTGGGAGCCGTCGTAGTCGAATTCCCAGTTGGGTTCTTCTTCGCCGGGCAGGGTCACAGTCGTCAGCTCGCCCGATTCGTAGGTGTATTGGACTTTGCCCCCCAGCGGGTCTTCGACGCTTTTGACCTTGCCCGATTCGTAGGTGAAGACGAGCTCCCTTTCCTCTTCATCCTCAACCGTTTTCAGCTTGCCTTCTTCGTAGCTGAGGGTGAGCGAGAGGCCGTGGCGGTCTGTGACTTTGGTCAGTAGCCCCGATTCGTTGAATTTGAGCTCTTCCTGGTTGGGCAGGGTGTAGATGTAGCTTTCGCCTTCTTTGACAAGGGTGGCCTGCACCCAGTCGCCGGGGGTGTACGTCGCGCCGACGATGTTGAAGACGATGGCCGAGCCGTTGTCGTGGTGCACGGTTGCGGTCGGGGTTTCTGCTTCTTCGTCGATCACCAGATGTGCGCTGTAGGGGCCGGTCCAGCCGTAGCCGTATGGGCCCGCCGTTTCCTGTTCGGCGGCGAGCTGGGCGTTGTAGGTGCGGGTTATGCCGAGGTCGGGGCCGCGGCCGCCGAGCGGGGCGATGTCGGTCTGTTCCTCGGTGAGGTTGCCGGTGGCGCAGTTGATCGGGTCCCCGGTGCAGGACGGTTCCTGGTCCGGGGCGCCGGGGTTTTCCCCGCCGTAGCCTTCCGGGGGGGTGTAGGGGGGTGGCGGGGGCGGTTCGCTTTCGCCGCAGGTCGCCGCCGCCGCGGCGGCGAGGAGGGCGCTGAGGAGGAGGGTGGAAAGCAATGCCCAGATGGCCAACCTGGCTCGGCGGACTAACGGGACCGGTGGGTTGGGAAGTTGCACTGGGGGGATTCCTTTCCAGGGCCATGCGGCCCCGACCTGCTCCAAAAGGCTTCCCCGCCGGGCGTCTCCCCCCAACAGCCTCTGCGATTGAATAGCAGAGAATTAATGAGCAAGCAAGAAATCTTTAGGAAACTAGGGTGGCTTCATGCCCAAAGCCACGAAGAGCTACCTGCACCTCCTCAGCGGATCGCCGGGCCGGTGATCTCGCCGCGCAGGACGGACTCGCCGGTGTAGGGGGGAAGGCGGCGTTCCGCCTTGGCCTTGGCAAGAACGGCTTTGTAAGCGGCGTTTGAGGTGAGCGAGACGTCGACCTGGTCGAAGGCTCCGCCGGCGACGTAGCTGAGAACCTGGGTCGGGATTGGCAGCTGCACGGCCAGCTTGCCTTCGTCTTGCTCGTCGACCGCCACCGCGCCGATCCGCAGGACCAGTTTCGGCGAGCGGTAGAGCCAGATCGTGTAGGTCTCGCCGGGCGGGGAGGGCTCCAGCCCTTCTGCTTCGACCTGCAGCAGGACACTCTTCTTGTAGCGCCCGAAGAGAGCTCGGCCGCTGGCGTCGCCGCCGTCGGCCGGTTCGAGGATCGCCTGGGTGAGCTTGCTTTCTTCGGCCGCGGTGAGGGACGTTCCGCCGTTTGCCGAGGTCGTCGTGGACGAGCCTCCGTCATCGCCGCCGAGGATCAGGACGACGACCAGGGCCAGGACGACCAGAGCACCCGCGCCGATGCCGATCAGGGCGCCGCGATCCTTCGACCCGTGCAGCCGGGCGAGCGGCGAGGGCCGCGTGGCCTGCTTGGGTGGCACCGGGGAGGGCGGGGCTGAAGCCGGCTCGGGGGCTGGTGGCTGTGGCGTTGCGAGAGGCGGTTGCCGCACGACCGGTGGCGGTGGGGGGACGGGCGGCGTCGACGCTTCCGGGGGCTCGGCTGGTGCCGGGGGCTCGTCGACCTCCGACAGCGCCTCCTTCACCCGCGCGCGCAGCTCCTCGACGCTGATCCCCATCAGCGCGGCCATGTCCTCGTAGCCCTCTTCGCGCTGCGCGAGCAGCCGGAGCATCGCCTTCTGGTCGTCGGTCAGTGCCACGGGCGGGAAGCCTACGCGAGCATCTCCCCCCGTGACAGGGGGGTGTCTGAGCTTAACCACGTCTATATGTGGCCAAGCTCAGACACGGGTCAGGGAATAGGGTCTCGGCGTGGCCGACGACCCGCGAGGACTCGTGTCTCACTTCGACGCCCTACTGGGGACGGAGTGGCTCGACGACGACCCCGGGCACGCTCGCGTGCGGGTGCAGATGCGGGACGAGCTGCGCCAGCCGGTCGGGCTCCTGCACGGCGGCGTGATGTCGAGCCTGGTCGAGAGCGTCTGCTCGCGGGCGACCGCGCTGGCGGTGCTCGACGACGGGATGATGGCGATGGGCCAGTCGATCAGCGTCAACTTCATCCGCCCGGTGACCGAGGGGCATGCCGAGGTCCAGGCCAAGGCCAAGCATCGAGGTCGGACCACCTGGGTCTGGGACGCCGAGGTCCGCGATGCAAGCGATCGACTCTGCGCCCTCGCGCAGATGACCGTCGCCGTCAGGCCGATCCCGAAGTCCGGTTAACCCCCAAATCTGTTCGTGATCGGGAGCCGCCGGTCGCGGCCGAATGCCCTCGGCGTAATCCGGATCCCCGGCGCGGCCTGGCGCCGCTTGTACTCGGAGCGGTCGACCATGCGGATGACGTCGTCGACGACTCCGGCCGGTAGGCCAGCGGCGATCATCTCCTCGCGGCCCTCGTCGCGCTCGACGTAGGACTCGAGGATGCGGTCGAGCAGGTCGTAGGGGGGCAACGAGTCGCTGTCGAGCTGGTCGGGGCGCAGCTCCGCCGAGGGGGCCCGCTCCAGCACCGACGCCGGCACCAGCTCGCGGCCGGCGCTCTCGTTGCGGTGGCGGGTCAGCTCGTAGACCAGCGTCTTCGGCACGTCCTTGATCGCGGCGAAGCCGCCTGCCATGTCGCCGTAGAGGGTCGCGTAGCCGACCGACATCTCGCTCTTGTTGCCGGTGGTCAGCACCAGCCAGCCATGCTTGTTGGAGAGCGCCATCATCATGTTGCCGCGGATCCGCGCCTGGACGTTCTCGGCCGCGAGGTCGGGCTCGGACGGCCGGCTCGGGTCGCGCGGCAACCCCTCGTCGGCCTCTTCGCCGTCGTTGCTCCGCCCGAACGCATCCGAGAGCGACCTCTCGTACTCGGCCATCGCCGCGGCGATCGGGATCTCGACCAGCTCTGTGCCGAGCCCGGTGGCGATAGTCCGCGCATCTGCCTGTGTTTCAAGGCTCGAGTGTGGCGAGGGCATCACAACGCAGCTGACCCGGTCGGGCCCGAGGGCGTCGACGGCCAACAGCGCGACGAGGGCCGAGTCGATGCCGCCGGAGAGCGCCACGCCGACGTGGCGGAAGCCGTTCTTGAGCACGTAGTCGCGCAGGCCGAGCACGAGGGCGGAGTAGACCTCGGCGAGGTCGGAGAGCGGTTGGGCGAGACGGGTCGGGCCGGGGGAGGGGACCTCGCAGACCAGCAGCTCCTCCTCGAACTGGGCCGCGCGGGCGATCACCTCCCCGCTGGGGTCGACGAGGAGGCTGTGCCCGTCGAAGACCAGCTCGTCCTGGCCACCGACGAGGTTGCAAAAGGCGAAGTAGGTGCCGTAGGCACGGGCGCGCTCGGCGAACATCGCTTCGCGCTCGCGCCCCTTGCCGCGGTGGTACGGCGAGCCCGACGGGTTGGCGATCAGGCTCGCGCCCGCCGCGGCCTCGGTCGAGGCAGGCGGCCCCGGCGCCCAGACGTCCTCGCAGACGGTCAGCCCCACCCGCTGGCCGCCGACCTCGATCGTCTCGGGCTCGCTGCCGGGGACGAAGTAGCGCTGCTCGTCGAAGACGGAGTAGTTGGGCAGCCGGTTCTTGCGGTAGATGGTGCGCAGCTCCCCGTCGGCCAGCACGGCGAGCGAGTTGTGGGCGTGGCGGAAATCGCCACCGCCCGCGACCGGCTCGGCGAAGCCCACCAGCGCGACCAGGCCGGCGGTCTCGCCGGCGAGCTCCTCGACCGCGCGCCTGTTCGCCTCGACGAAGTGCCGCTTCAGGTAGAGGTCCTCGGCCGGGTAGCCGGGCACGCAGAGCTCGGGGAAGACGACCAGCTCGGCCCCCTCGGCGCGAGCGTGGCCGATCCACTCCGCGATCTTGGCGGAGTTGCCCTCGACGTCGCCGACAGTCGGGTCGATTTGGGCGAGCGCTACGCGCACGGTGCGCTCCGGCGGGGGTTCACCCCCGAAGTATCTCGGCCCAGCCGTGAGTTCGCCTTTTCCGGGGCAATGACCCCGAAAAAGGCGAACTCAGCAGAAGAAGAGAGGGGGGACGGCGATAGATTGCCGCGCGTGTGGGCGGGCCGGGGGCTGATAGGGGTATCGCTGGCCTTCGCGGTCCTGCTGCTTTCCCTGCCCTCCGTGGCCACCGCGTCGGACCAGCAGGTGTTCCGCGCGCCTGCAGCGCGCCCCACCGACCGCCCCGACCCCAACCGCAATGCCTACACGGTCCCCGAGGCGCCGCGCTCGCCCGCCTGCACTCGTCACTTCTGCGTTCACTGGGTGACGGAGGGGATCGACGCGCCGAAGCTGGCCGATGGCGATGGCGACGGGATCCCCGACTACGTCGTTCAGGTTCAGGAGGTCGCCGAGCACGTCTACGAAATCCAGAATGAGAAGCTCGGCTGGCGGCCGCCGAAGTCCGACGGGCGCGAGGGCGGCGGGCAGGGGAAGACCGACGTCTACCTCGACCAGATCGGCGGAGCGCTCTTCGGCTATGCCGCGCCCGACCGTGGGCAGGGAGTGAAGGGGCGCCTGCCGCGCCACCTGCACGGCTACCTCGTGCTCGACAACGACTACGACCCGCGCGAGTTCCCCGGCACCTCGGCCCAGCAGGACCTCGAGGTCACCTTCGCCCACGAGTACAGCCACATCCTCCAGTTCGGCTACGACGCCTACCAGGACGCCTGGTTCGCCGAGTCGACCGCCGTCTGGATGGAGGACCAGGTCTACGACGGGATCGACGACTACCTGCGCTACGTGCGGCGCTGGACCAAGCGCTACGACACGCCGCTGACCGCCAACTCGATCAAGGAGTACGGCTCCGCCGTCTGGAACGAGTGGCTGTCGCGGCGCTACGGGCGCGACGTCGTGCGCGAGGCCTGGTCCCGCGCGGTGCACACCAAGCCGGGAGGGTTCTCGGTCGCCGCCTACGGCTCGGCGATCGAGGCCGCCGGCGGGTCGGACTTCAGCCGGGACTTCGCCCGCTTCGCCGCCGACCTGCCCGAGTGGCGCACAGGCCGGGTCTTCCCCGAGGGAAGCTCATACCCAGACGTCTCGAGGCAGGGGAGCCTGCCGCTCGGCGGCCAGGTGCGCCGGCGCCAGCTCAACCACACGACCTTCCAGTTGCTGCGGGTTCATGCCCGGGCGGGGCGGTCGCTCCTCGTCGAGGCGGCGGCACCCCGCGGCATCGCCGCCGGGTTGGCGCTCGTCGGCCGGACCGGCAGCGAGCGCCGCGGCGGCATCGTCCATGTCCTCGACTTCGCCCGGCACGGCGGCCGGATGGCCGTGCGCCTACCGCGACCGGGGAGGTTCGATCGCATCACCGCGGTGCTGATCAACGCCGACGCCAGGGCCGCCGGCTTCAGCGCCCGCCGGCTCGACTGGGCCTACTTGACCGACAGCGCGCCGTTCCGCGTCTCGGCCCGGCTGGCTCGCTGAGCGGGCCCGTCCGTCGCCGGGGCGCCGGTGAGTTCGGCGATCGCGCCTTCGAGGTCGAGGCCGAAGCTGTCGAGGTCGGCCATCGAGTCGTAGTCGCCGACGAGGCCGAAGTCGACCTGCCCGTTGTAGGACATGATCCCGACGCAGAGCGCCTGGCGCCGGGCCAGCGGCACGAGCGGGAAGATCGACTCCATTTCGCGGCCCAGCACGAAGAGTGGGAACTGCGGCCCGGGAACGTTGGTGACGACGAGGTTGAAGAAGCGCTGGGCAGGCTGCAGGCGGGCGGCCTGCGAGGCGATCGTGGTCGGGGCGAAGTCGACGATCCGGGTGAGGATCTCGGCGCCGACGGCCTGGCCGGAGCCCTTCAGGTCGCCCATCGTCTCGGTGATCAGGTGCAGGCGCTGGACCGGCGCCTCGCACCAGACCGGCAGCGGCGCCATCATCGCCGAGATGCGGTTGCCGAGCGCGCCGCGCTCCTCCTCGGCGCGGACGCTGACGGGGACCATGGCGCGCATCTCCAGGCCTTCGGTGTCATGGCCGCGGGCCCGCAGGTAGTTGCCGATCGCCCCGGTGACGACGGAGAGGACGACGTCGTTGACGGTGCCGCCGTGCTCGTTCTTGACCGCCTTCAGGGCGTCGAGCTCGGTGCGGACGAAGGCGATGCGACGGTGCGGGCCGATTTCGACGTTGAAGGGGGTCGAGGGCGCCGACATGCCGGCGCCGACCATCTTGCCCGCGTCGCCGATGCCGCCCAGGACCTGGCGCGGGCCGCGCAAGGCGGCGCGCACGCCGCGGGCGATCTCGCGCGGGCTGGTGGCACGCTCGCGCAGCGCCTCGCCGAGCAGCTGGAGATCGGTCGGCTCGGGCCGAGGCGCCCACTTGGGCGGGCGCACGGGCGGGTTAGCCGGCTCTTTCTCGACGTCGAAGAGGACGGTGGTGATGTCGACTCCGGAGATGCCGTCGACGAGGGCGTGGTGGCTCTTGCCGATGATCGCGAAGCGGCCGCCGTCGAGCCCCTCGACCAGCCACAGCTCCCACAGCGGCTTGCTGCGGTCGAGCTGCTGGGAGAAGATCCGCGCCGCCAGGTTGCGCAACTGCTCCTCGGAGCCGGGGGAGGGCAGCGCGGTCTGTCGCACGTGGTAGTCGAGGTTGAGAAAGGGGTCGTCGACCCAGACGGGCCGTCCCTGGTTGAAGGGGACGAAGCGGAGCTTCTGTCGGAAGCGGGGGACGAGGTGCAGGCGAGCCGCGATGTGACTCTGGAAGTCCCGGTGGCTCGGCGCCGGGCCCTCGAAGGTGCTGACCGAGGCGACGTGCATGTGCGCGCCGGCTCTCTCCATATGGAGAAAGGAGGAGTCGAGTCCGCTCAGCCTGTCGCCGCTCACGGCCGGGATTTTCGCACAGGTACGCGGAGAGCCTGCAAGGCGGGGACGAACGCTCAGGCCGCCTGGCCGAGCTGCAGCTGGCCGTCCGGCGGCACCTCGGGCTCCTCCGCCCCTCCGGCACCGCTGTCGAAGCCGGCCAGCCGGACGCCGAGCAGCCGCACCGGCCGCTGGGGGTCGTAGGCGCGCAGCAGGTCGAGGGCGACGGGCACGACCACGGCCGGATCGTTCGTCGGCGCCTCGACCGTGTGTGCGCGGGTCACGTTGGTCCAGTCGTCGAGGCGGACCTTGATCCCGATCGTGCGCCCCTCCAGCTGGCGAGAGCGCAGGCGGCGGCAGAGCTCCGCGCCCAGCTCGCTCAGGTGCCGCTCCAGCTCGCCCCGGTCGCCGACGTCGACGTCGAAGGTGATCTCCGTCGATTGCGACTTCGTCTCGCGCGAGACCGTGATTGGGGTGTCGTCTTCGAGATTGGCACGACTGAGAAGCCAGCGGCCCTGGCGGGGCCCGAAGGACCGCTCCAGGAGCGACGGGTCCTGCGCGCGAAGGTCGGCCAGCGTGCGGACGCCCATCGCCTCGAGCTTTGCGACCGACTTCGGCCCGATGCCCGGGATCAACCCCGGGGACTCGCCCGAGAACCGCTCCAGGGCCTGCTCTCTCGAAAGCACCACCAGGCCGGCGGGCTTGCCCAGCTCGCTGGTGATCTTGGCCAGCATGCGGCTCTCGGAGATCCCGATCGAGCAGGTCAGCCGCGTCTCCTCGCGGATCTCGGCGGCGATCCGCCGCATCGTCGCCTTGGGGGAGAAGAGCCCGGTCAGGTCGACGTAGGCCTCGTCGAGCCCGACGACCTCGACCGTCTCCGCGTTGCGCCGCAGGATGGCCATAACCTGCCCCGAGGCCTCCCTGTAGGCCGAGAAGTCAGGCTGTAGGTAGACGGCATCTGGCAATCGTCGCCGGGCCACGGCGGCGGGCATCGCCGAGTGGATCCCCGCCAGCCTCCGCGCCTCGTAGCTGGCCGTCGTCACCACCGCCCGCGGCCCCGACCCGCAGACGACGACCGGCTTCCCCTTCAGCTCCGGTCGCCGCCGCAGCTCGACCGAGGCGTAGAAGGCGTCCATGTCGAGGTGGGCGACGGTGCGCTGAAAAGCCACGGATCCGATGGTAGGAGGGAGGGAGGACGGGGTTGAACGCGTCGAGCGCGGGTAGATTCCACGCATCGCGGACGTGACGCACACCAGGATCGAGGAGATCGAGGCTCTCCAGGGCTTCGACAGGGTCAGCCTCCGCCGTGCCGCCGCCGCCCTCGGCGTCAGCTCGTTCGGCATCTCGATCGAGGAGATGGCGCCCGGGGCCGACGAATACCCCGAGCACGACCACTCCGAGGACGGCATCGGCGGCCAGATGTTCGCCAAGCGCCCCCAGCAGCTCGGCCAAGAGGAGGTCTACGTAGCCCTCCGGGGTTCGGGCACCCTCGAAGCCGACGGCGGGCGATACCCGCTTGACCAAGACCACATCGTCCGAGTCGGTCCGGCCGTCAAGCGCAAGGTCACCGCCGGCCCCGACGGCCTCCGCCTCCTGGCTCTCGGCGCCAAGCCCGGGGAGGCCTACGACTCCGGCGGCACGCTGTAGCACCCCTCGCTTCTAGAATCGACTGATGGCTTCTCCCGAGGCGAAGAACCTGGAGGCGATCTCCAAGGCGATCGACCAGCACAACTCCAACTGCCCGTTCCCGGCGGCGGAGGTGCGGATGAACCCGTTCGAGGTCGAGCGGCTGGGCTGGGACCAGATCCGGGGGCTGCCGGTCGTGCCCGATGCGGACATTGGCACAGGGCGATTCCGGATCGTCTGCTCGCGTGACCTCGACGGCGAAGGCCTCGAGGAGGTCGAGGCCGTCGGCCAGGAGCTCGAGACCCTGGCGCCGCTCAACAACTGAATCGAGGACGAGTCCTGCATTCACCCCCTATAGCGGGGCAAAGCAGGCTTCGCCGAACTAGATGCCGTTCAGGAAGTCGAGCCCCGAGCCTTCGAACCAGCTCTGCGCTTCGGCGTTCAGCTGGGTGAGCTGGTCGGTCCAGATCAGGACGCCCATCGCGATCAGGATCAGGCCGCCGGTGGCGACGATCAGCTGGTAGTGGCGCTTGACCACGGCGAAGGCCGTGGTCGCCCGGGAGAAGGCGACCGCGGTGAGCAGGAAAGGGATCGCCAGGCCAGCGGAGTAGACGGCCAGCAGGAAGGCGCCGTGGGCGGCCGACCCGGATATCGAGGCGGCGGCGAGGATCGCGCCGAGGGTGGGTCCGATGCAGGGAGTCCAGGCGATCGCGAAGGCCGCGCCGGCGATCAAGGGGCCGCCTTTTCCAGCTCGCTCGAGCAGAGCGTCGACGTGCCACTCCCGGTTGAGTCTGACGACGAAGAGGGAGGCGACGAAGAGGACACCCATCGCCACGATCAGCGCTCCCGAGATCTTGGTCAGCAGCTCCTCGTGCTCCTTCAGCGCCGAGCCGATCCCGGTCGCGCTGAGGCCGAGCAGGATGAAGATCGCCGAGAAGCTGGCGACGAAGAGCAGGCTCGGGCCGAGGATGCGGCGCCAGCCGGCGCTGTCGAGCTCGGCCGCGGAGACGCCGCTGACCGCCGAGAGGTAGCCGGGAACGAGCGGCAACACGCAGGGGGAGAGGAAGGAGACGACGCCCGCCGCCAGGGCGGCGAATATCCCCACGCCGGCGGCGGGATCGGTGCTCAATGCAGCGAGGATCACGACCCTTCAGGCTACCGGGGGTGCCCCTCTTCGCGATCGGGCCGGGCAAGCCGGGGCCCGCGCTTCGGCGCGGTGCGCTGCTCGCCGCCCCGGTCGGCCTGGCGATGCTGCTCGAGCTCGGCCTCGACAGCCCCTCCAAGGGCGCGATCGCGACCGGGGCGCTGCTTGCCGGGTTCCCCGGCCTCGACGCTCCCGCCAAGGCGAGAGCCGCATGGCAGGCCGTCGTCGCGCCGCTCGTCGGCATCGCCGCCGCCCTCGGCGTCCTCACCGGCTCCAGCGCCGTGCTGGCCGTGGCGACGATGGCCGTGGTCGGCGCCGCCGCGGGCTACTGCTTCTCCGTCTCGCTTCGCTTCGCGATCGCCGGTCTCTCAGTCGCGCTCTCACTGCTGATCGCCCAGGGCCTCCCGCTCGACGCCGCCGACGCGCTCCCGGCGCTGCTGCTCGCCACCGCGGGCGGCCTACTGCAGGCCGCCTTCGCGCTCTGCGTCTGGGCGGCATGGGACCGAGAAGACGATCGCCCTCCGAATGCCTGGAGCAGGAGCGCGACCGCCGCGGCCTTCGCGGCCAACCTCACCCTTCGCTCGACCAGCTTCCGGCACGCGCTGCGCTTCGGCGTCGCGCTGGCCACCGGGGTCGCCGCCTACTGGCTGCTGGGGATGAGCGAGCACGGCTTCTGGATCCCGCTGACGATCCTCTTCGTCCTGCGCCCCGAGGAGGACCAGACCTTCCAGCGCCTCGCCCTGCGGGCGATCGGGACCGTCGCCGGGCTCATCGTCGCCACCGCTCTCGCCGAGTGGCTGCGCGGCGACGCTCTCGCGATCGCGGTTGCGCTGACGATCGCGACCGCCCTCGCCTACGGCCTGCTCACCGTCCAGTACGCGCTCTTCACCGCCGCGATTACGGTCTACGCGGTGCTGCTGGCCGACTCGATCGGCGAGCCGGCCCTGCGCGCCGCCGGCGAGCGGGGGCTCGCGACGGCGATCGGGATCGTCATCGCCGGCGCCGCGTTCCTGCTCTGGCCGAACCCGAAAGGGGCCGGGAAAGCCAAAGCCGGTAGATTTCCTGGCCAGGCAGCCAAACTCGCCCGCGGGGCGCGGCGACGACACAGGAGCAGACTTTGAGCAACCGCACGTTCGTGATCGGGGTCGGGATGACCAAGTTCGAGAAGCCCGGCAGCAAGGAGGGCGACTACCCGGACTGGGCCAAGGAGGCGGGGGAGAAGGCACTCTCGGACGCCGGCATCTCCTACGACGACGTCGAGCAGGCCTACGCGGGCTACTGCTACGGCGACTCGACCTACGGGCAGCGGGCTCTCTACCAGCTGGGCCTCACCGGCATCCCGGTCGTCAACGTCAACAACAACTGCTCGACCGGCTCCTCGGCGCTCTTCCTCGCCCGTCAGGCGGTCAAGGGCGGCCTCGTCGACTGCGCGCTCGCGGTCGGCTTCGAGAAGATGGAGCCCGGCTCGCTCGGCGTCAAGTACACCGACCGCACCAACGCGCTCGACAAGCACGCGATGCGGATGTTCGAGATCCGCGACCCCGAGCAGTCCCCGCCGGCGCCGCAGATGTTCGGCAACGCCGGTCGCGACCACATGGAGAAGTACGGCTCCAACCCCGACCACTACGCCTGGATCGGGTGGAAGAACCACAAGCACTCGGTCAACAACCCCTACGCCCAGTTCCAGGACGAGTACACGATCGAGGACATCAAGGCGGCGAAGATGATCCACGACCCGCTGACCAAGCTGCAGTGCTCGCCGACCTCCGACGGCTCGGCCTGCGCGATCGTCGCCTCCGAGCGCTACGTCGAGGAGCACGGCCTCTGGGACCAGGCGGTCGAGATCGCGGGCCAGGCGATGGTCACCGACCTCAGCTCCACTTTCGACGAGGACGCCGACTGCATGAAGATCGTCGGCGCCGACATGTCGAAGCAGGCGGCGGACGAAGCCTACGCCGAGGCTGGGGTCGCGGCCGAGGAAGTCGACGTCTGCGAGCTGCACGACTGCTTCAGCGCCAACGAGCTCATCACTTACGAAGCGCTCGGCTTCGCGGCCGAGGGCGAGGGCCACAAGCTGGTCGACGAAGAAGCGACCACCTACGGCGGCAAGGTCGTCGTCAACCCCTCGGGGGGACTGATCTCCAAGGGCCACCCGCTCGGCGCGACCGGGCTGGCTCAGTGCTCGGAGCTGACCTGGCAGCTGCGCGGCCAGGCCGACAAGCGCCAGGTGGAGGGCGCGAAGACCGCGCTGCAGCACAACATCGGCCTCGGCGGCGCCGCCGTGGTCACCGTCTACAAGCCGGCGGCCTAAGCCCGCCGGAGAAGGAGGCACCCGATGGCGAAGAAGGAGCGACGCGCACTCAGCGGCAAGGTCGTGGCGATCACCGGGGGCGCCCGGGGGATCGGCAAGGCGACGGCGACGGCACTGGTCCGCAAGGGCTGCCGCGTGGCGATCGGGGACCTCGACCTCGCCCTGGCCGAACAGACCGCCTCCGGGCTCGGCGGGGGCACGGTCGCGCTGGCGCTCGACGTCACCGACCGGGGCTCCTTCACGGCCTTCCTCGACGCCGCCGAGCGCGAGCTCGGCCCCGTCGACGTGCTGATCAACAACGCCGGGATCATGCCGGTGACGCCGCTGGTCGAGGAGGCCGACGACTCGATCAAGCGTCAGCTCGACATCAACGTCTACGGCGTCATCGTCGGCACCCAGCTGGGGATCGAAAGGCTGCGCCCGCGGGCCGGCGGTCACATCGTCAACATCGCCTCGCAGGCCGGCAAGGGCGGGGTTCCCGGCATCGCGACCTACTCGGCGACCAAGCACGCCGTCGTCGGCCTCAGCGAGGCCGTGCGCCAGGAGCTGCGCGGCAGCGGGGTCGAGGTCAGCTGCGTGATGCCGACCGTCGTCAACACCGAACTGACCGCAGGCGTCGGCCAGCGCTTCGTCAAACCGGTAGAGGCCGAGGACGTCGCCAACGAGATCGTCGACGCCCTCGAGATCCCACGCTTCGACGTCTGGGTCCCGCGGGCCAACGGCGCCATGTTCAAGTTCGTCGGGCTGCTCCCGCGCGGTCTGCGCGAGGCGATCGGGCGCCTGATGAAGATCGACAAGCTGATGACCGAAGTCGACCACGGAGCCCGTCACGCCTACGAGGAGCGGGCCGCGGCCAGCAAGTCGGACGAGAGCCCCGAGGTCAGCGAACAGCCCAGCCACGAGCGCGAAGCGGCGTAGCCGACCTTGACCCACCTATGGTGTGGTCAAAGTCGGAAGCGATGATGAGCCGCATCTACGACGCCACCTGGGGGAGGTTCTTCTCGGCCGTCTACGACGGCCTGATGAAGTCGACCGAGGAGGCCGGTATGCGCGAGATCCGGCGAGAGGCGTTGTCGCAGGCACGTGGGCGCACGATCGACATCGGCGCCGGCACCGGCATCAACGTCGAGCTATATCCCGAGGCCATCACCGAGCTTTTGCTGGCCGAGCCGGACGAGCACATGCTCAACAGGCTTCGACCGAAAGTGCCGGGGTGGGGGAGGGAAGTCTCCGTCGTGCAGGCGCCCGCCGATGGACTCCCCTACGACGACGACAGCTTCGACACCGCCGTCTTCACCCTGGTGCTCTGCACGGTGCCTGACCCACCGGCGGCCCTGCGCGAGGCGGCGCGGGTCCTGAAGCCCGGCGGCAAGCTGCTTTTCGTCGAGCACGTGCGGTCCGAGGACCCGGGCCTGGCCCGCTGGCAGGACCGCCTGGAGGGCCCCTGGCGCTTCCTCGGCGACGGCTGCCACTGCAACCGCGACACCGTTGCCAACATAGAAGCCTCGCCGTTCGAGGTTGAGAAGGTCGTCAAAGGCGAGCTCCCAAAGTCACCGCCGCTCGTCAGGCCGCTCGTGCACGGCCAGGCCACCCTCGCCGCTTAGCTTCCAGTGCGCTTTATCCCCCTATAGAGGGGGAAAGGCGCACCGGAACCGCCCGGACGCGTGGATTCAACGCACGATAATGGTGGTTATGTCTACTTGTCAGCCGGCGGCCGTGGAGATGGCCGATTCGAGGGCCCCGGCGGATTCCGGGGTCCCCAGCGCTTCGGTGCCCTTCGCCCCGGGGCCTTCCATCGCGAAAGACGGCGTCCCGTTGAAGCCGAGTTCCTGGGCTTCCCTGGTCGATGCCGCGACTTCGCCGAGGACGGCTTTGCTTTTCCGGTCGCGATTCCACTTGTCGACGTCGGGAACCCCCGCGCCTTCGGCTATCGCCGTGAGGAACTCGTCGGTGACGTAGCCCGAGCGCTCGGCGCCCTGGTTGCGGTAGAAGAGCTCGACGAAGCTCCAGCCGCGACCCTGCCTGCCGGCGGCGATCGCCGCGGCGCCGGCGGGGATCGACTGTTCGTCGATGATCACGAAGTTGCGGAAGCTCAGCTTCGCTTCGCCGCTGCGGACCTGGTTTTCGACGATCTGCGGGAGGACTTCTTCGGAGTAGCCCTTGCATACCGGGCACTGCAGGTCGGCGAACTCGAGCACCGTCACCTCGGCACCGGGTTCGCCAAGGACCATGCCGTTCTGTGGGATCCCCGCCAATTCCTGCTTGACCTCGGCAATGCCGTCGAGGTCGCTGCTGTCACCACCGCTGTCGCTGCCCTGGTTCTGGCTGACGACGATCAGCACGACGACGACGGCCACCGCGATGAAAGCGATGGCGCTGGCGACCTTGATCAGGCTCTGCCGACGGGCCTCTTGATCTTGATTCCCGTTCATGGCTCGGTGCCCACGTAGGCAAGCATTCGGAGTGAATTCGTAGCAAACAGCAAGGTCATCAAGGCCGCGCTGGCCACGCACCACTGGCAGATCGCCTCGATCGTGAAGACCTCGAGGTAGGTCAGGTAGAGGCTGTAGCCGAAGCCGACGAGGGCGATCGCGAAGCCCGCCATGCGGGCGAGATCGCCGCGCAGAAGGGCGGCGGCGAGCAGCAGCGCGTAGCCGAAGATCCCGAAGACGGCGATGTTGACCCCGAACAGGTGCGAGTAGGAGCTTTCGGCGACCGTCTGGCAGCCGTGCCCGCCGGCGACGCAAACCGGCGAGCCGCCTCCCGACTCCGCGATCGCGATGTAGGTGGCGACGCCGATGCCGAAGGTCGCGAGGAAGGTCGCGACCCCTCGCAACGTCCCCTCTGCCGGCGCCTTCATCGTCGCAACGCTATTGGAAGCCTCTTTGTAAAACCTAAGAGCCCGCGGCGAAGGCCGCGATCGCGCGCGAGAGCTTGCCGCCCTGCCAGGCGAGCGGCGACTCCCCGGGCTCCTCGCCGATCAGCTGAGCCTGCGGGATCCGCTCGGCGTAATCGGCCGCGACCTCGTACGGGTGGCCGGGGTCGGCCGCGTCGTGGCTCGCCACGACCAGCGTCGGGACCTCGATCGACTCCAGGTCCCCGAGGCTCTCGAACGGCTTCGAGCGCGGGACCTGGCGCAACGCCTCGACGATCGCATCGAGGTGCCGGTGGCGCAGCATCCGCTCACGGGTGAAGCGCAGGACCGAGTCGCGCCAGCGGAGGTCGATCTGCTGGTGCCGGTCGACGTAGGCGACGAAGCCCTCGACGCCTTCACGCTCTAGCGCCCCGGCAAGGCCGTCCCAGTAGCCGAGCGACTCCTCGGCGGCGGCCGAACCCGGGTAGCTCGGCCCGATCGCGACCAGGCCCGCGAGCCGCCCGGGATGGCGCAACGCGTAGGCGATCGCCGTGTGGGCGCCCATCGAGTGGCCGCCGAGCAGAAAGGGACCCGCGTCGACCTGGGACTCGACGACCGACTCCAGGTCGTCCACCAGCTCCGGGTATCCATAACCCCCGCCCCCATGTGCGGGGTCGGACTCGCCATGGCCGCGCGCGTCGTAGGTGACCACGGCATGCCCGGCACGCTCCAGCGCTCGCGATCCGTGGACGACCGAGCCGCGGGTCGCCGTCAGCCCATGACAGAGGACCACCGGCATCCCCTCCCCCGCCGCCTCGCCGCGGATGGCGAGCCCGTCGCCGACCGTGAACGCACGCGGCTCGGCACTTCCCGTGGGCATCAGCCCAGGGTGGCGAGGGCGCGCTCGATGTCGCCGACCGACTGGAAGGTCGCCCCCGTCCGCGAGACGTGTCGGTGACGGACGATTCCCTCGCGGTCGATGACGAAGATCGACCGCATCACGTAGCGGCCTCCCGGCACGTCCTTCAGCTCGGTGAAGCGAGCGAGCGGTCCCAGCCAGGCGGTGACGCCGTAGCGCTTGCTCACCTCGAGCCGCTCGTCGGCCAGCAGCGGCACGTTGAGCTCCTGCTCTTCGACCCAGCGCTCGTGCGAGTCAACCGACTGGGGCGAGATCCCGACCACCTCGGCATCGAGCGCATCTAGACGCTCGGAGCTGTCGCGATAGGAGCAGAACTGCTTGGTGCAGACGGTGGTCGCGTCGCCCGGGTAGAAGGCGAGGACGACGTTGCGGCCGCGGTGCTCGGAGAGCCTGAAGATCTGACCGCCGGTGCCCGGCAACTCGAAATCGGGTGCCGCGTCCCCTACGTCGACCTTGGCCATGGGCCAGAGCCTAGGGCAGTTGGGAGGGCTTGGCGAAACCCCCGCCCACGCGGGTTTCGCCAAACCCTCCTAGCCCTTTTCGATCGTCATCTCTTCGATCAGAACCGTCTGGGTGGGCGCACCGTCTCCACCTTCGCCGGGACCGAGCGCCTCGATCCGTTCGACGACGTCGTAGCCTTCGCTGACCCTGCCGACCAGCGCGTATTCCGGCGGCAGCCCCGCGTCCGGCGCGGTGACGACGTAGAACTGGCTGCCGGAGCGCCCCGGCGGCTCCGCCGAGCTCTTCGCCATCGCCACGATGCCCTTGGTGTAGGCGAGGTTCGGCGGCGGCTTCTCGTCGACGCTGTAGCCGGGCCCGCCGGTGCCGGTGCCTTCCGGGTCGCCGCCCTGGATCACGAACCCTGGCGCGACCCGGTGGAAGGTGAGGTCGTCGTAGAAGCCTTCCTCGGCGAGGAAGGCGAAGGAGTTCGCCGTCTTCGGCGCGCGCTGGGTGTCGAGTGCGATCTCGAAGGTGCCGCAACTGGTCTCGACGACAGCTGTCGCTTCCTCGCCCTCTGTCAGCACCTGCTTCGGCTTCGCGAAGCTGGCCGCCTTCGGCTTCGGCGCTTCGACTTCCGTACAGCCGTCCGCGCTCGCGGTCGTCGCGGTGGTGGAGTCCTCGCCGCCGGCGCGCCCGATCAGGATCGCCGCGACCACGCCGACGGCGATCAGCGCGAAGACGCCGAGAATGATCAGGCGCCGGTCGAACCCCTTCTGCTCCTCCATCGCGCCGGAGCCTAGATGATCGAGTGGCTGCCTCGGCGCTTGCGATCATCGGGTCCGTGGCCTCTTCGTTGCTGATCTCGCTGGCGTCCGCGGTGCTCCACGTGCCACCGCCGGAGCGCGCCCTGGTCGTCGGCTGCGCCGACGGCGAGGCCGTATTGCTGCTGGCGCGCGAGTTCCCGGCGGCACGGGTGCGCGGGCTCGACCCGTCCGCCGACTTGGTCCGTCAGGCAACCGCCCAGGTCGGCCTCGACCCCGAGGGCCGGGTCGCGTTCAAGGTGGGCAAGGCCTCCTCCCTCCCCTACCCCGACCAGTTCTTCGACCTCGTCGTCCAGCCGCGTGGAGCCCCGCGGCCCAAGGAGGTTGCGCGGGTGCTGGGCCCGGGCGGTCACCTGATCTTCTCCGAGCACCCGAGATGGGCCCCGCGGCCACGGCCCGAGTCTCTTGCCCGAGGGCTCGCCAGGCATGGCTTCGTCGCGGTGTGGACCGAGGCGGCCGGAAACGGCAACTTCTACGTCGCCCGCCTCGGCCGGCCCGACTGACCCGCGCCGTCCATCTAGGCTGCCGACTCGATGGCAATCGAGGGAATGCCGCTCACCCTGCTGGTCAACCCGCACTCCGCGCACGGCCGTACGCTGAAGCTGCTGCCCAAGGTCGAGCAGGAGCTCGACCAGCGGCGGATCTCGTTCCGGGTCGAGCGGACGAAGGGCCTCGAGGACGGCGTGGAGCGGGCGCTGCGCGCGGTCGAGGCTGGAGAGCTGCCCGTCGTCTGCAGCGGCGACGGCCTCGTCGGCGCCGTCGGCGGGGCGATGGCTGGGGCCGAGACGCCGCTGGGGATCGTCCCGGGCGGGCGCGGCAACGACCTCGCCCGCGTGCTCGGCATCCCCGACGACCCGGCCGGCGCCGTCGCGGTCCTGGACGCTGGGGAGAGCCGGCAGATCGACGTCGGCGAGGCCAATGGCTAGCGCTTCCTCGGCATAGTCAGCGTCGGCTTCGACTCCGAAGCCAACCGAGTCGCCAACGAGACGTCCTTCATGCGCGGCAACCTCGTCTACGCATACGCCGCCGTCCGCACGCTGCTGGCCTGGAAACCGGGTCGCTTCACGATCCGGGTCGACGAGGAGCGCTACCGGTTCACCGGCTACTCGGTCTCGGTCGCCAACAGCCGCGCCTTCGGCGGCGGCATGTACATCGCGCCCGACGCCGAGCTCGACGACGGCGAGTTCGACGTCGTCACCGTCGGCGAGGGAAGCAAGCTGCGCTTCGTGGGTAACCTGCCGAAGGTGTTCAAGGGCACCCACGTCGAGGAGGAGCAGGTTCGCGTCTTCCGTGCCCCCCACCTGGAGCTGACCGCGAGCCGCCCCTTTCCCGTCTACGCGGACGGCGAGCACCTCACCGAGCTCCCCGCCTCGCTGCGCATCCTGCCCCGCGCCCTCAACGTGCTCGCGCCCGCGGCCGGGCCTTGACCACCTTCGGCGCGAAGGTCGCCCTCGCCCGTGCGGCGGGTGCCGCCAGCCGCAGGAGCGGTCGCGGTGGCGGCACGACTCTCCCCGGGCGCATCCTGCTGACGCTGGAGCCCGAGGCGCTGCGGCGCCTGGGCGCGAGCCTCGACGGCGGCACGACGATCGTCAGCGCCACCAACGGCAAGACGACCACGACGGGGATGATCGCCGCGCTCCTCGAAGCCGACGGTCGCCGCCCGGTCCACAACCGGGCGGGCTCGAACATGACCTGGGGCGTCGCCACGGCCCTTCTGGAGCAGAGGGGGCGAGAGGGCCTCTTCGAGGTCGACGAGGCCTGTCTCTCGCGGGTGGCCGCCGAGCTGGATCCTTCGCTGATCGTCCTCGGCAACCTCTTCCGCGACCAACTCGACCGCTACGGCGAGATGGAGGCCCTGGTCGATGACTGGGCGCCTACTGTCGAAGCACGGGCGGACCGCACGCGTTTCGTCCTCAACGCAGACGACCCGGCGATCGCGGACCTCGGCCGCGACGCCGGCGGCGAGCCGCGTGACGGCATCGCCTACTTCGGCATCGAGGATCCCTCGCAGGCGCTGCCCGAGCTGCAGCACGCCTTCGACGCCAAGCACTGCCGCCGCTGCGGCCATCCCTATGCCTACGAGCGGGCCTTCGTCGGCCACCTCGGCCACTACTCGTGCGCCGGCTGCGGCGCGAGGCGCCCCCGGCCCACGGTGGCGGCGACCGAGATCGAGCTGCTCGGCATGGAGGGGTCCCGCGTCGCCCTGCGCACGCCCGCCGGCCCGATCCGACTGGAGCTCCCCGTTCCGGGCCTCTACAACGTCTACAACGCCCTGGCCGCGGTCGCCGCCGGGCTGGAGCTCGGCGTGGCGCCGGAGCAGATCTCCCCCGCCCTGGCCAAGATGAAGGCGGCGTTCGGCCGCGTCGAGACGATCGAGGTCGCCGGGACGCCGCTATCGATCCTGCTGATCAAGAACCCGGTCGGCGCCAACGAGGTGCTGCGCACGCTCCGCCCCGAGGCCGGCGAGGAAGGGCTGGACCTCTGGATCGCGCTCAACGACCGGACCGCCGACGGGCGCGACGTCTCCTGGGTCTGGGACGCCGACTTCGAGCTGCTGGACGGCGCGGTGCGCCGGGTCCTCTGCGCCGGGACACGAGCCCCGGAGCTTGCGGTACGCCTGAAGTACGCTGGTTGGCCAGTGGAGGCGATCGAAGTGGAGGCGGAGATCGGGCCCTCGCTCGACCGGGCGCTGGAGGGCGCCAACGGGCGCCTCTTCGCCCTCCCCACCTACACCGCCCTGATGGAGCTGCGCAAGCTGCTCGCGGACCGCGGGCACGCGGAGGAGTTCTGGCGATGAGCCTGCTCTTCGGGAGCGACTCGGAGGCGGTCATCTGGAATGAAGTGGAGTGCGGCGACTACGAGGCCGACCTGCCGCTCTGGGAGGAGCTGGCCGCATCGCTCGACGAGGACGACGCGATCATGGAGCTCGGCTGCGGCGCCGGCCGGGTCGTCCGCCACCTCTCCGCTCGCCTGCCCAACCTGGTCATCGGCCTCGACCGCGACCCCAACCTGGTGCAAGCCGTGTGGGACAAGTGCCGGGGGACGTCTGGAGATGCGGAGGTGGAGGACGTCCGCGACTTCGGCCCGTTCGGGACCATGTTCAGCTTGATCCTCGCCCCGATGCAGCTGATCCAGCTCCTGGGCGGCAGCGAAGAGCGAGGCGACTGCCTCCGGTGCACGGCCGACTGCATGGACCCCGGAGGCAGGGCCGCCTTCGCCATCGTCGAGGAGCTGAGGCCGGCGTCGCCAGAATCGCTCCCACCGCTGCCCGACGTGCGCCAGGTGGACGGTTGGATCTACTCGAGCCTGCCGCTGGAGCCGGTCGTCGATTCGGAGCGAATCCTGTTGCGCCGCCTGCGCCAGACCGTCGACCCGGACGGGAACATGGACGACGAGACGAACGAGGTCGAGCTGCGGCTTCTCAGCGCCGAGGAGCTCGAAGGCGAGGCCGCCAAGGCCGGGCTCCTACCGATCGGCCGACGCGAGATCGCCGCGACAGAGGCCCACGTCGGCTCGACCGTGGTGCTGCTGGAGAAGGCGCCGTGACGGAGCTGCGGCTGCTCGCCCTCTATCCCGAGCAGATGAACATCTACGCCGACCGCGGCAACATCGTCTTCCTGCGACGGCGCTGCGAGTGGCGTGGCATCGGCTTCGAGTACGCCGCCGCGGGGCCCGGCGAGCGCTTCGAGCCCGGATCTCATGACCTCGTCTACCTCGGCGGTGGCCAGGATCGCGACCAGCGCGCCGTGGCCGCCGACATGGTCGAGACCAAGCGCGAGGCGCTGGGCGCCGCGCTCGCCGACGGCGCCGCCGTGCTCGCGGTCTGCGGCGGCTACCAGCTGCTCGGCAACAGCTACCAACTCGGCGAGGAGCGGCTCCCAGGGCTCGGCCTGGCCGACCTGGAGACGGTGCGCAAGCCCGGCCCGCGACTGACCGGCAACGTCGCGATCGAGGTCGACCTCGGCGGCGGCGGCCGCACCGTGGCCGGTTTCGAGAACCACGGCGGCCGCACCTACCTCGGGCCCGGCGAAGAACCGTTCGGCCGCGTGGTCGAGGGCTTCGGCAACAACGGCGAGGACGGCCTCGAGGGCGTCGTCAAGGACAACCTGATCGGCACCTACCTGCACGGCCCTCTCCTCCCCAAGAACGCCTGGCTGGCCGACCACCTGATCGCCCTGGCCCTCGAGCGCCGCTACGGCGAGCCCCCCGAGCTCGACCCCCTCGACGACACCCTAGAGCTGGCGGCTCACCAGAGCGCCCGGGACGCCGCCGGCGCTCGTTAGCGGCCGCGCTATTTCGTCGTGAACGTTTCATCTTCCCCGTAGCTGGTGCCTTCGGCGTTGGTCGCGACGACGCGGAAGTGGTAGGTCATGCCCGATTTGAGGCCACCTAAGGCTTCGCTGACTTCGACGCCGCTTTCTCCGGAGCCGATGCCTTCTCCTTCCGCCGGCACGCTGAAGCCGTATTCGGAGGTCGTGCCGATTTCGAAGTGGTAAGAGGTTGCAAGCCCGTTGGGGTTGACGGTGCCATGCATCGTGGCGGCTTTGGTAGTCACTTCGCTCGCGGCTTCGGTGGTGACCGTCGGGCGGTCAGGGGTCCACTTCTGCACGCGGTGGTTGGAGTAGTCGGCGACCCAGACGTCGTCCGAGGCGTCAACCGCGATGCCCCATGGCCAGGCGAGCTGAGCGTTGCCGGTGCCTTCGGTGCCGAACTGGCTGAGGTATTCCCCTTGTGAGTCGAACCTCTGGACGCGGCTGTTCGAGGCGTCGGTGACCCAAACGTTCCCGGAGGAGTCCACCGCTATGTCGACTGGAAAGCCGAACTGGCCGTTGCCGGTGCCATTGGTGCCGAACTGACTGAGGTATTCCCCTTCGGCATTGAACTTCTGGACGCGGTGGTTTGCGGAGTCGGCGACCCAGACGTCGCCTGAGGAGTCCACCGCAATGCCTAAGGGGCTTTTGAACTGACCGTTGCCGGTGCCATTGGTGCCGAACTGACTGAGGTATTCCCCTTCGGCATTGAACTTCTGGACGCGGTCGTTGTCGGTGTCGGCGACCCAGAGGTTGTCAGAGGAGTCCACCGCTATGCCCGTGGGAAAGTAGAACTGACCGTTGCCGGAGCCATTGGTGCCGAACTGGCTGAGGTATTCCCCACTGGAGTTGAACTTCTGGACGCGGCTGTTTTCGGCGTCGACGACCCAGACATCGCCTGAGGAGTTCACCGCAATGCCGAAGGACTGGTGGAACTGGCCATTGCCGGTGCCTGTGCTGCCGAATTTGGAGAGGTATTTCCCGCTGGAGTTGAACTTCTGGACGCGGTTGTTGTCGGAGTCGGCGACCCAGACGTCGCCCGAGGAGTCCACGGCTATGCCGATGGGGCGGAAGAACTGACCGTTGCCGGAGCCTTGGGTGCCAAAGGCAAAGGAAAAGCGCTCGTCAAGTACCCACTTCTGCACACGGTCGTTGCCGGTGTCGACGACCCAGACGTCGCCCAAGGGGTCCACCGCAATGCCGAAGGACTGGGAGAACTGGCCGTTGCCGGAGCCAGAACCGCCGAACTGGCTGAGGTATTCCCCTTCGGAATTGAACTTCTGGACGCGGTTGAGGTTTTGGTCGGCGACCCAGACGCTCCCGGAAGAGTCCACTGCTATGCCGGTTGGAATGCCGAACTGACCGTTGCCGGTGCCTGTGCTGCCAAATTTGGAGAGGTATTCCCCACTGGAGTTGAACTTCTGGACGCGGTTGTTGCCGGTGTCGACGACCCAGACGTTGCCCGAGGAGTCCACGGCTATGCCGTAGGGGGCTATGAACTGGCCATTGCCGGAGCCAAAGCTGCCGAATTTGGAGAGGTATTCCCCACTGGAGTTGAACTTCTGGACGCGGTCGTTTTCGGTGTCGACAACCCAGACGTTGCCCGAGGAGTCCACGGCGACACCGAGGGGACTAGAGAGCTGGCCGTTGCCGGTGCCTTCGGTGCCGAACTGGCTGAGGTATTCCCCACTGGAGTTGAACTTCTGGACGCGGTTGTTGCTCGTGTCGGCGACCCAGGCGTTGCCCGAGGAGTCCACGGCGACACCGTGGGGCCAGTCGAACTGGCCGTTGCCGGTGCCTTCGGTGCCGAAGGCGAAGGAGAAGTCTTCTGCGCTCGCAGAGCCGGCACTGACTATGGCAAGCATGAGGGTGAAAGCCACGGCCAGGCCAAAGGATCCAGAGATGATCCGACGCCATCTGGCTAAACCAGGTCGTTCGGTGCTCGCAATCGCTTCCACGTTCTCCTCCGGCATAGAGTTGGTCAAGAAAACGTGACTATCCCTATCAGCCGTACGGCAGAAAAGCCAGGGCGCGCCGGCTCGCCCGTCAGCGCCCGCTGGAGCCGAAGCCGCCGTCGCCGCGGGTCGAGTTGGCCAGGGCCTCCGCCTCGACCGGCTCAGCCAGGGCAATAGGCGTGATCACCAGTTGGGCGATGCGGTCGCCGGGCTCGACCCGGAAGGTCTCGGCCGGGTCGGTGTTGAGCAGCAACACCCGCAGCTCGCCGCGATACCCGGAGTCGATCAGCCCCGGAGCGTTGACCAACGCGATCCCGTGCTTCTTCGCCAAGCCCGACCTCGGCAGCACCAATCCCGCGTGCCCCTCCGGAATCTCCACGGCGACCCCGGTCCCAACGCTCCACCTCTCCCCCGGCCCGATGTGCGCCGCCTCGCAGGCGTACAGGTCCAATCCCGCATCCCCCGCATGCGCCCGCGTCGGCAGCTTCGCCTCGGGCTTCAATTTCGCGACAGGCAGCTCCACGGCCGCCACCCTAGCCGTCCCTGCTACGCGGCGACCGCGAGGTCTTCGAAGCGGTGCAGCTCGGCGCGTGGAACCCTGGCGCGGACGAGGACCCCGTCGGGGCGGTCCTCGCGATCCAGGTCGCCGGCGACCTCGTGCAGCTCATGCAGGCGGCCGCCTTCTGCATAGGGGATCAGCAGCTCCACTTCGGCCAGGGTGTCCTCGAAGGCCCGCTCGATCCGCTTTCGGAGATCGTCGAGTCCCTCGCCGTCAAGCGCGGAGACGACCACTGCATCGGGATGGCGCAGGAGCGCCTCCTCCCGATTCTCGGCGTCGAGCAGGTCGGCCTTGTTGAGCACGAGCAGGCGCGGACTCTCGCCGGCGCCGATCTCCTCCAGCACCTCGTCGACCGCGCGCATGTCCGCCAGGCGGCGCTCCTCCGGCGCCGCCGCGTCGACCACGTGCAGGATCAGGTCGGCGAGCACGGTCTCCTCCAAGGTGGCCTTGAAGGCCTCGACCAGCTGGTGGGGCAGCTTCTCGATGAAGCCGACCGTGTCGGTCAGCAGATAGTCGCGCCCGGAGAGCTCGAGGCCGCGGGTGGTCGGGTCGAGGGTGTGGAAGAGCCGGTCGCCGACGCCGACCTCAGCTCCGGTCAGCGCGTTCAGCAGGGTCGACTTGCCGGCGTTGGTGTAGCCGGCGAGCGCCACCCGCGGGAGCGAGGAGCGGTCGCGGCGGGCGCGCATCACGCCGCGGTTGCGCTGGAGTCGCGTCAGGCGGCGGCGCAGGGCGGCGATCCGGTCGCGGGCGAGGCGGCGGTCGGTCTCGATCTGGCTCTCGCCCGGGCCCCTGGTGCCGATGCCGCCGTCCATCCTGCCCGCGCCGAGGCGCTCGAGGTGGGTCCAGAGCCCCCGCATGCGGGCCAGGTTGTATTCGAGCTGGGCCAGCTCGACCTGCAGCTTTCCCTCCGCCGAGTGGGCGTGGTCGGCGAAGATGTCGAGGATCACCGCGGTGCGGTCGATCACCGGCACGCCGAGCGCGGCCTCCAGGTTGCGCTCCTGCCGCGGTGCGAGCTCGTCGTCACAGGCGACGAGGTTGGCGTCGCAGGCCGCGATCTGCTCCTTCAGCTCGTCCAGCTTGCCGCGGCCGACGTAGCGGTCGGGGTCGGGCGCGTCGCGCTGCTGCATCGCCTCCCCCGCGGTGGCCACGCCGGCGGTCCGCAGCAGCTCCTTCAGCTCCGCCAGCGGATCGGCGCTGGCCTGTCCGCGCGCGATGCCGATCGCCAGGGCCCGTTGCTTGGCCCGGGGGTTGGAGACGCCGGCGCTGTTCGCGCCTTGGCCGGTCTGCGTCTTGCGTCCGTTTCGGGATCGTTGCACTCGAGTCGATTGTAGGCGCGGGTCTCGTCCGGATAGGGTTAGCGGCCGTGAAGGTCTTCGTCACAGGAGGGACGGGCTTCATCGGCGGCGAGGTCGTGCGCCAGCTGCGCGCCCGTGGCGACGACGTGGCCTGCCTGGTGCGAACCCCCGAGAAGGGCGCGAAGCTGTCGGATCTCGGCTGCACGCTCGTCGCCGGGGACCTCGGCGACGAGGCGGCCCTCCGCCAGGGCATGGAGGGTTGCGACGCGGTCGTCCACGTCGCGGCGATGTACGAGGTCGGGGTCCCGGCCAAGCGGCACCCGGCGATGTACGAGGCCAACGTCCGCGGCACCGAGCGGGTGATGAGGGCGGCCCTGGAGACCAAGGTCCCCAAGGTCGTCCACGTCTCGACAGTCGGCACCTTCGGCAACACGCATCGCAAGGTCGTCGACGAGACGTACAGACATCCGGGCAAGGAATTCACCTCCTACTACGAGGAGACGAAGCTCGAATCGCAGCGGATCGCCGAACGCCTGATCGCCGAGGAGGGCCTGCCCTGCGTGATCGTCCAGCCCGGCGGCGTCTACGGCCCCGGCGACACCTCACAGGTGGCCGACCTGCTCGAGCAGTTCTTCGCCGGCAGGCTGCCGCTGCTCCCCTTCCCCGAGCTGGGCATCTGCATGACTCACGTCGAGGACATCGCCGGAGGCATCCTGCTCGCTCTCGACAAGGGCAAGGCCGGGGAGGCCTACGTGCTCAGCGGTCCGGTGACGACGATGCGCGACGCGATCGAGACCGTGGCCGGCCTTTCCGGGCGCAAGGCGCCGAAGCGGGCGCTGCCGACCGGATTGATGAAGGCGATGGCGCCCTTCGGGCCGCTGGTCGGGAAGCTGATGGGCCAGCCGCCGAACCTGCACGAGCTGATCTCCTCGGCCGACGGCGTCACCTTCTGGGCCAGCCACGAGAAGGCCAGTCGCGAGCTCGGCTACGCGCCGCGCGGGATGGAGGAGGGCATGCGCCAGACCCTGGAAGTCGACGAGCGCTTCCCCTCTCCGGCGGCCTGAGCATCCCGGCAGCCGTGCGGGTCATCGACGTAGAGCACCTCGGCCGCCCTCGGGTGATCGGCTGCTGGGAAGTCGACGGGTGCCTGGTCGACCCGGGGCCGCAGTCCTCGATGGAGACGCTGCTGGAGGCGCTCGGCGACGAGCAGCCGCGGGCGCTCCTCCTCACCCACATCCACCTCGACCACGCCGCCGCGACGGGAGCGCTGGTGCGCCGCTGGCCCGGGCTCGAGGTCTACGTGCACGAGCGCGGCGCCCCGCACCTCGTCGACCCCTCGAAGCTGCTGGCCAGCGCCGAGCGGCTCTACGGCGATCACATGGAGCGGCTCTGGGGCGAGATCGTGCCGGTGCCCGAGGCAAACGTGCGCCCGCTCGCCGGCGGCGAGGACCTGCTCGGCATGCGCGTCGCCTATACGCCCGGCCATGCCTCCCACCACGTCTGCTACCTGCACGAAGAGACCGGCACCGCCTTCGTCGGCGACGTCGCCGCGGTCCGCATCCCGCCATCGGACTTGATCGTGCCTCCCACCCCGCCGCCGGACATCGACATCGAGACCTGGATCGAGTCGATCGCGATCGTCGAGTCCTGGCGGCCCGAGCGCCTCGCCCTCACGCACTTCGGCCAGGTCGACGACCCGATCGAGCACCTGGAGGCGGTCCGGCTGCGCCTGCGCGAGGAGGCCGAGCTGGCGCGGCAGCTCTCCGAGCAGGAATACGAGCATCGCCACCGGCTCCACATCGCGGAGAACGCCGACCCGATCACGGCCGAGGTGCTGATCCAGTGCGTCCCGCCCGAGTACCAGTGGCGCGGGCTTGACCGCTACTGGCGCAAGCGCGAGGGTTAAGACGCCCGCTGCAGCGGGTACGTGCTCGTCCATCGTCAGCCATCCCAGGAGGCAAGCGTGAAACCGATTCTCCCTCGGCGTCCCGGTCTCGTAGCTCTCTTCGTCCTTGCCGCGACGGCCTCCGTCGGCCTCGCTGCCTGTGGCGACGAGGAGGAGGCGCAGACACTGACCTTCACGGTCGCGCAGGAAGGCAAAGGCTCCAAGGTCAGCGGGCCTGAGAGCGCTGAAGCCGGCCTCGCGGAGATCACGCTCGAGAACGAAGGGAAAGGCGAAAGCGACCTGCAGCTGATCCGCGTCGAGGGGGACCACTCGGCCGAAGAAGCCATCGAAGGGCTGGAAGCCGCGATGGACGGGAAAGCCTTCCCGGGGTGGTTCTTCGCCGGCGGCGGAGTCGGCACCACGGCAGCCGGCAAGAGCCAGACCGTCACCCAGGTGCTCGAGCCCGGCACCTACTACGCCTTCGACACCGAAGGAAGCGAGGGGCCGCCCGATGCGGCATCGGTGCCCGCCCTGGAAGTCAGCGGCGAGGAGTCCGACGACGCGGTGGAGGCGGACGCCGCGGTGGAGGCCTTCGAGTACGGCTTCGAGGCCGAAGAGCTGCCCTCGGGCAAGACCGAGATCGCCTTCGACAACACCGGAGCCCAGCCGCACCACCTGCTCGCCTCTCCTCTGGTCGGCGACAGCACGGCCGAGGACGTGGAGCGCTTCTTCAAGACGAACAAAGGCAAGCCGCCGCTCGAGGAGGAGGGTGGCCAGACGACGGCGGTGATCGAAGGTGGCGAAGGCCAGCTGGTCACGCTCGACCTCGAACCAGGTCGCTACGCCCTCTACTGCTTCATCTCCGACCGTCAAGGCGGCCCGCCGCACGCCCTCAAGGGCATGGTCGACGAAGTCGAGGTCGAATAGCCCTCAGGCCAAATGCTCGCGCATCCGCTCGACGGCCTCTGAGATGCGGTCGTCGGGCGTGGTGAGCGAGATCCGGAAGAAGCCCTCGCCGCTCGGCCCGTACATCGAGCCCGGCGAGACGACGACGGCCGCCTCTTCGAGCACCAGCTCGGCAAAAGAAGTAGACGTGTGGCCCTCGGGGACCGGCGCCCAGACGTAGATCGTCCCCTTCGGCGGCGTCACCTCGACGCCGATCTCGCGCAGCGCGCTCACCACCAGGTCGCGGCGACGGGTGTAGGTCTCGTTCATCCGCTCCATCGGGCCGCTGGGGCCCTGTAGCGCCGCGACGCCCGCCATCTGCACGGCCTCGAAGAGGCCGGAGTCGACGTTCGTCTTCAGCCGCCAGTAGGTCTGCACCGCCTCGGCGTTGCCGAGGATCGCCGCGCAGCGCCAGCCGGTCATGTTGTAGCCCTTGGAGAGCGAGAAGACCTCTACCCCGACCTCCTTGGCGCCGGGCGTGGCGAGGAAGCTGGGCGCGACGTAGCCGTCGTAGGTCGTCTCCGAGTAGGCGTTGTCGTGCACGACGAGGATCTCGTGCCGGCGGGCGAGCTCGACCACGCGCTCGAACAGGCCCGGCGGAGCGATAGCCCCGGTCGGGTTGTTCGGGTAGTTGAGGAACATCAGGCGGGCGCGCTGCAGGTCGGCGGGCGCGATCGCGTCGAGGTCCGGCGCGAAGCCCCGCTCCGGGACGAGGGG
>DASUZK010000024.1:0-54097 GCA_036376915.1 Solirubrobacterales bacterium
CCCCACACCCCCATCGTTTCTCCGGCGATTGCGCGGCCGTAGGCCGCGCTCTTGGTTGCACCGCGCTTGTGCGCGGTGCTCAATTCGACTGGAGGATGACCAGGCTCCCCCACCCTCACACGGGAACCAGCTTCAGTCGCGACGCCGGCGGGGGCCCAGCGGGTGCTCGAACTCCTGCATCAGGCCCGCAACGGCGAAGCAGAGGGCGCCGGTGAGGGTGCCCCAGTTGGCGATGCCCGTCGCGAGCGCATCGCCGGTCGAGGGCCGTACGAAGGAAGCTACGGCCGAGACCATGAAGAGGATCGAGCCCAACTGGTTGACGGCGACGATCCACCAACCGAGGTCGCGGCGGACCCAGAAGCGCCAGCCACCGCCGATACCGACCATCGCCAGGTGGCCGGAGACGAGGAAGAGCGCGCAGCCGACCATGTCGGGGGACCAGACGAGCCGATCGACTTCAGCGGGACTGAGTTCCTCGATGAACGAGTCGACCAGGTTGATCGCGAAGACCAGCGTGCCGGCAAAGAGGACGACGGCGCTCAGCCACTGCAGGCGTCGCGGTTCGCGCGACCACCAGCGCCAGCGGCTTTCCGGCAGCCCTGCCCCCATTCCCCCTTCGGGCTCGTTGACCACCTGCACGACCGACGTGTAGCCGCCGGTGCTGAAGAAGGCCCCGCCGACCAGGTAGACCGTCGCGCAGACGGTCGCGTCGACGCCGGCCTGCGCCAGCGCGGCACCGACCGCGAACAGCGACCCGCCGACCAGGAAGGCGGTCGCCGCGACCGTGTTCGCGCGCCGCACACGCCTCGCTCGCGCGAATCGATCTTCCCCTGCTGTGTTTTGGGCGACGATGGTTATGTATTAGCTGGTCAGAGTGTCTAAAGTGTTCGACGTCGTCAGCAAAGCTCCACCGTGTAATGAAGCCAGCCACGATCATCTCCCTCGTATTCGCACTGGCCCTTTTGGGAGCTGGTTGCGGTAGCGAGGGCGAGTCCAGCGATGCGTCCTCCTCCGCGGGGCTGCCGAAGACGATCACGATCGGCGCCCCGATCGCCAAGAGCGGCTGGCTCGCTCCCTACGACAACAGCATCTCCGCCGTCGAACTGCTCGTCGACGAAGTCAACGCCGAAGGCGGCATCGACGGCAGCAAGCTCGAGGTGATCCAGGTCGACAACCGCTCCGACCCGCAGCGCGCCCCGATCGCCGCCCAGGAGGCGATCGAAAACGGAGCAGACGTCCTGATGCTCAGCGCCGAGGCGCTGACCGCGGCCGCCGCCGCTCCCGTGGCCGAAGAAAACGACATGCTCAACTTCACCCTCGCTGTCCCCGAGCCGGGGTTCGGGCCGCCGACCACCGGTCGCCTCTCGTTCGACCCCTACCCGAATCTGCTCAGCGAGGCGAGCGCCGACGCCATCTTCATGCGCAGGCACGGGTGGAAGAAGCCCTTCCTCTTCCGCGACACGGCTCTGATCTACGGCAAGGCCGGCTGCGACGCCTTCCAGCAGTCCTGGGAGCGCCTCGGCGGCAGCATCGCCGGCTCGGTCGACTTCAAGAACGAAGACGAGTCGATCGCCAGCCAGGTCACCCAGCTGAACAAATCGGACGCCGACGTGGTGATGATGTGCTCTTACCCGCCCGGTGGCGCCGCCGCGGTCAAGCAGATCCGCGACTCCGGCAACGACCTGCCGATCGTGGCCGCCGGCGCCTTCGACGGCACCTACTGGCTGAAAGGGATCTCCAACACCGAGGACATCTACGTCGGCCTCATCGGCTCCACCTACGACCCGCCCAATCCCAAGGCGGCGAGGGTCTTCGAAGCGCTCGAGGAAGACGGGCATGACACAGACGTCTCCAGCGTCATCCTCTCCGCCTACACAGGGGCCCAGCTGATCGTCGACGCGATCAGGGAAACGGGTACCACTGAGGGCAACGCCCTCGCCGACGCGCTCGAGGCCAAACCGCACAACACCGTTATCGGCAAGGTCAAATACACCGAAGACGACCACCATCCGGGCGGCACGTGGTCGTTCTACGAGTACGCCAACCGCGAGCCAAAACTGCTGGAAAAGATCACGCCGAGCTACATCCCCGAGTACGGGAACTAACACGGACACAATTTCCAATCTGGTTACTAAGGGTATTCTTTGTAGTGAATGCCAAAGCCCAGCCAGCCACGGGGAAGGCCCAGGCAATCGTCCGACGTTCCACTTGCCGGCAGCCCTCGGCTCGACCGATCGAGCAGCGTTCCACTCTACGTCCAGCTCGGCGCGCAGCTGAATGCAATGCTCGAGGTCGGCGCCTGGGAGCCGGGCGCCCGCTTCGCCTCCGAGCGCGAGATCGAAGAAGTGTTCGAAGTCTCGCGCGCGGTCATCAGGCCGGCGCTGGACCTGCTTGTCGGCGACGGCGCGATCGTCCGGATCAAAGGCTCGGGTGCCTTCGTCGCCCCGCCTCGGCGCGAAGTCCGGCCGGCCGGACTGGTCAAGCTCATCCTGAGCCCAGACGAGGACCGCAGGGTCAGCGTGCTCAGCGTGCGCCGAACCAAACCGGACCGCACCGTCTCGCACTTCCTCGAGATCGAAGACCCGCGCACCCACGTTGCGCACGTCACCGCTCTCGTCGACGCCGGCGAGCCAAATGCCTGCATCATCTACTCCTACTCCTCGCTCGCCCTCATACCGTGGATGCTTGCCGCGGCGGAAGCGCTGAAGGATGGCAGTGAGCCGCCGCGCCTCGAAGCGGCGAGCACCAAGCTCACCCGCGCCCAGCTCGCGTTCGAGCACAGCTTTTTCGCCGAGTGGGAGGCCGCGAGGGTCGGCGCCGGGGCCGGGGCCGCGTCGTTCCTGGGTCGCCTCGTCCAGTTAGGCCGTCCCGTCGGCTCGCGGCGGGACCGCCCGGTCGAGTTCGCCCGCCTCCTCTACCGCGCCGACAGCGCTCAGATCGCCTTCGAGCTGGATTGAGCCGCCCGTCCGGCCAACGCCTCGCGCACGAACTGGGAGAACGCCGCCCGGTAGGCGAGGGTGAAGCGGTCGGCGAGAGTGCTCACGTCGGAGTCGGCGTCGAGCGGCAGCTCGGGCGGCTCGATCGTCTCCATCACCTCCCGGTCCTCTGCGTAGACGCGTTCCTCGAGGTCGACTGCCTCCTCTATCCTCTGCTCGCAGTCGTCGCTCACCCCGGTGAGCCAGTAGTGGACCGACTCGGTTGCGCTGACCGCGCGCGCCGCGTGCAGCAGACAGCGCTCGCCCTGCGCCATCCACAGCCGGCTCGTGATCAGGTTGGGGGCGACCGCGTAGTTGAGGCCTTCGCGCAGGGAGTCCCAGGACTCATCGCCGCCGGGCCCGATCCGCATCTCGCGTCGCATCGTCACCACGATCCCGTCGCGCTGCACGTCCAGCGGCTCGACCACCTCCGCCACCTCCCCCATCGTCTCCCGGTGCACGAAGGCGAAGTGGGCGACGTCGCGGAAGTTCTCGATCGCCACTCCGAGCGCCACGGGCAGCTCGAACGGCTCGCCGTGCCCCAACTGCCACCGCTCCGGCTCGAACCAGGGAATCTCCGGTGGCTCCCCCAGCGGCTCCTCCAGCACCGTCCAGACCAGTCCCCACTGCTCCCGCGCGGGGTAAGACGAAATCCGGGCGCGGGGCGGGATCTGGCGCTGGTCCTTGAGGGCCGGGATCCGGGTGCAACCGCCGTCCTGCCCGTCCCACTCCCAGCCGTGGTACGGGCACTGAATCCCCTCTCCCTTCACCCCTCCCATCGAGAGCGAGGCTCCGCGGTGGGCGCAGCGGTCGCTGACCACGGCCGGCTCGCCACCCTCGGTCAGGAAGACCGCGAGGGCCTCGCCGAGCAGCACGGCGCGCTGCGGGCCGCGCTCCAGGTCCTGGACTCGCGCAACGGGCTGCCAGCAACGCCGCATCGCTCGCGACACGTCCTCCCTGCTGGGGACTGCTCCATTCATGCTTGGCTCTCTCATCGTCCTCCTCCGTTCCTTCGCAGTTCCGCTTGCCCGCCCAGGTATGCGCGCACGAGGCCGGAATCGCCCCGCAGCTCTTGCCGGGGTCCCTGGGCGCGGACCCTGCCGCCGCCGAGCACCAGGCAGCGGTCGCAGAAATCGATCGTCCGCGCGGCGTTCTGCTCGACCAGCAGCATCGTCGTCCCCTCCTCACGCAACTCCGCGAGGAGCTCGTAGATCACGTCGATCATCTTCGGCGCCAGCCCAAGCGACGGCTCGTCGAGGATCAGCAGCCGCGGCCGGCAGAGCAGCGCTCGCGCGATCGCGAGCTGCTGCTGCTCCCCGCCCGAGAGCCGGTCGGCGTGCTCGCCGGCACGCTCTCGCAGAATCGGGAAGCGGGCCAGCGTGCGCTCGATCGCAGCAGCGGCGCCGCTGCCCCAGGCACTCAGGCGCAGGTTCTCGGCCACGGTCAGCGTCTTGAAGACATGCCGTCCCTCCGGCACCAGCGCGAGCCCGAGCTTCGCGATCCGCTCGGGCGCCATCCCGTTCAGCACCCGGCCCTCGAACAGCACCTGGCCTCCGCTCGGCGGCACCAGGCCGCTGATCGCGCGCAACACGGAGCTCTTGCCAGCGCCGTTTGGGCCGACCATTCCCACGACCTCGCCGGGGTCGATTCTGAGGTCGACTCCGTGCACGACCTCGACGCCGCGGTAGGCGACTCTCGTTCCGCGCAGATCAAGCACTTGCCACCTCCAGATAGGAGCTGCCCAGGTAGGCCTCTATGACGGCTGGGTCGGCCTGGACTTCCGCCGGCGAGCCGACCCGCAGCGTGATCCCGTCGTCGATCACCTGCACCCGCGGGCAGAGGCTCATCACCACGCTCATCTCGTGCTCGATCAGGAGGATCCCGCAGCCGAAGTCCTCGAGCACGCCTCGCAGGATCGCGACCAGCTCCTCGGCCTCGGCCTCGCTCAGCCCCGCCGCGGGCTCGTCCAGCAGCAGGTAGCGGGGGCCGGTGGCGAGAGCGCGAGCGACCCCTAGCAGGCGTTGGCTCGCCGGCGGCAGCGAGCCCGCCGGAAGCACTGCCTTCTCGCGCATGCCGAGGCGCGCCAGCACGTCGGCGGCGACCGCGACCGCGTCTCGCCTGCCGACGCCCACTCCCATCGCGCCGACGGCGACGCTCTCCAGGCCATTCAGGTGCGGGAAGGGAAGGGCGGCCTGGAACGTGCGACCCAAACCGGTGCGGGCGAGGCGGTTCGGAGAGCGGCCTGAGACGTCGGTGCCGTCCAGCCTGACCATGCCCGCGGCGGGTGCCAGGAAACCGCTGAGGACGTTGACCAGCGTCGTCTTGCCGGCCCCGTTCGGCCCGATCAGCCCCAGTGCCTCGCCGCGCGGCAGCTCCAGGTCGACGCCCCTCAGCACCTGCAGGCCGCCGAACGCCACCGAGATTCCCTCGGCACGAAGCGAGCCGTCGCGGGCGCGCTCGGCCTTCACCATCTCGGCGGCGTTCGGCACGTCGGGCCAGGGCGACTTCGCCGCTCGATCTCGGGGCCGGCGCCGGCCCAGCAAGCGACCGAGCCAGGCCAGCTCGCCCGCCTCGCGGCCACCGGTGAGCCCGTTCGGCATCGCGATCATCGTCGCCAGCAGGATCAGGCCCACCCCGATCGCCGCCAGCCCCGGCGTGTCGCCGATCGCGACGAGGCCGAGGATCTCGGCGCCACCTTCGATCCCGCGCAGCACCTCGTTGACGCTGGCCACCGCGATCGTCCCCAGCACCGCCCCGAAGACACTGCGGGCACCACCGAGGACGAGCATCGTCACCGTCGTCACCGTCGCCGCGAAATAGAAGGTGGTCGGGCTGAGGACACCGGATTGGTGCACCGCCAGGGCTCCGCCGATCCCGCACAACACCCCGCTGAGCGAGAAAGCGACCAGGCGCTCCTTCATGACGCCGATCCCGAGCGAGCGGGCGGCCACCTCGTCCTCGCGGGTCGCCTGCAGGCGGTACCCCCGCGCGGACCATTTGAAGGCGAGCGCCACGGCGACGGCCGCAGCCGCCCAGAGGCCGGCGGACTCGACGCTGGTCGTCCTCGGGATGCTGACCAGGGCGCTGCTCCCGCCGGTGACGGCGTCCCAGTTGGCGAGCACGTTGTAGACGACGACCAGGAAGGCGAAGGTCGAGATCGGGATCGCCAGGGTCGAGGTCCGCATCAGCGGCAGGCCGACCGCCGCTGCCAGCAGGCCGCAGGCCGCAGCGGCAATCAGGGTCGAGAGCAGCGGGCCGAGCTGGGCCGTGGCGATCGGATCGGGGAGGCCGGGCGTCTGCAGCGCGGTGAGGGCGGCCGGCAGGGTGAGCACTGCCGCGACGTAGGCCCCGGCACTCGCGAAGCCGAGCTGCCCGAAGGAGTAGACACCGCTGTTGCCGATGAATACCTGAAGGCCGAGGACGATGATCAGGTTGCAGAGGATCGTCGTCACGGTGCCCTGCAGGGAGGGCGTGCCGTTGGCCCCGATCGCCACGGTGAGCGCGACCAGCGCAAGCGGAACCAGCAACGAAACAGCCAGTGAGGAGCGCGAGCGAAACCGCACGCCGCTCACACCCGTGCCTCGCCGGTTGCGGCGCCGAGCAGGCCCCGCGGCCGGAAGATCAGAATCGCGACCGGCAGGCTGAAGACGATTGCGTCGCGGAAGGGCACCAGGTCCGCCGGCAGATAGGCCCCGAGCAAGGAGGAGACGATGCCGAGCAGCAAGCCGCCGAGCACGGCTCCGACCATCCTGCCGAAGCCGCCGATCACCACCGCGACGAAGCCGATCAGCACCGGCGTCAGGCCCATCGTCGGCGAGACCTGCCCGGTCTGCATCACCAGGAGCACGCCGACCGCCGCGGCAAGCGCCCCGCTGATCGCGAAGGAGAGCGCGACCACCCGGTCCGCGCGCACGCCGAGGAGCCGCGCCATCTCGAAGTTCTCCGCCGCCGCCCGCATCGCCAGCCCGGCCCGGGTCCGGTAGAGCAGCCAGCCCAGGCCGGCGAGGACGACCGCCGTCAAACCGAGGGTGACGAACTCCAGGTTTGGCACCGAGACCGCGCCGAGCTCAGTCGACTCGCCGAGCACGGCGGGGGTCGCGACCGACTGGGGGCGGGCGTTGACCGCGCCGGTGACGACGTTCTGCAGGATCGTCGCCACCGCCAGCGAGGTGACGAGCTGCGCGGACAGATCAGCGTTGCGAACCGGCCGGAAGGCGACTCGCTCGGCCGCGATCGCGATCAGGACTCCGGTCGCCAGGGCCCCGCCCAGGGCGGCGGCGAAAGGCAGCCCGGCGAGAACGTAGAGGGCGTAGGCGGCGAGCATGATGAACTCGCCGTGGGCGAAGTTCATCATTCCCATCACCGTGTAGACCACGGTGACCCCAAGCGCGATCAGCGCGTAGAGGCTGCCGAGCGCCAGCGCATCGATCAGGTTCTGCGCCAGCTCGGTCACTGCGGCTCAACAATTCTTGAGGCAATGCGACGTAGGTTAAACCGGTACGACGCAGGGACGCTCTAGAAACACCAGCTTTTCGTTGCAAGGGTGGCCGTAGGCCCTTCGGGGGTCCCTCCACAGGAACTCCCGCGAAGCGGCCTGTGGGGGGACCCCCGAAGGGCCTCCCCCCATCCGACGCTAGGGCGCTGCGAACGTGGCCGGATCGGGGCCGATCCGGCTGTCGCGGCCCAGGCCCTCGAGCGCGGCCAGATCCTCGTCGGAGAGCTCGAAGTCGAAGATGTCGATGTTCTCGCGAATCCGCTCCGGCGTCACCGACTTGGGGATGACGACGTTGCCTAGCTGCAGGTGCCAGCGCAGGATCGCCTGCGCTGGCGTCTTGCCGTGGCTCTCCGCCACGCGGACGATCGTCTCGTCGTCGAGCAGCTCACCCTGGGCGAGCGGGCTCCAGGCCTCGGTGGCGATGTCGTGCTCGGCGTGCCAGGCACGCAGGTTGGCCTGCTGTAAGCGCGGGTGCAGCTCGATCTGGTTCACGGTCGGCCGGGTCTCCGTCTCCCGCATCAGCACTTCGAGGTCCTCGATGCGGAAGTTGGAGACGCCTATCGTGCGTGCCGCCTCCTCCCCGAGGATCCGTTCGAAGGCCCGCCAGGTGTCGACGAACCGGCCCCCGGTCGGGACGGGCCAGTGGATCAGGTAGAGGTCGACGTGGTCGAGCCCGAGTCGGTCGAGACTGGCCTCGAAAGCCATCAGGGTGGAGTCATGGCCCTGCTGGGAGTTCCACAGCTTGGTGGTGACGAAGTAGTCCTCCCGGGGCAACCCCGAAGCGGCAAGCGCTCTACCGACCCCCTTCTCGTTGCGGTAGGCGGCCGCGGTGTCGATATGCCGGTACCCCGCCTCGAGCGCCAGCTCGACGGCAGCCTGGGTCTCCTCTGGCGGAATCTGGAAGACCCCGAAGCCGAGCTGCGGAATCTCGATATCGTCATGGAGACTGAGGTAGGGGGCTGCCGTCATCTGGGCCATTTGAGTTCCTTTGCTGTAATGACAAGAACTTGCTCCTATTAGTACAGCATCCGTACCCGCTTGAACAGCGCCATTACCCGCTTTATTGACTTTTTATCCAGGTAGAACAAAAAGCCCGGCGCGGCTTGTACCGCACTCGGAAACCCGGTTCGGATCTAGCTGGTGGCGAGGCCGATGGCCAGCAGGGGGAAGGCAAGCATGACGCCGAGATAGGCGCCGATCGCGGCGCCGGTGCGGACGCTGGTCGTCCGCGAGCGGACGCCCGAAAAGACGCCGACGAGGAAGACGAAGCCGGCGAGGCCGAGGCCGATCCAGAAGACGTCAGGCATGAGCGCGGCGAGGTTATCGAACGGGCAGGATTCCGGCGGCCAGCGGCAAACCCGGCGGATCCTCGCGGCGATGGACCTTCATCGACATGACGATCGTCGCACCCAGGGGAGCCCAGGCACCCCTCGCCGGCACCGAATCGTTAGGTTGCCCGCGTGAAACTTCTTGCCTTCAGTGACCTGCACCGCGACCTGAAACGGGCGGAGCGGCTGGTCAAGATGTCCGAGAGGGCCGACGTGGTGATCGGCGCCGGCGACTTCGCCTCGGTGCACGAGGGCCTGGAGGAGACGATCGAGGCTCTCTCGGAGATCGAAGCCCCGACCGTCCTGGTCCCCGGCAACAACGAGACCGACGACGCCCTGCGCGAGGCCACCGCCGGCTGGAGCGCCGCCACCGTCCTGCACGGCGGGGTGATGACGATCGGCGGCGTCGAGTTCTTCGGTCTCGGCGCCGGCATCCCGGTGACGCCGTGGGAGTGGAGCTTCGACCTCGACGAAGAGAGGGCGGCGGTGATGCTCACCATCTGCCCACGAGACGCCTTTCTCGTCCTGCACTCACCGCCCCACGGCCACTGCGACTCCAACGGCTCCGGCGATCATTTCGGCAGCCACGCGCTGCTGCGCACGATCGAGGAAAAGGAACCGCGACTGGCGGTCTGCGGTCACATCCACGAGTCCTGGGGATGCACGAGCAAGGTCGGCAAGACGCCGATCCACAACCTGGGCCCGAAAGGCACCTGGCTCGAGGTTTAGCGATGCCCGGTCGGCGTTAGGCGACGACGCGGTACTTGAGGTGAGTGACGCCGGGCGCTTCGATGATCTCGATCTGCTCGAGCTCGACGCCAGCGACGTTCTCGAAGAGGCGCTTGCCGCCGCCGAGCAGAAGGGGCACGACGTTGAGCTGCACTTCGTCGAGCAGACCGGCCGCCAGGTACTGCTGGGCGACGTCGGCACCGCCGCCGAGGGAGACGTCCTTGCCGCCCGCTGCCTCCCTGGCCTGCTCGAGCGCCGACTCGATGCCGTCGGCGACGAAGTGGAAGGTCGTGCCACCCTCCATCTCCAGCGACTCCCGCGCGTGGTGGGTGAGGACGAAGACGGGAGTGTGGAACGGCGGGTCCTCGCCCCACCACCCGTTCCAGGGCTCATCGCCCCAGGGCCCCGGCCCGCCGCCGAACATGTTGCGGCCCATCACCGTGGCGCCGACGTTGTCGATCGCCTCTTCGAGGACCGCGCTGCTTGCGTTGGTCTCGCCGCCCTCGCGCCCGTGCGAGCGGCGCCACGCCTCCAGCTTGACTACCCACTCGTGCAGCTGCTCGCCGCCTTCCCCCAGCGGGTTCTCCACGCTCGGGTTCGGCCCGGCGACGAAGCCGTCGAGAGAGATCGAGATCTGGAACCTGAACCGGCTCATACCTGGGCGACGATGTTACGCAGGGCCCGGCTTCAGGCGGCGGGCGCTGCGGGCTCGTGCCCCTCGAAGAGCTTGCCGGCACGAATCCGCGCGGCCATGTCCTTCGATTCTTCGCGGTAGGCGCTGCCGTCCTCGAACTCGATCGTCGGGTACTTGTTCTGACCCGAGATCCGCTTCAAGTCCTCGCGCTTGCCCGGCCGCAACGGTCCCTTGACCACCTCGTACTCGATCCCCTGCTCGTCGAGCGCCTTCTGCACCCGCGCGCACGGGTGGGCATCCATCTTGGCCCACATGACCGAACAGCGATGAAGCTTGACCGCCATTGGGGCAGCCTATCCGTTTGGGAGCGCAGGCTGTTAACGCTTCAAAAAGGCTTGGGAATCGGCGACCGGTCTGAAATACTCGCTCGTCAGAGATGAGACCAGCGGGTCTACCTCCAGGTCCCCCCTACCCCTCGGCTCTGCAGGCCGTCGGGTTCTGGGCGCGCCCCTTCGCCTTCCTGCGCCAGTGCCGCGAGCGCTACGGCAAGCGCTTCACGATCAAGCTGCCGGGGGCGCCGCCCTTCGTGATGCTGACCGACCCGGCCGAGGTGAAGGAAGTCTTCACCGCGCCGCCCGACGTCCTGCGCCCCGGGGAGGGCGCCCGCGTGCTCGAACCCGTCGTCGGCACCAACTCGGTGATCCTGCTCGACGAAGGGACGCACATGGAGCAGCGCAAGCTGATGCTGCCGGCGTTCCACGGCGAGCGCATGGAGCGGCTCGCTGGCCTGATGGAGGAGGTGACGGTCGAGGAGCTGGAAGCGCTGCCGCGGGACATGCCGGTCGAGCTGCACCCGCGGATGCAGGACCTGACCCTGAAGATCGTCCTGCGTGCCGTCTTCGGCCTCGACCCCGGCCCGCGTTTCGAGGCCCTGCGGCAGCGGCTGCAGGAGATGCTCGAGTTCGGCGACCGGCCGATCAGCCTGATGCCACCGCCGAAGGACAGCGTTGCGGCGCGGGCCCTCGAACGGGTCGGGCCGTTCGCGACCTTCCGGCGCACCCAGGCAGAGGTCGACGAGCTGCTCTTCGAGCTGATCGCCGAGCGCCGGGCCGAGGGAGCGGGCGCCGAACGCAACGACGTGCTGGCGATGCTGCTCGAGGCACGCCACGAGGACGGCTCGCCGATGAGCGAACAGGAGATCCGCGACGAGCTGCTGACGCTCCTCGTCGCCGGCCACGAGACGACCGCCACGACCCTCGCTTGGGCCTTCGAGCGCCTCACACGGGAGCCACGGGTGCTGGCCCACCTGACCGAGGAGGTGGAGGGAGAAGACGACGCCTACCTCACGGCGACGATCCAGGAGACACTGCGCACCAGGCCGGTGCTGCCCAACGCCGCCCCCCGGCTCGTCGCCAAGCCGATCGAGGTCGGCGGCTGGGCCTATCCGGTCGGGTGCTGCCTCGTCCCCAACGGCTACCTGATCCACCACGACCCGGAGATCTACCCCGAGCCGAACTCCTTCCGCCCCGAGCGCTTCCTGGACGAGCCGCCGGGCACCTACACCTGGATCCCCTTCGGCGGCGGCCGCCGCCGCTGCCTCGGCGCCAGCTTCGCGATGCTCGAGATGAAGATCGTCCTGCGCGCCGCCCTCCGCACCCTCGAGCTCCACCCCGGCGAGGGCGCCGAAGTGGCGCGGCGCCGCAACATCACGGTGAGGCCGTCGAGCGGGGGGCGGGCCGTGCTGTCGGATCGGGTCTCGTCCCCCGTCGCGGTCTAGCGACTGCGCTCCTCGCGGAACATCCGCAGCGCATGGGCCCCGGCCGGGTGGGAACGGAGCTCGTTCACCTTCGCCGCCATCCGGGCCGGCAGCACCTCGGGCTGAGGCAGCGGCACGCCGTACTCGGGTGGCATCAGGACCGCCGCCGCGAGCGCGGCAAAGGCGAGGTCGGCGGCGGTGAAGCTCTCGCCGCAGAGGAAGGGGCGGCCGTCGGCGAGACGCTCGGCCACCTCGTCGAACGTGGCCCTGACGGCGACTTCCGCGCGCGCCGCCGTCTCCGGGCTCACGTCGAGGACGCGATCGATGATCCGTGCCGCGACCGGGTAGACGAGCGGCAGCAGACGTCGTTGCCAGCCGGGCACGCCCGTGCATCCGTAGTCGCGAGCGAGGTCGCCGCGGCCGCGCAGCTCGTAGTACATCCAGAGCCGGCCCTCCGGCCCGAGGCGCTCGTCGAAGTCGCGCTGCAGGGCCCGCGCGTCAGCAGCGACCCGCGGATCTTCGGGGAAGAGCCGCCGCGCGGGAGGAGCCTGGACGCTCGCCGCCTCGAGGATGTCGGCGGACTCGGCGAACACCCGCCCATCCCAGACGAGGACGGGCGCCGTCCTGCCGCCCCCGGCACGCCGCACCGCGAAGATGTGGAAGACCTGCAGGTGCGCCCGCTCGCGGTAGAGGACCCCGGTCCTATCGAGCGCCCAGCGCGCCTTCTCGCAGAAGTGACTGATCGGGATCGTGATCAGGACGTTCCCGTCATCGACCGCCTGCTGGTTGTCACTCTGTCGTGTCACCGCCAGACGGAATGTAATCCCTCCTGGTCACCGTGACCGAAGCGCAGAGAAAGCCCTGGGTTCGACGCGAAAGCTCCTCATTGACTCATCCGGTCCTTGTCAGAACCAGTCTGCGCTCGATGGGGCTCGCTATAGAGTGAATCCGAATGAGGGCGGTGGCCTGCCAGCACGGCGAGCTCGACGTGGTCGAGCGTCCCGAGCCCAAGCCTGGGCCCGGCCAGGTGCGGATCGAGGTCACCCGCTGCGGGATCTGCGGATCGGATCTGCACGCCCGCCACGGGATCGACCAGTGGGCGGATCTGGCCCTGAAGCTGGACTACGACCGCTTCGGCCGCTCCGATCAGCAGGTCGTCTTCGGGCATGAGTTCAGCGGCCGCGTCGCGGAATACGGGCCGAAGTGCAAAGAAGGCCTGGCGAGCGATACCCCGGTCGTCGCGCTTCCCTTGCTGCGCGGCGAGAACGGAGTCGACACCACCGGCCTCTCCCAGCACGCGCCCGGGGCCTACGCGGAGCAGGTGCTCGTCCAGGAGTCGATGATGATGCCGGTGCCGAACGGCCTGGACCCCGCCGTGGCGGCGCTGACCGAGCCGATGGCGGTCGCCCTGCACGCAGTTCGCCGGGGCGAGGCGGGCAAGCGAGACGTGGCGATCGTGATCGGCTGCGGTCCCGTCGGCCTCGGCGTGATCTTGATGCTGAAGGCGACCGGCGTTCGCACTGTCGTGGCCAGCGACTTCTCACCCGGACGGCGGGCCCTCGCGGAGCGCTGTGGAGCCGACGTCGTCGTCGACCCGTCGCGGGGCTCTCCCTACGAGCCGCAGGGCGATCCCGGCTGGCTGACGAGCGCGCCGGAGGCCTTCGACCTCGCGATCGGCACGCTGGAGAAACTCGACCGCCTGCCCTTCGGCTGGTGGCACGCCTGGCGCCTGGGGGAGAAGCTCGGCCTCGCGCCGAAGCGGCCGGTGATCTTCGAGTGCGTGGGCGTTCCCGGCGTGATCGCGCAGATCGTCGACTCCGCCCCGCTCTTCTCCAGGGTCGTCGTCGTCGGCGTCTGCGTCGGGACAGACTCGTTCACGCCGGCGATGGCGATCAACAAGGAGATCGACCTGAGGTTCGTCCTCGGCTACACCCCCCTCGACTTCCGCGACACCCTCCACATGCTCGCCGAGGGCAAGGTCGACCCGAGGCCGATGATCACCGGCACAGTCGGCCTCACCGGCATCCCCGGCGCCTTCTCGGACCTAGAGGATCCCGAGAAGCACGCCAAGATCCTGATCGACCCTTCGCTTTCCTGATCGGCACGCACGTAATCGCGAATCGCAGCAGGGCTCGCCGGCCACGCGGCCAGCAATTGCTTCCGCTTCCCAGGCGGGAACGGACAAACGTGCCTGACGGGTTCGAACCTGTGACCTTCGGTTCCGTAGCTCAAGGCGAAAGATCGGCTGGGCTACGGAAGGAGGTGGCAGGCTGAGCGCAGGATCCCGACCGTTCTCTATCCTTCAACCCAAGGCCAGGCATGACGCCCAACAGTGAAAGGGCCTGCAACTCGCGACAATCCGGGCCAACTTGGGGATGGGGTCGTGTGCCCTAGACGAGCACAGCCGATGACGGGGGGTGATGTGACGCAGAACCGGGAGCCGGAGAAGCGGTTCCAGCTTGAGCGATTCACGAAGGATGTCCTCTACGACTCGGTTGTTCAGACCACGTCGGGCGCCCTGCGTTGGGCCGCACTCGCCCTCCTGGCTCTCACGGTGGCTCTGTTCGCCCTGGGATGGGAAGTCCCAGCCTGGACGCTCGTCTTGGTGATGATCCTGGGGGTCGGCCTGATGTACGTCACGAAGAAAGTCGCCGGGCGTGAGGCAAGCGAACTGCAGCCGCGGCTCGATGCCGCAGAAGACAAGCTGGACCGGCACGACTCCTATGGGACGAACATCTGCTCCATCATGGACAACTTCCAGCGCGTGCTCGCGGGCGACATCCCTGGCGTGACGGTCCCGGAGTTCATCGAGCTCGGCATCCTCACCGCGGGACGGGACGTGATGCAGGAGAACGGCCACGCCTCGGACCTTCGGATGTCCGTGCTATTGGCGCGTGACGGCGATTTCAAGATGGGATGGGCCTCGGGCCACAACATCCAGAGCCAGAAGAAGTACCGGCAGCCGATCGAGAAGACGGTCTCCAGGATCGCCTACGAAAAGAAGGTCATGCAGGTCTGGAAGGACGTGACGGTCGAAGAGCGGGGCTTCGAGGAAAATCCGCACGCCACCCGCAAGTTCAGGTCGATGGTCTCGATCCCCATCCTGATCGGGGACGATGCGATCGGAGTCTTCAACGTTGTGACGGAGAGGGCGAATGCATTCGACGTCGCCGACGTCAACTACCTGACGTCACTGGGAGCGGTGATCCAGACGGCAGTGGGCGTTGCCGTTAAGGACGCCAAGGGGACACGGACCAAGCAGGCGCGAAGGTCGCAGGTGCAGGGCTCGGCGGAGCAGGCCAAAGCCGTCGCAGTAGGGAAGCCAAACCCGGGCATACCCCACAGAATCCCGCCAAAATCTGCGCCGGGAGGCAATGTAGGGTCTGGCGGGTCACCGGAAGGGACGGAGGCTTCAGATGACTGATTCAGCTGCCTATCGCAAGATGCTCGAGGGGAAGATCACCTCGAAGAAGTATGCGAAAGATCTCAAGAAGTCGGTCCGCAAGGCGCGAAACGCGTCAACGGGCAGGTACGTCCGCCGCAGTGGCACCGCCGGCCGCGCGTCCGCTTAGGTTTGATCGTCGGTGGCCGTGCATGGGAGTTCGTTCTCCTAGCCACCCCCAATTTTGGCGATCAACGAGGTGGACCGACGATCCCTGTACAAGGATCTGAAACGTCCTCTCAAGACTCCTTTGCCCCGGCCTTGCCTCACAGCCCTTTTAGCGTCACTCGCCGAGTCTAAGAAGCTCGCAAACCAGCCCCCAAGCGGGATCACGTCAACGCGCCTGACAGGATTCGAACCTGTGACCTTCGGTTTCGTAGCCCGAGCCGGTGAGTCGGCTGGGCTACGTGGAGCCCGGTTTCAAGCGGTTTCCGGCGGATCGAGTCCCGCTGGGATCGGCCGGAGTCTGTGGGGCATGTTGCCCCAGGGACCGCCAGGAACGCCGCCGAGGCACTACTGGGCTGACGCTTCAGGCATCAAGACCTGGGAGCTGCCGTCAGCAGCAACGAGAACGACGGGCAGCCCTTCGTCGGCAGCGCGCTTGATCTCATGACCGGCCGATGACGTGTCGGCGTCGATGAAGGCGGCGCGCTCGGGATAGGGCGAGCGCCCCTCGATTGCGAGATCGATCGCTTCGTCCATGACCTTTGCGGCCGGAGAGCGCCCATTGTCGATGCTCATTGCCTTTTCCATCCTTCGATCATCTCGCCATAGCCGCGCTCGATCTCAGCGATCGCGGCACGCATTCCTTCTCCAAGAGTACCGGCATGAAACGGCTCTCCTGGCTGCTTCCCGTTGCTACGCGTGTATCGGTGCATCTCGTTGTGCCCGTGAGCCCCGTCGTAAACGCGAATCGTATCTGTCGAGCCGTGGAGCGCCAGCAGCAAGACGACGGCGTAGTCGATGATCTCGCGGCCGTCCGTCCTGAACTCGACTCGCAGCATGGCCCCGAGGACGTGATCGAGAATTCGTAGGTAGTAGGCGCTCACAAGAGGCAGGACAGTAGCGCAGACAACAGACCTCACGTGAGCGTAGAATCGTTGATTCTTGAGATGGCGAAGACTCCTTGGACCAATCCCGATCCTCAGCCCGGCGACTTCGACGCCGAGGTGGATCTTGCCCACCCCGACCAGATCGATATACGCGACGGCAATCCCAAGGCGAAGCTCTCAATCGTCGAGTGGGGGGACGACGCCAGGCCCTGAGAAAGCAAATCGCCACCGAGCGCGGCCAGCCTTACAACCCCGGGTCGCCCTGAAACACGTTTCCCGGTTCTAGGCCGCTCGCGGAGAACCTTCAGCAACGCTGTGCATCGGTAGTGATGTTGCCCAGTACACCTAGACTCCGGCCCCATGCACCATCTCGGCGCCCTTTCCGACATCGAGTTTGAGAGCCTCGCCTCAGACCTCCTGCATGCAGTAACCGGGAGGCGGTACGAGCGGTTTGGGGTCGGGCCAGACGGAGGTGTCGACCTCCGCTACATCAATAAGGCGAAGGGGATGCACGAGGTAGTGCAATGCAAGCATTACTTTCGTTCGAGCTTTTCGCAGTTGGAAGCAGCCGCAAAGAAGGAGGTCCCCAAGCTTGAGAAGCTGACGCCTGCTCCCACCTCCTACCGGTTCGTAACCTCGCAAACTCTAACCAAGGGACAGAAGGGCAAGCTAGTAGAAGCACTTGGGGGGTGGATCACAGACCCAGGAATGATCTGGGGCGGCGAGAGCATCGAAGACCACCTCAATGACCACGAGGAGGTCGAGCGCAACCATGTGAAGCTGTGGCTCTCCTCGAGCACTCAGCTAGAAAAGCTGCTCAACGCGGGCACGCTCAACCGCTCCAACGATCTCATTGAGCGCATTACCCAAGCGCTGCCTCGCTACGTACAGACGCAGCGGTTTAACGACGCCGAAGAGATGCTGGAAAAGGTGGGGGTTTGCTTGATCGCCGGCGAGCCCGGGATTGGGAAGACGACGCTGGCGCAGATGTTGCTGCTCGACTGTGCACAGAAGGGCTTCGAGGCGTTGTACGTGAGCGAGGACGTAAGCGAGGCCTGGGACGCACTGGCGGAGACCTCACAGGCGTTCTACTACGACGACTTTCTTGGCCGGATCGGCCTGCAGGGGCTAAGCAAGAACGAGGATCAGCGATTGGTCGAGTTGATCGCGAAGGCTCATCGCGATCCACGCCGAACGCGACTGATCCTTACGACCCGTGAGTACATCCTGCGTGGCGCGGTGCAGCTATACGAGAGCTTCGAGCGAGTCGGGCTAGACCACGAGCGCTTTCTGCTGGCGCTGGAGGATTACAGCCGTTATGAGCGGGGTCTTGTCCTCTACAACCATCTCTACCACTCCGAGACGATGCGGCCCGAATGGCTGGTGCAGCTACTGGAGAGCAAGGCGTACGTGGAAATCATCGACCATCCCAATTACAACCCACGGCTGATCGAGTTCATTACGGGACATGCGAAGGCGCACGAGCTCGATCACGTCGGAAATGACTGGGTCGGCTTCGCGCTGGCGGCGTTGAACAACCCCGAGGAGATCTGGAAGCGGGCTTTCGAGCAGGAACTTGACGAGCTGCAAAGGGCAATGCTGATTTGCCTAATCTCGATCGGCGCCGAGGTCGAGGTCGACGATCTGCGCAGCGTAGTGCGGTCACACTGCAAGAGAGCCAGCATCGCCTATGACGACGGCGCGTTTGATCGAGCGCTGAAGGTCCTTGATTTGACGTTCGTCGAGTTCGGACACCGCGGTGAGAAGCCAGCCCTGGACGTCGCCAATCCATCGATCTCAGACTTCGTCCTCAATCTGCTGGCCGAGAACCAAAACCTACTGGCGGCGCTGCTTGATGGGGCGACGCTGTTTACGCAACCACGGCAGCTATTGGAGGTGGCGCAGTCACAAGCGGAGTCGAAGCTGAGCCAGAAGATGAAGACGGCACTCGACACCGACCCAGAGCGGTTGGCTGAGGCGCTGATGCGGACGATCGACTCCGAGGAGGTGACCCGCAGGGGAATAGCTCTGCGTGGCGGGCGAATCCTATTCAAGGAAGGTGCCGGGCCCGAGGAACGGTTGCGGGTGATCCTCGACACCCGCGAGTCGCTGTTCGACGAGGGAGATCGTCGGCGGTGGCTGGAAGCACAATTGGAGGAGTTGCGTGGCGAGTGGGAGGCAGGCAGTATCGACGCGTCGAATGCGGTCTCGCTGCAATCGACTCTCGTCGGATCGGCCTCGCTCGGTGAGCTGGCAAAGATCACGGGCGCAGAGCTGAAGAACCAGCTGGAAAGGAAACTGGGGGACGCCGATGACTTCGAGCTGCTCGACGACCTCTGGCAACTCGACTCGGAACTATTCGAGCCGGATGAGCGGGCGTCGATGATCAACGAGTTTCGCGATTACGCCGAGAATGCACTGTATGAGGACACCGGAACGGAGGAGCTCGACAGCATTGAACGGGTTGCTGACTCCTTCGGCCTCTTGCTCAATCCCGAAGACATAGAGGAGGCACGGTCGCGCGCCAATCGTGAGGAGTGGGAGCCCGACATCGACGACTATCGAGAGGGCCGTGGGGAACCTGATGAGATAGTCGATGACGACGAAGTGATCGAAGAACTCTTCGATCGGCTGGGCTCGGTGGTCGAGCCTGAGACTGGCCAAGACTAACGACGCTTATAGATCGCTCCAGCTAGGGGTGTCATCTCCAACATAATCTGCCTCGGCTGCCTTCATCTCTGCTGCGGCCTCCGCCAAATAGTCCATGCAGCCTGCGGCTTCCCAATAGAGCTTGTCGGCGTGGCTATTCAACGCCTCCAAGTCGATAAAGGCAGGCCGCTTGATTCCTCTCCGTCGCGGTCGACGGGAAATCGGAATGTTGCCGCGCCATCATCGACTGCGATCAGCGCTTCGACGAACTCGCCATTCTGCTTCTCGAACTCAGCCCAACTCAGACCATCAGACACCGCAAACCCCTGGTTACAGAGCTCCCAAAGCCTCCGCAAGGAATGAGTGGCGGGAAAATCCACATCGAGAAAGCCGAGAAGATCCTTAAGGATCAACTCGATCCGGTGACGCTGCAAAAAGAAGACCGCCAATCCGGCCTGATCGATCGTCGCCCCAAACGAACGCGCGTGCTTCGTCAGGAACTCAGCTGCGTAGCCGAATCCCGCCGCTCCAGCAGTCCACCCCTGAGCCCACTCCGTCTGGACGTAGTCGCGGCGGCGTTCTGCCGGAAATATCTCGTCGCGGATGCTCATCCATTCAAGCCTAGATACCTTCGGTGCAACAGTGCTTCATAGAGCTAGCGGGGGTGCCTCGTCGCCGGGAAGCAGATGGGTATAGCGGGTCAGCGTGAAAGCGGGCGAGTGGTGGCCGAGGGCGCGGCTTAGCTGGAGGAGGTTGGTGCCTTGGCTGAGGTGGAGCGAGGCGAAGGTGTGGCGGAACGTGTGGAAGCCGGCCCAGGGGGCGTCGACCTCCTCCGCGAGCGGCTTGAGGACGCGGCGGCGGAGGTTGCCGGGGTCGAGCGGGCCGCCCGCTTCGCTGGCGAAGGCGAGGGCGGTCGAATCTTGATCGGGCTGGGCGGCGAGATGGGCGCGAAGCTTCGCTGCGAGCGGCGCAGGTAGGCGGACCTCGCGGTTGCCGTACTTGCTCTTGGGCGGCACGATCCGGTCGCGCACGATGGCGCGGCGGATGCAGACCTCGGGTTCGCTCTGGTCGAGCTGGAGGTGCAGGCGCTGGAGGGCGATTGCCTCGCTGATCCGCAGGCCGGTGGCCGCGAGAAGCTCGAAGAGCGGTCGGTGACGCTCGGGTGCCATCGCCAAGACGGCCGCAAGCTGGTCGCGGCTGAATACCTTGGCCTCCTCCTCGGGCAGCTGCTCGCGGTGGGGCATGGCGAGGCCCTGGGCCGGGTTGTGCCGGATCAGGCCCTCGCGCTTGGCGGTCGCAAGGGCGGCGCGCAGCGGGATCACGGCGTTGGCGATGGTGCGGTCGCTGAGGCGCTTGCCTTGCTCCTCCTCGTCGGCGAGCCAGTCCATGAAGCGGGCCAGCGCGTAGGTGCTCACGTCGGCCAGCTTCAGCTTGCGCGGGGAGTGGCGGTGGGCATAGGCGCGAATCAGGCGGCGGTATTCCTCGCGGGTGCTTTCGCGGAAACCGCGCCGGCCTTTGCCGCGGTAGCGCTCGACCCATTCATCGACGTAGCGGAGGAAGCCGATGGTCGTGCGCTCCTGCAGTTCGCCGCGGTCGCGGTCGGTCTCGCTCTCGCTTGATCCGCTTCGCCTCCTCGTAGGTGCGGCGTGGCGCTTTCTCTGCCGCCCGGCGCTGCGGAACACGCAGACGTAGCCGATCACGCGACCCGCGCCGTCCACGCGCTTGAAGACGCCGGGCGTCTTGGTCTTTCTGAGCCGCCGCTTGTCGCCGCAGCCTGGATCGGCTGCAGGGACCGACGTATCCTGGGAAATGCTCATGAGCCTCAAACCTCGTGAGCCGGGGGCGGGCCGTTCCACCGGTGCCGCCCCATTTGCGTTGTCGGACAAAACGTTAACAGGAAGATTGGGGCGCTCAGAAGCCTTTCAACAGCTTCGTCTGCAGCTCGTTGTCTACTTCGCACTGCAGCTCGTTCTACGGCTCGCACTGCGGCTCGCATCACCTAATGCTGGTGACGACGCAAAGCCGCTTGTCGCCTGCGATTGGGACGATGTCGCCTCGCTGACATCTATATGTCAATGCCCAGCGTTCCGAATTCGCCGCAATCGCCGGGGGCTCGCGGTCCGATCGCTGCGTCAGCCTCGCCGTGGCTCTGCGATGCCGTCCGGCTCCCGCCCAGGGGCGGTACCGTCTCCAGCGCATCGAAGCTACGTCTTCGGTGCCGGGCCCCGGGGCGTTCACGCGCCGCCGGGGCCGCTATTTGATCTTGTCGGCGGCGAACGTAGGTGGACGTGACGTCCGTCTCAAGGTCTGCTGCCGAAGCTCACTCGGACCTCATGTTGCCCCAGGGCCCTTTTCGCGCTCCGGCGAAGTTTCCGGCGACCCCGTAAACCCGCTTCCCAAGCGGGATCACGTCAACGCGCCTGACAGGATTCGAACCTGTGACCTTCGGTTTCGTAGACCGACGCTCTATCCAACTGAGCTACAGGCGCGGGTTGCCGGGGGAGAGCCCGGAGGGGCGATTCTAGGGACTTGGGGGCGTGGTTAGGCGGCTTCTGGCTCGGCGGGCTGGTTCAGCCGGACGTGCCACTGGACGGAGGCGGTGGCCACGGGGTCGCCGGAGGCATCGGTGAGCTCGACCTCGCAGGGGAAGACGACCTTGCCCTCGGCGTCGAGGGTGGCGAGGGCCTCGGCCGGGTCTACGCCGAGCTTGGCGCGGGCCTCGATCGGGCCCTTGGCGACCTTGACGTAGGAGATCTCGGCGCCCCGGGCGAGGGGGGTCACTTCTCCCATGCGCTGGGCAAAGGCGCCGACGAAGGCCGCCCCCGAGGCCGTCTCGGCCACCGTGAAGAGGGCGCCGGCGTGCTGGGAGCCGACGTGGTTGGTCAGCTCGGAGCGCTCGGGCAACGCGACGACGGCCTCGCCCTCGGCGACGCTGGTGACCTCCAGGCCGAGGTGGCCCGCGAATGGCACGGCCTGGGTCATGCCTTCGGCTATCGCCTCGAAGAACTCGGTCATCGCCGCAACCCTATTCCGTTCCGGTGCGCCTTATCCCCGCCATGACGAGCAAAAGCGCACCGGAAGCGCTCGGCGGAAGGCTCAGCGGCCCTCGAAGGTCGCGTGGCCCGGGGCGCCGTGCTCGAGGAAGGTCTTTACCGCGCGCTTCAGGTCCTCTGTCGCGAAGAGGTCGACGGCGTCCTTGCGAATCGTCTCGTCCGCGGCGGCGATGCCCCCTTCGCGGAAGCTGCGCAGCACCAGCTTCGTCATCGCGTGGGCCTTGGTCGGCCCGGCGGCCAGCTCGGCGGCGAAGGCGCGCGCCTGCTCGTCGAAGCCCTCGTCGTCGAAGACCCGGTTGACCACGCCCCAGGCCGCCAGCTGCTCGGCGCCGAAGAGCTCGCCGGTCATCACGAACTCGGCAGCGCGGCCGCTGCCGGCGCGCTCGGCTAGCCGCTGCGTGCCGCCCATCGACGGGGTCAGCCCGACCACTTTCTCGACCAGGCCGAACTTGGCCGAGCGGGCGGCGAGGATCAGGTCGCAGCCGAGCGCGAGCTCGAAGGTCCAGGTCAGGGTGAGCGCGTGGGAGGCGAAGACCACCGGCAGCGGCAGCCGTTCGAGCCGTTCGACCAGGTCGATGGACTCGTCCCAGAGCTCGGTCGCCCGCTCGGGCGTCAGCCCGTCGAACTCGGAGACGTCGACCCCGCCGGAGACGACGCGCCCCTCGGCCCGGAGCAGCAGCGCCCGCGGCGGCTCGGCCTCGGCCGCCTCGATCGTCGCCAGCAGGCCCTCGAACATCGCCCGGTTGAAGAGGTTGAGCGGCGGGCTGTCGATCGTCGCAACCGCCAGGCCCCCGTCGCGTTCGAGTCGGATGGACACGGGAAGGGACCCTACCGCCCCTCCGCCCGCCTCAGGGCACGCGGTGGACCTCGAAGAGGTTGGTGCCCAACTCCTGCTCGGGCAGCCCGGCCGTGATCGCGATCAGCTCGCCGGAGGCGGCGATGCCGTGCTTGCCGGCCAGCTCGGCGCAGTCGCGGAGCAGGCCGCGCACGTCGGTCTCGTGCTTGTTCAGCACCGCGGTCACGCCGAAGAGCAGGCCGAGCCGGCGCACGGTCTCGATCCGGGGCGAGACGGCGAGCACCGGCACGTTCGGCCGGTGGGCGGAGACGAGCCGCGCCGTGCGCCCGCTGGTGGTCGGCACCACCAGGGCGGAGAGCCCCAGCCTGTAGACGGCCCCCACCGCTCCCCAGGCAACCGAGTCGGCGACCTCCTGGGTCGCCTGCTCGGTGCGGCTGAAGAGCCACTCGCCGTAGGGCAGATCGGGCTCGGTGGCGTGGGCGATCCGGTCCATCACGCGCACGGCCTCGATCGGGTGGTGGCCGACCGCGGTCTCCTCGGAGAGCATCACCGCGTCGGTGCCGTCGTAGATCGCGTTGGCGACGTCGGTCACCTCGGCCCGGGTCGGCCGCCGCGCGGTGACCATCGAGGCCAGCATCTGGGTCGCCGTGATCGCCGGCTTGGAGCGCTTGCCGGCGGCGCGGATCAGCCGCTTCTGCACGACCGGCACCTGCGCCAGCGGCAGCTCGATCCCGAGGTCGCCGCGGGCGACCATGATCCCCCCGGTCGCCGCGGCGACGATCTCCTCCGCGTTCTCGGCCGCCTGCTGCTTCTCGATCTTCGCGATCAGGGGAATGTCGGCGCCGAGCGCGCGCAACCGCTCGCTCACCGGCTCGAGGTCGGCGGCGCTGGAGACGAAGGAGACGGCGAGCAGGTCGACCCCCTGCTCGATCGCGAACTCGACCCAGCCGAGATCGCCGGCGGTCGCCGCCGGGGTGCTGACGCCGGGCACGTTCATCCCCTTGTGGGAGGAGAGCGTGCCACCGACCTCGACCTCGCAATCGACCGCGCCGTCCTCGGCGCCCCGCACCCGCAGCCGGATCGAGCCGTCGGCGAGATAGACCGGTTCGTTCTCGCGCAGCGAGGCGACCCCGGGCCAGGTGACCGGGATCGTCTCCCGGTCCCCCTCGACGTCCCGCGGGGTCAGCTTCACGTGCATGCCGGTCTCCAGCTCGGCGACGTCGTCGCGCAGCTCGCCGATCCGCAGCTTCGGCCCCGGCAGGTCACCGAGCACCGCCACCTCGCGCCCGGCCTGCTCGGCCGCCGCGCGGATCGTCTCGATCGTGCGCGCGTGGCGGTCGCGGTCGGCGTGGGAGAAGTTGAGCCGCAGGACATCGGCGCCAGCCTCGATCATGCGGCTGAGGACGCCCGGGTCCCAGCTCGCCGGCCCAACCGTCGCGATGATCTTGGTGCGCCTTCTACGCTGCATGCGTATGACTGTAGAGCGTGGTCAAACCATGACATCGATCTGTGTAACAATGAGAGGTGTGAGCACCGTTGTAGAGCGCCCCGCCGGCGCCGAGGAACCAGCCTTCCCGGGCCTGGTCGGCGAGGCGCCGCCCTCCCCCGCCGGCCCGATCGAGCCAGCCGACGCAACGGCGCTTCCCAAACCGCCGGTCGTGCCGCTGCCCCGGGTGGCCCAGATGCTGCGCTTCAACCAGCGCCAGATCGAGTACGTCTTCGGCGCGCGGCGACGCCTCGGCGACGTCTTCCGCATGCGTACGACCATGCCAGGCGGCCCCGTGGTCACCAGCCATCCCGACCACGTGCGCTCTCTCTTCACTGCCAAGCCCGAGCAGGCACCGTCGCTGACCGGCGAGTCGCCGCTGCGCCCGATCCTCGGCACGCGCTCGGTCCTGACCGCGGTCGGGCCGCGTCACATGCGCCAGCGCAAATTGCTGCTGCCGCCCTTCCACGGCGAGGCGATCGAGCGCTACACGGCGATGATCGCCGCCGCGACCGAACGCGAGATCGACACCTGGCCGCTCGACCGCCCCTTTTCGCTGGCGCCCCGCATGCAGGCGATCACGCTCGACGTGATCATGGCCGGGATCTTCGGCATCGAGGGCCGGCCGGCGCGCGGCACCCCCGAGCACCGGATGCGCTTCACCGTCAAGCACCTGGTCGCCGCTTCCACCTCGCCCCTCGCCCAGGTAAGCGAACTGGCGAACATGGCCCGGGAAGAGGCGGTGGGCTTGACCAAGCTCGGCGTCGAGCTGCTCGACCGCCCGACCTATGCCGTGATCGAGGCACGCCGCCGCGACGAGCATCTGGCGGACCGGCGCGACATCCTCTCCCTACTGCTGCAGGCGCGGACCGAGGAGGGCGAGGCGATGGACGACAAAGAAGTCCGCGACGAGCTGCTCACCCTGGTCCTCGCCGGGCACGAGACCACCGCCAACTCGCTCTCGTGGGCGTGGGAGCGACTGGTGCGCAACCCCGCCGCGCACGAAGCCCTGCGCGAGGCCGTCCGCTCGGGTGAGGATGCCGCGGAGCAGGTCGAGGCGACGATCGTGGAGACGATGCGTTCGCGACCGGTCGTGCCGTTCATCGGCAGGCGGGTCATGGTCCCCTGGCAGCTGGGCGAGTATGCGATCTCCGCCGAGACCCCGGTCGGGATGAGCATCCTGCTCGTCCACCACCGCGAGGACCTCTATCCCGAACCGTTCGAGTTCCGCCCCGAGCGCTGGCTCGGCCGCAAGCCCGGTACGTACGAGTGGATCCCCTTCGGCGGCGGCATTCGCCGTTGCCTCGGTGCCGCCCTGGCGATGGCCGAGATGCGTGTGGTCCTCGAGGCGACGGCCCGCCGGCTCGACCTGGAGGCGATCGAGCCCGAGCCCGAGCGGGCGCTGCACCGCAACGTGACGATGATCCCGGCCCGCGGCGGCCGGGTGGTCCTCCGCGCTCGCCGCTGAGCTCAGCGCGACTGCGGCCGGCCGTGCCAGAGCTGGCCCAACCCCCAGAGGGAGACCCCCGCCCAGACGATCTCCAGGAGGAGGAACCCCCACTGACGTTCTTCCCAAGCGAGCACCGCCAGCACCGTCGAGCCGACCAGGTTGAGGGCGAGGTAGACCCGCGAGTGGGGGTCCATCGCACCAAGCTGGGCAGCGGCAAAGGCGGCCAGGATGAGCAGCGCCCCGATGACCTGCACGAGCTGGTCCATCGAGCGTCAGGATACGGCGCTCGATGAGCGCTGCGACCGCTTCGCCTAACCCCACCGGGCCCCTCGATCCCCCCGGCTCGATCTTTCTGCGCTTCCTCAAGTTCGGCTGCCTCGCCTGGGGAGGCCCGGCGGCGCAGATCGCGATGATCAAGCGCGAGTGCGTCGACGAGGAGAACTGGGTCAGCGAGGAGACCTTCAAGAAGACGCTCGCCGTCTACCAGGTGCTTCCCGGGCCGGAGGCGCACGAGCTCTGCGTCTACTTCGGGCGGTTGCGCGGCGGCAAGCTCGGTGGGTTCGCCGCGGGCCTCGGCTTCATGCTGCCCGGCTTCATCCTCATGCTGGCGCTCTCGATCGTCTATGTCGAGGCGAACCTGGCCGGGCATCTCGAGGAGCTGTTCTACGGGCTGAGCGCGGCGGTCGGCGCCCTGGTCGCGCGGGCGCTGGTGCGCCTGGCCCCCACCTTCGTCACCAACGTATCGCTGGCGATCATCGCGGTCGCGGCCTTCGCCCTGACCGTCTTCGCCTCGGCGAGCTTCGTATTGGTCCTGCTCGGCGCTGGCATCGCGTACGAGCTGTGGACCAACGGCGGGCGCTGGAGAGGCCGCGCCAACTCTCTCTCGCTGAGCCCGCTGACGGTCGTCGCGCTCGCCCTCGGGACGATCACGGTCTCGCTCACCGCCTCGATCTTCTGGGAGGGGCTGAAGGCCGGGCTGCTCACCTTCGGCGGTGCCTACACCGTCATTCCGTTCCTGCAGGAGAGTGCTGTCGATGGCCGCCACTGGCTCACAGACAGCCAGTTCGTCGACGGGCTGGCGATCAGCGGAATCCTGCCAGCCCCGCTGATCATCTTCTCCACCTTCGTCGGCTACCTCGCGGGTGGGACGGTCGGCGCGCTGGCGATGACGCTCGGCATCTTCCTTCCCGCCTTCGTCTTCCCGATCTTCTTCCACCGCGGCCTGGTGGCGGTGGCCGAGAACCCGCGGATCAGGCCGTTCCTGCTCGGCGTCGCCGCCGCGGTGATCGGCCTGATCGCCGCGGTCACGGTGACGATCCTCGAAACCAGCGTGGTCGACGTACCGACCGCGATCCTCGCGGTCGGGGCCTTCCTCGCCCTCAACCGCTGGCACGGCAAGCTGACCGTGCTCTACGTGGTGCTCGGCTGCGGCGCGATCGGGGCGCTACTGCAGCTCATTGCGTAAGCCGCCAAGTAGGGATGGGGCTGGACGTCCTCGTAGAGCCTTTCAGCGGAGAGGGAGGGATTCGAACCCTCGAGAGAGCTTGCGCCCCCTACTCGCTTAGCAGGCGAGTGCCTTCAGCCACTCGGCCACCTCTCCGGGAGTTGAGGCGATTGTAAGAGCTTCCGGGGGTGGCGCGGCTAGTCTCATCCTCGTGCCCGGCCGCTCGCACGCACAGTTGGAGCAGATCTTCGAGGAGGTGGAGGCGCCGTTCGCCTTCGTCGACCTCGACGCGATGTGGGCGAACTCGGACGCGATGCTGGAACGGGCGGGCGGCAAGCCGATCCGCGTGGCGAGCAAGTCGGTGCGCTGCCGGGGCGTTCTGGAGCGCGTCTTCGGCCGAGACGAGCGCTACGCCGGGCTGATGACGTTCACCCTGCCGGAGACGCTCTGGCTGGCCGAGCGCGGGTTCGAGAACCTGCTCCTCGCCTACCCCACCGCGGACACCGCGGCGCTCGGCGAGCTGGCGCTGCGCTCGGTCGCCAGCCCTGCCGAGGCGCCGATCGTGATGGTCGACTGCGGCGAGCACCTCGAGGCGATCGAGTCGGTGCTGGGCGCGGACGCGGCCCCGGTTCGCGTCTGCATCGACCTCGACGCTGGCTGGTGGGCGATGGGCGGGCGGATCAAGGTCGGGCCCAAGCGCTCCCCGGTGCACACGGTCGAGCAGGCGGTGGCGCTGGCGCGGGAGATCGAGCGCCGTCCGAAGCTCGAGCTCGCCGCACTGATGTCCTACGAGGGGCAGATCGCCGGCGTCGGCGACCGGCCACCCGGGCGCCGGTTCCGCGGCGCCGCGATCCGCACGATGCAGCGACGCTCCGCCGCCGAGCTGGCCGAGCGCCGTGCCGCCGTCGTCGTCGCGATCCGCGAGTTCGCCGAGCTGCCGATCGTCAACGGCGGTGGCACCGGCAGCCTCGAGCTGACCGGAGCCGAGGGCGTCATCACCGAGATCGCCGCTGGCTCGGGCTTCTACGCGCCCACCCTCTTCGACCACTACAGTCGCTTCTCCCTCACGCCCGCCGCCGGCTTCGCCCTGCCGATCGTGCGCAAGCCGGCCGCGGGGGTGGCGACGGCGCTCGGCGGCGGCTACCTCGCCTCGGGCAGCGGCGACGCTGCCCGACTTCCCTCGCCCTGGCTCCCCGTCGGGCTCGAGCTCGATGCCGAGGAGGGCGTCGGCGAGGTCCAGACTCCCTTCAGCGGCCCCCCCGCCCGCGACTTGCGGGTCGGCGACCGCGTATACATGCGCCACGCCAAGGCCGGCGAGCTCTGCGAGCGTTTCGACACCCTTCATCTCGTCGAAGGCGACGAGATAGTGGACGTCGTCCCGACCTACCGCGGCGAGGGAAAAGCGTTTCTCTGACAAGTGCAACGTTTGCGGCTCCCACAGAGCCGTAAAACGTTGCACTCGCTGTCGCTCAGGGGCCGAGGACGCGCTGGGCGTACTCGTTGGTGAAGACGCGGCCGGGGTCGAGCTCATCGCGCGCGGCCTGGAACTCGGCCCAGAGCGGGTAGCGCCCGGCTAGCGTGGCGGCGGTCTGGAAGTGCCGCTTGCCCCAGTGGGGGCGGCCGCCGTAGGAGTCCATGATCGACTCCACCGCCTCGAAGTACGGACGCCACTCCATGCCGCGGTACTGGTGGACGGCGATGTAGGCGGTGTCGCGTTCGTGCGAGGGGCTGAGCAGGGCGTCGTCCGCCGCGGTCACCCGCATCTCGATCGGGAAGAAGACCGGGTAACGGTTGGCTCGCACCCACTCGATCACCCGGCGCGCCGCCTCGGGACCGTGCTCACGCGGCACCCCGTACTCCATCTCGGTGAAGCGGACCCGACGCTCGTTGGCGAAGATCCGGTCGCTGCGATCGGTCGCCTTGCCGCCCGAGGCGAGCCGGGCGGCAAGGCGGGAGAGCGAGGGGATCGCTCGCGGAGCCGCCTTCCCGGCCGCGGAGATCGCCTCCAGCGCCCAGTTCTCGAGCACGACGTCGTTGAGATAGGCGGCGGCCCGACCGCGCGGGCGCGGCGGGCTGTCCGTCCGGTTGCGCTCCAGCACCAAGGCGGAATCGGCGTAGGGGAAGGTGAATAGCTCGAAGTGCTCGTTGGAGTCGACACCCTCCTGGAAGGCGTCGAAGACCTCCTCACGCGGCCGGCGCGTATCGACCCGGTGCAGGGTGAAGGCCGGTACGCAGCGCAGCGTCACCGCGGTGATCGCGCCGAGTGAGCCGATCCCGACTCGCGCCGCCCGCAGCAGATCCGGGTCGGCGCCGGCGCTCAGCTCGCGCACCGAGCCGTCGGCCAGGACCAGCTCCAGCGCCACGACCTGGGAGGAGATGTTGCCCAGCTTCACGCCGGTCCCGTGCGTGCCCGTCGAGATCGCCCCGGCGATCGTCTGGCGGTCGATGTCGCCGAGGTTCTCCATCGCCAGACCGAGCCGGTTCAGCTCCTCGTTTAGCTCGGCCAGCACAGTGCCGGCACCGACCCTGACCAGGCCGGAGGCGGGGTCGGCGTCGATCACGCCACTGAGCGAGCGGACGTCGACCATCGTGCCGTCGGTCTTCGCCGCCTCGGTGAAGGAGTGACCCGAGCCGGCAACCCCGACCTTGCGCCCGGCCGCGACCGCACTGCCGATCGCCTCGGCGAGCTCATCGCGCCCGCCCGGGCGCACCAGCTCCAACGGCGTGCAGGCCTGGTCGCCGGCCCAGTTGCGCCAGCTGGGCCCAGATCTCCCCCGCTCGCTGCCCGATGAAGCCATGCCCCGATGAGCCTAGCCTTCCCCACCCCCGGCGTGGCGAACGGCGGGCGGCGCAAGGACGTGGAACGAGTAGGCGGCCGTGCAGAGCAGGAGCGCAACGATGGCGAGAGCCGGCGTTGCGTTGCCCGCGGCGCCGGCGAGGGCACCGCCGGCGAGACCGCCGATGACCTGGCCGAGCGCCCAGGCCATGTTGGAGAGGCCGGCGGCGACGCCCTGGTGCAGGCTGCTCGATTCCGCCATCTCCGAGAGCATCGTCAGAGCCGGCGTGAAGCAGATGCCGCCGCCGAGCGAGGTGAGCATCAGCCCGGTCATCACCACCCCCATCGTCGTGCCGACAGCGACGGCGAGCATTGCCACCGCGCAGATGCTGAGGCCAATGGTGAACGGAACTCGACGCCCGGCCCGGTCGGAGTAGCGGCCGGCCAGCGGCGCCAGGACCGCCTCCAGCGCGGCACCGGCGATGAAGCCCCCGGCGATCAGGGCGTGGCCGCCGCCCATCTCTGCGATCTGCAGCGGCGCCTGAACCTCGACCGCGCCGAACATCACCGACGGCACGGCGACGAACGCCATTCCGGTGAGGATCGGCCGGGTGAAGATGATCTCGCTGATATCGCGCAGCGACTGGCGCTCGGGGAGTGCGGGCTCGGGCAGGCGCGCGGCGATCGCGGCAAGGACGATCGCCACCGCGAGCACGCCGCTGAACACGAGCTCGGTCCCGACCTCAGCCGCGAGGGCGCCCAGGACCGGACCGAGCAGCGCACCTCCGACAGCGGTGCCCAGGGCGATGCCGATGACCGCGCCGCGCCGTTCCGGCGGGGCGGTCGTTATCAGCCAGGTCAGCGCACCCGACCAGATCAGGGCACCCGAGGCACCTTGGACGAGTCGGGCCGCGTCGAGCAGGAGGTACTCGCGGGCGAAGCCGAAGGCGACGCTGGAGCAGCCGAGCAGGAGCAGCCCTCCGATGACCGTGCGGCGCGGGCCGATGCGTGCGGCGAGGAGGCCCGCCGGCAGGGAGAAGGCCAGGGTTCCGGCGGCGTAAGAGGCCGAGAGGAAGCCAGCCTGTGCCTTGCTGAGCCCGAGCTCGGACACGTATTCCGGCAGCAGCGGCGCGATAGCCGAGAAGAAGACGACGTCGAAGAAGACCATCGCCGCAGCAAGGACGAGCAGTCGGCGCATTGCAGACAATACAATCATCTAGAGCGATCCCGGTCATCCTTCGTGGCATCTAGCATCGACCGATCGCTTACTACCCGGAGGGGTGGCAGAGCGGTTGAATGCACCGGTCTTGAAAACCGGCAGGCGCCTTAAAGGCGTCTCGAGGGTTCGAATCCCTCCCCCTCCGCTGAGCCGCGAATGGGTTGGGCTCCAGCGCTGGAGCGTCTCTTAGCCGTGCACCTGAGGGAGCAGGCCGACGTTGCTCAGAACGCGGAGGTGGTAGGCGACGAGGGGAGCCGTGGCCCCTACGTCGGATAGCTCACGGAACAATTCATCAGGGGAAAGCGATCGCCGATCGTCTTGCTCGTGCAGGGCGAGGATCCTGGCCCGGATCGGATGGCTGCGCGCATACTCCTCGCGGTCTCTTTTTTCCTGGCCCTTGTCGTCGTACATCTGCCTTCCCCTTTTGCGTTGAGCACAAAGGGCATTTGATGAGACCTACTGCTAGACCTCAAAGGATTAAATGGAGACTTCCACATAGAAGCGTGGAAAACCTCCACTTTTTTAGGACGTGTTGAGCCGACTAGTCGATTGATTTCGACTCTATGTAGTCCTTAGGGAGATTGCCCGGCGGCATCTCAAAAGAGAACATCGCGACCCTTACATTGATGAGCTTGCCCTCGTCACCGGCCTCGCGTGCCCGCTCAGCGCTTTCGACTTCGACCTCGCGGCCAAGGGCCAGTACATCGTCGAGACGTTCGTTGAGCTTGACCCAGCCCAGCTCATCGACACGCAGCGGAGATCGGCTGGTGTGTGACTCCGCACGGGACTGAAAGGTCCTGGCGTGCCAGGCGACGGCGATATCCCGCAAAAGCAGCTGTTGGACCCAAAGCGCATACCGTTCCCGTTCGTCCTGGCTCAGCTCGGCCCATTCCTCGCTGCTGAACACCGGCCGCATCACGGCCCGATAGATGGTCGTTGGCATCCCGCGTCGGCGCTCGGTATCGATTGCCTCTACCAAGCCCATCTTCTCCAGCTCTCCCACGTCATAGTCCGCCTTGTTGAGCTTGATGCCGAGCTCCCTGGCGATATCGCTCTTTGACGCGGGGCCTTCGATCAGCGAAACCAGGGCTGCGAGCTGCCCAGAGTTATGGAGCAGCCGAAAGAGCTGCTCGTCGACGCGGATCTCCGGCATCACCGTCTTTGCCACAGCCCTCTCCTTTCACTTTGTTGATGAGCGCGCGGACCTTAGCCGATTTCGATTAGTAACAGACGAGTATTTGGGTAGCGCTCTCTCACTTACCGAGGGTAATCGACTAGTCGATTACCCTCGGTAGCTGGTTGTCCCAAGACCCAGCGGGAGGGGGTGATTGACGTGCTCGAAAAGGTCGAGGCCGTTGTTCCGGCAATCTCTACGTTCAAGCCTGCTTAACGAGGGTGACAGCGGCCGATCTCAGCCTGGGCTGGGGTCGGCCGCGTTGTAAATGCTTTGCCACCAGCCTCCTAAGCTACCGAAATTGATCGACTAGTCAATTAATCTCGGTAGCTGTTATCAAAGCCAAACAGGAGGGGGTGATTGACGTGCTCGAAAAGGTCGAGGCAATTGTTCCGGCGATCTCTACATGGAAGCCCTCTTAACGGGATTTCGGCGGCTGATCTCGCCTAAAGGCTGAGGTCGGCCGCGCTGCGCTCGTCGTCAAATTGCCGAAGCTGCTCGACTGGTCGATCGACTTCGGATAGCCTTTCGGTGCGGTGACGGGGGAGACAGTGACAGCCAAGGCTGGCGGCGACTGGGCCGAGCGCGCATTCGAGGCAATGGCGCCGCTCTACGACGACTTCACCGCCCACCACAAATACGAGTTTTGGACCGCGCAGCTTCTTGCCGTCCTCGAGCGAGAGGGGCTTCGAGGTCGGCGCCTGCTCGATGTCGGCTGTGGCACGGGCAAGAGCTTCCTGCCGATGCTGCCGCGCGACTGGCAGGCCGTCGGATGCGACGTCTCGGCCGCGATGCTCGACCTGGCGCGGCAGAAGGTCGGCGACGCCGTTCGCCTGGAGATCGCCGACATGCGCGAGCTGCCGCGCTTTGGCGAGTTCGACCTGGTTTGGGCCCTGGACGACGCGATCAACTACCTGCTCAGCGTCGAGGAATTGGAGGCGGCGCTGGGAGGGATGCGGGACAACCTGGCGCCGTCGGGCCTGCTGCTGTTCGACGTCAACGAACTGCTGGTCTACGGCTTCTATGCAGAGGGCGTCGAAGTCGAGCAAGACGGCTGCCGCTTCGTTTTTCAGGGGAATGGAATAGATGAGGTCGAGCCCGGCTCGATCTACGAGTTCACATGCTTCGAGGAGCGGCCCGGCAGCGAGGGCCAGGCGGCCGACCGCCGCAACGCCTCCGTCCATCGCCAGCGCCACTTCACCGAAGCCGAGATCTTGGCGGCCATCGACCGCGCGGGCCTCGAGTGCCTGAGCATCTACGGCCAAAGCACCGACGGCATCCCACGCCAGCCCTTGGACGGCTCGGTCCACACGAAGGCGATCTATGTGGCCCGCGTCGCTTAGTCCGGCCACGTGGAAAAGGCCGCGGATAAAGCGCACTACAGAGCGGTTTCTAGCGCCAAGCGGAGATCTCTACCTGCGCAGGCCGAGCGAAACTTCGGACATTCGGATCAAAGATCCGAGCCCGCAGCTGAGGCGACTCCTTGGCGCGCTGGACGGTACGCGCACCCGCCAAGAGCTGGATGAGGAGTTCGGGGTAGACCTGGTCGGCAAACTGATCGCCGAACTCGACGGGATGGGGCTGGGAGAGGACGCATCCGACGACGACCTGATCGACTCTCATACCCAGGCACGCTTCGACCGCCAGCTCCGCTACTTCAGTGATGCCTCGACCGGGCAGACCCCGTCTCAGTGCCAGAGCAAGCTGGAAGATGCTCGTATCGCGGTCTTGGGCGTCGGAGGCCTCGGCGGCTGGTCGGCCTTGACGCTCGCATGTTGCGGCATAGGCGAGATGCTGCTGGTCGACTTCGACACGGTCGAGCTGAGCAACCTCAACCGCCAGATCCTCTACGGGGAGGCTGATATCGGCCAGCCGAAGGCGGGTCTGGCGGCCCAACGACTCGGCGCCTTCAACTCCTCGATCCAGATCGAGACCCGTGAAGAACGGCTCGATAGCGAGGCGGCGGTCGCGGCGGCGATCGATGGCAGTGACCTCGTCGTCAACGCGGTCGACTGGCCGGCTCACGACATCGAGCTCTGGGTCAACTCGGCCTGCTTCGAGGCCGGCATCCCCTACATCGCGATGAGCCACTATCCGCCGATCGCCCGCGTGGGGCCCCTGTATGTCCCAGGTGAAACCGGCTGCTACTCGTGCCAGGAGATCGCCTACAAACGCTCGCACCCCCTCTACGACCGGGTCGTCGAGCAGCAGCGTGCCAAGCCCTCGCCAGCGGCTACGCTGGGGGCGGCCTGTGCCCTGATCAGCGGTCAGGTCGCACTCGACGTCATGCATTTTCTGACCGGTCTCGCAACACCGTCGAGTCTCGGGGCGAGCCACATCTATGACCTCCGCACGATGGAGGCCAAACGGGAGCGCGTTGTACAGGAGCCGGATTGCCCGGTCTGCGGCGCACGGCGACCTTCCCTCCGCTGAGCGATCAGGAAACGCTGGATAGCGCCGTTGCGACCGCGAAGCCGAGGGTCGTGACGAGGCCGGCGGCGCGCCCCGACTCCCGGGTCGCGTCGGGGATCATCGAGTCGATCAGCATGACCAGCAGGGCGCCGGCGGCGAAACCGTCGATGGCAGCGCGAAGGTCCCCCGAGACGACGTCGGCGATCGCGAAGCCGGCGACGCTGGACAGCGCGCATATCGCGGCGACCGCCACCCAGAGGCGCACGATCTTGTCCTCGCCGGTGCCGCTCTCGCGCATCGCGCTCGCCGAGCCGATCGCCTCGGGCAGGTTGGAGACGAAGATCGCGACGAGTAGGCCGATCCCGATTCCCTCCCCACTTGCCAAGCCGATGCCGAGAACCAACTGCTCGGGGATCCCGTCGAGAAAAGCGCCCAGGGCGAGTGCGGTCCCGGGATCTGAGCCGCCGGCGCGGCCGGCACGTCCCCGACCCGCCGCCGTGCGGCTGGCGATGAGGCCGTCGAGGAAGAAGTAGGTCAGGGCACCGAGCCCCAGGCCAATCGCCATCGCGCCGAGGCCGCCGACGCGCAGGCCCTCCCCCGCCAGCTCGAAGCTGACCGCGCTGATCAGGGCCCCGGCGCCGAAGGCGAGGACCAGTCCGATCTGCCGCAGCGGCCAACCGCGGGCGAAGGCGAGTAGAGCGCCAAGGACCAGCGAGGAGGCGGCCAGCGCGCCCCAGCCAAGCGCCGCGATCACAGTCGGTGTCTCGCCGGAAGGAGCGCCATCGAGGAAGGTCTATCAGCGGGAGTGGCAGGAAACGCAGGGCGGCAACCGAACGTGCGGGGATGGAGACGGCATCGCGCCGGGCGCGGACGCGTGAGCGATGGCGGCAGCGGGCCGAGCGGGCCAGCGATGCCTTCGGGCTGGTCCTCCTGCTGGTGCTGGTCACCTACGTGCTGGCCTCGCTGATCGAAAATCGCGGCTGGACGTCGGTGATCCTGACCGTGGCGACAAGCGCGACTTCCGTGGTCGCCCTGACCAGCTCGCATGCGCAGGCGAGGGTCGTGCGGGTGGCGATGGGGCTCTCGCTGCTGACCGTCATCCTGGCGGCGATCGGAGCGGCGAGCGGCGACCACAGCTGGCTCACCGTCGCCTCGGTGATCCAGATCTCGCTGCTGACCCTGGCGATGGGGGCGGTCCTGCGCCGGGTCATCACCGCCCCGGAAGTCGGCTCGCGCACGATCCTCGGTGCGCTCAGCGTCTACGCCGTGCTGGGGATCCTCTTCACCTTCCTCTACGGAGCGATCGAGCGCGTCCAGGGCGGGGCCTTCTTCGAAGGCATGCCCAACCCGGCGGGGTCGGACTTCCTCTTCTTCAGCTACACGACGCTGACCACGACCGGCTACGGCAACCTCGTCCCTGGCGGCCAGCCGGGGCGGCTGATCGCCGGCTTCGAGATGATGGCCGGGCAGATCTTCCTCGTCACCTTGGTTGCCGGCCTGGTCAGCCTCTGGCGGCCCGGCGAAGCGATCCAGCGCCGCCGAGAGCGACGCGAGGGCGAAGCCTGACTCAGCCCGAGAGCACCGAGCCCAGGCCGGCGATCTGGGACTCCATCGCCTCGCAGAGCCGGTCGCAGAGCTCGAGCACGGCGGGGTCGCCGATCCGGTAAAGCGAGCTGGTCCCCTGCTTGCGGCGGGTGACGAAGCCCTCTCCCCTCAAAGCCGCGAGGTGCTTGGAGACGTTCTGCTGGGAGGTGCCGAGCGCCTCGGTCAGCTCGCCGACCGAGAGCTCCTCGTGACGGCGCAGCTGGTCGAGCACGCGCAGCCGGGTCGGATCGGCAAGCGCGCGGAAGCGGCCCGCGATCAACTCGGCGGCGTCGGGCTGGAGGGGGCTTTGCATCGTCGCCATCGTGGTGATATCTTACTACTTACAACTGTAAAGTTGTTAACTTGTGAATCGATAAAGGGAGCTTGCCGATGAGCAATCTAGGACCGATCGGGCGCTTGGGTCATTTCGCCGCAACCCACCGGCGGTGGGTCTTCGTCGGCTGGGCGGTGGTGGCGGTTGGCCTCGGCGTGCTGGCGCCGCGGATCGAGACGGCGCTCTCCGGCGCCGGCTGGCAGGCAAACGGCTCGGAGTCGGTCGAGGTGCGCGAACGGGTCGACCGCGCCTTCGACGGGGGCGGTGCCTACGCGCTTCAGGTCGCCGTCCACTCCGACCGGCTGACGGCGAGCTCGCTCCCCTTCCGCCGCACCCTGGCCCGCAGCGAGCGCATCCTCGGCGCGGATCCGGCCATCGGCACCGTGACGCCGCCGCGCCCCGGCCTCACGATCTCCGCGGACGGCCACACCGCGGTGATCCGCGCCGGCGCGGCGGAGGACGCAAACGGCATGGTGGCAGCCGCCGACGAGCTCAAGGGCGAGCTGGGAGCTGCCGCGGCGCCCGGCGTCGAAGCCAACCTGACCGGTGCCGCCGGCATGTGGTCGGACTTCAACGAAGCCAACCGCGACGCGATGCTGCGCTCGGAGCTGCTCTCCTGGCCGGTTACCCTGGCGATCCTCGTCCTGGCATTCGGCTCGCTGGTCGCGGCCGGACTGCCGCTGATGCTGACGATCGTCGGCCTCATCGCCTCAGCCGGCGTCCTCTACCTCGGCACCCAAATCTCGCCGATCTCGATCTGGTCGATGAACTTCGCCCTGATGTTCGCCTTGGCGCTCGGGGTCGACTACGCGCTCTTCGTTGTCATGCGCTTCCGCAACGCGCTCTTCGGTCAGGAGCACCGGCGGGTGGGCGCGGTCGCGGAGACGATGGACACCGCGGGCAAGGCGGTGCTCTTCTCCGCGGTCACGGTGCTGGTCTCGCTCTCGGCGGTGATGCTCGTGCCCAGCCCCGCCTTCCGCTCGGTTTCGCTGGGGATCATGATCTCCGTCCTCTTCGTGTTGGCGGCGACGCTGACGCTGCTGCCGGCGGTCCTGGCCAAGCTCGGGCCGCGCCTCGACGGGTTGGCCCTACCATGGGCGCGCAGCGGCGAGCACCGATCGCAGCGATTCGCGCGCTGGGGGGAACTACTCTGGCGGCGTCCGGCCGTCTTCGGCGGCCTTGCCCTGATCGCGTTGCTGGTGCTGGCGCTTCCGATCCTCGGCCTGCGGACGGGAATGCCGTCGATCAAGGTCGTACCGCCCGGGGACCACTCGCGGATCGGCTACCAGCAGGTCACCGAGGCCTTCGGCCCTGGCGCGCCCGGGATGCTGCAGATCCTCTCCCCGCCGGACGAGTCCCGCCAGGCGCTGGCGACGCTTCGCTCGGACCGGGGTGTCGCGGCGGCCCTGCCCCCGCGGTCGGGTGCCGGTGGCATGCGACTGATCGAGGCGATCCCGAGCAGCGGGCCCTCGGCGACGGCGCTCGGCGACACGGTTGACCGGCTGCGCGAGGACCTGCCACCCGCCGTGCTCGTCGGCGGCCCCGCGGTCGAGAACCACGACCTCGAGTCGGCCCTGTCGGCGACGACGCCCCTGGCGATCGGCGTCGTGCTCGGCCTCGGTTTCCTGCTCCTCCTCGTCGCCTTCCAGGCGCCCCTGGTGGCGGCGATCGGCGTACTCGCGAACCTGCTCTCGACCGCCGCCGCCTTCGGCGTCGCGACGCTGATCTTCCAGGACGGCCACCTCTCCGGCCTGCTCGGCTTCGAATCGCAGGGCTTCCTCGACGCCTGGGGGCCGGTCTTCTTCTTCGCGATGATCTTCGCGATCGCGATGGACTACACCGTCTTCCTACTCTCCGCGGCGCGCGAGCGCTGGGAGGAGTCGGGCGACGCCCGCGAGGCGATGGTCGGCGGCCTGGCCCACTCCGGTCGCACGATCCTCGCCGCCGGCGCGGTGATGGTCGCGGTCTTCTTCACCTTCGCCCTCTCCGGACCGCTGCCCCCGAAGGAGATGGGCGTGATCCTCGGCGTCGCCGTCCTCCTCGACGCGTTCCTGGTCCGACTCCTGCTGCTGCCGGTCTTCCTGCGCCTCGCCGGTCCCGCTGCCTGGTATATGCCGAAACCGCTTGGCCGCCTTCTACCAGCAGTCAGGTTCAGCCACGAAGGCTAAGGGGGCCTAGTCCGAGAGCTCGACGCGCTCGATCGTCTGCGGCTGGGTCGGGCTGTCGGAGCCGTCGGTCTCCGTCGACTCGATCGCGTCGACCGCGTCCATGCCCTCGACGACCCGGCCGAAGACGGTGTGCTTGCCGTCGAGCCAGGGAGCCGACTCGGTGGTGACGATGAAGAACTGGGAGCCGTTGGTGTTGGGGCCGGCGTTGGCCATCGCCAGCGCGCCCCGGACGATCTTGTGGTCGTTGAACTCGTCCTCGAAGGTGTAGCCGGGACCGCCGCGGCCGGTCCCCTCGGGACAGCCGCCCTGGATCATGAAGTCGGGGATCACCCGATGGAAGACCAGCTGGTCGTAGAAGCCGTCAGCGGAGAGCTTGCGGAAGTTCTCGACGGTCTTGGGAGCGTCGTCGTCGTGCAGCTCGAGCACGATCGCCCCGGCGCTTGTGTGAAGGGTTGCCCGCGACATCGGCGCCAACACTATCGAGTGATGGATCGACCCCCTATCGAGGGGTCGATCCATAACTCGAATCAGCCGGTGACGTGGACCGTCACGGGCGCCGAGAAGCCCGGTGCATATGGCCAGCGCTCCTCGGGAAGCGCCATGGCGCGAAGTCGGATGCTGGCCGAGCCGGTGACGTAGCGGAAGCGGTAGCCGGCGTGGAAGCGGCCGCTGTGGTCCGTGCGGGTGACGAGGACCGGGCGCCAGCTCCCCGCGGCCTCCTCGAAGTACTGGATCGCGACCAGCTTCCCCCGCCGTGGCAGCGGTGCGCCAAGCGTGCGCACGCGGCCGCCGAGGCGGACCGTCTCGCCGGTCCGCAGGGAGCCCGGGGCCGCGTGGAAATCGACGCCGCCGCGGACGCGCAGCGTCAGTGGGCGGCGGCTCGCCTCCTCCAGGCGCTCCTCGCCCCGAAAGGAGACCGCGATCCGCCGCGAGGTCCCCGGCGGAAGCTCGAGGCGGAAGCCGCCGTGCGACCCGGTCGCCACGAGCTCGACCCGTGCTTTCCGCAGGGCGCCCCGAGAGGGCCGCGAGACGATCCGCACGGTGCGGCCGGCAAGGCCGGCTCCGTCGGCATCGAGGAGGCGGCCCCTGAGCACGGCACCCGCGCGGAACGGAACCGTGAGCTCGGTGCCGGTGTGCCCGTGCCAGGCGAGCCGGGCGAAGATCCGCGCCTTGCCGCGCGCCGGCTCCGCTCGCCTGGCCGAAGCGACGCTCCCCGCCGCGACCTTGCGCACGGTCATCTCGACCCCGTCGGCACGGCGGGTGGTCGAGGCCGCGTTGCCGGCCCCGTCGACCGCATCGGCGCGGAACACGTAGGTCCCGGGGCCGAGGTCGCCGGGCAGGGAGGCGACGAGCTGCGCCGTGGTCACAGGGTTCCCGCGCTGGAACTTCGCCGGCAGCTCGGTCCACTGCTTGCCGTCGAGGCGGCGGTAGTGGATCTCCCCGCTCGCCGGACCGGAGTGGTCATCGGCGATCTGGGCGCGGATCTGCTGCGGCGAGACCTCTCCGGCCTGGACTGGCTCGAACGCGACGGCCGGCGGGACGTCGTCGAAGCGCAGCGTCACCGATACCGCCGAGGAGGCCGCGTCGTTGCCCGCCTCGTCGCGCAGCCAGGCGCCGAGTGAGTAGACGCCGGCGTGCGGCACGAAGCGATCCGGCAATGTCGCCAGGCCACGGCCCGCGACGAACTTCACGCCGCTGTCATAGCCCGACGGGCCTTCGATCTTCCAGAAGGCGCCACCGATCGGGCTCGCGAGGCCCTGATCGGGATTGATCCAGGAGACGTCGAAGTCGTTCGTGCGTCGCCACCCCTCCCCGCCGGCGACCGAGAGAGAGCGCGGGTGGGCCGGCGGGTTGTTGTCGACGAAGAAGGTCTGATCGCCGGTGCAGCCGCCGTTGCCGGCGAAATCCGTGACGCAGTGGTGGATGGCGTGCGGGCCGTCGCTGAAGCGGGTGGTGTCGATCGCCGCCCCAGCGGAGACGCCGAGGCCGCAGGGGCGCATCTGGGTCGCCCGCCACTCGCCCCCGATCGAGGCCTTCGCGCAGCCGTACTCCGTGAGATTGACGCGGGCGCCGTCGACCGCGGTCTCGCCGAAGCGTACGCCGCCGCCGACGTCGCTGCCCCAGAAGCCGACGCCCTGCATGCCGCGGCGCCAGCCGCCGGCAAGCACGTCGCCGCCGATCCCCGCGGCCGGCGCCTGATCGTCCTGAATCGTGATCGTCAGAGCCCGGATCGCCGACCATGAGCCGGCGTCGAGGCTGCACCACTTGCTCTCCGCTCGGGCGCAGAGGAGGCGGTCCTCGAGCGCCGGCTGGGCCGGGTTGAAGCCGGCGACGAACTCACGTGGCGTGGTGTCCGTCGTGCCTGCCGAGGCGAAGGCGTCGAAGCCGCCGTTCCAGGTGCCAACCCCGATCCGCTGCTCCATCCCGTCGTGCAGAGCGTGCCACCAGGTGCCGCGAACCTGCGAGATGCCGGCCCCCGGCGGCGCCTCCCAGCGCCAGCGCGCGAAGCGCGTGCCCGAGAGGGTCGATTGCCCGTCGCGAGTGAAGCTCTTCAGGTGGACGCCGCCGAAGGGGTCCTGGCCAGCCGGCGGCACGCACCAGGCGTCGGGACGGAACTTCGCCCCTCCCGTGGTGTCGGCCCAGGACGCATCGGCGCCGACGTACCAGCCGCATTGGGCCACCGCGTACTTGCCCGCCGTCGCTTCACGGGCACCCAGCAGCAGAAGCGCCAGGGCAAGTGCGATCCCCATCGCCAGGATGCGGGCGAGCCCGCCCCGTGTACCGGACATGAAATCTCCTCCTTCGCTCGACAACTCGTGGAGGGCTAAGGGCAGGGCGGCGAAAACTCTCCCCCCGGACGGACGAACCAGCCGCCCACTGCCGCCGCCGCACCTTTGCGAGAATGGCCCCGATGCCACTTCCGACGCAGGATCAGATAACCGAGAAGCTGCGCGCCGTGATCGACCCCGAGCTGCGCCGCTCGATCGTCGAGCTGGGCATGGTGCGCTCGATCGACGTCAAGGAGAGCGGCCGCGTCGAGGTGGTCGTCTCGCTGACCACGGCAGGCTGCCCGATCCGCTCCCACTTCGAACAGGCGGTCGCCAAGCAGGTCTCCGAGCTGGAAGGGGTGACGGAGGTCGCGGTCGGCTTCGACGTCCTCTCCGACGAGGAGAAATCGTCGCTGCAGCAGACGCTGGGCCGCGGCAAGCTGCCCGCCGGCGCGCTGGCGCAGGTGAAAAACGTGATCTGCGTCGCCTCCGGCAAGGGCGGAGTCGGCAAGTCGACGATGACGGCCAACCTGGCCGCCGCGCTGACCGCCGAAGGCCATGCCGCGGGCGCGCTGGACTGCGACGTCTACGGCTTCTCGATCCCGCGCATGCTCGGGGTCAACCGCAAACCGGAGGTGAACGGCGAGCGCAAGATCCTCCCGCTTGAAACCACCGGCGGGGTGAAGGTGATGTCGATCGGCTTCTTCGTCGAGGAGAACTCGGCTGTCGTCTGGCGCGGGCCGATGCTGCACAAGGCGATCCAGCAGTTCCTCGAGGACGTCGCTTGGGGCGAGCTGGAGTACCTGCTGCTCGACCTGCCGCCGGGGACCGGCGACGTCTCGATGACGCTCGCCCAGCTGCTTCCCCAAGCCAAGTTCGTGATCGTCACCACGCCGCAGCCGGCGGCGCAGACAGTGGCCAAGCGTGCCGCCGACATGGCGGCCAAGTTCGACCTCGAGCTGCTCGGCGCGATCGAGAACATGTCGGGCTTCACCACCCCCCAGGGGGAGCGCATGACGATCTTCGGCGAGGGCGGCGGACAGCTGCTGGCCGACGAGCTCGACATTCCCCTGCTCGGCAAGGTGCCCCTCGCCGAGGACCTACGCGAGCACGCCGACGCCGGCACGCCGCTGGTCACCTCCGAGCCGGACTCGCCAGCGGCCCAGGCGATTCGCCAGGCGGCCCGCGGCATCGTCGCCGCGACGCCGCAGGAGCTGCCCGTCCTGCAGGCCGTTCCGGCCACAGCGGAGGCGCCTCCGGTCAGCGGTACGCCGCTGCCGATGGCGTAGCCGAAACCGGCCCTAGCGCGCCGCCTCGGGTAGCGCAGGCAGCGCCTGAAAGCTCAGCCATAGCGCCCTGGAGAAGCTGGCCGTGGTTCCCGCCGCCGGTGTGAAGAGGACCTTCACGCCGACCTTGGCCTGGCCACGCTTATCCAGCGCCCTCGAGGCGCTCCCCCTGGCGACGATCGGCACCTTCACGTTGGCGTCTTCGGGAAGGGCGATTTCCTGGCGTTCGATGCGCCGGCCCTTGGCGATCAGCGTCCCCGGTCCGCCGACGCGGACGGTGAGCACCGCGGTGCCTACGCCTACGTCGCGCTTCAGCTTGCCCAGCGCGGCGAAGCGTACGAAGTCGACGTCGACCTTCCTGTCGGCGTCCATGGTCAGGACGCAGGTGGGGCCGCCGCAGTCGCGGCTGAACCCGGAGAAGGCAAAGCCCTTGTTGGGCGGCGCGGTGACCGTGACCACGGTTCCCACCGGGAACCGTGCGGTGCAAGCGAAGCCGCCGACGTCGCAGGCCAACCCTTCGGGGCTGGTTGCGACCGTGCCGCCGCCGGGGACGTAGCTGCCCAGCGCCAGCGAGCGGTATTCAGGCGCCGGGGTCTCGGCCTGGACAGGGCCGGTGAGGAAGCCGGCAAGAGCCAGGGCCAGGACGAGCACGGCTGCTGCGGCCCCCTGGGCCACGTGGCTCTCCCGTTCTTTCGACATTGCCCGGCGCACGATTTAGGCGCTATGACAACTCCGGCCGACGGGGAGAGTTGCGGGCGGGCGGACCTCCGCCGGCTACTCAGGCAGCCGACTTCGACTTGTAGTAGTCCGCGTTGATCTCGGCATATTTGGCCCACTCGGCTGGGAGCTGGTCCTCGGCGAAACAGGCATCAACGGGACAAGCCTCGACACAGGCGTCGCAGTCGATGCACTCGTCCGGGTCGATGTAGAGCATCTCAACCGAGTCGTAGTCGGGCTCGTCCGGCGTCGGGTGGATGCAGTCGACGGGACATACCTCGACACACGAGTTGTCCTTGGTGCCGATGCAAGGCTCGGCGATGACGTAGGTCATTCGAGGCTTTCTCCTGGATTCGTCGTTTCGGTGCAACCGGAGGCTTGCAGGGCCCCCGCCAAGCGCGGATGCATATTTTACGGATTGTGCGGCGGAGGACGCTCCCCCACTAGCATCGGCAAGCGATGCTGCTGCTGACGGGGGCAACGGGAAGCGTTGGGTCGAGGCTGCTGCCGCTCCTGCTCGAACGGGGCGATGACGTGCGCTGCCTGGTGCGCGAGCCGCGGCGGCTGGGCGCCCGGCGGGTCGACGTGCAGATCGCGCTCGGCGACCTCGGCGAGATGTCCGACCCCTACCTGGTGCGCCAGGCCCTGCGCGGCGTCGACACGGTGGTTCACCTGGCGGCGACGATCCGCGATCAGCCCCCGCACCGGATCGAGGAGCTGAACGGCCTCGCGACGGTGCGGCTGCTGCGTGCCGCCGAGCGCAGCGGCGTGCGGCGCTTCGTCTTCTTCAGCGCGCTTAACGCCTCCACTGTCCAGCGCACGCGGTTCTTTCGCGCCAAGTGGCTCGCCGAGCAAGCCGTGACGTCGTCCCCCCTGGAGACGACGATCTTCGCCCCCTCGATCGTCTACGACCACTCGGACCCGTGGATCACCCTTCTGCGGCGCTTCTCCTTCCTGCCGGTGCTGCCGGTCTCGGGCGAGGGCCGGGCGCGCTTCGAGCCGATCTGGGCCGAGGACGCCGCGCGCTGCGTCGTCGCGGCGCTCGGCCGGAACGAGGAACGGCGCTACGAGCTGGCCGGCCCTGAGAAGCTCGACTACGACGAGATGTCAGACCTCGTCAGCCGCATCGCCGGCAGGCCCCGCCCGCTAGTCCACCTGCCGCTGCCGCTGGTCCGCTCCGGCCTGATCGCGATGCGCTTCCTTTTCGGCGAGGCCGTGTTCGCTACATGGGAGGAGGCGGAGCTGATGGAGGTTCCGATGATCAGCGAGCGCGGCACCGCCGACGCGGAGGAGCTGGGAGTGGTGCCGAGAAGGATGGGCGATGTACTGGAGGAAGGCTAGGCAAGCAGCGGCTCTCGCGGCGATCCTCGCCGGGCTCTTCGCCGGCCAGGCTCGAGCGCTGACGCTCGTCCCCCCAAAGCCGAGCGTCCTCCTCGGCGTCAGCGACAGGGGCACGACGCAGGAGTTCAACGAATTCGCCGGCCTGATGGCGAAGCACCCGGCCCTGCTGGAGACCTTCCACCCCTGGGGCAACAGCCTCAACGCGGCCTACGAACGCTGGCGCGAAACCTCGACCCGGCCAGTGCTGCACATCTCCACTGCCGACGACCAAACGCTGACCGAGCTGATCACCCCACAGCAGATCGCGCTCGGCTACGGCGACGACTACCTGCTCCAGCTCAACGACTTCTTCTTCAAGCGCGGCCTGCCCGCCTACATCCGCCCGCTGGGCGAGCCCAACCGCTGTCTCAACGCCTGGTCGGCCGTCAACTGCGACGGCAGCCAGAAGGGCGGCGAACACACGACCGGTTGGTACAAGCAGGCGTTCCGCCGGATCTCGACGATCGTGCGCGGCGCCGGCACGCTCGAAGAAGTCAACGGCGTCCTTGCCGAAATCGGCCTGCCGCCGGTCAACCGCACCAAAGGCCCGCCCCCGACGACCCTGCCCCCCGCCCCCGTCAGCATCATCTGGAGCCCGCTCCCCGGCGGTTCGCCACGCGTGAAGGGCAACTTCCCCGGCAACTACTGGCCGGGGGCGCGGTGGGTCGACTGGGCCGGGGCCGACTTCTACTCCAACTATCCGGTCTGGAAAGACCTCAACCGCTTCTACGCGGGCAAGCAGTGGAAGGGCAAGCCGATCGCGCTCACCGAGTGGGCCGTGGCCGGCAAAGACGACCCCCGCTTCGTCAAGCAGCTGATCGCCTGGATCGTGAAGCGCCCACGAGTGCGGATGCACGTTTACTACACCGGCTTCGGCACAGCCGCCGAGAACCCCTACGACCTCAGCCTCTACCCCCGCACGACGAACACCCTGCGCCTGAAGCTCCGCCGCCCCGCCTTCCTCCAATACGCCGAATACAACGCCGGCCTGCTGCCCCCGCTGCCACCCCCATCTCCGAAACCCCTTAAATAGCCGGCCGACGGGCCGATTCCGGTCGATATTCGTCCGCTTCAGGCCCGTCGGCGGGGGTTTTGCTGGCCAAGTAGAGCTCGGATGGTCTTGGTGACCCGGCCGGGTTCGTTTTCGACCTGCTGCCATGTCCATCTGGAGACACGCCAACCCGCCAGCTGTAGGCGTTGCTCTCGCCAGCGGTCTCGCTGAAATGCGGAGGCAGTGTCGTGGAATTGGCGACCGTCGACTTCGACGACGAGACCCGCGTCCCGCCAGAGGAAGTCCACCTCGATCCGGCCATCGCCGATGTCGAGAGCGACATTGACTTCGGGACGCGGCAGACCGGAATTTCGACACAAGCGGAGAAATCGCCGCTCCAACTCACTACGAGTCCGCTTGGTCGCCGGATCGAGCTCTTCGAAGATAAAACGAAGTCGGGCTACTCCGCGACGGCCCCGGCTGCGGCGAATCAGCTTACGCATCGCGGAGAAATCGAGAATCCCAAGCACCTCTGCCTGGGCTATGACCTTCCTCAGCTCCCACTCCGGGAGCACAGCGGCGATGTCGAGCAGGGTGCGCTCCACGGTCGTGCAGGGAATTCCTCGCCATCTCGTCCTATCGGTAGGCGCAACGCGATCGTCCCGATGAGCGGAAATACCCTTGGGGGCGCGACCCCTTCGATTCGGCGCCGTAACATCGAGAGGACCGTCGTCGTCCTTTCTCAGCCCCCACAGAGCAGCGGCCGACCGGTGCGAAAGGACTGCGCCCTCACCGCCAGCGAGGACAGCAGCCATCCACCTCGCCTCCATCGTGAGCGGCAGGTACCCAACTGCATAGACACCTCGATGCACCCGGTGCAAACGTCCAATCGCGACGCGACGACGAATTGCCCGCTCGGCCATTCCCAGCCTTTTGAGCTGCTCAACGCCCACAACGCCATGCTGGCGAACCGCAAGCTCGGCGATGCCATGATCAGAAATCCTCGCTCGATGGGCCGATTGCGGTCGCATATCGACCGCAATCGGCCCATCGGCGGTGGGTTGTGTGGGCTTGCGGCGCATGCGCCAAAGGGTGAAGCGCGGTCACGCACTCGTGGTGCGTCGAGTTCGCCAAGGCTGTGGAGAAACCGTGACGTGGCGCATGCGCCGCAGGCCCACACATGCGAGAGGCCCGGCGTTCGCCGGGCCTCTCGGAAAACTGCACTCGCCTGTTAGGGCGAGGATACGCCCGAGGGCGTCCTACATCATGCCGCCCATGTCCGGCATGCCGCCGGGCATGCCGCCAGCGGCGCCCGCTTCCTCGGGGGGCTCGGCGATCACGGCCTCGGTGACGAGGATGTTCTTTGCGATCGAGGCGGCGTTCTGCAGCGCCGAGCGCGTCACCATTGTCGGGTCGATGACCCCGGCGGCGATCAGGTCGCCGTACTCGCCGTTGGAGGCGTTGAGGCCTTCGCCGGCCTTCAGGTCGCGGACCTTGTTGACGACGACCGAGCCCTCCAGGCCGGAGTTCTCGGCGATCTGGCGGACCGGCTCCTCCAGCGCGCGGTGCACGATGCGGGCGCCGGTCGCCTCGTCCGGATCCTCGAGCTTGTCGGCATCGAGGTTGGACTGGGCGTTGAGCAGGGCCACGCCACCACCCGGCACGACGCCCTCCTCGAGTGCGGCGCGGGTCGCCTGCAGCGCGTCCTCGACGCGGTGCTTCTTCTCCTTCATCTCGGTCTCGGTGGCGGCGCCGACCTTGACCACGGCGACACCGCCGGCCAGCTTGGCGAGGCGCTCCTGGAGCTTCTCGCGGTCGAAGTCGGAATCGGTGTTCTCGACCTCGTTTTTGATCTGCTTGATCCGGCCCTTGATGTCGTCGGCCTCACCAGCGCCGTCGATGATCGTCGTCGTGTCCTTGGAGACGACGACGCGACGGGCTTTGCCGAGCTGGGAGATCTGGGTGTTCTCGAGTTTGAGGCCCATCTCCTCGGTGATCACCTCACCGCCGGTGAGGATCGCGATGTCCTCCAGCATCCGCTTGCGGCGATCGCCGAAGCCCGGAGCCTTGACCGCGACACCGGTGAAGGTGCCGCGCAGCTTGTTGACGACGAGGGTCGCGAGGCACTCGCCCTCGACGTCCTCGGCGACGATCAGCAGCGGCTTGCCACCCTGCATCACCTGCTCGAGCACCGGCAGGATGTCCCGCACGGAGCCGATTTTCTGGTTGGCGATGAGGATGTAGGGGTCCTCCAGCACCGCCTCCATGCGGTCCTGGTCGGTGACCATGTACGGGGAGATGTAGCCCTTGTCGAACTGCATCCCCTCGGTGAACTCCAGCTCCATGCCGAAGGTCTGGCCCTCCTCGACGTTGACCACGCCGTCCTTGCCGACCTTCTCGATCGCGTCGGCGATCACGTTGCCGATGTCGTCGTCGGCGGCGGAGATGGCGGCGACGCGGGCGATCTGCTCCTTGCCGGCGACCTCCTTGGACTGCTTCTCGCGCAGGTTCTCGACGACGTCGTCGACGGCCTTCTCGATCCCGCGGCGCAGGGCCAGCGGGTTGGCGCCGGCGGCGACGTTCTTGAGGCCCTGGCGGACGATGATCTGGGCCAGCAGCGTCGCCGTCGTGGTGCCGTCTCCGGCCACGTCGTTGGTCGCCGTGGCGACCTCGCGGACGAGCTGGGCGCCCTGGTTCTCGAAGACGTCCTCGACCTCGACCTCGCGGGCGATGGTGACGCCGTCGTTGGTGATCGTCGGCGCGCCGAACTTCTTGTCGAGCACGACGTAGCGACCCTTCGGGCCGAGGGTGACCTTGACCGCGTCGGCGACTGCGTCGACGCCGGCTTGCAGGGCCCCCCTTGCCTCCTCGCTGAACTTCAGCTCCTTATGAGCCATCTGATTTCAGTCCTCCTTGGTTCTTCTAAGTCCGTGGGTTGGCGACGGTCAGCCGAGCTTGGCGAGGATGTCCGACTCGCGAAGCACGAGCAGGTCCTCGTCCTCGACGGTGACGTCGGTGCCGCCGTACTTGGAGTAGAGGACCTCGTCGCCCTCGCTCACGTCGAGCGGGCGGCGCGTGCCGTCCTCGTTGATAGCGCCGTCGCCGACAGCGACGACCCTGCCCTTTTGGGGCTTCTCCTTGGCCGTATCGGGAAGGACGATTCCGCTCGCGGTCGTCTCCTCCTCTTCGATCGGCTTCACGATCAGCCGGTCCCCGAGGGGCTTCAGCTTCATCCGTATACCTCCATCTGTGGGTCAGTAGGGGTTAGAAGTTCGAGACTGGGTTGGCACTCTCCAGGTGAGAGTGCCAGAGGCCTGAAAGATAGCGGGGTGCTCTCCTCGGTGCCGGCTCAGCCGTTCGCGAGCAAGCGACAGCCCAGCAATCCGGCGATGCCCTCGCCGCCGCGGGCCATCACCCAGTCGTGATTCCACTCGAATACCGGACGGGCCACAGGTGCGATCAGGTTCATCCAGGCCTTCGTCGTCGCCACGTTCCACTCGTAGAGCACCGCGGTGACTCCTTCCCGCTCGAAGAGGCGCCAGCGGCCGGTGCCGGCCAGCTCCCCCACCGCGTCGCCCTCCATCAGGTGAGGGCGCTCGACCCGGGTCGTCGTCACCTCGAACTCGACCCGGTAGGGCAGCAGGCTCTTCCAGACCATGCGCGCCACGGTGCCGACGCCGTCGTCGTCGTGACCTGGACTCAATTCCTCGGCCTCCTCCACCCCGCGCCACCACCGCGGCCAGCGGGCCTGGTCGTAGATCGCCTCGAAGACCGGCTCGCGCGGGGAGTCCAGCAGCCAGGTCGTGAGGAAGGAGTACTGCGCCATCCGCGCGCTAGATGGTCGATTCCACGGCCGCGTGCGACTGGGGGCGCGCGTGGCCAAGCAGGTCAAGGACGCAGGGTGCAGCCTTTGGCGGCGCCAAAGGCAAACCCGAGGACGCAGAGATGCGCAGTGCCACGTGCGCCATCCAGGTGCGCGGGGTCGTGGAATCGACCATCTAGTTGTGGCGCGGGGTCTCGCCGTTGCCGTAGTGCGCGCCGGGCGGCTCGACTATCTGCGAGAAGCGGATCACGGTGACGACTTCCTCCGGCGAGACAGGGCGGGCGTAGATCTGTTCGAGGAACTTGATCTCCTCCTCGAGTCGGCGGAACTCGGGGTTGTCGTGCTCGATGTCCCGCGGCGAGAGCTCGGAGATCCGCTTCACCTCGACGTCGTCGATGACCGCGGTGAAGATCTTCTCGCGCGGGCTGTGACGGAACCCGACCGTGATCCAGACGACCTGGCCGCGCTCGTACTTGTTGCTCTTGTCGCCGAGGCGGATCGTCGCGGACTTGCGACCGCGCTTGAGCTGGTCGACGAAGACCGGCGAGTAGAAGTTGAGCACGTAGATCCCGCCCCTCACGCGGGCGAGCGTATCTGACCCTGGACGGGTATTGGGTAACGGCCTCAGGAAACGACTGCTGCTGTCGATTAAGACGGGGAATGCTGCAACTGGCGCAACCACGCCCAAAAGGCTTTCTATGGGCCCTCCTGATCGCGACGGCGATCGGGCTGACCGTCGCCGTGGGAAGCGCCGCGGCGGCCACCTGCGGCGGCAGGCACGCGACGATCGTCGGCACCCCGGGCAACGACGTCATCGTCGGCAAGAAGGCAAGCGACGTGATCTACGGCGGCGGCGGCAACGACCGCATCAGCGGCGGCCCCAACGGCAACGACAAGATCTGCGGTGGCCCGGGCAACGACTCCCTCCAGGGGGGCCGCGGCTTCGACGCGCTCTACGGCGGCGAGGGCGACGACCGCCTGCGCGGCGACAGCGGCTCCGACCATCTCGAGGGCGAAGGCGGCAACGACGACCTGGCCGGCGCAGAGGGCAAGGACAGCCTCGTCGGCGGTGCCGGCGACGACCTGTTGCTCGGCGCCAAAGGGCCCGACGTCCTCAAGGGAGCCGCCGGCAATGACTACGTCGACGGCGAGAAGGGCAGCGACTCGATAGACGGCGGTGGCGGCGACGACTCACTGCACGGCGACAAGGGCAACGACGCGATCCAGGGCGGCCCCGGCGGCGACCAGATCGAAGGCGGCCCCGGCGACGAGACCGACCTCGACGGCGGCCCTGACAGCGACTTCGTCTTCGGCGGTGCCGGCAGCGATCGCGCGAGCGGCGGCGAGGGCGACGGCGACGTCGTCCGCGGCGACAGCGGCGAAGACACGCTCGACGGTGGCGGCGGTGCCCGCGACATCGTCTCCTACGCCAGCGCCACGCGCAGCGGCGTCGTCGTCGACCTCAGCACGCAGCGCTCCAAGGGCGACGGCCACGACACGCTGGTCGGGTTCGAGGACGTCGTCGGGTCGCCCCAGGGCGACGAGATCGCGGGCGATGGCGGCGTCAACCGGCTCGACGGCGGCGTCGGCGACGATGACCTGGCCGGTGCCGGTGGCCCCGACGAAGCCTTCGGCGGCGCCGGCAGCGACGACTGCGACGGCTTCGCCGCCGAGCACTCCTGCGGGGTCGAAGACAACCCGCCTGGCAGCGGCACCTTCGTCATCCTCAACCAGGGACTCGACGGCAGCAGCCTGATCGTGCAGGGCGCCGGCAGCAGCGACGACGTGCGCGTCTCGTTCAACGGTGGCTGGATCGTCTCCGACGCCAGTGGCGCCTACCCCGGCGACGGCTGCTCGCTGAGCGGCGGCAGCACCGTGGTCAGCTGCCCGACCGCCGTAGCCACAGGCCTCGTCGTGATCACCGGCGGGCCCGGCAACGACTCGATCGCGCTCGACCAGAGCGTCCCCGCCGCGGTCAAGGTGCGCGCCAACGGCAACGCGGGCAACGACACGCTGAGCGGCGGGCCGGGCGACGACGTGCTCGAGGCCGGCGAGAACTACAACAACCCCGACAACGGCAACGACACCCTGGTCGGCAACGCCGGCAGCGACGTGCTCTACGCCGACCCCGGGGCCGACCAGCTCGCCGGCGGTCCCGGCAACGACCTGCTGGTCTCCTCGGTGCCGGTCTGCCAGGGCCACGACTACAGCGGCGGGCCGGGCGACGACACCGTCTCCTACGGCCGCTCCAACGCCTCGCTCACGGTCAAGCTCGGCGGCACCGGCGGCCCCAACGGCTGTGGCTCGCTCGACCGAGTCGGCGGCGACAACGAGAGCCTCGAGGGCTCCGACGGGCCCGACCTGCTGATCGGCGACAACGGCGCCAACAGCTTCATGGGACACCTCGGCGCCGACACCTTCGTCGGCAAGGGCGGCAACGACTTCGTCGACGCGATCGACGGCGGGCGCGACAAGTCGATCCAGTGCGGCGGTGGGGCCGACGACGTGACCAAGGATCGCGGCGACCCCCGCCCGCAGAGCTGCTGAGCGGACCCCGCCGACTCAGAAGATGTAGTTGCCCAGCTTCTCCGGCGCGAGCACGGTGACGCGCCCGCGCCCGGGACGGACGACCCCGGCCCGCTCGAGGTCGGCGAGGAAGCGGCTGACGCTCTCGCGGGAGGTGCCGGCGAGCTGGGCCAGGTCGGCCTGGTTCATCCGGATCGTCACGTCGCCGTCCTCCCCCGAGCGCGGGGCCTCCTCGGCGACCAGCTGGGAGAGCACGCCCGCGACGCGGCTGGGGACCGTCTGGAACGACTGGCGCGAGATCCGCTCGTTTGCCGTGCGCAAGCGGCGCACGAGGGCGGCGACCAGCTTCACGGTGATGTCGGGATGGCGGGCGAGGAGGGCGCGCACCTCGCCCGCGGGCAGGGCGAGCAGCTCGCCGTCGACGAGGGCCTCGACGCTGGCCGAGCGCACCTCGCCGTCGAGCATCGCCAGCTCACCGAAGATGTCGCCGCTGCCGAGCGTCGCCAGGGTGATCGCCCGCCCGTCGGAGTGCTCGCGGGTGACGCGGAAGCTGCCATCGCGGACGATGTAGCAGGCGTCGGAGTGGTCGCCCTCGTGGAAGACCCGCGTGCCGGCCGGGAACGAACGAGCGACGGCGACGCGGGAGAAGCGCTCCAGCTCCCCCTCCTCGAGATCGGCGAAGAGCGGCACGCTGCGCAGCAGCTCGACCGGCCCCAGCCCCTGCTCACGATCCGCCATCGCTTGGATTATCCCAGCGACGTGGGTTTCTTCGATTAAGGATTCCCGATGCTCAGCGAGCGGCCAGGGTCAGCTTTCGGGGGCCGCCGCGGCTGAAGCCCGCCTCGAGCAGGGCCTCCTCGTGGCCGGAGCCGATCACGGGGTCGCCGTCGAGCTTCTCGACGGCGAGCTTGGGCAGGCGGCCGGCCGCAACGGCGTCGACCAGAGCGCCGATCGCCGCCGCGAGCTCGTCGGCATCGAGCTCGACCAGGCGAACCACACCCTTTCCGCTGCGCTCCACGTAGAGGACCGGGGCGCCGTCGCGGAGCAGGACGTGGGCGCCGGGGGAGCGGGCGGGGCGGCGGCCGCTGGGCGCTTTCGGCCAGGGCAGCGAGGCACCGTAGGGGTTGGCCGGGTCGGTGGCGGCGAGGAGGAGGAAGGACCCGTCGTCTTCGGGCAACGAGCGTAGCCGCTCGACCGCACCGGGCAGGGCGAACTGGGCGCCGCCGAGACCCTCGACGAAGTAGCCGCGGCGGGCGGTGCCGAGCAGCTCCAGGTTGCCGAGCTCGGCGTAGACGCTGGCGAAGCCGCCGGGGACGCCCTCGGCGAGAACGGTCTCGCGGGTGACGATGCCGTAGCGCTCCAGCATCAGCTCGGCCTGCGCCCGCAATCGCGGCCCGGCAGCCGGGCCGTCCTCGAACAGCGGCGCGGTCAGCGACCAGCGGCCCTGCACGGCGGCCCCGCGTGCCCGGCTGCGGGCGAAACGACGGCCGCGCTGTTCCGCGGGGGGCGCCCCCCGCAGGCGCGGTGCCCGCAGCGGCGAGAAGGCGTCGCTGGTCACCTCGCCCGCCCAAGCAAGGTCCCAGAGGGCGCCGTGCAGCTCCTCGAGCGGATGGTCGAGGTCGGCGAGCAGGTCGATCCAGAAGTCGGGAC
>DASUZK010000025.1:0-14905 GCA_036376915.1 Solirubrobacterales bacterium
AGCCTCGCCCTCCGCAGACTCCGCGCGGCGCGAGACCACCCCACCCCGACGCCACCCGCCCGAGATACCTATTCTGCTCCCGCCCATGTACGAAGCCGATCTCAAGCTGCTCCGACTGATGCGGACTCGCGGGCACACGCCCGGCTTGGAGAAAGCTGCGAAGAGGTTGGGGAAGGCCGGGAACAATGGGGCGGTCTGGGTTGGGGTTGGGGTTGTGCTGGCCGTCTTCGACTCGGCCAATCGCGAGGCGTGGTTGATCTGCGCGGTGCTGGGGCCCATCGCCATCGCTCTCAACTTTGTGGTGAAGCTGGTCGTGAAGAGGCCGCGGCCGGTTTTGGAGGGGTTGCCGCCGCTCGGGGGGGCGCCGAGCTCGCTTAGCTTTCCGTCGGCACATGCAACGTCTTCGTTTGCGGTTGCGACGGCGATGGCTCGGGTCGAGCCGCTGGGGGCGCTTGCCTTCGTGCTGGCGCTCGCGCTTGCGCTGGGGCGGCCCTACCTGGGCATGCACTACCCGTCCGATGTCCTCGCCGGTGCCCTGCTGGGCGTCGGGCTGGGCCTGATCGTGCCGCTCTCGCTATGAAGGTCGGGATCGTGGGGCTGCCCAACGCGGGCAAGTCGACGCTGTTCAACGCGCTGACCAGCGGTGGGGCGCAGACCGGGGACTACCCGTTCACGACGATCGAGCCCAACATCGCGATCGCCTCGGTCGTCGACGAGCGGCTGGAGCGGATCGCGGAGACAGTCGGCAGCTCGAAGCTGGAACCGGCGACGATCGCCTTCCACGACATCGCCGGCCTGGTCAAGGGCGCCTCGGAGGGGGAGGGTCTCGGCAACCAGTTCCTCGCCTCGATCCGCGAGACCGACGCGATCTGCCATGTCGTCCGCTGCCACGCCGACTCCGGCGTGCCGCATCCCGACGGCCGCGTCGACCCGCTCGCCGACATCGAGACGATCGAGACCGAGCTGGTGCTCTCCGACTACGAGCAGGCGGAGCGGCGCCTCGACCGCGTGCGCAAGGGCGCCAAGTCGGGCGACGCGGAGGCGATCGCCGAGCGCGACTGGCTCGAGCAAGTCGTCGCGGCGCTCGCCGAAGGCAAGCCGGCCCGCTCGATTCCCGTCCCCGACGCGGCCGCCCACGCCCCGCGCAACCTGCAGGCGCTCACCTCCAAGCCGATCCTCTACGTCGCCAACGTCGACGAGGGCGACGCCGAGGCGCCCGAGGCCGTCGCCGCCCATGCGGCCGCGGTCGGCGCCGGGGTAGTCGCGGTCAGCGCCCGGATCGAGGGCGAGCTGGCGGAGCTCGACCCCACCGAAGCGGAGGAGATGCGCGAGTCCTACGGGGTCGAGGGCTCCGGCCTGGCACGGCTCGTCCGCGCCGCTTACGACCTGCTCGAGCTGATCACCTTCTTCACCGCCGGCGAGGGCAAGGAGGCCGTTGCCCGCCCACTGGCCCGCGGCTCGACTGCCTGGGAGGCGGCCGGGACGATCCACACCGAGATCCAGGACGCCTTCGTCAAAGCCGAGGCCGTCGGCTGGCAGGAGCTGGTCGAGTGCGGCGGCTACGCGGCAGCGCGGGACAAGGGGCTGCTGCGCGTCGAGGGCCGGGACTACGTCGTGCAGGACGGCGACGTGATCACGATCAAGGTCTAGAGCCCTGCAAACCGGCGCATCTCGGCGTCCTCGGTCGGGCGGCTTGCTCACGCACCAATGTGCGCTCGCTTCACCACCCTCCCTGCGTCCACCGACCTGCTTGGTTTTCGGGCTCTAGTGTTCCCCGGCATGGATCAGGGAGGGCGTTTCGCGAAGGTGGCCGCTAAGGCGGGTCACTACGAGAGCTTCTACGTCAAGGCATGCCGGCCGGGCGGCGGCCGGGGGATCTGGATCCGGCACACGGTCCACAAGCGCCCCGGGGCCGAGCCGAACGCCTCGATCTGGTTCGTCTTATTCGACCGCGAGGCAGACGGGCCGCGGGCGACCAAGGTGACCGTCCCCGCGGCGGACCTCTCAGCGCCGGTCGGCTCCTGGATCCGCGTCGGCAAGGCCGAGATCGGCCCCGGCCGCGCCAGCGGCTCGATCGCCACCGAGGCCCTGAACGCCTCCTGGGACCTGACCTTCTCCGGCGACGCCGACCCCTGCAAGTACCTGCCGGTCGACTGGCTCTACGAGGCGCCACTGCCGCGGACGAAGTTCGTCGCCCCGTTCCCGATCGCCCGCTTCGCCGGCCGGCTGGAGGTCGACGGGGAGGAGATCGAGCTCGGCGGCTGGCCGGGGATGATCGGCCACAACTGGGGCAGCGAGCATGCCGAGCGCTGGGTCTGGCTGGAGGGGACCGGCTTCGAGGACGACCCGGACGGCTACTTCGACGCCGGCGGCGCCCGGATCAAGCTGGGCCGCAGGACGACCCCCTGGCTGCCCTCGGGAATGCTCTCGCTGGAAGGGGAGAAACACCGCCTGGGAGGCTTCGGCAAGATCCGCTCCGCCTCGATCGCCGCCGAGCCGACCGCCTGCGAGTTCGTCCTGCCGGGCAAGGGCGTCGTCGTCCGCGGCCGCGTCTCGGCCCCGAAGAAGGACTTCGTCGGCTGGGTCTACGCGGACCCCAACGGCCCCGAGCACCACACTCTCAACTGCTCGGTGTCCGACCTCGAGCTCAGCGTCGAGCGCCCCGGCAAGCCCGACCGCAAGCTGACGCTCTCCGGCGGCGCCGCCTATGAGTTCGGCATGAGGGAGACCGACCACGGCATCCCGATCCAGCCGTACCCGGACGGCTGAGCGCCCAGGCCCCTCACTCGACCACCTTGCGGAACGTCATCCAGCGGTCGTAGGCGCCGAGGGCGGCGGCGAGCTCGTCGCCGCGGACCCTGGTCACGCCGCCGGTGCCGTAGAGCCGAGCCCAGACGATGCGCGGTGAGGCGCCGCGCTCGGTGACCACGATCTTGGTCAGGCGGCCGTTGAGGTATCCGCTGAGCCGGTCGTTGATCTCCGGCCCGGAGAACCGCAGCGTCCAGTCGTGCAGCGGGCAGTAGTAGTCGTAGGGGTCGGGGACGCCGACCAGGTAGGGGACCGCCGGGCCGAAGAAGACGTTCTGGACGCTCTCGGTGTGGCCCCCCGAGCAGGCGGAGAAGTAGGTCTCGGCGATCTCGCCGCCGTAGGTCAGTACCTGGCCCTTCGTCGCGGTCGCCGCGGCGTTGGTGGACGCGGTCTCGCTCTGGAGGCCGCCGTAGACCTGGCTGCGGGTGTCGCTGTAGAGGTCGAAGCCGTTGCCGTCGACGCTCGCGGTGAGGGCGAAGGAGCGGGCCGCCACGGCCTGGGCGCGCAGCGCCGCCCGCGGCCATGAGGGCGGCGACTCGTTGGCGATCACGCCCTTCACGTACTGCTCCACGGACAGCGCGTTGATCGTGTTGAGCGACCCCGCGTCGCTTGCGGTCGGCACGACCTCGAGGGCGCCGCGGTAGGTGGTGCCGGCGATCTCGATCGTCCCGCCGCCGGCTGCGCGCAGCCGGCGCCCGCAGGAGGCCAGCGGACGGCCGGCGGCATCTCGCAGCTTCACGCTCATGCCGGCCCGGTGTGCCTCGTAGCCGCGGTTCGGGTCGAGGGCCCTGCCGCAGGCGCTGCTGGCGCCGCTGAAGCCGACGTCCCGGGGGGAGATCTCGAGCAGGACGCGGACGATCTGGGGCGCGGTCAGCTGCCCGAGGCTCGTCCCGGAGTAGTAGTGGCCGAGGATGAAGCGGTAGCCCTTGCCGTGCTTGGCGTAGCCGTAGGCTCCGTACTGGCTCATGCCGACGCCATGGCCGAAGCCGTGGCCCTCGACCACCCAGGAGACCCCCGCCGAGGCGGGCGAGGCCAGGAGCAAGAAGAGCAAGGTCGTTAGAAGGCGGATGCGCATCTCTGGGTCAACAGGTTCGCGATGGACGAGTCGCGGCCTGCACTAACCTGACCTTGCGGTGCGCCTTTTCCCCGATATGGGGGGATAAAGCGCACCGGAACGAAAAGGAGACCGACATGGCGACCCAGGTGCAGGCGGTTGATCACAAGCTCCTCGCCGCGGGCGAGTGGCTCGAGACCGGCGAGTGGGGAGAGGTGCGCAGCCCCTACGACGGGACGGTCGTCGGCCGGGTCGCCGAAGGCGACGCCGCCCTGGTCGACCGCGCCGCCAAGGCCGCGCGGGAGGCGTTCGAGTCGGCCGACTTCCCCCAGCACGAGCGCGCCGCCACACTCGACCGTGCCGCGGAGCTGGTGGGCGAGCGGGTCGAGGATCTGGCGCTGACGATCGCCGCCGAGGCGGGCAAGCCGCTGAAGACCGCCCGGGTGGAGGCGGCCCGTTGCGTCGACACCCTCACCTTCTCGGCGACGGAGGCGCGCAAGCTGACCGGCGGCACTGTGCCGATGGAGGCCTCGCCGGCCGGCGGCGGCAAGCTCGGCGTGATGCTGCGCGTCCCCTACGGCGTCGTCGGGGCGATCAGCCCCTTCAACTTCCCCCTCAACCTGGTTGCCCACAAGCTCGGCCCGGCGATCGCGGCCGGCAACGCGATCGTGCTGAAGCCGGCTGGGCAAACGCCGATCTCGGCCTTGAAGCTGGCCGCCATCCTGGTCGAGGCGGGCTTGCCGGAGGGCTGGCTCAGCGTCATCCCCGGGCCCGGCCGGGAGGTCGGCAACGCGATCGTCGAGCACGAGCTGACCCGGGCCCTCAGCTTCACCGGCTCCGCCGAGGTCGGCTGGGGCATCCGCAGCCGCGTTCCGCACAAGAAGGTCAACCTGGAGCTGGGCTCCAACGCTCCCCTGATCGTCCACTCCGACGGCGACTGGGAGACGGCGGCCGACAAGGCCAAGCTGCATGCCTTCTCGCACGCCGGCCAGAGCTGCATCTCGATCCAGCGGGTGCTCGTGCACGAGGACGTCGCGGACGCTTTCATCGAGCGCCTGGTCGCCAACGCGGAGGCGCTGCGGGTCGGCGACCCGCTCGACCCCGAGACCGACGTCGGGCCGCTGATCTCGACCGGAGACCGCGACCGGGTCCAGGAGTGGGTCGACGAGGCGGTCGCGGCCGGGGCGGAGCTGTTGACCGGCGGCGAGCTCGTCGACGAGGGCCGCTGCCTGGCGCCGACCCTGCTCGGCACGCCACCCCGCGAGGCCAAGGTCTGGTGCGAGGAGGTCTTCGGCCCGGTGGCGACGATCGACCGCTACGGCGAGTTCGCCGAGGCGCTGCGGATGGCCAACGACTCCAAGTTCGGCCTCCAGGCCGGCGTCTTCACCCGCGACGTCGGCCGCGGCCTCGAAGCCGCCGACACGCTCGAGTTCGGCGGCGTCCTGATCAACGAGGTCCCCACCTTCCGCGCCGACCAGATGCCCTACGGCGGCGTCAAGGACTCGGGCAACACCCGCGAGGGCCCCGCCTTCGCCGTGGTCGAGCTGACCGAGGAGCGCTTCGTCACGCTGCAGGGCTGAACCCAGCGCCGGGTCTCGCCGACCCCAGAGGTGTGGTTGAGTTCTTGGTTGTGAATCGGTACGGACTCGTATTGGGAAGCCGATTGGCGCTGATCGTCGGCGCCTTGCTTCTGTTCGCCCAGCCAACGGCGGCAGCGACTGTGGTCAACGGCGATTTCGAGACGGGCACACTGGCGGGCTGGACGAAAGTCGAGATCCCGGCATCCGGAGGGTCGGGCGGCTGGTTCGCTTATTCGGGCCTAAATGCGCCGGTGAGCACCAAGGGGACAGGCACCGAAAAAAAACCGCGAGTGATCCCACCGCCGCCACAGGGCAACTTCGCCGCGATCGCGGACCAGTCCAGTTTTCCCGGCACCCGAATCCTCTACCAGGACATCGCCCTCGAGCCAGGCATGACCCACGTCCTTTCGCTGACCACCTACTACAACTCCGCGGCCCCCATCGCGGTGCCGACGCCAGACACGCTGTCGTCGAAAGCATTCGGCAATCAGCAGCACCGGATCGACGTGATGAAGCCGAGCGCACCGATCGACTCGGTCAACCCCGCCGACATCCTCTCCACCGTGTTCCGGACTTACGACGGTGACCTCAGCTTCTCTGCGCCACTGACCCGCACCGTCGACCTGACCCCCTTCGGCGGCCAGGTCGTCCGCCTTCGGGTAGCCGAGGTGGACAGCCTCGACTACCTCAATGCCGGTGTCGACGCCGTCTCGATCCAAAGCACCCCTATCCCGCCGAGCTCCTTCAGCTTCGGCAGGTTCAAGCAGAACAGGAAGAAGGGGACGGCAACCCTGAAGGTCGCCGTCCCTTGGGCCGGGAAGGTGATGGCGGTCGACTCGAGGACGAGGATCAAGCGGATCGCCACGGCGACCGCCAGCGCGGCTGCCGCGGGAACCGCGACTCTGCGGCTGCGGCCGACCTACTTGGTCAGGGAGCGACTGGAGAGTAGGCGCAAGCTTCCCTTCAAGCTGAGGATCACCTTCACTCCGACCGGAGGCGCCGCTGCTACCCAGATCTTCTCCGGCGCGCTGAAGCTCAGACCCGGGCCCTGAGCGAAGGACCGCGCATCCGACTTTCACCCCATCCAAGTGGGGTCAATGTCGGATGCGCCGCGAGCTACTCGTGCGGCCTTGCCATGCGGCGGTGATCCAGCGCCTCCTCGAGGACCGCGGGCTCGACCCCCTGCTCGAGGGCGACCTCCCGCAGCGATCGCCCCGACTCCGCCGCTGCCTTGACGATGTCGGCGGCGCGGTCGTAGCCGATGTGGGGATTGAGCGCGGTGGCGGTGGCCAGGGTCGCCTCGGCGTGGCGCTCGGTCATCTCCTCGTTGGCCTCGAGGCCGGCGACGCACTTCTCGTTCAGGAGGCGGGAAGCGGAGGCGAGCAGCTTGATCGAGTCGAGCAGGTTGCGGGCGATCAGCGGCACCCGCACGTTCAGCTCGAACTGGCCCTGGCTGCCGGCGACGGTGATCGCGGCGTCGTTGCCGATCACCTGCGCCGCCACCTGGATCACCACCTCGGGGATCACCGGGTTGACCTTGCCGGGCATGATCGAGGAGCCCTTCTGCAGCTCGGGCAGGCGCAGCTCGGCGAGGCCGGCCCGCGGCCCGGAGCCCATCAGCGCCAGGTCGTTGGCGATCTTGTTGAGCGAGACGGCGTAGACCTTGAGCGCGCCGGAGAGCTCGACCAGGGAGTCGCGGTTGCCCTGCGCCTCGAAGGGGTCGAGCGGGGCGGAGATCTCCAGGCCGGTCTCGGCGGCGAGCCTCTCGCGCACCTTGGCGGCGAACTCAGGGTGGGTGTTGAGGCCGGTGCCGGTGGCGGTCCCTCCGAGCGGGATCTGGCCGACCCGGCGCAGCGTTCCCTCGACCCGCTGCACGCCGAGCCGCACCTGCGCGGCGTAGCCGCCGAACTCCTGGCCGAGGGTGACCGGGACCGCGTCCATCAGGTGCGTGCGCCCGGCCTTGACCACGTCGGCGAACTGCTTGGCCTTGGCCTCCAGCGCCGCCTCCAGCCCGCCCATCGCGGGCAGCAGGTCGTGGGTCACCTCGCCCAGTGCCGCCAGGTGGACGGCGGAGGGGAAGACGTCGTTGGAGGACTGGCCCATGTTGACGTGGTCGTTGGCGTGCGCCCCATCGCCGGCGAGGTTGGCGAGCACCTCGTTGGCGTTCATGTTGGAGGAGGTGCCCGAGCCGGTCTGGAAGACGTCGACCGGGAACTGGTCGTCGTGTTCGCCGGCGGCGACCGCGTCGCCAGCGGCGGCGATGCGCTCGGCCAGGGCGGGGTCGAGCCCCCCGACCTCGGCGTTGACCAGCGCGGCGGCGGCCTTGAGGCGACCCAGCCAGCGCACCACGGGAACGGGCACCGGCTCGCCCGACACCGGGAAGTTGTCCACTGCCTTGGTGGTCTCGCCACCCCAGAGCTGCTCAGTCAAGGTCCGTGCCTCCATCGAAGTCGTTGTCTGCCAAGCGTATTCAGCCGCGGCTGCGGCCGGCGTCGAAGCCCCGCTGGTAGGCATCGAGGAAGGTCGCCGGCAGCGGCCGGTTGTCGGGGCTGTAGCGAGCGGCGGCGGCGAGCCTGCGCAACAGCTCCGCGTGGATCCCCTGGGTTGCGTCGGCACCGCGCTGCGCTGCCCCGAGCAGGTAGCCGAGCCGAACGTTCGCAACGTCGCCCGGGTCGTCACGCGCGTCGGCGTTGAGCTCTGTCGCCGCCGCCAGCATCGCGGTGCCGACGCTCGCCAGCGCCCCGCCAGCCTGGTTCTCGGCAAGGCACGAGCTGATTGGTGTGTCGCCGGTCAGCCGAACTGTCCCCGGCGCGTCCTCGAGCGCTCTCAGGTAAGCGCCCTTCCCTTCGAGGCAGGCGACCGGAGTCGAGCTGTCCGTGGAGCCGCAGCCCCCAGCGAGGGCAGCAGCAGCCAGTGCGCAGAAGAGGACGAGGCGGCGCATCGGCCGCAGATCCTAAGCGTCAGTCGCCGCGCGGCGAGACGCCGCCGGAGTGGACGGTCGAGATGCCGCCGGAGGGCCCGGGCGGAGGCGCGGGGGGAGTCTTGGGACGCTTGGGGCGCGGCTTGCGGCCGGGCTGGGCGCCGACCGGGAAGACTTCGACCCATTCGGCGATCTCGAACTGCGGCGCGGCGGCGTGTTCCCAAGAGAGGTGGAGGTGGTGGCCGCAGCCGTGGCCGGCGTCCCCGTCGTAGCCGACCCAGCGGAAGGGGGGCGCCGGCTCGTTCTGCACGGGCTCCGCCCAGAGCGCAAGGCGGGTGATCCCGCGCCAGCGCTCGTCGCATTTGTCGCTCCAGCTCAGCGGCGAGATGTCGACGGCGAGGCCGTTGTAGTGGTCGGAGTTCCTGACGTGGCAGCCGTGGCAGCCGGCGTGCTCGCCGTTCGGCAGCGGTCCCGAGTAGCCGTCGCTGACGTAGATCGGGAAGCGCTGGGCGATCCAGCGCAGGTTGGGGATGATGCGCCGGTCGACCATGTCGCCTTCTTCATGGGGGATCGAGGCGGGGATCGGCACGATTTCCCCGGTCCCGTAGGCGAGGCGCGTGGAAGTTGGGCCAGCGCTCGCCGGTCCAGCCAGGATCGCGCAGAGGGCAGCAAGCGCGACGGCGGCGGAAAGGACCCGGTTGGCGAACGCTGGCGATACCACGGTTGCGGTATCGACCGCTCGGGCGTCTACTTGAGAGTCGCATTGCGCCTATAGGGTTCGTTCGCTATGCCAAACGTGCGCGAAGCCTCATTCGACCTCTTCCGCGAGCGGGAGATGACGACGATGTTCGGCAACCCCGGCTCGACCGAGCTGCCGATGCTCGCCGACTTTCCCTCCGACTTTCGCTACGTGCTCGGCCTGCAGGAGGCGGTCGTGGTCGGGATGGCAGACGGCTTCGCCCAGGCCTCCGGTCAGACGACGGTCGCCAACCTGCACACCGCGCCGGGCCTCGGCAACGCGATGGGGGCGATCTTCAACGCCCAGGCCAATCACTCCCCGGTGCTGGTCACCGCCGGACAGCAGGCGCGGGCGCAGATCACCCTGCAGGCGAACCTGACCAACCGCGACGCGATCCGCATGCCCCATCCCCTGGTCAAGTGGTCCTACGAGCCGGCCCGGGCAGAGGACGTCCCGCTTGCCCTCGCCCACGGCGCCCATCTCGCCGGCCTGCCGCCGAAGGGCCCGGTCTTCGTCTCGCTGCCGATGGACGACTGGTACGCCGAGGTCGACGAGGCCGACGCGCGCGAGGCGATCGCGCGCCGGGTCGACGGCCGCGCCGGTGCCGACCCTGCCGCGATCCGCGTCCTCGCCGACCGGCTCGATGCAGCGACCAACCCGGTCATGGTCGCCGGCCCCGACATCGACGCCTCCGGCGCCTGGGACCTCGCCATAGCCTTCGCCGAGCGCCAGCGCCTGCCGGTCTGGGCGACCCCCGCGACGGGCGGCGGACGGCTCGGCTTTCCGGAGAGCCACCCCAACTACCGTGGCGTGCTGCCACCGGCGATCGGCCCGATCGGCCAGACGCTCGAGGGCCATGACCTGATCCTCGTCCTCGGCAGCTCGGTCTTCCCCTACTACCCCCACATCCCCGGCCCGCTGTTGCCGGAGGGGGCGAAGCTGGTCGCGATCACCAGCGACCCCGACGAGGCAGCGCGGGCGCCGATGGGCGACGCCCTCGTCGCCGATGTGAAGCTGACCCTGGCGGCGCTGCTCGAGGACCTGCCCGAGTCCTCGCGGCCGGTGCCCGAGCCGAATCCCGGCCCGGGGGAAATCCCGCCCACCGACCCGCTCAACTCCTCGACCGTCCACACCGCCCTGGGCGAGGTCTTCCCGGAGGACGGGATCGTCGTGCTCGAGTCTCCTTCCAGCACCCTCGCCCTGCGCAACCAGCTGCGGCTCTCGCGCCCGGGCAGCTACTACTTCGCCGCCGGGGGCGGCCTCGGCTTCGGCCTCGCCGCCTCGATCGGGGTGCAGATCGCCCAGCCGGACCGCCCGGTCGTCTGCGTGATCGGCGAGGGCTCGGTCCAGTACGCGGTCAGCGCCTTCTGGACCGCGGTCGCCTACAAGGTCCCGGTCACCTTCCTCGTCCTGCGCAACGAGGAGTACGCGATCCTCAAGTGGTTCGCGGAGGTCGAGCAGGTGGCGGGAGCGCCCGGGCTCGACCTCCCCGCTCTCGATGTCGCCGCGGTCGCCGAGGGATACGGGGTGACGGCGCACCGCGTCAAGGACCGCGACGAGGTTCGCGACGCCTTGGCCAAGGCCTTCGCGTCCCCGCACCCCGAGCTGGTCGAAGTCCCGGTCGCCCCGGGGATGTCCCTCTTCTAGGCTGGACTGACGATGGCGCTGCTCGAGCGGAACATCTCAACGCTCGCGCCGCAGCCGTCTGAGCCGGCGCCCGACCGCGCCCCCGACAGCCTCGCGGCCGGCACGGCCCAGCCGCTGCGCCGCGACCTGGAGGAGCTGCTCGGCGCCGACCGCGTCCTCGCCCGGGCCAGCGACATCGTCCGCTACGCCTCCGACGCCAGCCCCTACCGGCTCTTCCCGCAGGTGGTGGTGATGGCCCACGACGCGAATGACGTCGCCAAGGTCCTCGCCTACGGCCGCCGCAGCGGCGTCCCGGTCACCTTCCGCGCCGGCGGCACCAGCCTCAACGGACAGGGCCAGACCGAAGGGATCCTGGTCGACGTGCGCCGCCACTTCGGCGGCGTCGCGGTGGAGGACGGCGGGGCACGGGCTAGGGTCAAGCCGGGCACCGTGCTCGGCCATGCCAACCGCGTCCTCGCGCCGCAAGGGCGCAAGCTCGGCCCCGACCCGGCCAGCACCGACATCGCCTGCGTCGGCGGCGTGATCGCCAACAACTCGGGTGGGATGCGCTGCGGCGTCAGCCGCGACTCCTATTCCACGGTGCGCTCGATGACGCTGGTGCTCCCGTCGGGGACGACGATCGACACCGCCGCGCCCGCCGCCGCCGAGCGCTTCGCCGCCGAGGAGCCGGAGCTGGCCGCGGGCCTAGCCGCGATCCGCGACGAGATCCGCGCCGACGCCGAGCTGAGCGAGCGGATCCGCCGCAAGTTCGCGATCAAGAACACGACCGGGTACCGGCTCTGCGCCTTCCTCGACGCCGAGGAGCCGCTGGAGATCTTCCGCCGTTTGGTGGTCGGCTCGGAGGGCACGCTGGCCTTCGTCGCCGAGGCCGTCTTCGAGACCGTGCCGCTGCCCGCGCAGACCACGACGGCCTGGGTCCACTTCCCCGGCATCGACGAGGCGATCGCGCCGGTCCGCGACCTGGTCGAGAGCGGTGCCACCGCGGTCGAGCTGATGGTCGCCCCGGCGCTGATCACCGCCGCCTGGAACATGGTCGGCGCGCCCGAGGAGTGGAAAGAGCTTCCACCCGAGTCGGCGGTGCTGCTGGTCGAGTACGGCGCCGGGACGAACGAGGAGCTCGACGCCCACGTCGCCAGGGCCGAGGAGATCTTCGCCGGTCACGAGACGATCAAGCCGTTCGAGTTCACCCGCGAGGCCGAGGAGATCGAGCTTGCCTGGCGCGTGCGCGAGGGCCTGCACGGGCTGATCGGCCGGGTGCGCATGCCGGGCACGGCGCTGATCGTCGAGGACGTCTGCGTGCCGCCCGAGCGGATCGCCGAGGGCGCCCGCGACCTGCAGGCGCTGCTCGGCGCCCACGGCTTCCTGCCCGGCGTCGCCGGCCACGCCTCGGCCGGGAACCTCCACTTCATGCTCACCCCGGACTTCGCCAAGGCGGAGGATCTGGAGCGCTACGAGGCCTTCATGGCCGAGCTGGTCGAGCTGGTCGTCGGCAAGTACGACGGCTCGCTCAAGGCCGAGCACGGCACCGGGATCAACATGGCCCCCTACGTCGAGCGCGAGTGGGGGGAGAAGGCGACCGAGCTGATGTGGCGGGTGAAGCGGCTCGCCGACCCCGACGGCGTGCTCAACCCGGGCGTGGTCCTGAACCGCGACCCCGGCGTCCACCTCCGCAACCTGAAAACCACCCCGGCGATCGAGGAGTCCGCGACGACCTGCGTCGAGTGCGGCTTCTGCGAGCCGGTCTGCCCCAGCCGCAACCTGACGACGACGCCGCGCCAGCGGATCGTCCTGCGGCGAGAGATGGCGCGCCAACCGGAGGGCTCGCCTGTTCTGCGGGCGCTGCTCGAGGAGTACGAGTACGACTCGCTCGAGACCTGCGCCGCCGACGGCTCCTGCCAGCTCGCCTGTCCGGTCGGGATCGACACGGGCAAGCTGGTCAAGGAAATGCGCCAGGAGCGCCATACGCCCCGGGCCGAACGGGCCGCCCTGGCAACGGCGAAGCGCTGGGGAACGATCGAGAAGGCCTCGCGCGCCGGCCTGCGGCTCGGTGGCCCGCTGGCGCGCCGGACGAAGCGCGGCAAGGCGCTGCCGGCCCCCGCCTCGCCGCGGTTGCCGCCCACCGAGCGCCAGGGCGCCGCCGCCGTCTACGTCCCCTCCTGCACCAACCGAATCTTCGGTCCCCCCTCCTCGGCCGATGGGCCGATTCCGGCCGATATTCGGCCGGAATCGGCCCGTCGGCCGCTGGGAATCGTCGACGCGATGGTTGAGGTGTCCCGGCGGGCGGAGTTGCCGGTTTGGGTGCCGGACGGGGTCGCCGGCAGCTGCTGTGGGTTGCCGTGGAGCTCGAAAGGATTCGGCGACGCCCACTGCCAAAAGGCGAACGAGATGGTCGAGCGGCTCTGGGAGTGGAGCGGGGAGGGGGCGCTGCCGGTCGTGATCGACGCCGCCTCCTGCACGCAGGCGGTGGACGAACCCGGGGAGGGGGTGCTGAGCGAGGAGAACGCAGAGCGGCTTGCCGGGCTCGAGATCCTCGACTCGGTCGCCTGGGCGCATGACCGCCTGCTGCCACAGCTCGAGATCGCCGCCAGGGTCGGCTCCGCGACGGTCCACCCGACCTGCGCGACCCGTCACATGGGTCTGGCCCCGCGCCTGCGCGCCCTCGCCGCCGCCCTCGCCGACGACGTCCACGTCGCCCCGTCGGCGACCTGCTGTGGCTTCGCCGGCGACCGCGGCATCTCCCACCCGGAGCTGACCGCTGCCGCCACCGCGCCCCAGGCCGCCGAGCTCTCCGGGCGCCAGTTCGATGCCCACCTCTCCAGCAACCGCACCTGCGAGATCGGCCTCAGCCGCGCCACCGGCGAACCCTACGAGTCGGTCGTCGTCCTGCTCGAGCGGCTAACGCGGAAAGACTGACGAGTTAGCTTGGACCTGCCAGAAGTTTGACGAGATCATGCGTCCCCAGACTGATGACTATCCGGAGGAGTTGGAGCAGATAGTCATCGCGTTGCTCTCGGAGGGACGCGAGGCTGCGGCGGAGCTCCTCGCTCCCATTGCCTACCCGCGTCGCGAGGTAGTTGCTCGCTCTGAGCCATCAGAGAGCGTCATCGTCTCGATCTACAAGCGCGACCGTTTCCACTGCCGCTACTGCGGCTGCAAGGTAATCCCAACCCAGATCCTACGGCTCGTCTCCGAGGTCTTTCCCGATGAGTTTCCGTATCACCCCAACTGGAAGGGTGGGCAGACCCACCCCGCAATCGCATCTAGAAGTCCTAGCCTGGACCATGTAGTCGCCTGGTCTCAGGGTGGGACCAACGATCCTGAGAACTTGGTTTGCGCATGCTGGATCTGTAATCAGATCAAGGGGGATTTGACGCTGGAGCAGATGGGTTGGAAGCTAAAGCCCATACCGGAGACGGACTGGGATGGGCTTACGCGTCACTACCGACAGCTATGGGAGTTGGCGGGGTCACCAACAAAAGGAGATCACGCATTTTGGATGCGTCGCTACGAGTCAACGGCTGAAATGAGACAGGGGCCTAAGAGTGGCTAGATCGTCAGGGTTTATCTGGCAGTCGATGTCAAAGGATTCGGTCTACGACGGTTGGCTCATCCAAATCGACAGCCTTGAGCAGTCGACACGTTCTCTATCTGCCCACGATGACCAAGCATCGGACAACGCTCTCAGAATTGGCTTCCAACTTTTTCCCGTCATTGATTCTGTTGCGTACAACTTGTTCGAAGAAAGTGGCCCACGATATTTGGAAGAGCTCGGATACAGCACTAGAGATGCCCGTCTGATCTTCAAGGTTTTTCGCAACGGCCAGCTACACAACGCTCTGACTCACCGATTGGCTTATGAAGATGGGGAAGTCATTTGGAGCATGTCGTCAAGCGCAGGCTCAGGTGACTGGAGGCCTCATGTCGAGGGAGTTGATCGCCCTTTTGTCTATGAGTGGAACGATAAGAATGGAGTCGGCCATGCCTATCTCAGGCTCAGTGGCCTCGCATCTCAAGTTCGCAAAGACCTGGAACAACGTAAGAGTGCTGATGGCCGGGACGAAGTTCCGTTCATCGTTGGCCAGAAACTGTCGGGGAAAGCTCCTAAGAACTAACTCTTGCCAACCTCCACAGACGCTCTCGTTCAGACTACGAGTCGG
>DASUZK010000026.1:0-14243 GCA_036376915.1 Solirubrobacterales bacterium
GGCACCCCCTACCCAAAACACTCCAGCGAGGCTCCCGCCGAGCGTTTTGGGTAGGGGGTGCCGACGCCTCCCCCGCCAACCCCTACCGCGGCAGCCTCTGGGTCAGGGTGACCACCTGCTGGAACGTCGGGCGGTTCTGGAAGGGGAAGGGGCCCAGTTCTACGCCGGAGGTGACCGTGGGCCGGTTTTGGTCGAAACAGGACGGCTGGGGGCTGGAGGCACATTTACCGTTGCCCCCGCCGTACATCGCCGCGGGGGTGATCTTCAGCGCCCGGGCGAGGCTGCGCTGGAGCGCCTTGCGGCAGCGCTGCTTGGATCCCTTGCCGCAGTAGACGCGACTGTAAGCGCCCTTCGGTCGCGGGCCGAAGAGGGTGCGCAGGTCCTTGGAGACGTAGCCCCACCAGCCGTCGAAGAAGTCGGGGGCGTCGGGCGAGCCGCCGGTGTGGTCGCCGACCTCGAGCATCCCCTCCAGCCGTTCGAATGCCTCGTCGCCGAGCGAGGGCTTGAACTCCGCCGCGACCAGCTTCGGCCACCAGGCGTCCATCAGCTCGATCGCGGGGGTTTCCTCGTCGACTCCATCGCGGTCGAGGTCGCGACGGTGCGCGCCCGCTTTGTGCCAAGCGCGCAGAGTCGACAGCGCGCCGCGCAGCGCCGGCTGCTTCGGCTTGCCGATCGCGTCGAAGACGATCGGCAGCAACCGGTAGCCGCGCAGGTCCTGCGTCGCAGGCTCCTCCATCGCCTGCACCAGCTGGGCGATCGTCATCCGGCGCTTGCCCTTGGTCGCCGCCCGCACCTTGTCGGCGATCATCTGCGAACGGAACAGCGGGCCGTAGGCGTACTGATCGTCGGCGGCGCCCCATCCTGGCGCCTGCTTGTTGTTCCAGGAGACGAGGAAGTCCGGATCGACCGCCTGCGGGTGCTTGGCGAAGGGCAGGTAGTCGGCGGTCCGATTAGCAGGCTTGAAGCCCTTCCAGTCGAACTCGCCGGTGCCGAGGACCGGGAAGTCGGGCGAGGTTCCCTGCCGCTGGGGCATCGCTCCCGAGAGGGCGTAGGCGATGTGCTCGGAGTCGACGTAGGCCCAGTTGAAGAGGAAGTTGATATTGGAGACCGCCTTCTTGAAGGCGGCCGGCCCGGTGAGGAAACCCGGTTCGTTGAGCTGGCCGAAGCCGATCACGGACTCCACCTCGTGGAAGTAGGTGCTGCGCTGGCGCACGAAGGCGACCGCCTGTCCCCGCACCTTGCCGCGGGCGTAGACGATCCCGTGCACCGTGCGATAGGCCGTCAACGTCTGCGACCCTGCTTCGGTGGAGTCGATCGCGTTCGGCGCCCAGCTCTCGGCCTTCTCGAGCTTTTCCATCGGCCTGCACTTGCCGCGGTAGCGATAGCTGAGCTTGCCCTGGCAGAGCACCTCGGCGAAGGTGTCGACGTTGTCGGAGGTCGCCGTCGTCGCGCTCCAGGCGTAGTCGCGCCCGTGCCCGAGCAGGACGAAGAGGTTGAGCCCGGCGAAGGAGGCACCGCGAGCGTCGATGCCGGGGCCGTGCAGATCCTGCTCCATCAGGATCTGGGGCACGAAGTAGCCGACCTGGGGGCCCATCACGGCAAGCGGGTGGCCGGTCGCCGAGCTCTGGGCGGAGACCAGCTCCCAGTTGGAGGAGTGGCCGCCCTCGCCGATGGCGCGCTGGATCGCCTCGCCGAAACCACCGCCCCCTCCGGAGGGGGCGCTCGACGCGGTGGCGATCGTGGTGTCGCGCACCGAACCCCGGTCCGGAAGCGCCAGGCCGCGCTCGGCGAAAGCGCTGCGGGTCTCGTACGGGAAGCGCTCGGAGATCGTCGTCGGGGCCTCCGGGTCGTTCTTGGAGCGGAAGCCGAGCCACGCCTTGCGACCGGCCCTGCGGCCGAAGCGGTCGACGAAGGCCTGCATCGTCAGGGCAGAACCGAGCTCATTGCCGCCGCCGCGACCGAAGATGCCGCCGACGAGCGAGGCGATCGCCACCACGTCCGTCGGCTTCCAGGCTTCGATCGGCTTGTTGAGGAGGGCGTACTCCCCCGGCCTCAGGGCGGAGTCGGCTACGGCAGCGGCGATGTAGGCGTTGATCCCGTCGACGTAGCTCTGCACGTCTTCGAGCGCCTGCTGGCCCGCCTGGCCATAAAGCCTGGGCGCCTGGTCGAGCTGCTTCTGCAAATCTGCCTCGGTGTATGGGGCGAAGCCCCACTGGGTGGCGTCGGCTTCCGCGTTGGACCCACCGAGGAACGAGGCGAGCTCGGCACGCCCGGTATGGCGCAGCACGTCCATGAGGAAGAGGCGATCGGCCGCGCCGGCGTAGCCGGCGCCGAACATCGTGTCGCCGCGAGTGTCGCCGTAGACGTGCGGCACCCCGTAGGCGGAGTCGCGGACGATCGTCACGCCGGGCCTCGGTTCGATCGTCGAGGCGACTACGCCGAGCGGGACGCCGAAGGTCGCGTCCTTGAAGTAGGCGGAGACCCCCGCGTCGGTCAGCTCCGGCGAGCCGTAGACGAGGTCTTCGTAGAGCGGCTGCTGATCGGCGAAGTGCGATGGAATCGCACCAGTGCCGCGGAAGGCGAAGATCTGGCCGAGCGTGTCGAGCCCGTTCTCGCCGGGCGGCAGCACGTTGCGGAAGCCACCGGCGTCGTTCGTTCCATGAGGCTGCACCGCCGCGGGCGCGGGGGACACTCCAAATGAGACGATCAACAACGAGAGTGTCAGTACACGACGCGTAGGAAAAGCGTAGCGCTACGCCTCTTCGTGCCAGGGAGTGAGGATTCGGGGCCCATCGGCCGTGACGGCGACGGTGAACTCGAAGTGGGCGGCGAGCGAGCCGTCGTCGGAGTAGACGGCCCAACCGTCGTCCCCCATCCGCACAAGCGCACCGCCGGCGTTGACCATCGGCTCGATCGCCAGCACCGTCCCCTCCTCCAGGACCGGGCCCTTGCCGGCCGTGCCGAAATTGGGAACCTGCGGCTCTTCGTGCATCTCCCTGCCGATCCCGTGGCCGACCAGGGTGCGGATGATCGAGAGGCCCTCGATCTCCACCGCTCGCTGGATCGCGGCCGAGACGTCACCGAGCCGGTTGCCGGGCTGCATCTGCTCGACGCCGGCGAACAGAGCCCCCTTGGTGACGTCCAGCAGCTTGCGCGCCTCCTCCTCGACCGGACCGATCGGCAGGGTCATCGCCGCATCCGCGACCCAGCCGTCCTTGACCACGCCGACGTCGACCGAGAGCACGTCGCCCCGCTTAAGCTCGTAGGGCCCGGGAATCCCGTGCACGACCATCGAGTTGGGCGAGGCGCAGATCGACCCGGGGAAGCCGCGGTAGCCCTTGAAGGCGGGCTTGGCACCCTGCGAGCGGATCAGCTTCTCGGCGGCATCGTCGAGCTCCGCGGTGGTGACGCCGGGCCGAGCCTTGGTCGCGAGCATGCGCAGGCAGCGGACGAGGATCTCGCCGGCGGCGGCCATCTGGTCGACCTGCTCCGGCGTCTTGCGGATGATCATTCGGTACACGCTAGTGGCCGAGGTCAGATGGCCTCGTCGGCCTCGAGGCGCAGCGTTGCCAGGGTTCGGCGGATCTCGTCGGCGACGGCATCGGGAGACTCGGCGCCGTCGATCCGCCGCAGCAGGCTACGGGTGTCGTAGTGCTCGACCAGCGGTGCCGTCTTGGCGTGGTACTGCTCGAGCCGGTGGCGAATCACCTCGGGCTTGTCGTCGTCGCGGATGACGAGCTCCGAGCCGTCGATGTCGCAGACGCCGTCCTGCCCCGGCGGGTTGAAGTCGACGTGGAAGACGTGGCCCCCCTCGACGCAGGTTCGGCGCCCGCCCAGCCTGCGCACCACCTCGTCGTCGTCGACGTCGATCAGCAGCACCGCTGTCAGCTCCCGGTCCAGCTCGGTCAGCTTCGCGGCCAGCGCCTCGGCCTGCGGGGCGGTGCGGGGAAAGCCGTCGAGGATGAAACCGTCGGCCGCCTCGTCGGAGTCGATCCGCTGGCCGATCATGCCGACGATCACCTCGTCCGGCACCAAGTCGCCGCGGTCCATGTACTGCTTCGCGGCCCGGCCCAGCTCCGTCCCCTCGCGGACCGCCGCCCGCAGGATGTCGCCGGTGGCCCAGTAGGGCAGCTCTAGATCGGCCTGCAGCCGCTCCCCCTGCGTTCCCTTCCCCGACCCGGGCGGACCGAGGAGGACTAGGTTCAGCTCGGACATTGTCCGGAGCCTATTTGAGGAAGCCCTCGTAGTTGCGCATCATCAGCTGCGCCTCGAGCTGCTTCACGGTTTCCAGCGCGACGCCGATCACGATCAGGATCGAGGTGCCGCCGAAGGCGAAGTTGGCGGCTGTCTGACTAAGCAGGATCGTCGGCAGCGCCGCCACCGCGCCCAGGTAGAGCGCGCCGGGGAAGGTCAGCCGGGAGAGGATGCGATCGAGGTACTCGGCAGTCGGCCTCCCGGGCCGCACGCCGGGGATGAACCCGCCGTATTTCTTCAGGTTGTCAGCCTGGTCGACCGGGTTGAACGTGACCGCTGTGTAGAAGTAGGTGAAGACGACGATGAAGAAGACCTCGCCGACGACGTAGGCCCAGCTTTCGGGGCTGAAGAAGGCGGCGAAGTCGAGTGCCGCGGGGGTATTCAGAAGCTGGCCGATCGTCGGCGGGAAGGCCATGATCGATGCGGCGAAGATCACCGGGATGACGCCGGCCATGTTGACCCGCAGCGGCAGGTAGGTGGAGCCGCCGGAGGTCATTTTGCGCCCGACGACGCGTTTCGCGTACTGGACCGGGATGCGGCGCTGCCCCTCCTGGACGAAGACGATCGCGACGATCACCGCGAGCGCGAGGAAGGGCATCATCACGACGAAGACCTGGTCGGGGTTGTTCCACCAGGCGCTCAGGCCCTGGGGCAGCCCGGACACGATCGAGGCGAAGATCATCAGCGAGATGCCGTTGCCGATGCCGCGCTGGGTGATCAGCTCGCCGAACCACATCAGCAGCGTGCAGCCGGCTGTCAGCGCGATCACGATCAGCAGGACCTCGGAGCCGCCGAGGTTGGCGATCGCGTTGTTGCCGCCGGCCTGTTCGCCGAAGGAGCGGAAGAGGAAGACGTAGCCGAAGGACTGGCCGAACGCCAGGCCGACGGTGAGGTAGCGCGTGTACTGGGTGATCTTCTGCTGGCCGACCTCGCCTTCTTTCTGCAGCTTCTCCAGCGAGGGCACGACGACGGTGAGCAGCTGCAGGATGATCGACGCCGTGATGTAGGGCATGATCCCCAGCGCGAAGAGCGAGAGGCGCGAGAGGCTTCCGCCCGAGAAGGTGTCGAGGAAGCCGAGGATGCCGCCGCCGGCGAAATTGCTCTCCAGTTCCTTCACGGCTTCGAGGTCGACGCCGGGAGCGGGGATGTAGGCACCGAGCCGGTAGAGCAGCAGCATCGCCGCGGTGAAGGCGAGCTTCTTGCGAATCTCGGCGACGCTGAATGCGTTCGCAATAGTTTGGAGCATTACGGCTCCAGAGTGTGGCAGGAACCGCCTGCCGCTTCTATCTTCTCCTTCGCCGCGGCGCTGAAGCCGTGCGCTCGCACCGTCAGCTTCTTCGAGATCTCGCCGCGAGCGAGGATCTTCACCGGGTCGGAGCGCTTGGCGAGCCCCTTCTCCTTGAGGGCCTCGGGAGTCACCTCGGCGTCGGCCTCAAAGCGCTCCTCGAGGTCGGCGAGGTTGACCGGCTGGGACTTCGTCCTGAAGTTCTCGAACGGCATCGACTGCTTTTTGTGCGGGCCACGGAGCTTTCGCATCCGCATGTGGATCGGGTTCTGCCCGCCCTCGTAGCCGGCCTTCCGCTTGGACCCCGAGCGCGACCCGGCGCCCTTGTGACCCCGCCCGGAAGTCTTCCCCAGCCCCGAGCCCTCGCCGCGCCCCAACCGCTTCCGCGGCCGCCGCGACCCAGGCTTCGGCTTCAAGTTATGCAGCCCGATCTCCTCCGAGCGCGCCTTCTCAGCCATCGTTCACCTCAACCAGGTGCGAGACAACCGCAAGCTGCCCCTTCAACTGAGGACTGTCCTTCCGCTCAACAGCCTTCCCGATCCGCCCCAGCCCAAGCGCCTTAAGCGTCGCTTTCTGGCCGGGATTGGACCCGTTAGCCGATCGAACCTGCTTGATCTTGACCCCGCTCACGAGGACTCCTCAGCGGCCGGGGTCTCCCCAGCTTTCGCCTCCTCGGCGGTGGCGGTCTCCGTCGCAGGTGCCTCAGCTTTCGGCTCCTCGGCAGGTGCGGCCTCTGCAGGCTTGGCAGCCTCAGCCGTTTCGTCCGCGGGTGGCGCTGTAGGGGGAACCGCCCCCGAGGACGCTTCAGCCGCAGGGGGTGGTGGGTCCCCTGCAGCGACAGAGCCCGCGGCAGATCCGTTTGAACTCACACCCAAAACCTGAGAAACCGTCAATCCACGAAGCTCGGCAACCTCCTCGGGCCGCCTCAAACGAATCAACCCGTCCATCGTCGCCTTCACCAGGTTGATCGGGTTCTGCGTCCCGATGCTCTTGGTCAGCACGTCCTTCACCCCGCCAAGCTCGAGCACGGCGCGAACGCCGCCGCCGGCGATAACCCCGGTACCCGGACTGGCTGGCCGCAGGACGACGTGGCCAGCGCCGTAGCGACCGATGATCTTGTGGGTGATCGTCTGCCCGTATTTGGGGATGCGAATCAGGTCCTTGCGGGCGTTCTCGACGCCCTTCTGGATCGCCAGCGGCACCTCGCGAGCCTTGCCGTAGCCGATCCCGACCACACCCTCTTCGTCGCCGACGGCGACGAGCGCGGTGAAGGAGAAGCGACGACCGCCCTTGACCACCTTGGCGACGCGGTTGATCTCGATCACGCGCTCCTGCAGGTCGAGCCCGCGCGGGCTCACCGTCTCGACGTTGGTTGTGTCCATTCCCTTCATAGCGAGCGGTCCAAGGTAGCGGACTAGCGCCGTGCCTCGTGGCGTCGGCCAGTAGATGACGTGGTCCGGGCGGCGCCAGACAAGGACGCAGGGAGCCCGAATAGCAGCGCTATTTGGGCGACTGAGGACGCCGTATGGCGGCGATCCGGGGCCGTCATTTGCGGCCCGACGTCGCGTGGCCCGGCGCTCAAAAGACCAGTCCTCCCTCTCGTGCTCCCTCGGCGAGTGCCTTGACCCGCCCGTGGTACTGGTAGCCACCGCGGTCGAAGACGCAGGACTCGACGCCGGCCGCCTTTCCGCGCTCGGCCAGCAACTCGCCGGCACGCTTGGCCTGGTCTGAGGCGGTGAGCTTGCGCAGCTCGGGCTCGATCCAGTTGACCGCCGCCACGGTCTGCCCCTTGCCGTCGTCGATCAGCTGGGCGAAGACGCCCCGATTCGACCGGTATACGGACAGGCGCGGCCGCTCGGCGGTACCCGTCACCCGTGCGCGCACGCGGCGGCGGCGGCGCAGTCGGCGTTGTCTGGTCGTGAGCACGGTCATGCGCGCTTCCCGACCTTGCGGGCGACGTGCTCGCCGCGATAGCGAATCCCCTTGCCCTTGTAGGGCTCCGGCGGGCGGCGCTTGCGGATGTCCGCGGCGACCTGTCCGACGAGCTGCTTGTCGATCCCGCGCACGATGACCTCGGTCGGCTGGGGCACCTCGAACTCGATCCCCTCCGGTGCCTCGATCGAGACCGGGTGGGAGTAGCCGAGCGCCATCTCCAGGTTCTTGCCCTTGAGCTGGGCGCGGTAGCCGACGCCCTGGATCTCCAGCCGTTTCTCGAATCCCTCGGTGACGCCCTCGACCATGTTGGCGATCAGGCTGCGCGTGAGGCCGTGCAGGGCGCGGTGCTCGCCGCGGTTGGTCGGGCGCTCGACGGTGACGACGCCGTCGGCCTGCTCGACCTTCATGTCCGCCGAGAGGACTTGAGCCAGCTCGCCCTTCGGGCCCTTGACCGCGACGCGGCCAGGAGCGACCTCGACCGTGACGGCGTCGGGCACGGCGATTGGCTTTCTTCCGATCCGGCTCATCCGCTGTTCACCAGACGTAGGCGACGACCTCGCCGCCGACGCCCTTTGCCTTTGCTTCGTGTCCGGTCATCACGCCGACCGAGGTGCTGACGATCGCGGTGCCGGTGCCACCGTGCACGCGCGGGACCTGCGTGTGGTCGACGTAGCGACGCCGCCCCGGTCGCGAGATGCGCTCGAGGCCCATGATCACGGGACGGCGATCCTCGGTGTACTTGAGGCGGATCTTGATCTCCTCGCCGACCGTCGCCGGCTGTTTGGCGAAGTCGAGTATGTAGCCCTGCTCCTTGAGGATCCGCGACATCTCCACCTTCAGGCGGGAGGCGGGAATCTCCACCTCGTCGTGGCCGGAGCCAAGGGCGTTCCGGATTCGGGTCAGGTAATCGGCTATCGGGTCGGTCAGCATGATTCTGTTTCTCGTCGCTACCAGCTGGACTTAGTCATGCCGGGGATGTGACCCTCGTGCGCCGCCTCACGCAGGCAGATCCGGCAGAGGCCGAACTTGCGGTAGTAGGCACGCGGCCGGCCACAGCGGCGGCAACGGTTGTACGCCCTGCTCTTGAACTTGGGCTTCCGCCCCTGCTTCACCTTCAGCGAAGTCTTGGCCATTCTAGGAATCCTCCTTCTCAGATGCCTCGTCCGTGGCATCCGCCTCTCCGGCGGGTGGCTCCTCGCCCGCAGCTTGCGAGGACGAGGAGTCGTCCTCCGCGACAGGACCCGCCGGCTCAGGCTCTTCCGGCTTGGCGTATGCCTCGGGGTTCTCCTCCTTGAGCTGCTCGAGCGCGGCCTGCTCTGCCTCGGCCCGCAGGCGGGCCTCCTCCTTGCGCTTCTCCTCCTCGGCGGCTTCCTGCGCCTCGATGTCGGCGTCGGGCTTGCCGGGACGGCCCTCCTTGGCGAAGGGCATCCCCAGCCCGAGCAGGAGCTCGAACGCCTCCTCGTCGGTCTGGGCCGAGGTCGTGATCGTGATGTCGAGACCGCGCACCTCGTCGATCGAGTCGTAGTCGATTTCGGGGAAGATCAGCTGCTCCTTGACGCCCATCGAGTAGTTGCCGCGACCGTCGAAGGACCGCGGGTTGAGGCCGCGGAAGTCGCGGATGCGGGGCACGGCGATCGAGCAGAGCCGGTCGAGGAACTCCCACATGCGGGCGCGGCGCAGGGTCACCGAGATGCCCACCGGCATCCCCTCGCGGACCTTGAAGGAGGCGATCGACTTGCGAGCACGGCGCACGCTCGGCTGCTGGCCGGCGATCGTCGCCAGCTGCTCCTGCGCGGCTTCCATCATCTTCGCGTTCTGCTTCGCCTCGCCAAGCCCCATGTTGAGCGTGATCTTCTCCAGGCGCGGAGCCTGCATCGGGGTCGAGTAGCCGAACTTGCCGGTCAGCGCCGGCAGGACGTCCTGCTCGTAGCGCTCGCGCAAGCGAGGCGGCGGCGCGGCCTGGCTCTGGGGTGTCGCGGTGGCCTCCACTAGAACGACGCCCCGCTCCGCTTCGCAAAGCGCTCGCGCTTGCCGCCTTTGTCGCGGCGCACGCCGACGCGCGTCGGCTTGTTGTCCTTGGGATCGAGCAGCATCACGTTGGAGACGTGGATCGGCCCCTCCTTCTCGACGATGCCGCCGGCCTGGGGGTTTTTGAGATCGGCCTGCGAGCGCGCGCGTTCGTGGCGCTTGACCATGTTGAGGTGCTCGACGTAGACGCGGTCCTTCTTCGGCTCGGTGCGCACGACACGCCCCGTCTTGCCGGCGTCCTTGCCACCGATCACCATGACCTGGTCGTCCTTGCGAACCCGCATCGGCTTGGCCATCGCTACAGAACCTCCGGCGCAAGCGAGATGATTTTCATGAAGTTGCGATCGCGCAGCTCGCGTGCCACCGGGCCGAAGATGCGCGTCCCGCGGGGGTTGTTGCTCGCGGGGTCGATCAGCACCGCGGCGTTTTCGTCGAAGGCGATGTAGGTCCCGTCGGGCCGGCCGAGCTGCTTCTTCGTGCGCACGACGACGGCCTGCACGACCTCGCCCTTGCGAACGCCGCCCTGCGGGCTGGCCTGTTTGACCGTCGCGGTGATCACGTCGCCGACGCCGGCGTAGCGACGGTGCGAACCGCCCTTGACGCGGATGCAGAGGATCTCGCGGGCGCCGGAGTTGTCGGCGACCTTCAGTCTCGACTCCTGCTGGATCACTTGGCACGCTCCAGGACCTCGACGAGCCGCCAGCGCTTGGTCTTCGAAAGCGGCCGCGTCTCGACGATCCGCACGGTGTCGCCCTCGCCCGCCTCGTTGCGCTCGTCGTGAGCGTGCAGCGTGCGCGAGCGGCGCACCACCTTCTCGTAAGTCGGGTGCCGCCGAGCGATGTCGATCCGAACCGTGATCGACTTCTCGCCCTTACTGGAGACGACGATCCCCTGCCGCGTCTTGGCGGCCACAGATTCCCGCTCGGCCACGGGAGTCCCCGTACCAGCGGTCTTCCCAGCTTTAGCCGCAGCCCGTTCTTTCCGCCGCGACTCAGCCTTCCGCTTGCGCTGCTCGGCTCGCTTCGAAGCTCTTTCCTCAGGCGTGAGGGTCGGTCTCGCCTTATGCGGCCGCCTCGACCGCTCCAGACGACGACGCTCCTTCCAAGGCAGCTCGTCCTCAGGATTCGGCTCCGCAGGGGTCTCATCAGCTGCTTCATCAGACGTTTCTTCCGCGGGTGGCGGCGGCGAGGATGAGGAGTCGCCCGCAGCTTGCGAGGACGACTCGCCGTCCTCGGCGACAGGACCCGCGGTCGATTCGTCGGCAGTCTGCTCCTCGCCCGCAGCCTGCGAGGACGAGGAGTCCTCCTCCGCGACAGGACCCGCGGCCTCTGCGCCCTCGTCCTTGGGCGTCTCCTCAGTCACGTCTTTCTTCTCCTCGTCACTCATCTCTTCAACTCTCTATCCACGTCGATCCCGCGCTCCTTGGCTACGGTCAAAAGCCTGGCGATGTCGCGCCTGGCCTGACCGACCCGGGCGGTGTTCTCCAGCTCGCCGGTCGCCTTCCGGAAGCGCAGGTTGAAGGCCTCCTGCTTGGCATCGATCAGCTTCGCGATCAGCTCGTCGTCTTTGAGGTCGTGCGCCTCGGCTCCCTTCACTGCCCCTCAGCCCCCTCGCGCCTGACGAACTTCGTCCTCACCGGAAGCTTGTGCCCGGCGAGGCGGAGCGCCTCGCGGGCAAGATCCTCCGGCACGCCGGCCAGCTCGAACATCACCTTGCCCGGCTTGATGACCGCGACCCAGCCCTCGGGATTGCCCTTGCCCGAGCCCATCCGGGTCTCGGCGGGCTTCTTCGTGTAGGGCTTGTCGGGGAAGACGTTGATCCAGACCTTGCCGCCACGTTTGATCTTGCGGGTCATCGCCACGCGGGCGGCCTCGATCTGGCGGTTGGTGATCCAGCCGCGGTCGAGGGACTTCAGCCCGTACTCGCCGAAGGCGACCGTGCTGCCGCCCTTGGTGTTGCCGCGCATCCGGCCGCGCATCTGTTTGCGGTGCTTGACCCGCTTCGGCATCAGCATCAGCGACCGCCCCCACGTTGCCCACCGCGACCGCGGTCGCCGCCACCCGGGCCACGATCGCCGCCTCGGCCACCGCGCTGGCCGCCCGCCTGCGAGTCGCCCTCGTCGGTGAGCTGGTCGGAACGGAAGCCCTCGGGCATGACCTCGCCCTTGTTGATCCAGCATTTGACGCCGATCCGGCCGGTCGTCGTGCGCGCCTCGAAGAAGCCGTAGTCGATGTTGGCCCGCAGCGTGTGCAGCGGAACGCGGCCGTCGGAGTAGCCCTCGGTCCGGGCCATCTCGGCACCGCCGAGGCGGCCGGAGACCTGGACCTTGACTCCCTTCGCCCCGGAGCGCATCGCCGAGGTGAGGGCGCGTTTCATCGCGCGGCGGAAGGCGACGCGGTTCTGAAGCTGCTCGGCAATCGACTGAGCGACCAGTTTCGCGTCGAGCTCCGGACGCTTCACCTCGCGGATGTTCACCTTCACCGGTTTGCCGGTCAGCTTGTGCAGCTCTTTGCGCAGCGCGTCGACTTCGCTCCCGGACTTGCCGATCACGATGCCGGGGCGGGCCGTGTGGATGTCGACCGCGATCTCACCGTGGCGCTCGATCGTGATGTTGGAGAGACCGGCGTGGGCCAGCTTGCCCTCGATGTGATCGCGGATCTGCAGATCCTCGTTGAGGACGTCGGCGAAGTCTTTCTCGTCGAACCAGTTCGACTTCCAGTCCTGGATGTAGCCGACGCGGAACCCGCCGGGATGGATCTTCTGTCCCATCAGTCTTCGTCCTCGGGGCTCAGCGCCACGGCTATGTGGCTGGTTCGCTTGTTGATCCGCGTGGCGCGGCCCTGCGCGCGTGGGCGGAAGCGGCGCAGGGTCGGGCCTTCGTCGACGGTGATCTCCGTGATCCGCATCTCGTCGGCGACCAAGTCGTGGTTGTTCTCGGCGTTTGCCGCGGCCGACTCGATCAGCTTGCGGATGTCCTGTGCCGCGCCCCGCGGCGAGAACTCGAGCAAGGCTCGGGCCTGCTCGATGTGCAGGCCGCGCACCTGGTCGGCGATCAGCCGCGCCTTGCGCGGCGCCACCCGGACGTAGCGGGAGCTGGCTCGGACGACTACCGGTGCGGCCACGCTATTCACCCTTGCCCGTTCCGGAGTGCGAGCGGAAGGTCCGCGTCGGGGCGAACTCGCCGAGCTTGTGACCGACCATCGACTCGGAGATGAACACCGGCACGTGCTTGCGGCCGTCGTGCACGGCGATCGTGTGGCCGACCATGTCGGGGAAGATCGTCGAGCTGCGCGACCACGTCTTCAGCATCTGCTTGGTGCCGGACTCGTTCATCGCGGCGACGCGCTTCATCAGCGCCTCTTCCACCCACGGGCCCTTTTTGGTCGAGCGTCCCATCAGCGACCCTTCTTCTTTCCGCGACGACGGCCGCGCACGATGTAGCGGTCGGACTGCTTGCCCTTCTTACGCGTGCGGTAGCCGAGGGTCGGCTTGCCCCACGGGGTCACCGGGTGGCCACCGGGCGTGTGGTGAGCCTCGCCACCGCCGTGCGGGTGGTCGACGGGGTTCATCGCCACGCCACGCGTCTGCGGGCGCTTGCCCTTGTGACGGTTGCGGCCGGCCTTGCCGACCTTGAGGTTCTGGTGCTCGGCGTTGGAGAGGGTGCCAACCGTTGCCCGGCACTCGGCGCGGACAAGTCGCATCTCCGAGGAAGGCAGCCGCAGGGTCACCATCTCGCCCTCCTTTGCGACGAGCTGGATCGAGGTCCCCGCCGAGCGGCCGAGCTTGCCGCCCTGGCCGGCGGTGAGCTCGACGTTGTGGACGATCGTGCCGGTCGGCATTTCGCCGAGGGCCAAGGCGTTGCCCGGGCGGATGTCGGCGCCGGGGCCGGACTGAACCGTGTCGCCGACGGAGATCGCCGCGGGGGCGAGGATGTAGCCCTTGGCGCCGTCGGCGTAGTGCAACAGGGCGATGTAGCAGCTGCGGTTGGGGTCGTACTCGATCGTCGCGACCTTTGCCGGCACGCCGTCGCGCAGGCGCTTGAAGTCGATCTGCCGGTAGCGCCGCTTCGCGCCCCCGCCACGGTGACGAGCGGTGACGCGCCCGTTCGCGTTGCGGCCCCCTGACTTGCGCAGGCCCTCGGTGAGCTTGCGCTCCGGCCTGGAGGCGGTCAGCTGCTCGCGCAGCGGATACGTCGCGAAGCGGCGCCCCGGGCTGGTTGGTTTTGTCTTTCGGTTCGGCATCCCTATTTCCCTAGGCAGTCTCTGCGCCCTCGAACAGCTCGATCCGCTCGCCGGGAGCGAGCTGGACGACAGCCTTCTTCCAACCGCGCGTCTTGCCCTGGTGCAGGCCGCGGCGCTTGGGCTTCGGTCGCACTTTGGAGGTGCGCACCGCCGCGACCCTGACCCCGAAGATCTCCTCGACCGCGTGAGCGATCTGGGTCTTGTGGGCGCGGTCGTCGACCCTGAAGGTGTACTTGCCCTCCCCGATCAGGGCGTAGCTCTTCTCGGAGACGACGGGGCGGACAATGACTGTGCGGGCGTCCATCGGCTAGCCCAGCCTCTCCTGCAAGCTGGCCAGCGCACCTTCGGAGAGGACCAGCGATGCGGCGCCGATCACGTCGGCGACGCCAACCGCGCTGACCTCGGCGACCTGGACCCGGGCGATGTTGCGGAAGCTCTTCGCCGCGCCGCCCTCCTCCGGGGCGAGCACGACCAGCGTCGAGCGCTTCGCGCCCCACTTG
>DASUZK010000027.1:0-14160 GCA_036376915.1 Solirubrobacterales bacterium
AGTCGACCCTGGCCGACCGCATCCTCGAGATCACCGGCGCCGTCGACCCGAAGAAAATGCAGGCCCAGATGCTCGACTCGATGGACCTCGAGCGCGAGCGCGGGATCACGATCAAGGCGCAGGCGGTGCGGGTCGAGTACAGGGCCGCCGACGGCGAGACCTACCACCTGCACCTGATCGACACCCCCGGCCACGTCGACTTCTCCTACGAGGTTTCGCGCAGCCTCGCCGCCTGCGAGGGCGCCCTGCTCGTCGTCGACGCCGCCCAGGGGGTCGAGGCGCAGACCGTCGCCAACACCTACCTGGCGATCGAGAACGGGCTGGAGCTGATCCCGGTCATCAACAAGGTCGACCTGCCGGGCGCCGAGCCCGAGCGGGTCGCGCAGGAGATCGCCGACCTGACCGGCGGCGACCCCGGCGAAGCGCTGTGGATCTCCGCCAAGACCGGGGAGGGGGTGGTCGAGGTGCTGGAGGCGATCGTCGCGCACATCCCGGCTCCGAAGGGGGAGCCCGAGGCCCCGACCCGGGCGCTGATCTTCGACTCCGAGTTCGACCAGTACCGCGGCGTGATCGCCTACGTGCGGATGGTCGACGGCTCCTTCCGCAAGCACGAGCGGATCCTCGCGATGCAGAACGGGACCGAGGCCGACATCGATGACATCGGCTTCTTCCGGCCGGCGATGACCGGCGTGCAGGGCATGGAGGCGGGCGACGTCGGCTACCTGATCACCGGCATCAAGGACGTCGCCAAGCTGCGCGTCGGCGACACGCTGACCGCGCTCGGGCGCCCGGCGACCGGGCCGCTGGAGGGCTACCGCGAGGTTCGCCCGATGGTCTTCTGCGGGCTCTTCCCGATCGACACCGACCGCTTCGAAGACCTCCGCGACGCGCTCGAGAAGCTCGCCCTCAACGACGCCGCCCTCTCCTGGGAGCCGGAGACCTCCGAGGCGCTCGGGTTCGGCTTCCGCTGTGGCTTCCTCGGCCTGCTCCACATGGAGATAGTGCGCGAGCGGCTGGAGCGCGAGTACGGGCTCGACCTGCTGGCGACGACCCCGAACGTGCGCTACGAGGTGAACCTGACCAACGGCGAGGAGATCGAGGTTCGCAGCCCGACCGAGCTGCCCGACCCGGGCACGATCGAGTCGATCGAAGAGCCCTACATCCGGGCCACGGTGATCTGCCCCTCCGAGCAGGTCGGCGCCGTGATGGAGCTCTGTCAGTCGCGCCGCGGCACCCACGTCGACATGCACTACCTCAGCCCGCAACGGGTGCAGATCCGCTACGACATGCCGCTGGCAGAGATCGTGCTCGACTTCTTCGACCTGCTCAAGTCCTCGACCCGCGGCTACGCCTCGCTCGACTACGAGCCGATCGGCAACCGGGCATCGGACCTGGTCAAGGTCGACATCCTGCTCGCGGGCGACAGGGTCGACGCGCTCTCGATCATCGTCCACCGCGAATTCGCCTACGAGCAGGGCAAGAAGCTGGTCGGCCGACTGCGCAAGACGATCCCGCGCCAGCTCTTCGACGTGCCGGTGCAGGCCGCGATCGGCTCCAACATCCTCGCTCGCGAGACGGTCAAGGCGCTGCGAAAGGACGTCACCGCGAAGCTCTACGGCGGCGACGTCACCCGCAAGCAGAAGCTGCTGAAGAAGCAGAAAGCGGGGAAGAAGCGGATGAAGTCGGTCGGGCGGGTGGAAGTTCCTCAAGAGGCGTTCCTGGCCGTTTTGGAGATTGACGAGTAGGGGTTGGCGGGCGGGTCCTGTCGCGGCAGGGGACCCACCGCCCCTTCCGGTCGCTAAAGCGTCCTCAGGGGCGGTTCCCCCTACCGCGCCACCCGCCCGAGACACCAAGCTGGTCAGACGACCAGGGTGGCGAAGCGTCTTTAGACTGCCCCGCCATGACCGTCAAGACAGAAGCTGTTGGGAAGGAATGGCCCGCCACGACCTATGAGGTGGGCAAGGAGAAGATCGGCGAGTACGCGCGTGCGATCGGGCTCGACAACCAGGTCCACTTCGACCGCGAGGCGGCCAAGGCCGCCGGCTACCGCGACGTCGTCGCGCCGCCGATGTTCTGCGTCGTCTACAGCGCCCCGGCGCTCGGGCCGGCGATGTTCGACCCCGAGGTGGGGATGAACTTCGCCGCGATGGTGCACGGCGCCCAGGAGTTCGAGTGGGGCGAGCCCGCCTGCTCGGGCGATGAGATCACCACCACCTCCAAGTGCCTGGAGATCTTCGAGAAGGACGGCAAGGGCTTCTACGTCTTCGAGACTCGGTCCGTCAACCAGGACGGCGACGAGGTCGTCAAGGGCACCTGGACCAACATCGTGAGGGGAGTCTGAGATGGCGGACTTGAACACAGGGGACGCGATCCCCGAGCTGAGGGTCACCCCCGACAAGTATCTGCCGCACCGCTACGCCGGCGCCTCGGGCGACTTCAACCCGATTCACATCGACCCCGAGTTCGCCAAGGCGGTCGGCCTGCCGAATACGATCCTCCACGGCCTCTACATGATGGGCTTGGTCGCGCGCTCCGCCACCGACGCCGCCGGCGGCGACCCGCGAAAGCTCAAGAAGCTCTCCGTTCAGTTCCGGGGCATGGGAGCTCCCGAGACTGAGATCGTCGTCAGCGGCACGGTCAAGTCGGCCGACGGCGGTACGGCCGTAATCGACGTCGTTGCGGCTCAGGGTGAGAATCAGACGATTCGGAATGCCGAGGCGGAAGTCGTAGTGGGGTAGGGCCGTCGGCCCCCCTCCCAAAACGTTCGGCAGGAGCCTCGCTTGAGCGTTTTGGGAGGGGAGCCCGACGGCCCTTCTAGACTTCGAATCGTGCTTTCGCCTCGGCAGGAGCTCATCCTCAAGCTGGTGGTTGACGCTCACTTGGCGTCTGGCCGGCCTGTGCCGTCGAAGGAGATCGCGGAGCGGTCGGAGGTGGAGTGGGGGTCCTCCACCGTTCGTGCCGAGCTTGCTGCCCTGGAGGCGGCGGGATATCTCACGCATCCGCATACCTCGGCGGGGCGGGTGCCTACGGAGCTGGGGTATCGCAGGCACGTCGACCTGATGATGGCTGCCGGGGGGCCGCCCGCGGAGAGCCGGGTGGAGCTGGAGCTGCGACGGGAGATCGACGCCGCGATGCGCGAGACGACGGCGGCGCTGGCGCAGATGACCGACCTGATGGCGCTGGCGATGGCGCCCCCCGAGACCCTCGCCGCGACGATCCGCCGGGTCGAGGTGCTGCGCCTCCAGCCGACCCGGGTGATGGTGGTGGCGATCGCCTCCAACGGCGCCGTCGCCAAGCGTGTCTTCGACTTCCCGGCCCCGGTCGATTCCGGCCTGGTCGAGTGGGCGTCCAGCTACCTCAACGAGTCGCTCTCGGGGATGGGCCTGGGCGCGCGGATGATCGCCGGTCGCCTCGCCGACCCCGAGCTTGGCCCACTCGAGGCCGAGTTCCTGGCCACGCTCGGCGCCGCCTTCACCGAGCTCGAGCGCGAGGAGTCCGCCGACACCCTCTACATGGAGGGAGCCTCGCGGCTGCTCTCCGACGCGCACTCCGCCGACCTGCCCCGCGCGGACCGGCTGATGACCGCGCTGGAGGAGCGGGCGAGCCTGCTCGAGATGCTTCGCTCGGCTCTCGACCGGCGCTCGGTCTTCCTTTGGATCGGCGGTGAGAACCCGCGTCCGGAGCTGCGCTCGGTCAGCGTCGTCGGGGCCAACTACGGGCTCGCGCACCGCAACCTCGGGACCGTCGGCGTGGTCGGCCCGCTGCGCATGGACTACGCCACCGCAATAGCTTCGGTGCGCGCCGCCGCGCGCGAGCTCTCGCGCTACTGCGAGACGGTCTACGACGGCTGATCGGGGACCCGATGCCACGCGACTACTACGAGATCCTCGGCGTGCAGCGCGGCGCTTCCGAGACGGAGCTGAAGCGGGCCTTCCGCGGGCTCGCCCGCGAGCTGCACCCCGACGTCAACGCCCACGACCCCGACGCGGAAAGGAAGTTCAAGGAGGCCGCCGAGGCCTACGAGGTGCTCTCCGACCCCGAGCGCCGCCAGGCCTACGACCGCTTCGGCCACGAGGGCCTGCGAGGCGGGGCCGCGGCCGGCGGCCCCGGCTTCGGTTCGGTTGAGGACCTGTTCCAGGCGGTCTTCGGCGGCGCCTTCGGATTCGAGGTCAGGCGGGGACCGATGCGCGGCCAGGATCTCATCCACGCGGTCGAGATCTCGGCGGTGGAGGCGATGCTCGGGGCGACCGTCAAGATCCCGAGCCACGAGGGCGAGCGGGAGGTCGAGCTGCCACCCGGGGTTCAGCACGGCTCCCAGTTCGGCCTGCGCGGCCACGGCCTCCCGGGCTCAAACGGAGGACCGCCGGGGGACTTGCGCGTGGTCGTCCACGTGATCGTCCCCACCGACCTCTCCGACGAGCAGCGCGAGATCGCCGAGAAGCTCGAGGAGTCCCTGGAGCCGCACAACCTGCGCTCCCAGCGGGACGGCGACGAGGGCTTCTTCTCCCGCGTGCGCAGAGCGTTCGGTTGATCCGCCTGGCAGTCCGCTGCGCGCCCGAGCAGGCCGAGATCGTCCTTGCCGAGCTGACCGTCCTCGCTCCCAACGGGGTCGAGGAGGAGCGGGGCCCCGGCTACGTCGAGTACGCGATCTACGGCGGCGAGGGCGAGCTGCCGGAGTTGGGCGAGATCGAGGTGGCGGCGGGCGACGGGCTGGTCGAGGTGGTGGCGACCGAGGTCCCCGACGACTGGGCCGACCGCTGGCAGGACTTCCACAAGCCTCTCCTGGTCGGCGAGCGCCTCTGGCTACGCCCCTCCTGGGAGGAGCCGCGCGAGGGCACCATCGACCTCGTCGTCGACCCTGGCCGCGCCTTCGGCACCGGCGCCCACCCAACCACCCGCCTCTGCCTTGAGTACCTGCTGGAGCTGGAGCAGGCAGGCGAGGCAACCGGCCCGCTTACCGACCTGGGCACAGGCTCGGGAGTGCTTGCGATTGCGGCAGCGAAGCTCGGCTGGTCTCCCGTCCATGGCTACGACCACGAGAAGGCTTCCATCGAAGCGACTGCCGCAAATGCCGCAGCCAACGATGTGCGCCTCGAGGCAGAGAAGCTCAACCTACGAGAAGAGCTGCCTGCCCTCTCCCCGACGACAGTGGCCAACATGACCGCCCCGATCCTGAGGGAGATTGCTGGGAGGCTCGAGGGGGATCGGGGGAGGGTCCGCCGGAGCAACAGCGGAGAGGCTCCGTCAGACCCTTCCCCGATCCCCCGAACGCTTGTGCTGTCCGGCCTTCTTCCGAACGAGCTCGATGAGATCGCCGCCGGGTTCTCGCTTTGGGGCCTGGCCGAGACGGACCGGCGCTTGCAGGACGATTGGGCCGCATTGCTCCTTCAGCGCTGATTGGCGACTTATGCGTCATATGGACGCATAAGTCGCCAGACCGCCGGCCTGGTGGGTATGTTTCCGCCCGATGCTGGCGACGATCGTCGACCCGGGTTACAAGATTGCGCTGTTCCTGCACATCCTCGCGGTCGTGCTGGCGTTCGGCCCGACCTTCGGCTACGGGTTCTTCTTCTCGGTCGCGCCGCAGTTCCCGCGGGCGACCCCGGCGATCATCGCCGGGGTGCAGAAGGTCGATCGCTACCTCGTCTCTCCCGGGATGATCGTCCTGCTGGTGGCGGGGATCTACCTGCAGGCCGACGGCGACTGGGACGCCAACGCGGCCTTCATCAGCGTCGGGTACCTGGCGATCATCGGGCTCTTTGCCCTCCAGGGGGGCTTCTTCCGCCCGCAGACGCGCAAGGCGAGGGAGCTGGCCGAACGCGACCTGAAGGCCGGCGACGCGCTCAGCGACGAGTTCAACGCGGTGAGCGAACGGCTCGGCAAAGTCGGCGGCTTCGCGGGCTTGATCGTCGTCGTCACGATCTTCTTCATGACGTACAAGCCCTTCCTCTAGGGCCCTCCTCTGACGGCTCCCATCGCAAGCGCGCTCGACCCCTCGCTTCCGATCGCGATGTTCGACTCGGGTGTCGGTGGGCTCACCGTTCTGCACGAGTGCCTCGTCTCGCTGCCGGAAGAGGACTACGTCTACCTCGGCGACACCGCCTGGTTCCCCTACGGGGTCAAGGACCCCGAGGCGCTGCGGGCGCGGATCCGCTCGATAGCCGAGCTGCTGCTCGGCGGCCGCGCAAAGCTGCTGGTCATCGCCTGCAACACGGCAACGTCGATCGGCGAGGACGTGGCACGTGAGGTCGGGGAAACGCACGGGGTGGAGGTGGTGCCGGTAGTCGAGCCGCAGGCTGAGATCGCCGCCGCGATCACCGACAGCGGCCGGGTGGGGGTGCTGGCGACGCCGAACACGGTTGAGAGCGGCGCCTACCGCCGCGCGCTCGAAGCGCAGGGCCGTGCGCTCGAGGTGACCGAAGTGGAGGCTCCCGACCTCGCTCCCTTCATCCAGGACGGCTCCCCCTTCGACCAGGGCGTGCTCGAGATGGCGCGCGCCTACTGCGCCCCCCTGAAGCGGGCCGAGGTCGACACCCTGGTTCTCGGCTGCACGCATTACCCGCTCGTGGGCCCGATGCTGCAGCGCATCCTCGGCCGTGACGTGCGCCTGGTCAGCGGCGGTCACGCCGTCGCCGCGGCCGCCCAGCGCACCTTGGAGCGAGACGGGCTTTCCCGCTCTCCCGCCGTCGAAGGCACATATCGCTTTCTCTGCACCGGAGACGTCGACTCGTTCTGCGATCTGGGCACCCGCTTCCTGCAGATGCCGCTGGGCGAGGTGGAGCGGGTCGAGATTCCGGGTGCTGGCTGAGTGCCGCGCGCTCGACTTCGGTTTCTGGAGAGGCGCTGCAAGAACTTCGTCGAAGCCGACTCGGACCTGATGGACACGGCGCTGGAAGTTGCGAGTGAGCATGACCTGACGGCATACGACGCCGCCAATGTCGCCGCCGCTCGCAGAAACGGTTGGACCCTGGTCAGCACCGACATCGCCGATCTCGTCTCCAAGGGCCTCGCCGTGGCACCCGACGCCGCCGACTACCCTTTGTCCGGATGAGTGTCCTAGACCAAGTTCAGGCGGACGTGCGTACCGCGATGAAAGAGGGCGATCGCGAGCGAGCAGGCGCCCTGCGGATGGTCGTCGACGCCCTGCAGAAGGACGCCAAGCTCGGCGACGGCGACGAGGTCGCCGTGCTCCAGCGCGAGCGCAAGAAGCGATTGGAAGCGGCGGAGGCATATGGCGAGGCAGGCCGGGTCGACCAGGCCACGGCCGAGAGCTTCGAGGCTGAGCTGATCGAGGGCTACCTGCCGGCGCAGCTCCCCGACGAGGAGCTGGCCGAGCTGGTCGATGCCGCGGTCGCCGAGACCGGGGCAACCGAGCAGAAGCAGATGGGCCAGGTGATGTCGGCGCTGATGCCGAAGGTCGCCGGGCGCGCGGATGGCAAGCGGGTCAGCGCGGCGGTGCGTGAGCGGCTTGGCGCGTAGGCAACTGACCCTAGACAACACCGTCGCCGCCGAGCTGGCGGGCTCCGAGGACGCCGTGCTCCGCGCCCTGCGCGGCCACCTCGATTGCGAGCTGCACCTGCGCGGCAACGTCCTCACCCTCGACGGCGAGAGCGACGACGTGCAGACGGCGGCGACCGTGGTCGACGAGCTGGTCGAGCTGATCGAGCAGGGCCACGAAGTCGCGCCGGGGACGATCGAAGCGGTGACCGGCGCGCTGGACGCCCACGAGAGCCCGGCGGAGATCCTCGAGGACGTCGTCTGGCGCCACCGCAACACCAAGGTCGCGCCGAAGACGCTCAACCAGAAGCGCTACGTCGACTCGATCCGCGACCACACGATCACCTTCGGCGTCGGCCCCGCCGGCACCGGCAAGACCTTCCTCGCCGTGGCGATGGCGGCCGCGGCGCTGGCCGAACGGCAGGTGCAGCGGGTCATTCTCACCCGGCCCGCCGTGGAGGCGGGAGAGCGGCTGGGCTTCCTGCCCGGCGACATCCAGGCCAAGGTCGACCCCTATCTGCGGCCGCTCTTCGACGCCCTCTTCGACATGCTCGACCCCGATCGCGTCAACGGCTACTTCGAGCGCGGCGTGATCGAGGTCGCGCCGCTCGCCTTCATGCGCGGCCGCACCCTGAACGACTCCTTCGTCATCCTCGACGAGGCGCAGAACACCAGCCCCGAGCAGATGAAGATGTTCTTGACCCGGCTCGGCTTCAACTCCCGCATGGTCGTCACCGGCGACGTCACCCAGATCGACCTGCCCACCGACCAGCGCTCCGGCCTCGTCGCCGTGCGCGACATCCTCGAGTCGGTCCAGGACATCTCGTTCATCAACTTCGGCGGCGAGGACGTCGTGCGCCACAAGCTCGTCCAGCGCATCGTCGCCGCCTACGACGAGCACGGCAACCGCGAGCGCGCGGCGCGGGCCGAACACGGCCCGACCCCCGGCTCTTGAGCCGGGACCTCTCAGACGTGCCCCCGGAGCTGCGCGACGCGGTCGCGGCGGCGCTCGACGGCGCCGGAGTCTCCGACGGGCACCTCGCGGTCGACCTGGTCGATGCCGAGCGCATCCGCGAGCTGAACCGCGAGCACCGAGACAAGGACGCGCCCACCGACGTGCTTGCCTTTCCCCTAGACGGCGCCGATCCCACCGCCGGCCCGCGCGAGCTGGGCGACGTCGTGATCTGCCCGGAGCACTGCACAGACGTCACCGAGGCCGCCGTCCACGGCGTCCTGCACCTCTGCGGCTACGACCACGAGGCCGACGAGGGCGAGATGCTCGCCCTCCAGGCGCGGGTCCTCGGGGGCCTGGCGTGACACGGGCGGGGTTCATCGGGCTCGCCGGCCGGCCCAACGTCGGCAAGTCGACCCTGGTCAACGCGATCGTCGGCAGCAGGGTGGCGATCGTCTCGATGCGGCCGCAGACGACCCGGCGGGCGATCCGCGGCATCCGCACCGACGCCGAGGCCGGGCGCCAGCTCGTCCTCGTCGACCTCCCCGGCGTGCAGCGCCCCCGCGACGTGCTCACCGAGCGGATGCAGAAGCGGGTCGAGCGCGAGCTGGCCGACTCCGACCTGGCCCTGATCGTGATCAACGGTGAGGAGGGCATCGGGCCGGGTGACCGCTTCATCGCCCGCGCCCTGCTTGGCGCAGGGTCGAAGCTGCCGACGATCTGCGTCGTCAACAAGATGGACCGGCTCGGCCCCAACGAGCTGGTTCCGGTGCTGGCGGAGGCCGCGGAGCTGGGGGGCGTAGACGAGGTCTTCCCGATCAGCGCCCGCAGCGGTGAGGGCCTCGAGGCGCTGGTCGAGCGCCTCGGCGAGTTGGTACCTAAGGGCCCCTACCTCTACCCGCCCGAGGATCACAGCGACCAATCCAGCGAGCTTCTGCTGGCGGAGCTGATCCGGGAGCAAGTGCTCAACCGTACCCGCGAGGAGATCCCGCACTCGGTAGAGGTGGCGGTGAAGGAGATCGAGGAACGCGACGGCGGCCTCATCGCTGTGACAGCTGAGATCTGGGCCGAGACCGAGTCCCAAAAGGGCATCCTTATCGGCAAGGGCGGCAAGAAGGTCAGCGAGATCGGAACGGCTGCTCGCAGCTCGCTTGAAGCCGAGCTCGGCGGCAAGGTCCATCTCGACCTCCAGGTTCGCGTCCGTAGCCGCTGGCGCCGGGATGATGGGCTTCTCGATCGACTTGGGATCGAGTGAGGGTCAAGTGCGGTCTTTGCGGCCCTGGCGTGCGATTTCCTGACCGATTCGCTTCGTGGTGCGGCGCATGGCCGGCAGCTGCCCCGAGGCGGGGAGCCAGAAGCCATTGAAGTAGAGCCCCGGTGCCGCCGGGTTCTCCTCTCCTCGCACGCAGGTGGGCCGGCCCGCTGGAGTTAGGAGGCCGAGGTGGCCGACTAGAGGCTCCAGGCCCATGCGGTAGCCGGTGGCAGCGATCACAGCCTGCGGCTGGATGCGACCGCCGCTGGCGAGGCAAACGTCCGCTCCGTCGAAGCCCTGCACCGCGGGCACGATCTCGACCTGCCCTGCCTTCAGTGTCCCCACGAACCCCCGGTCGACCACCGGGCCCAGGCCCTTCAGCCTCAGCTCGGTGCCGATCCCGTACGGCGACGGCAGCAGCCCGTGCTCGCTCAGGTCTCCCCAGACGAGACGCTGGACGATCCGGCCGAACAGGTCGGCACCGGCGCTCTGTCCCTCCCCGAGCAAGGCGAACAGCGTAATTGGGATGCCGAAGAGCTCCAGGGGCATGATGTTCGGTGGCGTCCGCACCGCGATCCTGACCCGAGCGGCACCGGCTCGGTGGAGCTGCACGGCGATCTCGGTACCAGTGTTGCCGGCTCCGACGACGAGCACGTCCTTGTTGCGGAAGTCCGACGCGCTGCAGTAGTCAGCGGCATGGATCAGATCCCCCGCGAAGTCCTCGCGGCCGTGCCAGGCGGGGAGGATTGGCGTGTGGTCGTAGCCGGTGGCCACCACGACCAAGTGGGCAGAGCGGGGCCCGTGGGAGGTCTCCACGGTGTACCCGTCGTCCCCTCGCTCAATTCGCAGCGCTTCGATGCCTCGCTCGATCGCGATTCCCTCCCGCACTGCGTAGCCGCGCAGGTGTGCGGCGAAGGCCTCGCGGGTAGGCCAGCGCCCGGCGCTGCGGGGGATTCGGCTGTGCCGGGGCGCCGAGAACCGTCGCGCGGTGTTGAGGCGAAGACCCTCGTAGCGCCGATGCCAGCTGTTGCCGATCTCGTCCGCTCGCTCGAGGACGACGGCGGTGATTCCGCGTCTTCCCAGCTCTGCCGCCGTTGCAAGCCCGGCCGCTCCGCCGCCGATCACGATCGCTTCCGGGGCGGTGTCGCTCCCGCCCTCTCGCGATTCAGGTGGGTGGCTGAGGCTGCTCATCGCGTCTCTCTGCCCTATAATAGACCAATGAGTCTATTTTGCTGGACCGGAGGCTGAGATGCCCGCGTCCGTGATTCGCCGGCAGTCGAAACGACCGGGCCGCCCGCCCGCTTCGGCGAAAGGGCGCGATTCCCGCTCGCGGCTGATCGATGCGGCGGCCGTGGTCTTCGCCGAACGGGGGTTTCGCAGCGCGACGGTCGACGACGTGGTCGCTGCGGCGGGACTCTCGAAGGGGACCTTCTATTGGAACTTCTCCAGCAAGGAAGACCTCTTCCTGACCCTGCTCGAGGAGCGGGTCGATCGGCCCGTGCAGCGGTTGATGGAGTTGACCCGGGACGCTCCCGCCGATCGGGCGACCGCCCCGGACGTCAGCCGGGGGTTCGAGTCGCTGCTTTCCGACGAGCGCTCCCTGCTGCTCCTCGTCCACGAGTACTGGATGGCCGCCGCCCGCGATGAGGCGGTCGCGGAGAGGTATCGCGAGCGTCAGGCGACGCTTCGCAAGCTGCTCGCCGCCGCGCTCGCGTCACGGCATGAGAAGACAGGTGTGCCGCTCGCCGTTCCGGCAGCGAGCCTGGCGACCGCGTTCGTCGCCCTAGCCGAAGGGCTTGCTGGAGCGGCGCTGGTGGAACCCGACACCGTCGACGCCAGTCTGTTCGGCGAGATCCTCTCGCTTGTCTACGAAGGCCTCGAGGCACGAGGTCGGAAAGCCGCCGCCTAAACTCCCTGCATGGTCGAGACGATCAAGTTCGACGCACGGGGCCTGGTGCCCTGCATCGCGCAGGACTTCACCAGCGGCGAGGTGTTGACGCTCGCCTACGTCAGCGAGGAGTCGCTTCGGCTGACCATGGAGACCGGGGAGCTGCACTTCTACAGCCGTTCGCGGGAGGAGATCTGGCGCAAGGGGGAAACCTCGGGGAACGTGCTGAAGCTGCGACAGCTGCGCTACGACTGCGATGGGGACGCGATCGTCGCCTTGGTCGAGCCGACCGGGCCTGCCTGCCACACGGGAGAGCGGAGCTGCTTCTTCCGTGAGCTGGAGAGCGGCGGCACACCAGACCCGGCGCTGCACGAGACGCTTGCGACCCTGGAGCGAACCCTGCGCAGCCGTGCCGCCGAGCGGCCGGAGGGGAGCTACACGGTGAAGCTGCTCGACGACCCGAAGCTGATCGGCGAGAAGGTCGAGGAGGAGGCCGAGGAGGTGGTGCGCGCCGCCCGCGAGGAGTCCGACGAGCGCGTCGCCGAAGAGGCCGCCGACCTGCTCTACCACCTCGCCGTCCTGCTCGCCTCGCGCGAGGTCCCGCAGTCCGCTGCGATGGAAGTGCTCGATGGCCGTCGTCGCTGACGCCGAGCTGAAGCTCGAGCCGACCCTCGAGCAGGCCCGGGCGCTGGCCACCGAGGGCAACGTAGTGCCGGTCTGCGCCCGGCTGCTCGACGACTGCGAGACCCCGGTCTCGGCCTTCCTCAAGCTGCGCGCCGGAGAGCCGGAGGGAGCCCCCTGCTTCCTGCTCGAGTCGGCCGAGCAGGGACAGGTCGGCCGCTACTCCTTCCTCGGCTTCCGGCCGCGCTCGCTGTTGCGCTGGAGCGACGGGGCCCTGACGGAGTCCGGCGGGGACACCGTTGACGCGCCCGACCCGTATGCGGCCGTCGCCGAGCACCTGGCCAGGTACCGGCCGGCGCCGGTCGAGGGCCTGCCGCCGTTCAGCGGCGGCGCCGTCGGCTTCTTCGGCTACGACCTCGTCCGCACGGTCGAGCCGCTCGGCGACCCCAACCCGGACCCGCTCGGCCTGCCTGACATGGCGCTGATGGTCACCGACTTACTGCTCGTCTTCGACCACCTGCGGCACGAGCTGACGATCATGGCCTGCGCCTTCTGCGAGGACGAGGGTGGCATCGACGCGGCCTACGAACGGGCCGCGGCCGCGATCGCCGACGCCCGCCGACGCCTGCGCGGGGCGGTTCCGGCGCCGGAGCGGCCAGTCGCCGCCGAGCCGCCGGCGTTCACGTCGAACATGGAGCGCGAGGAGTTCGAAGCCGCGGTCGAGCGGATCGTCGAGTACGTCCATGCGGGCGACGCCTTCCAGGTCGTTCCCTCGCAGCGCTTCAGCGCCCCCTCCCCGATCGATGCGTTCTCGGTCTACCGTGGCCTGCGCGCCGTCAACCCCTCCCCGTACATGTACTTCCTCGAGTTCGGCGACTTCCAGATCGCGGGTGCCTCCCCCGAGCCGCTGGTCAAGGTGACGGGGCGGCGGGTGGAGACCCGGCCGATCGCCGGCACCTATCCGCGGGGATCCGACGAGGAGGATGACCGTCGCCTCGCCGAGCGCCTCGTCAAGGACCCCAAGGAGCGGGCTGAGCACGTGATGCTGGTCGACCTCGGCCGCAACGACCTCGGGCGCGTGTGCGAGTTCGGGACCGTGAACGTCGACTCGTTCATGGCCGTCGAGACCTACTCGCACGTCATCCACATCGTCTCCAACGTGACCGGCAGGCTGCGCGAGGACGTCAGCGCCGTCGACGCCCTGCGGTCGGTGCTCCCGGCAGGCACGCTGTCCGGCGCCCCGAAGGTCCGTGCGATGGAGATCATCGACGAGCTCGAGCCGGTCAAGCGCGGCGCCTACGGTGGCGCCGTCGGCTGGCTCTCCTACGACGGCGACCTCGACACCTGCATCTGCATCCGCACCGTGGTGGTCAAGGACGGCGTCGCGCACGTGCAGGCGGGCGGCGGCACGGTGGCCGACGCCAAGCCCGACTACGAGTACGAGGAGTCGCGCGCCAAGGCCCGCGGCGTGGTGCGCGCGATCGAGCTGGCCGCCGGGCAGCGGGAGTGGCCGTGACGAGCGTCCTCGTCGTCGACAACTACGACTCGTTCACCTACAACCTCGTCCAATACCTGGGCGAGCTGGGCGCGCGGATCGAGGTCGTCCGCAACGACGTCGCGTCGGTCGATGACCTGCTCGGGCGCACCTGGGACCGCGTCGTCGTCTCGCCCGGCCCGTGCACGCCGAACGAGGCGGGCGTCTCCGTCGAGGTCATGCGGCGCTTCCCGGAGGCGGGCGTCCCCACGCTCGGCGTGTGCCTCGGCCACCAGTCGCTCGCGCAGGCCTTCGGCGGCGAGGTCGTGCGGCACGAGCCCGTCCACGGCAAGACGACGGCCATCGAGCACGACGGGCGCACGATCTTCGCCGGCGTCCCGACGCCGCTGACCGTCGGGCGCTACCACTCGCTCGTGGTCGACCCCGACACGCTGCCCGACAGCCTGGAGGTCAGC
>DASUZK010000028.1:0-26619 GCA_036376915.1 Solirubrobacterales bacterium
GGCTCGCCCGGGCGCTGCTTCTTGAACAGCTCGATCAGGGCGCCCTCCTCGGTCCGGGTCGCCTCGGTGTCGGCCTCGATCGTGTGCCGCATGTAGATCGAGTTGTCGAACATGTCGAGGAGCTTCTCGTCCTCGACGTAGCCCATCGCGCGCAGCAGCACCGTCACCGGCAGCTTGCGCTTGCGGTCGATGCGGACGAAGACCTTGCCTTTTTTGTCGATCTCGAGCTCGAGCCACGAGCCGCGGGCCGGCATCAGGTTGGCGATGAAGACCTGCTTTTCGGCGTCCTTGGGCGCCATCACGTAGGCACCGGGAGAGCGGACGAGCTGGGTGACGACGACGCGCTCGGTGCCGTTGATGATGAACGTGCCGCGGTCGGTCATCCACGGGAAGTCGCCCATGAAGACGGCCTGCTCGCGGATCTCACCGGTCTCTTTGTTCTGGAACGCGACGGTTGCCGAAAGCGGCCGCGAGTAGGTCATGTCCTTCTCGCGACACTCCTCGATCGTGTGCGGCGGAGCCTCGAATTTGAACTCGCCGAAGACGATGGCGAGGTTCCCCGTGTAGTCCTCGATCGGGGATATGTCGTCGATCGTCTCTCGCAGCCCGCCCTTCTTCGGATCCGTCAGCTCTTCGAAGGAGCGGCGCTGGATATCGATCAGATGGGGGACTTCGAGGGGGTTCTGTAGTCGGGAAAAACTCCTGCGGGTTACGGGGGCAGCGTTCGAACGTGCCAAAGTCGGCGACTCCTCAGACGGTCAGAGGGACGTTAGGTACAGCGCAGATATCGGGCAGGGAACACAAACTGGGCGCGACCGCGAAAAATAACACACGGCCACCCCCGACCGCGGACTTGGCTCCCTGCCTGGGCTCCAGCCGCGGTCGATGCTGGCTCTACTTGAGCTCGACGGTGGCGCCGGCCTCCTCGAGCTCGGCCTTGAGCTTGTCGGCCTCCTCGCGCTCGACGCCCTCTTTGATCGCTTTCGGGGCCTCGTCAACCAGCGCCTTGGCCTCTTTCAGGCCAAGCCCGGTCGCGGCGCGGACGACCTTGATCACGGGGACCTTCTGGCCGCCGACCTCGGTCAGCACGACGTCGACCGTCGAAGCCTCCTCCTCGCCACCGCCGTCGCCGGCGGGAGCGCCCGCCGCGGCCGGAGCGGCTGCTGCCACCGCGGTCGCCGAAACGCCGAACTCCTCCTCGAGCGCCTTGATCCGCTCGGAAAGCTCGAGCACCGAGATGCTTTTCAGCTCCTCGATCCAGTCCTCGGTTGAAATCTTGGTTGCCACTGGTTACTCCTCCTCTTCCTTTGAAGTCTCATCCTCGGCGCCCTCATCGGCCGCCTCCTCAGCTTTTTCCTCTTCGGCAGTGGGCTCCTCAGCGTCAGCCTCAGCCGCCGGGGCCTCCTCAGCTTCAGGCTCAGCAGCCGGCTGGTCATCCGCCTGGGCCTCCTCATCCGCGGCGGACCCTTCCGCCTCATCCGCGGGTGGCGTGGAGGTGGGCTCCTCGCCCGCAGCCTGCGAGGACGAGGAGTCCTCCTCCGCGACAGGACTCGCGGCCTCCGCGGCCGGGGCCTCCCCGGAGACAAGACCCTTCTCGGCAATCTGACCCAGTTGCAGCGCAAGTCCCTGAATCATCGAGCCGAGGCCGCGGACCAGGCCGGTCAGGGGACTGGCGACGACGCCGGCCAGCTGGCCGTTGAGCACTTCGCGCCCCGGGAGCCTCGATATCGCCTTGAAGGCGTCTTCGTCGAGGCTGGTGCCGTCCATGAAGCCGCCCTTGAAGGTGAGCACTTCGTGCTCTTTGTTGAAGCTGGTGATCGCCTTGGCCGCCTGGGCGGTGTCGCCGCGGACGAAGGTGAGCGCGGTCGGGCCCTGCAGCAGGTCGTTGAGGCGCTCCGCCTCGCCGGCTTTCTCCGCGGCGATTTTGGTCAGGCGGTTCTTGACGATGTGGAAGCTGGCATCGGCCTCGCGCAGTTTCGAGCGCAGCTCGGCCGCCTGGGGAACGCTGATGCCCCGGTAGTTGACAGCGAAGATCGCTTCGGCCGCCTCGATCTCGGCGGCGATCTTCTCAATGGCTTGTGCCTTTTCGTCTCGGTTCATGTCTCACCTGCACCGGGCTTCCACTGCCGACGGGACTAAAACGGTCGTATATCGACCGCTAGAGGCCCGTCGGCGGCTGCCGGTGGTCTCGGGTAAAGCGCGGCGGCGCAGTTTAGGCGGTCACCGGCTCCTCTGCAGCCTGGGTGGCCGCCTCCGCGGCATCGCGGTCGCCGATCTTTGACGCGTCGACCCGGATCCCCGGGCCCATCGTCGTGGTCAGTGTGCAGGAGACGACGTAGCGGCCCTTCGCCGCGGACGGCTTGGCGCGGACGATCTCCTCCATCACCGCGGTGAAGTTCTCGAACAGCTTGTCGGCCTCGAGGCTGGCCTTGCCGATCGACATATGGACGATTGCCTGGCGGTCGGTGCGATATTCGACCTTGCCCGCCTTGGACTCGGTGACGGCCTTCTCGATGTCGTCGGTGACGGTGCCGACCTTCGGGTTGGGCATCTTGCCCTGCGGCCCGAGGACGCGGCCGAGCTTGCCGACGGTTCCCATCATCTGCGGTGTCGCTATCGCCACGTCGAAGTCGGTCCAGCCCTCCTCCTCGACTTTCTTGGCGAGGTCGTCGCCACCGACGAAGTCGGCTCCGGCGGCCTCGGCGTCACGCGCCTGCTGGCCCTGCGCGAAGACCGCGACGGTCACGTCTTTGCCGAGGCCGTGGGGCAGGGCCAGGGTGCCGCGAAGCTGCTCCTCGGCATGGCGGACGTTGACCCCGAGCAGCACGTGCAGCTCGACGGTCTCGTCGAAGTTGGCGCTGGCGGTCTCCTTGATCAGCGAGATCGCCTCGGCCGCGGGGTAGGCGCGGTCGCGCTGCACCTTGCCGAGCTGTTTGCGGTAGCGCTTGCCGTGGGCCATGGCTAGTCGACGTCCACGCCCATCGAGCGGGCGGTGCCGGCGATGATCTTCGAAGCGGCGTCGAGGTCGTTGGCGTTGAGGTCGGGCATCTTGCGCTCGGCGATCTGACGGACCTGCTCCATCGAGATCGTCCCCACTTTGTTGACGTGGGGCTCGCCCGAGCCCTTTTTGATCTTGATCGCCTCCTTGATCAGCACCGCCGCCGGGGGCGTCTTGGTGATGAAGGTGAAGGAGCGGTCCTCGTAGACGGTGATCTCGACCGGGATGATCGTCCCGCCTTCGGACTGGGTCTGGGCGTTGAACGCCTTGCAGAACTCCATGATGTTGACGCCGTGCTGACCCAGGGCCGGGCCGACGGGCGGCGCCGGGTTGGCCGAGCCGGCCGAGATCTGCAGCTTGATCTGGGTGAGGACTTTTTTCGCCATCGGGATCGGGGAGGGTAGCTAGATCTTCTTTACCTGGTCGTATCCGACCTCTACGGGCGTCTCGCGCCCGAAGATCGAGACCAGCACCTTGAGTTTGGCCGCGTCCTCGTTGATCTCGGCGATCTCGCCGGAGAAGTCGGAGAGCGGGCCGGAGACGACCTTGACCGACTCGCCGATCGAAAACTGGGCCTGGGTGCGCGGCCGCTCGGCGGTCTCGCGGTGCAGCAGACGGTCGACCTCGGGCTTTGAGAGCGGCACCGGCTTGTTGCGCGAGCCGACGAAGCCGGTGACGCCAGGCGTGTTCTTGACCAGGCCCCAGGCATCGTCGGTCATCTCCATGTTGACCAGGACGTAACCGGGCATCGTGCGCTTGGATTTGGGTTCTTTCTGGCCGTCCTTGCCCATCTCCATCACGTCTTCGGTGGGAACGACGACCTGGCGCACGTTGCGGTTCTGGCTCATCGTCTGAACCCGGTGCTCGAGGTTGTGCTTGACCTTGTTCTCGTGCCCCGAGTAGGTGTTGATCACGTACCAGCGATACATCAGTAGTTAGTGCCTTTGTTCGGAGATCCCTGAATGAATGACGTTCGCCGATGCTCGGCTTTGTCAAGTATCGAGCATCGGCTCACAGGATCTGCTTGACCAGGAAGTTGAAAGCGGCGTCGAGCGCGCCGAGATATGTGGCGGCGACGGCGACGAAGATGACCGTGACCGCCGTAGCCTGGACGAGCGTGTCACGGTCGGGCCACTGCACCTTCTTCAGCTCAGCCCAGCAGGAGGCGATGAAGCCGATCACACCCCCGCGCTGCCTTTCGGCGGCGGCTTGCTTCTGCTTCTTGTCCAGCTGCTCACGCTCGCGGCGCTTCTGCTCGCTGCGCTGGCGCTTCTCGCTCTCCTTCAGCGCCTTCGCTTCGGCGCGGCGCTCGGCGCGGGACGACGTCCGCGGCGCGTCCGGGGTTTCCAGCTGGGCCTCCGAAGCACCGACGGCGATGCCCGCCTCGACCGCCTCGACCTCGGCGACCTCGCCGGAGACGGGGACCTGGGTGTCGTGCTGCGCGCGCGACTCGGCGCTGCGCTCGGCACCGGCGCGCTTGAGCTCCTGCTCTTCGCGAGCCCGGCGCTCGGCCTTGCGCTGTGCGCGACTCTTGGCCATCCCCTAGCGCGTCTCCTTGTGCGCCGTGTGCTTGCCACACCAGCGGCAGAACTTGCGCATCTCGATCCGGTCCGGCGTGTTCCGTCGGGACTTGTTCGTCTGATAATTGCGCCGCTTGCAGTCTTCGCAAGCCAGCGTCACCGCGATGCGGACATCTCCGCGTGCCATCTGAATCCCTCGATTGCGTTAGCGCCTTGCAAGGAAAAACCCCGGGCCGAGGCACGAGGCTGAGCGAAGGATAGCGCCCGGCGAGAGCCGATGGCGCGCCCCATGACGGCGATCCCGGAGTGCTCAGACAGGGACCACGCTGAGACCGGGCACCCGTTCGAAATCCCGCGGGTTCGCGGTCGCAACGCCCATGCCGTGGCTAAGCGCCGTCGCGGCGATCCAGAGATCGTGCGCTCCGATCGGGCTGCCTCCACTCTCGAGCCCTGCCCAGACTTCCGCATGCGACCGCGCGATCGCCGTCGTAACCGGCAACGGCTCGATCGCCGAGATCACGTGCTCGACGAACGCGGCACGGCGAGCCCGCACCGCACCCGTGCGAGCACGGTGCACCCCATGCAGAAGCTCGCTGGCGGTGATGACGCTAATCGCACGGTCCTCGTCGCCGATCGCATCGTCGAGCGATTGCCCTCGCCGCTCGACATCGACCAGCACGGAGGTATCGATCAGGACGGCCATGCACCGCCGGGCGGACTGATTGCTTCACGTCCGGCCTCGACGTCCCCGGCGAAGTCCTCGTCGGGAGCCGGCGCCGAGCCCATCAACTCCCGCCACCTGTCCGCGGACACCAAATGCCCCGAGCTCACCGGCCGCATCTGCACAACCGGCACCCCATTGCGGACGACCTCGATCTCCTCGCCTGCACCAACCCTGTTGACGACAGAGGAGAACTCTCGGGCTACGTCGGTGGCGCTTAGGCGGGTCATGGCAGGATGATATCAGATAAATCTGATTACCATCTGCGAAAGCCAAAGGCTACGCGCAACGGACCGAACCGCGACCTCGATTCGAGTGTCTCGCATCCCCCTCGGCGACCGCGCTCAGCTACGGAACTGATCGGTCACTCGCCGCGCGGCCTCTGGTCCGAGATCCGTACTGCGGTGCTCGTCGGGTGCAGCAGAAGCACGATCCTGGCCGGCAGCATCATTTGCGTGCCTGACAGCATCATCCAAGAACTGTCGGAGTGCTGCGACCGAGTCCTCAGAAACGCCCTCGACCCGAAAGGTGTCCGGCCCATAGCTGATCTCACCCCAACCACCACCATGGGACTCACCCTGCATCCACCCAAGCGTGCGAATCAGCCCATCCATCCAGACGTCGTCAACTTCACCGGTGATCGCGACAGTCAGGGTCCCGGACGCATCCACCTCCGCGCTAGACCATTCGATCCGCCGCCGCTCCATGCGCAGATTTTAGTCAAGGGCAGCGATCCTCAAAGAAATATCGGTGTCGCCTTGGGCTACTCAGTATTCCCACAGATCAGGCAATGGACGGAGTCCTCCCAGCCTAGAGCGACCTTGATCGGCTCGCTGGGGTGGCATGAAAACTCGACGCGGCGAGTCTCGGCATCGAAATCCTGGTCTAGAGGGGCCGGCTTCTCACCCCCCACTGAGCCAGTGACCTCGACCCTGAGCGATCCGGAGTCCCTCGCGAGCCCACCCAACATCTCATCGAGCCGCGGGCCAACCACCTCGTGTAGCGCGGTAGCCGAAAGGAAGTTGGCCTGGGCCTTGGTGAACCAGGAATCCGGGGAAGCCTGCTTCCCGCAGTAGGGGCAAAAGTAGCCATCCGGAGGCGCCGGCAACCCTTCATCCTCATCCGCCGATACAAGCCACCTAAACTCCCGCTCGCATGCCGGGCACTCCCGCAGCAAGAAGCTGTCCTCGTCCAGCGGAATCCCGACAGAGATTCCGCTCTCCATATCGCTTCCACCTTCGTCCATGCATCAAGGCTACCGTCCGCCCCTTTGGCCCAGGGACGTGGCCGACATGACCGAATCCGCGGGCGATCCCGTCCGGCCGACAGCCTTCGTCTCTTATGCACAGGGCGGCGGCGACTGGCAGAAGACAGTGTTCCAGTTCACTACTGCCCTGCGGAGAGTTGGAGGGATAGACGCCGAGCTCGATCTCTTTCACGGATCTGACCATCGCCAATGGACGACCTTCGGCCCGAACCTGATCGACAAGAGCGACTTCACTCTTGTCGCCGTCGACCCGGCATACAAACGCCGCTGGGAAGGCGAGGAAGCAGAGGGAGTCGGGGCCGGTGCGGCCCGCGAGGCAGCGGCCATCAAGGCGATCTTCGAGCGCAGCCAGGATGAAGCCCTCCGGCGAGTGAAGGTCGTCCTTCTGCCGGGAAGCAACGAGGGCGACATCCCGAGCGACCTCTTCGGATTTAGCGAGCGCTTTGTCATCTCCGCCTTCGACTCGGCCGGCCTGGAGACGCTGTTGCGCTCACTCTGGGAAAAACCCGCTTTTCCGAAGCCGGCATTGGGTCCGATCCCAGTGCTCCCCCCTCTCGCGATCGCCGAGCTTCAAGACCATGACGGAGAGGATGCGACCGAGCTCCGGATCCCCGCGGGCGGCGAGGATGCGAGCAAGATTGACGAGCGTGACCGCGACACCCTGACAAAGCGGCTCGACGAGGTCGACCAGGCGCTGCAAGGTAGGAAGGCGCAGGCAAGCCGCCCAGGCGAGCAGAGTCTCGTGACAGAGGATCTGGAACGAGAGGTCGCCATCTTGAGGACTTCGCTCGAGGCGTTGACCGAGGCACAGGCCTCAGTCGAGCGTACCGACCAAGGCGACGCTGCTATTTCTGCCGCGCTGCGTCCGTTCCTCGCTGGCCTCGACGACAGCGACGAGAGTGTTCGGTTCGAGGCGATGTCGGCCCTGGGAGATCGTCTGGAGCCGAGCCTCCTGCCGCGTATCGAAGGCCTGCTCGATGACCGCGATCCATACATTCGCCGCTATGCGCTCGAGTACTACAGTCTGCTCACTAAATGAGCTTCGCTGAGACTGAATAACCCCGTAGGCGAGCTACACCTCGACTAAATGGTATGAGCAACACGCGGCACCGCTCCAAAAGCAGCGGAAATGCGCCCGGAGAGAATCGAACTCTCGACCTCCGGCTTGAAAGGCTGAGGGGTGGCCGCTTGGGCAGCGGACTAGCGGCGGTTATGTGACCGAGATGCGACTTTGTCCGGTCGGTCGTTTCGACCCGAAGGTCGGGCACCTCGACGGTCGCCTAGTAGCGCAGGTCGAGGTCGTCGATGGCGGCGGAGAACACTTCGTGAAGGGCAGGGCAGCGCCCGTCCAGGCTCGTCAACAGGCGGCGGATGGCCTTCGGACCCGCCCTCGATCTGCTCAGGTGGGCGCGGATGGTGTCCTCCTGCGCCGCCAACCCGTCGAGGGTGGGAAGAAAATCGGGATCGAACTCGGCGACCAGCTCCACGAGCGAGGCCAACTTCCGCATGCCGTAGCTGAGCGCCTCCGCGAGCGCGGCCTCGTGGAATGGATCGGAGCGCAGTGCGGAGAGGAACGCCTCTGAGACCAAAGGCGAGCGCGCAGCGGCAGTGACCGCTTCGACTCCTCCTCCCAGACCCCGAAAAACGAGCAGCCGAAAAGTCAGCTCGGGATCGGAGGCCAGCAGCCCGGCGAGCTCGGCTTCGACGAAATCGAAATCCGAGGCGGCGTCGATCAAATCCCGCCAACGGGCCTTCCTGAAACCGACACTGTCGCGCAAGCAGGCCGCAAAGGACCCCGAGGAGACCATGTGGCGCAGGACTCGCTCCCGGAGTCGGGGATCTATCCGTTTGAGGTGCCTACTGATCAGGGGAAGGGAACGCGGCCGCGCCGCCGCTTCGGCCGCCAGCCTCTCGATGTCCAGAGAGGAGGTCGAGAGCGCCTCGTCGAGGGCCGAGTCGAAGGGCGGATGAAGGGTCGGAAAGCGGCGGAGCGATGCGCGGGCGAAGCCGATCAGGTCTTCGAGTGGCGCTGCCTCGACGAAGCCCCGCATTGCTTCGGGCGAGCCGAGCAGCCTCATCGTGGTCTCCTCGCCGAGGATGTCCCGTAGGAGGACGATGCGGGTCGAGACTCCTCCCCCCATCGCTAGAAGGATCTCGTCAAGTGGGGTCCCAGTCGCGATCCAACGGCGCAGGATGATGCCTGCGATCTGGCTCTGCCCACGCAGGGCCAGTCGCCGGGCCGTGATGATCGAGGTCACGAAATCGCTCTCCTCGACGCCACTGCCGATGAGGCTCGCGAAGTCGCCGATGCTCGCGCCGGCGGCGGAGACAATCAGGTCGCCGAGGCCCGGGTGCACCGTCCGTATCTCCGCGCCTCGGCGTTCGAGCAGACCGTCTTCGAGCGCCGGCTTCACCGCCTTTGCGGTGACCAAGTGCTCGGGAGTGCCCAACTCCAGGGCGGAGCGGTCGGCGACTATGCAGAGAGCTCGCTGCTCCTCGACGCTACGACCGCTCAGATACCGCTCGTGCAGGTGGGCTTGGAGGGCATCGGGGTCGAGCGCCCAATCCGGGGGCCCGACGTCGGTGCGCGCCAACGCGGCCGAGAAGGCGATTAGGTCGCCGCCGAACTGTGCAAGCCATCGGCGCTGGACCGGGTAGGGAACCTCCCGAACCTCCTTTCCTTCCCGCCTCAGCATCCGCTCGTAAACCCCACAGAGGGTCCTGCGGTCAACGCGCAGCTCGAGGGCGCCCTTCCCCAGGTTTCCAAGTGGTGGATCGATCCCCTTCATCAAGACCGCCGACTCGGCGCGCCGTCCGAGGAAGAGGAGCTCGGCGCCGGTGTCCGCGGCGCGCCATTGCTCGTGGAGCTCGCGCGCGGTGGCTTCGCCTTGGTGGACGTTGTCGACGATGAAGAGGACGCCATCGTCTCCCCGAGTGAGAATCGCCTCGCTCGCGCGAGAGATGAAATCGAGCCCACTCGCCGCGGGATCGGCCAGGTCGACGTAGTAGACCGGCAATCCCTCGTCCGAGCGGTCCCAGCCGAGGCAGGCCGCGAGGGCGGTCTTCCCGGAGGCCCAGCGGCCCTGGACGAAGGCGAATCGGTGGCGGCCGAGGCGCTTTCGGACGGTCTCGCCGAAGGCGGGGAAGACGACCGAGCGGTCTTCGTACTCCCGTCGGGTCGGGATGAACTGGGTCGCCCTGCCGGTGCCATAGATCGAGGCCTTACGCAAGTCGACGAAGGGCAGAACGGAGACCGTGATGCCAAGCAGGGAAGACCAAAGAGGCGCGAAGCGCCCCGCACGCAGACCGGAGATCAGGCTCTGGCGGAAGACGAAGCTCTGGCGGTCCTCCGGTACGCCCAATCGGCTCAGGGACTGCTTCGCGCTCGTCAGCTTCGACGGTTCGGGGGTCGGCGCCGAGGAGATGAACGCGAAGCCACCGAGCCCCGGCTCGGGCAGTGCCTCTGCCCGTTCGATGTCTTCGCTCAGATGCCCGCGCCAGTTGCGCTGGTCGATCGTCGCCTCGAGTGCATCGATCCGCCCATCGGAACTCAGCGCATAGGAATCGGGCCACCCGGCGATCGTCTTGCCGTCTGCGTTTCGGCCCTGGATCAGCTGGCCCGCGAACCGGTCGGGCCAGATCAACGCGCCATAGCGCTCGGCGAGTTGTTGGAAGCAGCCCGCGTCGAGCTCCAGGACGGCTTTCTCGATGGTCTCCTCGCTCGGCAACACCAGTGCGGTTTCTATCCGACGGCGCAGAAGCCGGATGTCAAGGTAAGACCGTCGCCTTCCGGCGGCTGCGCAGCTTCGCTTCGCCACCGCCCAGGATGCGCCCGACGACCGCTAGAGGGAAAACTGAAGCCGCTGGGCAGCTCGGATCTGACTCAGCGCGCTTGCGATTGGCACCTCGACATAAGTTTGGCGACGAGCCTGCCAGACCCCAACTCCAGTAAACGACGCTTTTGGGTGAAGCTGCACTAGAGCAGCTGCATAGGGAGCCGCGATCAGCGGCGCTTGGGCTTCGGCGAGATCCGGACCATCCCAAAAGACCGCCCGTCCCGCCAATCCATCTCCATCAGCAAGAATCACGTCGAGCCGGACTTTCAGCGATCCTGCGGGCCAAGTCAGCACTGTGCTGCGGGCCAGTTCTGCAACCGACCTACCATCCCTCGCGTCAGTGGCAATGTAGGCCTCAAATCCTGATAGGACGTTGCCGTTGGAGGTCGCCATGCTGGTGTTGGTGTGTCCGGCCCATTGACCCACCTTGCTGGAACGGAGGTACCGCCGAGCGGCGGGCGCCCCTTTTTCGTGATAAAGCGACACTGCCTTACGCGCAACGGTTACAGGAACACTCAAAAAGGCAGGCGGCGGCACGCTGGTGGGTCCGGGCGCTCGATAGCCCGGAACTCGAACCTTCCTGCTTAGCTCTGTCGCGGTGCGCACCTTGAAAACTCTCAGTGTACCATTAGGTACACGAAGCCCGTACTAACTCGGCATTCAGTTAGGCAAACTTCAGAACGGAGGCTCATCCCCAGTCTCAGGAGGTGTCTCCTCTGTCGATACGTCCTGAAAGTCACTGCTCGTCGTCGGAATCTCCTTGAGGACTGGCTCCCACAGCTCAGATCGAACTTGGGCCTCCTCGTTAAGACGAATAATGATCGGTGAATTACACGAAGATGCACGTCCAAAGACGACTGCCTGCCTGTCTGGTAGCGCCGCTAGCAATTGAGCATGAGAGGCCCCGACATAATTCTCAAGGAACCCCATACCGGTCGCATCGTAAATCCGCAACGCAAAAATCGTATTGCACTGATTGAGAATGCTCTTAGTCACATTTGCAGTGCGCTGCGTAATGAGGAAGCAGCCAAATCCATACTTTCTGCCCTGCAGGATTGCCCTTGCAGTTCCGTTGACCGCGCTCTTCTCTCCCTCGTTCACGGTGGAGTTCCACTCAGGGACCAGTGAATGTGCCTCATCCAAAATCAGGCACACCTTTGCTCGCTCGCTAAATTCGGACTGAACAAGAGCGAGCAATGCCTCTGAAATGATCTGAGTAATTTCGACAGGGGATAGCTTTACGAGCAAGTTCGCAGAGCCACTGAAAGGCCTACCCTCCATTCGAGAAACCTCAAAACGGGTTGGGTTGAGAATGAGAAGGCGCTCATCTCCAACCATAAACTGGCTCAGAAGATCCTCAATCTCATCCTTAAATTCGAGGATGTTGCCTGCCTGTCCGTCCACCTCAAGCTTGCTGTCTAGCTTTCCGGCGATCGCCTCATTAATTCGAGCTGTGATCGCTTGTTCCGTCTCTGGAGGGCATACGTCCTGAAAGTGCACGGCGTACTGACCGGTCAGATCAAGTACCACAACCTTTATACCTTCGATCAGCATCCGCTGAATTAGCTCCCAAGCCAGGTGGGTCTTGCCTACACCGAGAATGCCCAAGATAGCCGTGTTATGAGTGACCGCGCGGTGCATATCGATTGAAATGCCATAGCTGGTACCGGGAACATGACCAACCTCTCCAGGGCTAAAGTGGTCCTCTCCTACCTTGCCCAACAAGCGCACAGGAGTTCCTGGCAGCGGAATCCATGGAACCGGCTCGAACGTAGTTTTATTCTCGTCCCATACGCCCAGCTTGCGACCGCTCACGCGAACGTAATCGCGTCGAAATCGGTCCTCTCGCTCTGGCCTCACCAAAGCCTCAATGATCTGGTAGAGAACCTCATGGCCGTCAAGGGAGGTGGACACCAGCCGCGCCTCTTCTAGACCGGCTGCTGCTGCTTGTGGAGCAGTCTCGATGTGCAACTCCGCAAGAGTCGTCCCATCACCAACATGCCCAATTACCGAATCTCCATCCAGCGCATCCAGTGATTCCAGTGACGCACCTATCGGTGTATTCGCACCGCCGTCAAAAGCGATCCGTACGGCTGGTTCATCCACTAGCGTCGTGAGATCAACAATTGTTCCCACGGCGCCAGTCTCCTCGATGCGAAGCTGGCCGCCGAGTTTGAGCACCGTTCCACTAGGAAAGCGCGCAACGGCAATCCCTGGATCCTCGATCCGCTCGATGACCCCAGCGGGCGACGCCACCTTTGGCCTCTGGCGAAAGAGGCGGGCGATCCTCTCCAGAGGGCCGACGGCAAAGATCACGATCCATGCCAAGTAGAGAGCGGCGATCTTACTCGCAGAATCGGCAAATGCCGCATATCCGACCGCGAAAAGTACGATGCTCCAGAGAACCCGACCACGCCCAATACGAGCAACAATGAACGCGGAGTATCGAGATATTGTCGCTCTGAAGCCAGTGCTGTCCTTGAATACGACAGCGAGCACCGCAAGCGCGATCACCACAAATCCAAACCCGATAAGCACAGCCCGACCGGCCTTCGCCGCACTTTCGCTGATCTCAACCCCCGCAAGCGATACCGAGGCGGCGGCGAAAACAAGCGCCACACCGTTTGCGAGTGCGTCTGCAGGCCTGGTGAAGAAGGGCTCCAGGATGAAATCCCCCAGGATCAACGCCGCAAAGGCCGCGTAGAACCAAAGCCCAGAGACCCCGAAGGGTGGCAAGAACTGATCGTTGAGGTAGATGCCTAGGAGCAGCAAGCCCCCCACATAAGTAATGGCAATTACCAGCCGCGCAGGCTGGCTCAGGCCACTACGAGGCGGCGCAATGATCTCCCCTACCATCATCTATCTCCTGTCTCGCACTGCGGTAGTAAGCGCGAATTGCAAAGGCGACGGTCTGGGGCATCCTGCCATACCTTGCGGATTCCTAAGAAGTACCTAATCGATTGCCGCACGGATCGCCATAAAATCCCTTCCTGTCGGATGCGTATACCGCGCCAGCATTGTCTCGACCCGGTGGCCGGCGATCTCGGCCAGGTCGGCGTCATTGATGCCGGCGGCTCGTAGGTGGGTGACGTAGGAGTGGCGGCACTCGTGGGGGCGAATGTTTAGGCCGGAGGCTTCTTGGGTCGGCTTCCAGACATAGCGATAGAAGTTGCGCTCGCGCCACATGCGGCCGGTCGGGGTCGTGAAGAGGAGATCGCAGTCCTTCCCGTTGAGCTGGATCTGGGCTTCGAGCATCCAGGCAAGGGTCGCCGGGACCGGGACGGTCCTGCCAGCGTCGTGCTCGCCGTGGTCGGTCTTGGTCCCATCGAGGATCGTGCCCTCGTGAGCCGTACGGCAGACCCTCAGCGTCTCGCCGTCGAAGTCCTCGCGCCTCAGCGGCAGCACCTCCCCCAGCCTCATGCCGGTGTCGGTGAAGACGCGGACTATCGCCTCGTAGCGGCCTGCCGCCTTGGCGAAGCGGTGCATCTCCTCAAAGCTGAAGACGCGGATCGGGCGGCGCTTCTTCTTGGCTCGCGGGTCGTTCGCTCTGACCCGAACGCCCTTGAACGGGTTGAGGTCGGCCACTTCGTCGGTGATCGCGTCCTCTGCCATCGCCGAGAGCGCACGCAGGATGCCGACGACTCCCGTTGTCGCTCGCCCCTGAACCCGCAGCATGTGGTCGACCAAGGCGAGGGCGTGGCGACGGCGCAGCTCGCGCATCGGCCACTGCTTCAGCGGCAGTCCCTCGATCTCGACCTCCAGGACGCGGCCGATGCGGTGCTCGTTGGTGATGTTGGTGCGCTCCGAGCGCGGATGGCGAGTCGTCCAGGTGGCGAAGTACTCGCCCAGGGTGTCAGGGCGGTCCGAGAGGCCGTACGCCTCGTCTATCGCCTGCTGGGCTTCGCGCTTCAGGGCGAAGGTGCCCTTACCGCCGTTCCAGTGAGGCTTGGCGATGTAGCGGCGGCCGTCGCGGCCGGTGTAGCGAGCTACCCAGACCAGCTCGCCGGAAGGGTTGCGGCGCTTCGTTGGAGCCTCGCGCCGTCTCATACGACCTCGTCCCTGCGGCTGGCGAGGAAGGCATCGACATCGACGGGATCGATCCGCCTTGCTGCGCCGAGCTTGTAGGAGGGAAGCTCGCCGCGCCTGATCCAGTTGCGGATCGTGCGGTCTGAGACCGCCAGGTAGTCGGCCAGCGTGCGCTCGGTGAAGAAGGTGGTCGCCTCGGGCGCTTTCCGTGCCATGCCTCTTAGGTCCGAAAAGCGAGTCCTACGCCCCCGGTCATTCCTCAGCGTGCCCTCGATGTCGCACTCAGCCCGACCGTCCGCACAAGCCGAACGCACGGCGAAGCCGTGCCAAAATCGGCGGGCGGACGGTCGGGGAGAGCACCCGCAGCCGCCTTGAGGATCTAGAGAATCAACAAGGTCGCTGTGACCCATGAAAAGCGAACTCCTGTTCGGGTTCATAATGTGTCGGCGGTCGAGGTTGGTGCTTCAGCGGGGCCGAAGCGACAAGGCGCAAGGGGGGCAGCAAGACAATTCGGGTTGCGTCGGATCGACTTGGTGGTCTGATGCTCGTTCTCTGAGGGCTTGATGCATCTGGGCTTTCGGGATGGCTGCCGGAAGCGAGGGCCGCCGAAGGTCAAGGCTCCGAAGGGATCTCCTCTCCCCCGTCGCCCCGCATGAGCGCGAAGCGCCCCAGCCGTACGTCTCCGGGCTCCCAAACCAGTCCCTCGAAGAGATCGCCCACCGGAACCTCAAGAGCGCCTGCGAGTCGCAGGATCGTGTCGGCACGAGCCATCCTCAGCCCGCGCTCAAGCTGGCTGATCTCTGTCCGGTGCAGCGAGGCTCGAAAGCTCAGCTCGTCTTGGGAGAGGCCCGCTCGCTTGCGACAGCGGGCCAGGTTGTTCCCAAGCTGTCCCTTCAGATCCTTGACGCTTCCCCTCAAGCTCACGAGACGCCACCGAGCAGCTCGTCGAAGCGAAGGGCCGCCCTGCTGGGCGCGATCCGCCGGCAATCGCAGGTGAGCAACCCGTCGCGGCTCAGCTCGCGCACGGCGCGCTCTAGGGCGTCCTGCGCCCCCGCTGACAGTCGGTCTCGACCCGAAGCGCCAGCTCAAGGATCGTGAGCTGCGCCGGGTGCAGGGTCAGCGCTTGGGTGAGGACCGAGCGTTCCATGATCTCGTCCTCTTGGGCGGGCGTCAAAGCGCGCCGCTGGGTATCGTCGCCTTGCATCGGAAGGTCCATCCTTTCGGTGCCACGCCCCCGGCTGTTCCACCAGCGCGGGGGCACTTTGTTGTTCGGATGGGTGCGAGAGTAGCAGAGGCGTTGCTACCTAGCAACGCCTCTAAGGCTTGGTGCGGAGAATTCGCGCAACTCGGGTGAAGTGCAGACCCGCCGCCTCGCCGATCTCTCGCGTCGAGAGGCCGGCGGCCTGCGCCTTCTTAAAGCTCTTGCGTCGTGCGTCACGGACTCCTTCGTGACGCTTCTGGGAGCGCTCGAAGTCGTCCTGCGCACGGCGCACTGCCTTGCGCGCTTTGGCCTGTGCGTCCTCCGCCATGCAGCGCACCCTATTCGGCCCCGCGAAGTGAGACCAGGATGAGACAACGGCTTTGCGGAACGGCCAGGAACGCCAAGGCTCGGCAAGGAACAGCGATTCGAGGAGAAGCGGCGCAAATCGCTCTGCGCCGGGAAAAGCACGCCACTGCCCGGAAAGCAATGGAATGCGCCCGGAGAGAATCGAACTCTCGACCTCCGGCTTGAAAGACCGGCGCTCTTTGGGGCTCGTTAAAACCCCGTTGACCACTGAGCTACGGGCGCTCTCGCTTCCTGCTCCAGGAATTATGCCGAGGTCAGAGCCCGAACGTCTTGGCGATGATGTTGCGCTGGATCTCGGAGGTGCCGCCGTAGATGGTCGAGACCAGGGTGCTGCGGACTAGGCGCTCCATGTCGTACTCGGAGGCGTAGCCGTAGCCGCCCATCATCTGCATGCCGCTGAGGGCCGCGCGCCTGGCGGCCTCGGTGACGAAGAGCTTCACCATCGAGGCCTCGCGGGGCAGCATCTCGTCGGGGTCCTCGTCGACGAGGGTGGCGACCCAGCGGGTCATCAGGCGAGCGGCCTCGATGTCGGTCGCCATGTCGGCGATGCGGTGCTGCAGCGCCTGGAAGGAGCCGATCGGCTTGCCGAACTGCTCGCGTTCCTTGACGTAGACGATGACGTCATCGAAGACGCGCTGGGCGATGCCGAGCTGGGTGGCGGCGAGGATCAGGCGCTCGACGTTGAGGCCGGCCATCAGCTGGGTCCAGGCCTGGTCGACCTGGCCGAGGACCGCGTCGGCCGGCGCCTCGACGTCGGTGAAGTAGAGGTGGTTGGTGTCGCGGCCGCCCATCGTGTCGATCGGGACCACCTCGAGCCCGTCGGCGTCGCGGGGCACCCAGATCATCGTCATGCCGTCGTGCTTGGACGCCGAGCGAGTGGTGCGGCAGACGACGAGGACGTGGTCGGCGATGTGGGCGTTGGAGCAGAAGACCTTCTGCCCGTTGATGACGTAGCCGCCATCGACCGCCTCGGCGGAGGTGGAGAGGGCTCCGACGTCGGAGCCGGCCTCGGGCTCGGTCATCGCGATCGCCTCGACCGCACCCTCGGCGATGCCGCCGAGGATCTCCTCCTTCTGCTCCTCGGTGCCGAAGCGGTTGGCGGCACCGGCGACGATCAGCGTCGTCGCGTAGCCGCCGATCGGGGCCAGCGCGCGCGAGGTCTCCTCCATGAAGATGCAGGCGTCGAGCATCGTCCCGCCGGAACCGCCGTACTCCTCCGGGATCGTGATCCCGGTCCAGCCGAGCTCGGCCATCTCCCTGTAGATCGTCTCGTTGTGGTGCTCGCGGTAGCCGTCGGTGAGGCGCTCGCGCTGATCCGGCGTGCCGCACTCGTGGTCGCAGTAGCGCCGGATCGCGTCGACGAAGTCCTCCTGCTCGTCGGTGAGAGCGAAGTCCACGAAGCGGGAGCCTACCGGTCAAAGGCGGCAAACCGCCTGCTCAGACGACGATTAGAGCCCAGGACGAGACTCGAACTCGTGACCCCTTCCTTACCATGGAAGTGCTCTACCAACTGAGCTACCTGGGCGGGATGGCGCTTTCCTCGGACTATGTCCGACAAACGCGCCAGACGCAGATCCAAGGCTAGCCCAGACCCGGCCTCTTTGGGGCGCCGACGCTACGTGAACTTGGACGGTTCGAAGCGGCAGTAGCGGAATTCGAAGCCGAGCACCTGGTTGTTGGCGAGGTTGGCGTTGTGTTCGAGCTTGATCACCATCGCCAGCGCTCCGTTCTTGTCTCCGGCGTTGAGCTTCTTGGCGGTCCTCTGGAAGAGGCTCGCCTCTTCCTCGACGTACTTCAGCCACTTGGCGAGCTTGGCCTGGTCGGCCGGGGGCTGGGGAACGGCCTTCAGTTCTTTATGCGTTTTGCGCAGAGCGGTGGCGGCACGCGAGAACTGGCCGGCCGCGGCCTTCAGCTTGCCGGCCCTGACCTTGGCGCGGACCCCCTTCAGGATCCGTTCGTTGGCCTGCGTGTTGGCCTTGCAGATCGGCTCGACGGCTTCTTTGTAGGCCTCTCGTTCTGCGTCGTCCGCCTGAGCCGGCAGCACCAGCATCGCCATCGCCAGGACAACCGCGCCCAACAGGCCGAAGCTCTTCTTCCCCACCGCGCATCTCCCTTTCATCGCTTTGCGTCCCATGCCCATCGTCTCAAACACGACGGTTCCTTCAGAGGTTCGGCATCTTAAGGGCAGGTTGAGAAGCGGAGGGGGTGGGATTCGAACCCACGAGCGCCTTGCGACGCCAACAGTTTTCGAGACTGCCCCGTTCAACCACTCCGGCACCCCTCCGGGACACGTCGGAGACCGATTCTAGGCGCAACTCAAGGTGGTGGCGGGGAGGGCCGATGCTCCCGCATGCAAGGCAACGAGCAGACGCGGCTCGGGCGCTTCTTCGACCGGCGGCCCGCCCTGCTGCGCCTGCTGGCAATCGCGGCTCTGCTCTGGGGCCTCGGCTACCTGACCTGGCGGATCGGGTGGAGCAGCGAAGGGGCCAGCCCGGTTGCCTTCGCGATGCTGCTGGTGACGGAGATCTACGGGCTCTGGGCGCTGGCGACCCTGGCCTGGTTCTCGTGGGCGCGACGGCCGGCCGTGCGGCCGGCGGCGACGCCCGGGCGATCCGTCGACATCTACGTCTGCACCTACGACGAGCCGACCGAGGTGGTGGCGGCGACACTGGCCGGCTGCCGGGCGCTCACCTACCCGCACACGACTTACCTGCTCGACGACGGGCGGCGGCCCGAGATGGAGGAGCTGGCGCGGACAGCCGACGCCCGCTACCTGACCCGACCCGACAACTCGCACGCGAAGGCCGGCAACATCAACGCGGCGCTGGGCCGGACCGAGGGCGAGCTGGTGCTGATGCTCGACGCCGACCACGTGCCGATGCCGGACGCGCTCGACGCGCTCGTCGGCTACTTCGACGACGAGCGGATGGGGCTGGTGCAGACCCCGCACGACTTCTTCAACCACGACTCGGTCCAGCACTACGTCGTCGGCCGGCACGAGCAGTCCCTCTTCTACCGGGTCGTCTGCCCCGGCAAGGACCGTCACGGCGCGGCCTACTGGTGCGGCTCGGCGGCGCTGATCCACCGCCAGGCTCTGCTCGAGATCGGCGGCGTCGCCACGGAGACGATCGCCGAGGACTTCCACACGACGATCCGCATGCAGCGCCACGGCTGGCGCAGCCGCTACCACGACGAGGTGCTGGTTCAGGGCCTGGCGCCGCACGACCTCGACGGCTACCTGCTGCAGCGCGACCGCTGGGCCCGCGGCAACCTCGCCGTCTTCACCCTTCCCGAGTCCCCCCTGCGCGCTCGCGAGCTGCGCCCGCTGCAGCGACTCTCCTACTTCGCCAGCCTCGCCGCCTATTTGGCGCCGCCGATGCGGCTGTTGCTGCTGGTGACGCTGGGGCTGGTGCTGTGGACGGGAGCGATGCCGATGAAGATCAGCGTGGTCGCGCTGGCGGCGCTGTGGCTGCCGGCGGTGACACTCAACCTCAGCGCCGGCACGGCGCTGGCACGTGGCTACATGAAGATCGGCGAGACCGCCCACTACGAGCTGCTGACGATGGAGATATACACGCGGGCGCTGCGCTGCGTCCTGCGCCCCAGCCGCACCGCCTTCAAGGTGACGCCGAAGCAGGGGACGGACGGAGGTGGGATCGAGGCTGTGCGCAAGCTGCACCTCGTCCTCGCCTGCGCCGTGCTGCTGGGCCTTGGGACCGCGATGCGCCTGCTCGACCTCGCCGGCGCCGGGCCGCTGCCGGACCTGCCCGGCGTGGCCGCGGTGATCGTGCCGCTGCTGGGGTTGATCGAGCTGCGCCGGATCGCCCGCACGCTGCTGGCGGTCGGGCGACGCCGGCAACGGCGTCTCGTCTACCGCTTCGAGGGCGACGCCCCCGCCCAGTGCTTCTCCGAGGACGGACACGTGCCCGGGCGCTTGGTCGACGCCAGCTCCGCCGGCGTCGGCCTGGTGATGGAGGCGCCGCTGGAGGTGGGAGCGCACCCCGTTGTCTTGCTCGAGCTGCGCGACGCGGCCGGCGCGACGCACGAGGTCGCGGCCCAGGTCGAGGTCCGCTCCTGCCGCGAGGCGGAGGGCCGCTGGCTGGTCGGCGCGACGATCGCCGACATCGACCCGGACTCGCGCATGCGCCTGATGGAGTGGTGCTACGTCGTCTGCAGCCACGAGCGCCTGCGCGGCCACCGCCCCTCGGCACCGACCCCGGAACGCGAGGCGATCGTCGTACCGCTGCCGTCGCGCATGCCGGTCGCCGCGTAGCGACCTCCCTCTCGGCTCGCAATCCCAACCGCCTACCCTGGTTCTATGTCTGGAGGTGGGAGCCAACGTCGCCATCACCTGGACGCCATTCGCGTCTCGGCGATCCTCCTCCTGATTCCCTACCACGCCGCTCGCTATGTCCAGAAGGGCGACGGGGGCTCGAAGCTCGTCGATGCCGCGGTCTGGTTCGTCCATACCTGGCACATGCCGCTGTTCTTCGCGATCTCCGGCTTCCTGGCCGCCAGCACGCTGCGACGATCCACGGCCGCCCAGCAGCTGCGTTCCCGGTTTCGCCGGCTCGGTCTACCTCTTGCTGTTGGGATGCTGACGGTCGTGCCACTGGCCAATTTCCTCGTCATCGGCGCGGCCGCCCTCTGGCCTCGCAACGAGGCGCTTCCGGCGAAGCGGGAACTGGATCTCGCCAACGTCTTCAGCCTGACGCCGCGGCACCTGTGGTTCATCGCCTACCTGCTGATGATCTCCGTGCTCGCCATCGGCGTCTGGCTGGCGATCCAGCGGGCGCCCGGGCTGGGGGCGACCCTCAACCGCGGCTTTCGCAAGCTGATGAAATCGTGGTGGGCCGTCCCGGCCCTGGCATCGATCGGCGCGGCGATCTTGAGCACCAAGACCGGGTGGGTGGCGGGAGGATCCGCATCCAGCTCGCTGATCCCCGCCCCGACCCTCTTCGCGTACTACAGCTTCTTCTTCGTCTTCGGCTGGCTCCTCAGCGGCCAGAGCAACCTCCTGGAGGAGCTCAAGCGCGGTGCCTGGTTGCGGCTCGCGGCCGGGGTGCTGATCGCCATGCCCGCCTTCCTCCTCTTCTACGACAACGGCGACTTCACCGGCAACGTCGGCACGCCGGGCGTACTGGCCGAGATCGACGAGCTGCGCCCCTACGGGCTGTTCGCCGTCGGCATGGTCTGCTGGCTCACCCTGTTCGGAATCTGGGGAGTACTGGCACGATACGTCCGCAAGGAGTCGCGCATGTTGCGCTATCTCTCCGACGCGAGCTTCTGGATCTACCTCGTTCACATCCCGTTCCTCGTCGCCCTGCAGAGCTCCCTCGCCGAGACCGACCTGGCGGTTCCCGCCCGCTACGTGCTGACGGTGGGCGGGACCCTCGCGCTGGCCATCGGCTCGTATGCGCTGGTCCGTGGGGCTCGCAAGCTGGCGCTGAGGGCCGGGCGCCCTCGCGGCGTCCCCGGCTAGCGGCCCGTCCCTACGGACCTTCCACCAGCGGGACCTTCCTGCGCAGCCGATCCAGGACGAGCAGGGCACCGAGGTTGCGCAGGGCATACCCCTGCCTCAGTTCCGCCGGCCAAAAGTCGATCGCGGTGCAGGGTGGGCAGAGAACGCTCGGGTGGACGCCGTCTCGACTCAGGCCCCCGCGGGGAACCCCGGGGTCGACCATCTGTCGCCAGTAGTTCCAGAGCGGCAGCGCCCGGTTCTCGGCCAAGGCGGCGATCTCGGCGTTGAATCGCGCCACCCGCCCCGAGAACGGCTGGAGGGCCCGAGGCGGGATCGTGCTGATCACCGGGATGGTCCCGGCGCTGGACACGCGCCGTACGACTCGAGCGAGGTCGAGGCGGAACTGGGTCGCGGAGATGACCTTCAGGTCGTTGGTCCCGAACATGATCAGGGCGACCGACGGGTGGATCAGCGCCAGCTCGCAGCTGACGGCGGGCAGCCCCTGGCACTCCGGGAAGGATTCGCGCGGCAGAAGCGCATCGGCCGCCTTCCATCCCCCGACCGCGGCTACGCCCAGGCGCGAATAGCTGTTGCTGACCGGGCACTGAGCTTCCTCGGAGCCACTGGGCAGGGGGGTTCGTCCGAAGAACCCAAGCGTCCCTTGCAGCTCCTCATAGGGCCCCAGTTCGGCCGGCCAACACGCCAGCGCCTGCAGGAACGACGGCGAAGCGGTGATGCTGTCGCCGATCTTGGCGACGACCCCGGGGCGGTTGCCGAACCGCTCCCCGCGGCTCGCGACCTTCTCGAGATGGCCGGCGACGACAGGTCCGAGGGCAGGCACGACCGGCAGTTCCCGCCACTCGGCGGCAACGGCCTGGCGCCCGAAGACAGAGCCCAGCGCAAGCAGGACCAGGGCCACGCAAACAACTCTCACCACGAGCATTCCGTGCGAAGGCAGGCGCGCCATCGCGAACGGAGAGGGTGGGATTCGAACCCACGAGGCGGGTTAACCCCGCCCACGCGATTTCCAGTCGCGCTCCTTAAGCCACTCGGACACCTCTCCGGGACCCCAAGGGTATTGACTCAGCGGCGCGCGGCGAAGAACTCCGAGAGGAGCGAGGCGCACTCGGGCTCGAGCACGCCGCCGACGACCTCGGGGCGGTGGTTGAGGGCGGGCTCGGCGAGGACGTCGAGGACGCTGCCGGCGGCGCCCGCCTTCGGATCGGAGGCCCCGTAGACGACGGTCGGGATGCGGGCGAGGACGATCGCACCGGCGCACATCGCGCAGGGCTCGAGGGTGACGTAGAGCGTCGTGCCGGGGAGGCGCCAGCCCCCCAGGGCCTCGGCGGCGGCACGGATGGCGAGGATCTCGGCGTGGGCAGTGGGGTCGCGGCGCAGCTCGCGCTCGTTGCCGGCGGCAGCCAGCGGCTCGCCCTCGCGGGCGACGACGGCGCCGATCGGCACGTCCCCATGAGCCACGGCCTGGCGGGCGCGCTCGATCGCGAGAGCCATCAGCTGCTCATGCGGATCCTGTGAGGCATAGGTCTCCATGCATACGAGAGTATGTGCGACCAACAACTTCGCGAGCGGGCCGGTGTTAAGGAATAGCTCGCCGAATGCAGGGATTCCGCGAGCGCAGAACAGATGAACCGACGCCTTACGATCGCCGCCTCCGTCGCCTTGCTCGCGACGCTCTCCTTTGCGGGTGCACAGGCACGCGCGGCGGTCGGCGTCGGCTCGTCCCACGGGTTCGTGCCCCACCAGGTGGTCCTCAAGCTCGACGGCGGCGAGGCCGGCACCTTCGGCCTGAGGCGGAGCGCCGACGTGACCGCGGTGGTTGCGGCGCTGCGCGCCAACCCGCGAGTCGCGTATGCGTCGCCCAACCACATCGCCACGGCCTCGACCACGCCGGTCGTCGAACCCCAGGTCCCCAACGACCCGGGCCCGATCACCGGCACGCCCGGACCGCCGGGCGGGTGGGTTGCGAAGCAGTGGAACTTCCTGCCCTGGCAGGGCGAATCGACCCCCCTGCTGCCGGTCTCCCCCGGGGGCATCGACGCGATCGGCGCCTGGGAAAACCTGGTGGCCGCCGGGCGACCGGGTGCGCAGGGGGTCACCGTCGCCGTCCTCGACACCGGGATTGCCTACCGGACGCTGTCGCCACGCTTCCTGCGCAGCCCCGACTTCGCCTCCGGCCAGTTCGTCAAGGGCTACGACTTCGTCGACGACGACAACCTGCCGCTCGACGAAAACGGGCACGGCACCCACGTCGCCGGCACCATCGCCGAGAAGACCAACAACGGCATCGGCCTCACGGGCCTCGCCTTCCGAGCGAAGCTGATGCCCGTGCGCGTCCTCGACCGGTTCGGCCGGGGCCGCGCGGACGGCATCGCCAGGGGGATCCGCTTCGCCACCGCGCACGGGGCCGACGTGATCAACATGAGCTTCAACTTCGGCTGTGACAGGCAGGTGCCCGGAGTCGACGAAGCCCTGCGCCAGGCCTACCAGCGCGGCGTCGTCACGGTGGCATCGGTGGGAAACGACGGCTCGGAGGCGTGCGTCTCCCCTCCCTCCACCGGACCGCACGCGATCGGCGTGGGCGGCAGCACCCAGGGCGGCTGCATCGGCAGCTACTCGCTGGCCGGCAAGGGGGTCGACGTGCTCGCGCCGGGGGGAGGCACGCCGGCGATCGGCTGCCCCTCGGTCTCCGCCGACGCGATCTACCAGGTGACGCTGAAGGACCGCACCACGGACGAATTCAGCGAGCCGAGCAGCTACGTGGGCACCTCGATGGCCGCGGCCCACGTCTCCGGAGTCGCTGCGATGGTCCTCGCCAGCGGCGTCATCGACCGCAAGGCGAAGAAGAAGGGGAAGGTCGGAGCGGTGACGAAGCGCCTGCGGCAAACCGCGCGCGACCTGGGCCTGCCCGCGACGCGCCAAGGCGCCGGCCTGATCGACGCCGCCGCGGCTACCTCCTCAGGCACCTGACGGCGCCTGGTCGAGCAGGTCAAGGACGCAGGGAGCGCCGCGTGCTCTGCACGCAAGCGACCGAGGACGCCGAGATGCGAAGGCCAGGCGCCGTCAGGTCGTGCGGACGATTATTACGCTGCATGGCGCGTGATGGGAGACGTTGTTGGGGACGCTGCCGAGGAGAAAGCGGCGAGCCCCGGTCATGCCCTTGTTGCCGACCACGATCAGGTCCGCATCGGTCTCTTCGGCGACATTGAGGATCGCCTCGGCGGGTTCTCCCTCGACCGGATGCGTCTGCACCTCGACGCCCTCCTTGCGGGCGGACGCGGCCGCCGCGTCGAGGACGAGGTTGACGTCCTCGCGGGGGCCGATCTCGTGCTGGACGTCGGCCGGGGCGCCTTCCTTCTCCGCCTCGATCTGGCGCTTGGAAAGGGGCTCGTAGGCACTGACGATGCCGAGCTGGGCGCCCGACAGCTTGGCCAGGTCGACCGCCTGGCGCACGGCCTCGGCGGCAGTATCGGACCCGTCGGTTCCAACCACGATGCGAGTGAACACGCCGCCCCCTTTGCTCGGTCGCTGAACGCGGCCGATACTAACGGGAGTCGTGGGCGCGAACGGGCAGGCCGCGGAAGCCATCGCCGAGGATCTCGGTCGGGGTCGTGGCGAGGCGGAAGATCGCGATCGCCATCGACGCCAGCAGGCAGGCGATCAGAACGACCATTCCAGCTTTCCAAGCGGTTGGCATTAGGCTGATCTCATCATGGAGATGGTTGCTGACGGGGTCTGGCTGCTACGCGGGGACATCAAAAAGGCGATGAACGTCTACTTCCTCGAGGACGAGGGGGGCGTTGTCCAGTTCGACGCCGGAACCAAGTCGATGACGAAGAAGGCGCGAGCCGCAGCCGAGCGGCTGGGAGGGCTGAAGCGAATCGTGCTCGGTCACGCGCACGCCGACCATCGCGGCACCGCGCCGCGGCTGGAGGCGCCGGTCCACTGCCACCCCGACGACGTCGCGGACGCCGAAAGCGACGCTCCGATCGCCCCTTACATGGAAATCTCGCAACTGCCTTCAGTGCTGGCCCGCCGCGCCTACCCGCTCCTGATGCGGCGCTGGGACGGCGGGGCCGTGAAGATCGACGGGACCGTCGTCGAGGGCGACGAGGTGGCCGGCTTCCAGGTTCTCCACTTCCCCGGGCACGCGCCGGGGCTGATCGGCCTCTGGCGCGAGAGCGACCGGCTCGCCCTCGTCAGCGACGTGATCTACCTGGCCGACTCGGTGCGGATGGGGCGGCCGCTGCCGGCCGGCGAGGCGAGCGTCCCCCACCCCGCCTGGAACTGGGACCACGCCAAGGCGAAGGACTCGGTGCGGAGGCTGGCGGCGCTGGAACCGGCGACCGTGTGCGCCGGGCACGAGGAGCCGCTGCGCGGCGAGAACCTGCGCGAGGCGCTGGAGCGGGCGGCGGAGAAGTATTGAGCCGAGGCGGCGGCGGCATGCGCCGCTGCCATAGTTTCCGCCCCTGATGATCGGGACCTACGCCGCGGCGGCACTGATCTGCGCCGCCTCAATGCTGGTGGGACGCGCAATCCTCAGCCTCGCGGGGGGAGGTGACTCGCGCAGCTGGCTGGCGCCCGCGGTCGGCTTCGGGGCTGTAATCACGGTCACCGGTTTCCTCGCCCGCGCACCAGGGCACGCGACCAGCGCCACTCTCGGGGCGATCGTCCTCGTCGGGGCTGCGGCGCTGGTGCTCTGGCGGCGACCCGGGCGTGCCGAGGGCTCGCTGTGGCTGGGAGTGCTAGTCGCCGTCTTCGTCGCCGTGATCCTCTCGATCCCCTTTGCGATCAGCGGACGCTGGGGCCTGCTCGGGGTCGGCTTCAACAACGACCTCGGCCTGCACCTGGCCTGGGCCGAGTGGCTGCGCAGCGGCCTCGGGCCGACGCCGGAAGCGGGCTACCCGCTGGGGCCGCACGCGCTCGCCGACACGGTCGCCGTGCTGCCGGGGGTCGGGCTCGGTCAGGCATTTGTCGGCCAGATCCTGGCGATCGGGATCCTCACCGCGCTGACCGCGCTGGTGGCCCTCGGCGACCTAGGCCCGGGTCGGCGAGTCGCCGCGGCGGCGCTGGTCGCGATCACCTACCTCAGCGCCTCCTACTACGCCCAAGGAACCTTCAAGGAGACCGCCGAGGCCCTCTTCGTCCTCGCCTTCGCCGTCTACCTCTTCGACCTCGACCGCCGACGGGCCGATTCCGGTCGAA